>NZ_SMKX01000117.1 GCF_004349055.1 Kribbella antibiotica
GGCGGCGTAGTCGGCGGTGTAGTCGGTGGGGTGGTGGGAGGGTTGCAGCCCTTGACCCAGAAGACCTTGTGCTTGGTGTCCGCGCCGATCGAACCCTGAGCGTGGATGGTGATCTTCACGTGGTAGCCCTGCTGCGGATGCGGCTGGCCGGTGAACGACAGGGTGTAGGTCACCTTGGCATCGAGGTCGTTGCCGCCGCCGGCCGGATCGCCGCCGATGAACGGCGTCAGGTCACCGGACTGCACCTGCAGACCGGCGTTGGCGGTCGGTGCCTGATCCGCGAAGTTGACGGTCGCGGACAGGTTGCCTTCGTCGTAGTTGTAGAACTCGACCACGAAGGTGCAGCCCTGGTGCGGATTGTTGTTCGGCGGCCCGGTCTGGACGTCGACGCCTTCGATCTTGATGGTGCCGTTGTTCCCCGGCGCTTGGGGGCCTACGGCAACGAGTGGCGGAGCGACTGACGCGGCCGCGGGCGCAACCAGAGCGACAGTGCCGCCCAGTAGCGACAATGTCCCGGCAGCAGCGACGAGGCTGCCCAGCCGAGATCGGCTATCTGACAGTGCGACCATGCTGGGCCTCGCTTCGGCTCGATCAGCAATCCGGAACTCTCAGTAGCAGTATGCGCGCTTCGTTGCCATAGACAACAACTGAGAGTAACGATTCAGGCGTCGAAATCCGGCGATTCTCACTGTCCGTATATGCGAGCAGCCGCTCCGTGATGACCGGAGCGGCTGCTGTGAGCGAGTACTCAGGCGCGGTAAGCCGTCCACATGTTGCTGATCCGGGTGCTCTGCCCGGGGGTGAATTGGGTGTAGCAAGAGTCGTAGGAGTAATCCATGTAGTTGTGGATCGGGTCCAGTCCCGGCAGTGAGCAGGAGTCGCGGCCGGTGGGGCATCCGTTGGTCGAGCTGCTTTGCGCCGGGGTGTCCGAGACCTCGTCGTTCGTGCTCGTGCAACCGCCCTGGAACGTGTGGTAGAGCCCGAACCAGTGCCCGGCTTCGTGGGTGGCGGTCTCGCCGAGGTTGTAGTTGGTCGCCGTACCGCCGGGCAGTGAGGTGTACTGCACGCGGATGCCGTCGATGCCGGGGTTGCGGGCGTAGTCCCAGGGGAACGTCGCGATGCCCAGGTAGGCGAAGTCGACCAGCCAGATGTTCAGCGCGTTCTTGCCACCCTTGCGGGTCTGCTTGCGGTAGGTGCTGCTCTGCTTGTCCTTGTGCCAGTTGTTGTTGCTGTAGCGGAAGGTGCCGGCCAGTGTGAAGGTGAAGCCGGTGTTCGCTGCCGCCGATGACTCCTGCCCGCCGAATGTCTTGTTCAGTACGGCGATCTGCTGGGAGATTTGCGTGTCGGTGACGTCACCGTTGCCGGCGGCATCGCGCATCACGTTGACGTAGACCGGGACGCTCGCGGCGGCCAAGGCACCTTTCGGTACGGCGATACCGCGCGAGGCCTTTGCCTTGAGCAACTGTGCTGTCTGTGCCTCGATGCTCTTCTGCTCGGCCAGGCTGATGTCGCGGGTGTCAGGACCGTGGCCACCCTTGGCGGACGCGCCGGCCGGCGGAACGAAGCAGTCGTTCACCGGACTGGCCGGTGCCTTGGCTGTCGCCTGGCCACCGGCGACCGGGCTGAAGACGAGTGCCGCGCCGGTCAGGACAACGGCCAGCGCACGGGGACGGGGGATGAGAGATCGCATGGGGGTGCGCTCCTCCGGATCGGGCCGCTTCGGGCGGGCGGCCGGTTGACCGGAATAATCCGAGCCAAATCCCTGATCTGGAAGCGATCAGGCGGAAAAATCGGGAAACTCAGGGAAATCCTTCGGTCGGCGTAGCCGCCGGCGGGACGCCGAGGCTGCCGTGGCTCTCCATCCACCGTGACCGGCTCCGGGGCTGTCAGGTAGCAAGCGCGGGCCTGGCGTCGACGGGGGCAGGATCGGGTGCCCGAAGGTGTAGGCCGCCGGTCGGGCAGAGGTGAACGGTTGTTCAAGTTCACGTGAGGTATTGCGTGGTCACTGTGCGTGGGCCTACTTTCAGGGCAGCGGCGGGGGGTCGCCCAACGCGCGACCGAGGGGGGAGCGCGGGCCCTGGGCCGCGGGGGTGGGCTCTGATGGGTCTGTTGCGTCTTGCTTCGTCGAAGTTGTTGTCGGCTGGGGTTGCGCTCGGTCTGCTGGCCGGGATGCTGGTCTACACCGCTCAGCCCGCTCGTGCGGCTGACGACGGTGTCGACGACCTGCTGAAAATGCTCGGGGTCGGTGGGTCGCCGGACAGTCTGGCGGCGTGGACCTCCGGGCTGGCGGCTGTCGACAAGCTGAAGGAACCGCTGCCGCTGATCGGAGCGAGTCCGGGTGGGCTGCTCGGGCTGAACGACTTGTTCGGCAAGGCGATCACGGACGAGTTGCAGTCGGCAACGGACTTCGGCGATCTGTCGGTGGACAAGGACATCACCATCGACGGCGGCCGGGCCGGGCATCTGAAAACCACGGTCAGCGACCTCGGCACCGGCAAGAAGCTGGACATCGTTGCCACCGTCGACAAGACCGCCACCGGCCAGGACCTGCGCCTCAGCAGCGCGTCGCCGAAGGTGGAGCTGTCGGTCTCGGACGGTGTGAGCATCGCGTTGAAGTCGCGGCTCGCGATCAGCGTGGTGTGGACCGGAACGGGCGACGACAAGGTCTACCTGGTGCGCAGCGGTGACTCGCCCCGCCTGGATGTCGATGCACACGCGACGATCGACAACGCGTCCGCGAAGGCCGCGATCGGCATTCTGGGCGTCTCCCTCACCGGTTCCGCGCTCGACGTCGACGCCCACCTCGTCGGGACGGTCAGCGACCCGGACAACGACGGCAAGCTGTTCTTCAGCGGCAACGGCGAGCTGGCCCAGGCCGGTTCGCTCGACGGGCTCCTCACCGTCGGCCTCGACCCGCAGGGGTCCCAGCCGATCGACGCCTCCGACGCCGGGTCACGAGGTTCGGTGCACGCAACCTTCCAGCTGGGTGCGGCCGCTGCCGGAATCCCGGCGGCGCTCCCGAGCGATATCAGTACGACGGTGCAGGTCGACTGGAACGACATCGGCACCGGTACGCCGGTTGTCAGCGCACCCGACCTCGCCGCCACCGTCGGGCGGTTCCAGAACATGAGTCTGCAGGACCTGGCCGAGGGCCTGGCCCAGGTCGTCGCCACCTTGACCGCGATCCAGAAGGCCAAGTTCGACCCGGACCAAGGCGGCCCGCTGCCGACCACCGGCGACCTCGACCTGCCGTTCATGAAGGGCACGTTGGCCGACGCGATCCAGATCAACGCGGTCCTGAAGGACTTCCTGGCCAAGAACACCGTGCCCGGCCCGACCGACCCGAACTACGCAGGCCAGGATCCGGCCCAAGCAGGCAAGCCGACCTTCACGTCGCTGCAGGACCTGCTGAAGAAGCTGGACGACGCTTCGGACATCTCACTGAGCAACCTGGCCTGGGATGTCGCGACCAGCAAACTCGCACTCACGCTGGGAATGACGAAGACCGCGCCGGCTGATCCGGTCGAACTCGACCCGATCAGCATCGAGGCCTCCGGCAAGACCGCGGCGTACGGCGCCAAGACGCTGACCGTGGCCGGTGCAGGCTGGGCACCGAACCAGTGGCTCGGGCGCCGCGTGGTCGCGGGGACGTCGGCCGGTGAGGTGGCGAGCAACGACGCGAGCACCATCACGCTCAAGGCCGACTGGGCCGGCGGTCAGCCGCCCGCCAACTCGCCGTACGTGATCGCGGGCGCGGAGCCGCACGTCGGTGCGGTGACGTTCGCCAACAAGATCGACTCTGGTGGCCACGGCATCGTGAACGCCAACGCGGACCAGACCTTCGCGAAGGTGACGCCGTCGTTCACGGCCTCGGTCACGCTGGTTCTGGACCTGCAGGACCCGAAGACCGGTGCCGCCTGCAACGGTTTCCTCGGCAGCACCCAGGCTTGCCCGTTCACCCAGCACAACGGGCCGCTCGACATCGTCGTACCGGCGCTGCCGCTGAACACCGACCGGGTGCTGATCAGGACCGGTGGCCCCTTGTTCTCGGCCGACTTCCCGATCGACTCGGCCGTCGACCTGACCGCGAACGCGGGCTTCTTCAAGGTGCACCTGACCGGCACGCTGAAGGTCTGCAACTCCACGCTGGGCGACACCTGCCCGGCCGGTACGCCGTCCGGTCACATGCTGACCGTCGGTCTCAGGCAGCAGGGCGATGCGCAGCACGATCTACGGCTGTCCGAGTTGTTCAAGCAACTCGTCGACGCCCCGCAGAACCTGGTCGACGTCGACGCGAACATCCGCGCGTACGGCGATCTGTCGGTGGCCGTCCCTGATGCCGAACAGTTCCTGCCGGCGGGCGCGAGTACGAAGCTCACCGCGAAGTGGGGCGATCTGACCGACCCGACCTCCGTCGCACTGGATACCTCCGACCTGTCTGAGATCTTCCAGCTGGACTACGACGCGGCCGATCCGAAGGCGCTGTTCACCGCGCTGATCAAGACGCTGCAGACCTTGTCGAAGCAGCTTGCCGAGTCGAACCCGTCAGCTGGTGGCGGTGTCTTCGACAAGGACATTCCCGCGCTGGGCAAGTCGTTGCGTGACCTGCTGGTCAGTGACGAGTCCAACGCCGGCCCCGGTGTCTCCTACGGCGCGAGCACGGTCGTCGACAACACCCGGGCCGACGGCAACAAGTTCACCACCGCGCTGATCGGCCGGTCGATCGTGGTCGGTACCCAGGTCGGCATCGTGCAGGCGGTCTCGCCGGACGGCAAGACCCTGACGTTGACCAAGCCCTGGGAGTCGGCGCCCGCCACCGGTACGCCGTACATGATGCGTTCGGCGCTCGATGACGTCACCGACCAGTTGCTGGCCAACACGCCGGACAACATTCAGGACGCGGTGGCGCTGCTGAACAAGGGCCTCGGCACCGATAGCGTGAAGTTCCGCTACCTGGAGAAGGACGGCAAGCCGAACCTGGTGCTCGACGTCGACTGGAAGCGTGCCTACCGCGCGGCCTCCCCGATCAAACTTGCCCTGGGCAACCTCAATGGCGGCGATCAGACCTTCGCCGCCGCGCAGGCCAGTGGCCTGGCCCAGGTCCAGGTGGACGGCCGAGTCAAGGTCGGCCTGGTGATCCCGCTGGCGGCCGGCGCGGGCCCAGCCGACGGTACGGCGCTCAAGGTGCTGGAGGACTCGTCGATCAGTGTCGGCGCCAAGGCCCAGCTGACGAATGGGACTGTCCAGGGTGTCGTCGGTCCGCTGAGTATCTCGCTGGGCAACCCGACCGCAGGTGCACCCGACTCGGAGAAGGCCCAGGCGAAGGCGGACCTGAGTATCGCGCTCGCCAAGACCGGCGCAGCGGCGGACACTCCGGTCTCGTTCAGCGACTTCATCGGTGCGGTCGGCGTGAACTTCAACGCCACCAACGGAACGGTCAGCTGCGGTGAGACGCTCGATACGCCGCTGATGGTCTGCGGCAGCCTGCCGATCTACCTGAACAACTCCGGTGCGCCCAACGGTTGGGTGCCGATCGGTCAGATAGCGCTGCGGGTCCCCGACTCGACCAACCCGGCCGATCTGCTCGATCTCGACGACAATCTGCCGGCGCCCGACGCGGCCAAGAAGGAGCTCGAGCTGCCGGCCGATCTCGGTCAGCGGCTGGCAGACGCATTGCTCGACTTCAAGAACTTCGGCGACGGGCTGGAGGGATATCTGGCCGCGGTCGAGCAGGCCTTCCGGACGGCGAGCTTCCAGGGCAAGCTGCCGCTGATCGGCGAGGACCTGCAGCAGGGCGCCGACTTCATCGGCGATCTGCGGACCAAGCTGCGCAGCTCGATCTGGAACGAGCTGCCGGGCGGTGGCCGGCCGGCGAACTCCAAGGAGTTCAAGGACTTCATCAACACGAAGCTCGCCGCCGCGCTGGCCGAGGTGCAGATCGCGGCCACCGAAGTCACCGTCGGATTCGACTGCACAGCCACCCTGGCCAAGGCCGCCGCTCCGACGGTTGCGGCGAATCCCGCAGACGCCGGTACGTCGACGTACGAATACAAGGTGGTTGCGTACCAAGGCGCGGGGGACGGTCCGAACGATGACACCGTGCCCAGTGATCCCGGTCAGACGGTCAAGGGCGCGGCCACGCTGGACGCGACCCACTTCAACCACGTGACCTGGACATCGGTGCCGAATGCAACGGGTTACAAGGTGCTTCGCAAGGCACCCGGCGACTCGGCGTACAAGCTCGTGAAGAAGGTCGGCAACGCGCTGGCCTACGACGACAAGGGTGCTGACACCGCAGCCGACTACACCGCAGCGACGCAGGAGCCCGATCTCGAGCTCTGCGGAATCAACGACATCGCAGGGGTCTTCCTCGAGTTCACCGCCCAGCGCGGCAAGGTGAGCTCGGCCAAGGGCTGCGAGAACAGCGGTGCACCGAAGCCCTGCTTCCACACCACCTTGCCACTCGACATCGGGATCCCCGGTCTGGCGCTGCGGCAGGGCAAGGAGGGCACCGACGGCATCACTGTCGACGCCGGGTTCGCGTTGCACTTCAAGCTGGGGCTGACCAAGGCCGACGGCTTCTTCGTCAACACTCACGACGGCTGGGGTCCGGACAACAAGGCCCTGCCCGAGCTGCAGGTCGGTCTCGCCTTCGACCTGCCGGACACGATGGTCGCCGAGCTGGCCTTCATCAAGATCAACGTCGACAAGGCCACCGGTGCCGGGCACGACGCCACCAAGCCGCTGTTCGCCGGCGCGTTCCAGATCGACCTGAAGGCGCCGGGGGAGAGCAGCTGCTTCAAGGGCGACGAGGCCGCTTGTACGCCGAACGAGACCGCGAAGATCAAGTTCGCCGACCTGGGCAAGGGCGGTGAGCTGTTCGGGGTGTCGCTGGCCGGTGCGTTCACGATCGACTGGATCGTCGCGGCCCAGGTGGACTCTGCCTTCCCCGGCGTCCGCGCGAACTTCCAGCTGCAGTGGGCGTTCGACAACAAGGCCCCGCAGGACTCCGGGGCGCCGTACATCGCCTTCAAGGACGTCGGGATCAGTGCCGGCAGCTTCTTCGAGGGTCTGCTCGGTGACGTGGTCAAGGAGATGAAGCGCGTCACCGGGCCGCTCCAGCCGGTCATGGACACCTTGTACGCGCCGATCCCGGTGCTGTCCGACCTGAGCCGGATGGCCGGTGGCGGCGACGTCACCTTGATGACGCTGGCCAAGTCGTTCAGCACCTTGGCCGGTGGCCCGAAACTCGACTTCGTCGACACGATCAAGTCGGTGATCGAGTTCATCAACCGGCTGCCGAGTTGCAGTCCGGACGCGGACAACGACTGTTACGTGCCGCTGGGCGACTTCGAGATCGCCGGTGACAAGGCACTCGACACCAGTAACTCGCCGACCACCGCGGACAAGATGTACAAGACGGTGAACGCCAAGTCCGGCACCGAGGTGAAGAGCGCCCTGAACGGCAAGAACGAGAACCCGGCCGCGGCCGGCAAGCCGATCTTCGGTGGCACCGGGCTGGCTCCGGACAAGGGCGATGCCGAGAAGTCCGGCTTCACCTTCCCGATCCTCGAGCAGCCGGCGAAGGCGTTCAACCTGCTGATGGGTGGCGACGTCACGCTGGTCGAGTTCGACTCCGGCCCGCTGACACTCGGCTTCAGCTGGCGGCAGGCCTTCGGGCCGGTCTACGCGCCACCGCCGGTCTTCGTGACGCTGGCGGGCTCGGCAAGTGTCAGCCTGCGGATCGTCGCCGGCCTGGACACCTACGGCATCCGCAAGGCGGTCGAGGCGGCCCAGAACGGCGCCCCGGTCGAGGCGGTCGACGTCATGGACGGCCTGTTCTTCAAGACCGTCGACGACGCCGGTACGCCGATTCCGGTCGTCCAGCTGACCGGTGAGATCGCAGCCGGGGCAGCGGTGAGCGCGGTCATCATCACGGTCGGGATCGAGGGCGGTCTGCGGCTCACGATCGGCTTCTACTGGAACGACCCGAACGACGACGGCAAGTTCCGGGTCAGCGAGTTCCTGCATGCCGCCCTGAACAACCCGATGTGCTTGTTCACGATGAGCGGCCGTTTGTCGCTGTTCCTGCGGGTCTACATCACCATCGGGGTGAGCATCTTCTCGGTCTCGTTCAGCTTCACGCTGGCCGATGTGACGCTGCTCGACTTCTCGGTGAAACCGGACTGTGAGCCGCCACCGCCGAAACTCGGCGGCACGGTCGGCGACACCTTGGTCGTCTTCGCCGGGCAGTTCGGCACGGACGGCCAACGCGGAGCACCCTGGGGCAACGAGGCCGCCGCGGTCGAGAAAGACACCGTCAAGGTGGTGTCGCTGCACTACGCCCAGAAGCCCGACGACCTGACCGGCGCCAACGGTGACTTCGACGGCTTCTCGGTGGAGATGCTCGGCGAGCGGCGCGAGTACCTCGATCCGGGCCTGAAGCGCGTGGTGGTCGACGGGGAGGGTTACGCCAAACCGATGAACATCACCTTCATCGGGGACGGCAAGAAGGAGAGCGGCGACGCCGCGGGCAAGACACCGGCGGTCTACGACAAGGACGCCGTCGTGATCGGTGGCACCAAGGACGATGTCATCACCACCGGTCGCGGACTCTCGTACGTCGACGGTCGCGGTGGCAACGACATCATCGTCACCGGGGACACCGGCGGCGCGGCCTCCAAGGCGACGGTCGCCGGTGGATCCGGCAACGACACCATCACCGTCGGCAATGGCGATGCCCTGGTCGGTGGAGACTCCTCCCTGGGAACAGCGCGGAAGAACCGTCAGGTGAAACACAATGCCCAGGACGGCAACGGCACCTCGGACCTGACCTCGGTCTTCAACTGGGAGCAGCCCGCCGACCCGACCACGCAGGCCGAGGTGGCCCCGGCCGGGGACGACACGATCGGGCTCGGTCTGGGGATCAACAAGGCCGTGGGCAACGGCGGCAACGACAAGATCGGTGTCGCGGCCGACCAGCCGGACGGCGCCCGGAAGGCCGGCGTGAACACGATCGTCGGCGGCCAGGGCAACGACCGGATCACCGGTGGCTCGAATGGGGACCGGATCTTCACCGCCACGCAGACGGAGTTCGGTGTGGACGATCCCGGACCGGCCGACACCACCGGTTCCGATCCGGCGACGAACACCGTCGACACAGGCACCGGCAGCGACCGGGTCTGGGGCAGCCAGGGCTTCGACAACATCACCAGCCACTCACAAGGTGACCAGACCGCCAAGCTCATCGGTGGCGGCCGGCGGGACATCCTGCTCGGCGGCTACGGCACCGACGAGGTGTACGGCGGACCGGGCGACGACTATGTGGTCGCCGAACCCGCCGAGGTGAGTGGAACCGACGGACCTGACGACGGTTTCGGCGCCACCAGGACCGTTAACAAACTGCCGTTGCCGGCCGGCGTGCCGTCGAACGCGAAGACGCTGGTCGGTGGCCTGGGTAACGACCACCTGATCGGTGGTGACGGCCCGGCCAAGATGTTCGGCGACAAGCGCATCGACGACGAGCTGTGCGCGCCAGGCGCATCGGTCACCTCGGATTCGGTGGGCGAGAGCACCAGCGCAGGGACCGGTGACGGCAACGACCGGATCCTCGGTGGAGCCGGCATCGACACGGTCTCGGCGGGTGGCGCGAACGACCTGGCTGAGCTTGCTGGAGGCAACGACCTTGCCTGCGGCCAGCAGGGCAAGGACACCTTGCGTGGCGGCGGTGACGCCGACCGGCTCTGGGGCGGCACCGAGACCGATGTCCTGTACGGCGATGCCGGGCTGGACCAGGTCTTCGGCAACACCGGCGACGATGTCGCGTACGGCGGCACCGAGGCCGATGTGGTCGAGGGCAACAACGGCAAGGACTGGGCAACCGGCGGCGCCGGCGACGACCTGGTGTACGGCGGTACCCGCGCGGCCGGCCGGACCGACACCGGTGACGACGACCTGTACGGCGACACCGGCAACGACCGCTTGATCGGCGACAACGGCACCGTGGACGACCCGGCCGACCCGGCCGATGCCCCGGCGGTCCCCGTCGATCTCGACGGTGTGACACCGGCGGCCGGAACGGGTGACCGGATCCACGGTGGTGACGGCAACGACACGGCGTACGGCGGTCTTGGTCCTGATCTCGTGAACGGCAACGGCGGCGACGACCACCTGGAAGGCAACAACGCGGCCGATGTTGTCCACGGCAACGATGGAGAGGACGCGATCGCAGGCGGGTCGTTCCAGCAGGCCGCTGCGGGAGTCGGGCGGCCGGACACAGGCGATGTGCTGTTCGGCGATGCCGGGCCGGACTTGATGACCGGGGACAACGCGATCCTCGCGCTGACCACTGACCCGGCGGCGACGACACCGGTGACGCGACAGCGCGGATTCGCCTCCGGACACACGGTCACGCTGCTCGACCTCGGCCTGACTCCGGCCGCGGGTGTCGCCGGCAACGATCAGATGTTCGGCGGCGATGGGCAGGACGTGCTGTACGGCCAGGGCGGCGAGGACCGCGCCAAGGGTGACGGCGACGACGACTACGTCGAGGGTGGCCAGGCGAGTGACTGGATCGAAGGCGACCTGGCCGACGACGATCTGGTCGGTGGCAGTTCGACCCAGTTGACGGCTGGGGTAGGCCAACTGGACACGGCCGATGCGATCTTCGGTGGTCCGGGCGACGACATCGTGACCGGTGACAACGGCCAGATCCGCAGGCCGGCGGTCGGCCAGACGCCGACCCGGGCGACCGTCCGGCAGGGCACGAAGGTCGCCGGAACGCCGATGGCGACACGGATCGTCGATCTGTACGACCTGGGTGCGAACAAGTTGGTCGCGGGTCCGGCCGACCGGTTCGGTGCCGACCGGCTGTCTGGCGGTGAAGGGGTCGACACGGTCTGGGGACAGGACGGTGGCGACTTCGTCTCCGGTGGTGCCCAGGCCGACCACCTCGAAGGCAACGGTGGTGCCGACATACTGCGTGGCGACCTCTCGCTCGCGGGCGACTCCCCGTTCACGACGGTGGCACCGCTGGCTGATCCCGGATGGCCGGGGACAGCGAGTGCGGCAGTGCTGTTGGAAGGCGCGACCGCTCCGGACGGACAAGACGACCTGATCGGTGGTAGTTCGGCGAAGGGGTTCCGGGACACTGGTGACACGATCGAGGCCGATGGCGCGGACGACGTCGTACTGGGCGACAACGGCTCACTGGTGCGAACGATCACAGGCCAGACCGAGCGGATCTACGCCGATCGCTATCCGAACGGCGCTCCGCCGCCCGGAGCCACGGTGGCGCGGACCCACGACCCGGACCTCGGTGACCCGAGCACCCGGTTCTGCACCGACGCCCAGGCGACCTGTGAGGTATCAGGTGCCTTCGGCAACGACACCCTGTACGGCGAGGCCGGCGACGACGGGATCTGGGGACAGGACGGCAACGACACCATCCTCGGCGGAACCGACGACGACGACCTGTACGGCGAACTCGGCGACGACACCGTCAACGGCGAGACCGGCGAGGACACGATCCTCGGCGACCGGGGTGGCGTGGTGAACCAGTACCTGGACACCGGCGACGCACCGGCGCAGTTCAGCATCTCCACGAACTCACCACCGGCCGAGACCTACGTCGGGTTCCGGCGGGGTCTGTACGACCGGCGGATCGACCTCGAGCACGACGTCGACGGCGATCAGTGGATCGGTGCGGCCACGGCCGCGGAGATGCCGCACGACGGCATCACCGAGGGTGGCGTCGACCGCCTGCGTGGCGGCCCGGGTGCGGACAACCTTCATGCGGGCTTCGGCGACGACCTGGCCAACGGCGAGAGCGGCGGCGACCAGGTCTTCGGCGACGACGGCGAGGACGTCCTCTGGGGCGGCAAGGGGTGTGACCCGGTCCTCGACGCCGCCACAGCGGACTGTCTGGTGGGCGGTGTCTTCAAGGCCGAGTCCCGAGGGACCAACGACCGCTTCGTCGACCACACCTTCGGTGGCGTCGGTGAATCGGATCCGGCCAAGCGAGACGTACTCGGCTCGGACATCCTCGACTTCAACCCGCGTGGCGCGTACCCGGGCAACTGCGCGCCGGGTGCCTGGCCGGTCACCACGGCCGGAGTCACTGTCGACCCGTGCGAGTGGTTCCAGCTGACCGGCAAGGCCGACGACACGGCCGCGCCGGCGACGCTGCTCAACAACCAGCACCACCAGGGCACCGACTGGATCTACGGTGGCTGGGATCGCGACGTCATGCAGGCCGACCGGGCAGAGAACGGGCCGAACCCGGGGGACCGCCTCATCGACTGGAACGGCGCCTACAACCTGTTCAGCCACTGCAACGCGGCGTACGGCGGCTTCAACGACGTACGGCAGCACTCGCCCGCGATGCAGAACTTCCTGCAGCAGCTGGCGTGGGGTTCGGGGGCGGGCCGGGCGTCGACCGACGTCACCACCGCCGGGACGTCGGCGTACCGAGAACTGGCCCTGACCTACAACCAGGACCACGGACACGGCACGGGCAGTGCTTACCCCGGAACTCCTGGCCACTTCGACGACCCTGTGGCGTGCTCCGACTAGGACTGCTGTTGTGCCAGAGGCGGGACTCGAACCCGCACACCCAAAGGGCACCGGCACCTAAAGCCGGCGTGTCTGCCGTTCCACCACTCTGGCCAGAGGGACTGCTTGCTCCCCTAGGACAGACATCCTAGGGGAGCCGTGCTCAGCGGTTCTGGAGGGCGTCGATGAAGACCTGACGCAGGACGCCGGGGTCCTTGGCGATGTAGGCCCGGCCGCCGGTGGCCTGGGCCAGCCGGTTGAGTTCCTCCGGGTTGATGTCGGGTCCCATGCCGAGGGCGATGATGCGGACCGGACGGTCGGGGTTGTTGAGGCTCTGCAGGGTCTTGATCGTTGCCTCGAGGTCCGCGCTGCCCGGGTCGTCGTTCTTGCCGTCGGTGAACAGCAGGATCGAGTTGATGGCGTTCGGGTCGTAGTCGCTGCGGACGGCCTGAACGGCTGCGATCGCGGTCTGGTAGAGGCCGGTGCCGCCGTTCGGGATCGGCTTCTGGGCCTTGAGAACGTTGCCGATCGTCTTGCGCTGCTTGGGCGACAACGGCTTGATCGGGATCAGCTTGTTGTAATCGGCGCCGTCCTTGGCGACGTTCGATGAGAACGTCCACAGGCCCAGCGATGCGGTGTCCGGGAACAAGGACAGGCCGCTGGTCGCCGCCTCGATGGTGAGCTGCATGCGGGTCTTGTTGCCGACCTTCTCCGACATCGAGCCGGAGACGTCGATCACCGCGAGCGAGTGGGTCGCCAGCGACAGCTTGCTCCAGCTGCCGAGGATGCGGTTGATCGCCTCGCCGTTCGGCTTGGGGAGCTGCTCGATCTCGCCGACGCCGCGGCCACCGCTGAGCTGGCCGAGGAGCTGATCGCGGAAACCGGCCTGGTCACGCGCCTGGCTGGCGGCGTCCTCGAACATCTCGACGCCGAGTGCCTTGCCGGCGTCGCTGGCCTTCGATGTGTCGGTCCTGGCCGTGACCACAATCGGGTAGTCGAGCGTGAGGGTGCCGGTGCCCGGCATGACAGCCTTGAGACCGCCCTCAGGGTTCTCTTCCTGGTACTTGACGAAGGCCTGCTCCGAAGCCGGCACGATGATGGTGCTGCCGTCCTGCGCGGCCCGGCCGAACAGTGCGTTGACGTCGGTGTACGGCTTGGGCATCGAACCGAGCCGCTGCGCGAGCGGCACGACGACCGTGTTGACCTCGGTGTCCGATGTCGAGGTCTTCTGCCGCTCGGACTGGATCGCCAGCAGCGCCAGCGCGCCGGGCGACGTACCCAAGGGGTCGAGCAGCGCCGGCTGGGCGCCGCCGAACGCGCGCAGCCAGGTCGAGGTGTCGGCGAAGTTCGCGCCTTGGCCGACCAGGACCATCGGCGAACTGGCGACCGACGGTACGGCGATGGTGGGGACGGACTCGCCGTCGTCGGCCTGTGAGACCCACAGCGACGAGTCGGGGATCCACAGGTCAGGCCGCTCGCCGGTGCCACTGGCCAGCTCGCGAGCGACCTTGGCTGCCGGGGTGCCGGTGATCGTGAACTGCAGGCACGGGACGCCGTCCTTGCCGCCCTTGGCCGACAGTGACTTGGCCGCGGTCTCCAGCGCAGGCTGTAGCTCGGGCGCGGCCGTCAGCTTGACCTGGGTGGGATCAGAGCACGCCTTGCCGCCGAGGATCCCGTCGGCACCTGCTTCCGAACCGAAGGACCGGACCACGAAGACGCCGCCGATCGCGAGCACCAGTAGTCCGACCGCGGTGATGTACACCGGTCGGCGGTTGGTCTTGGTTGTGTTACTTCGCGTTACCGCAGAGGAATGCTTTCCCATCGCGGTTGGTCCCTCCCTCCCAGAGGCTCACTGCGCGCGCAGAGTACCCGGTTTAGGCAGGTCAGAGCGAAGTTCGCAGCGAACCGAAACGAGTCCTCCGGAAGACTGCAACGGTCTCCGGAGTACTGCTCGTTCACAGGAAAGCGGGAAATCTCACCGTGGGTGACGTGCCAGCTGCAGCCAGCTCAACTGTTGCTGTGATCCAAATCACAGTAGTGAGTTCGCGGTCTGGACTGCTTGCATGAAACGGTCGAAGGTTTCCCTCCGGGGACGGGCCCGGAACGGTGAATCAGGAACCAGAGGCTCAGAGACCCAGATCGCGCCGCAGCTTGGCCACGTGGCCGGTCGCCTTCACGTTGTACTGCGCGACCGCGATCTTCCCGTCCGGGTCGACCACGAACGTCGACCGGATCACCCCGGTCACCTTCTTGGCGTACATCGTCTTCTCGCCGAAGGCGCCGTACGCCGTCAGCGTCTCCTTCTCCGGGTCGCTGAGCAGCGGGAACGTCACGCCGTCGCGCTCACGGAATTTGGCCAGCTTCGCGGGCTTGTCGGGGGAGATCCCCAGTACGGCGTAGCCGGCGGCCTGCAGGGAGTCGAGCGAGTCGCGGAAGTCGCAGGCCTGCTTGGTGCAGCCCGGGGTCATCGCGGCCGGGTAGAAGTACACGATCACGTTCTTGCCGCGCAGATCCTGCAGTGCGACCTCGTTGCCGTCGGCATCCTGGAGGGTGAAATCAGGTGCGGCATCGCCGACGGACAAACGCTCGGACATCAGGCCCTCCACGGATCGAGTGAGATGCCGCCAATGTTACGTGCGTGAAAACTCTGACCGCGTCACCGGGGGGACGCTCTGAGTTCCAGGTGCGGACATGGTGTAGGTGGGTGAAGATGCGCAGATGAGCCGCGCATCTTCCCGCCCTGCGGAGCTGTTCGCTGGGTACCTCGACCCACAGCGTCCGCATGCCTCCGCGTACGACGAGATGTTCGACCCTGTCGACGGTGTCCGGCCGGCGTACAAGCGGCTGCACGACTCCCTCAGCCCGCTACGTCCGGGCGACCTGACCACGCGGTCTGAGGCGCTGGACCGGGCTCTGGTCGACCAGGGCATCACCTTCAGCCTGTCCGGTGAAGAGAGGCCGTTCCCGCTGGACTTGGTGCCGCGGGTGATCACTGCGTCGGAGTGGGCCCGGCTGGAGCGTGGGATCGTGCAGCGCGTTCGCGGGCTGGAGGCGTTCCTCGCTGACATCTACGGCGACCAGCAGATCATCAAGGACGGCGTACTGCCGCGGCGGCTGATCACCTCCTGCGAACACTTCCACCGGCAGGCCGCAGGCATCGTCCCGCCGAACGGCGTCCGCATCCACGTGGCCGGTATCGACGTGGTCCGGGACGAGCAGGGTGACTTCCGAGTGCTGGAGGACAACCTGCGCAGCCCGTCCGGGGTGTCGTACGTGATGGAGAACCGTCGGACCATGGCGCGGGTGTTCCCGGACCTCTTCGCCAAGCACCGGGTGCGCCCAGTGGGCGACTATGCGGTCCACCTGCTCAGATCACTCCGCGCTGCGGCTCCACCCGGGGCCACTGACCCGAACGTCGTCGTACTGACGCCTGGTGTCTTCAACTCGGCGTACTTCGAGCACTCGCTGCTGGCGCGCCAGATGGGCGTGGAGCTGGTCGAGGGCCGCGACCTGTTTGCCCGCAACAACGTCATCTACCTGCGGACCACCGAGGGCGAGCAGCGGGTCGATGTGATCTACCGGCGGATCGACGACGAGTTCCTCGACCCAGTGCACTTCGAACCGGACTCCGTTCTCGGTGTCGCGGGCCTGGTGAACGCGGCGCGGGCAGGCAACGTGGTGATCGCCAATGCGATCGGCAACGGTGTCGGCGACGACAAGCTGGTCTACACGTACCTGCCGGAGATCCTGAAGTACTACCTGGGCGAAGCGCCGCTGCTGCCCAACGTGGACACCTACCGCTGCTGGCTGCCTGCTGAGCACGATGAGGTGCTGGACCGGATCGACGAGCTCGTCACGAAGCCGGTGGAGGGTTCGGGCGGCT
Source organism: Kribbella antibiotica (assembly GCF_004349055.1). Taxonomy (GTDB): domain Bacteria; phylum Actinomycetota; class Actinomycetes; order Propionibacteriales; family Kribbellaceae; genus Kribbella; species Kribbella antibiotica. The sequence goes on from NZ_SMKX01000117.1 coordinate 16,436, forward strand.
ATGGCATCGTCTTCGGGCCAGATGCCTCGCCCAAGGAGCTCCAGGCCCAGCGGCGCCGGATCAAGACGAATCCACGCGGATGGATCGCACAACCCGTCGTGCAGCTGTCGACTGTGCCGACCAAGGTCGGTGAGCGGCTGCAGCCGCGGCATGTGGACCTGCGGCCGTTCGCGGTGAACGACGGGGAGTCTGTCTTTGTACTGCCCGGCGGACTGACCAGAGTGGCGATCCCGGAAGGCAGTCTGATCGTCAACTCGTCCCAGGGTGGCGGCTCCAAGGACACCTGGGTCCTGGCGCCGCGTGCTTCGGCGGCGATCTCCGAGCTCAGCGGTCCGGGGCTCGGGGGATCCGGTGTGAAGTCGGAAGAGGCATCCACTCCGGAGCGCGGTCCGGAACTCAATATCGCCCAGCAGCAGCAACAGTGATGGGGAGGTGCTGACGATGCTCGCTCGCAACGCCGAATCGCTGTACTGGATCGGCCGGTACGTCGAACGTGCGGACGACACCGCGCGGATTCTCGATGTCTCCGTCCATCAGTTGCTGGAGGATGCGTCGGTCGATGCCGACACGGCCAGCCGGACACTGCTCCATGTCCTCGGGATCAACCCGCCGGACGGTGCACCGCTGGACGTGTGGGGGCTGACCGAGCTGGTCGCCATGTCACCGGAGACCGGTTCGATCATCTCGTCGATCTCCAGTGCGCGGGAGAACACCCGGGTCGCGCGGGAGGTGGTCTCGAGCGAGCTCTGGGAGTGCATCAACGCGACATACAACGCCGTACCGGAGCGGCAGCGTGCTGCGCGGCGGATGGGGCCGCACGGGTTCCTGAGCTTTGTGGAGGACCGGGCGGCGACGTTTGCGGGGCTGGCCGACTCCACGATGAGCCGGGACGACGGCTGGCGGTTCCTGGTGCTGGGGCGGTCGGTGGAGCGCGTCGACATGATCGTGCGCCTGCTGATGTCCCGCGTGGGTGACAAGCCGACCTCTCCGGGATGGGTGACCGTACTGCGCTCAGCTGGTGCCCATGACACGTATCTGCGGACGTATCGGGGTGCACTGGACGCGTCCCGCGTGGTGCAGTTCCTGCTCCTGGATCGGCTGTTCCCGCGGTCGGCGTTCCACGCACTGCTGCAGGCGGAGGCCTGTCTTGAGGAGCTGAACCGCGGCCCGACGGCCCGGATCGGTACCGGCGCAGAGGCGTCGCGGTTGCTGGGGAAGGCGCGCAGCGATCTGGAGTTCCTGCAGCCGGCTGAACTGCTGGACAACCTCACTGGCCGCCTGCAGGCGTTGCAGACCACGGTGCGCGACGTCGGCGAGGCAGTGTCTCGTCAGTACTTCCATGCGGTGCCGTGGATCGAGTGGAACAACGCGGAGGTGAACCTGTGAAGTGGCGTCTCCGGGTGGTGCACACAACGGGCTACCGGTACGACGGGCCGGTCGCTCAGTCCTATAACGAGGCTCGGCTCACCCCGCGCAGTGACGACCGGCAGAACCTGATGGTCGCGCGGCTGGAGACTGTCCCGGCGACCCGTGCGTACAAGTACACGGACTATTGGGGCACTGAGGTCAACGCCTTCGACCTGTTCACTCCGCACACCGAGTTGAAGGTTGTGGCGTCCTCCGTGGTCGAGACGGCCGGACAGCCGCTCCCGCCGATCGATGCGACCTGGAACGAGGTGCGGTCGGCGGAGTCCGTCGACCTGTACGCCGAGTACCTCGAGTTCACCACCTACGTTCCGAAGCACCGCGAGCTGGCCAGCGTGGCTCGTCGACTGCGCAAGGGCCACACGCCTCAGGAGACGGTGCTTGCGATCTCCAAGTGGGTGCACGACACCCTCAAGTACCAGCGCGGCACCACCGGCGTGCACTCGTCGGCGATCGACGCGTGGCAGGCCGGCGAGGGGGTGTGTCAGGACTACGCGCACCTCACGCTCGCCATGCTGCGTTCTGTCGGTATCCCGAGCCGCTACGTCTCCGGCTACCTGCACACCAAGCCCAACGCGGCAGTGGGGGAGACGGTCGTCGGTGAGAGCCATGCGTGGATCGAGACCTGGACTGGCGAGTGGTGGGGCTTCGACCCGACCAACGACATCCCGATCGCGCACCGGCACGTCTGGGTGGCCACAGGTCGCGACTACGCCGACGTGTCCCCGTTGAAGGGCATCTACTCCGGCGGTGCAGCCACAGCAATTGAAGTCACAGTGGACATGACCCGGTTAGCCTGACGCCATGCGGGCCATGACTGTCACTCCAGGCAAGGCGGACTCGGCGCGGTTGGGAGAGGTTGCAGAGCCTCCGGCCGAAGATGGGTCGGTCCTTGTGGAAGGCCTGTTCACAGGCATCTGCGGGACCGACCTCGAGCTGGTGTCTGGCCACTTCGGCACCGGTCGGCCCGGCCATGACCAACTGGTGATCGGTCATGAGTCACTGGGCCGCGTTCTTGAGGCACCGGCCGGGTCTGGCTTCGCAACGGGCGACCTGGTCGCCGGAGTGGTCCGCAGGCCCGACCCTGAGCCCTGCCCGGCCTGTGCGCGCGGTGAGTGGGACTTCTGCCGCAACGGCCGCTACACCGAGCGCGGCATCAAGGAGATGGACGGGTACGGCGCCGAACGCTGGCGAGTCGACCCGTACTTCGCCGTACCGGTGCCGGCTGAGCTCGGAAGCCTCGGTGTCCTCGTGGAGCCGGCCAGTGTGCTCACCAAGTGCTGGGAACAGATCGATGTGGTCGGCCGCCGGTCCTGGTACGGACCAGAGCACGTCCTGATCACCGGGGCCGGGCCGATCGGGCTCCTGGCCGCCATGGTCGCCAGACAGCGCGGGTACGACGTTCATGTCCTCGATCGGATGCGGGACGGGCTCAAGCCGGAACTGGTTCGCGCACTCGGCGCCAACTATCTGACTGACCTTTCCGAGCTCCCCGTCGTACCGGATGTGGTGGTTGAGGCGACCGGGGTGGGGCAGGTCGTGTTCGACTGCGCCAAGCTGCTGGGGCCGGCCGGGGTGATGTGCCTGATCGGCATCTCACCGGGGCCGGCGTCGATCGACGTACAGCTTGATGCGTTGATTCGGCAGCTCGTGGTGCGCAATGTCGCGGTGTTCGGAGTGGTCAACGCCGCGAAGCGGCACTACGCGGATGCGGTGGACGTGTTGCAGGCGGCCGATCCGGCGTGGTTGCGGCGACTGATCACCCGGACGGTTCCGCTGTCGGACTGGCCGTCGGCGCTGGTCCGGGAGCCGGACGACATCAAGGTGGTCGTGGACTTGCTGGCCTGACCTGCGAAGATGGGGTCATGTCGGAGACGAAGGCTCGCACTGCCGAGCAGATCGAAGCGGACATCGCCGCCACCCGGGCACGGCTGGCCTCGACTGTGGACGAGCTGGTCGACCGGGCGCACCCGAAGAACGTGGCCAAGCGGCAGGTCGAGCAGGCCAAGTCGCAGGTGTTCGACGAGACCGGTCAGCTGCGCACCCAGAAGATCGTCGCGGTCGCCGGTGCTGTCGTCGGCCTGGTCGGCGTGCTGCTCGTGATCCGTCGCCTGGTGGGACGCCGGTGACTGCTCGCAAGAAGCTCTCCGACGACAAGCTGCCGATCCGGATGCTGCACGACCGCGTCCTGGTCTCCGCAGAGGTTGAGGGCGAGCGCAAGTCGTCCGCCGGCATCCTGATCCCCGCTACGGCCCAGATGGGCCGCCGGATGGCCTGGGCGAAGGTTGTCGCGATCGGCGCCAACGTCCGGACCGTCGAGGTCGACGACCGGGTCCTGTTCGACCCGGAGGACCGCGCCGAGGTCGAGGTGCGCGGCGACGACTACATCCTGCTGCGCGAGCGCGACCTGCACGCGGTCGCCGCCAACCGCCTCGAAGACGGGCAGACCGGCCTCTACCTCTGAGTGACCAGGTCCCGCACGAGCTGACCGACCAGCGGCACGAACTTGAACCCCGTGCCGGAGAACCCGGCGGCGACGGTGATCGGGCCGGACCGCTCGATGACCCATGCCCCGGACGGCGTGTTGTCGTAGAGACAGCTGATCGCCGTCGTGCGGCTGGTGTCCAGCCCGGGGAACGTGGACTCGACGTACCGGATCAGTTCGGCGTCCCGCTCAGGCTCCACCTGGAAGTCCCGCGTGTCCGGGTCCACCTCCGGGCCGGTGGCGTGTAGGCCGACCTTGACGCCAGAACCGTCCTCGAACAGGCCATAGCTGCTTGCGCTCTGGTCTATGAAGCTCGGCCAGGACAGGTCTGGTGAGACCGGTGTGAAGAAGCGCGGCTGCTCCTGCGTCACTCTGAACGGCGGTAGCTCGACCAGGCCGTCTAAGAGCTTCGGAGCCCAGCCCCCGGCGGTCACCACGACCTGTGCCGCGCGGACTGCTCCACCCGGTACGGCGAGCTCCACCAGCCCGTTGTGTCGCCGGACCGCTGTGACGGGGGACTGGCCACGGAACTCCGCGCCGAGACGGGCGGCTGTGGTCTGGAGTGCCTTCACCGTGCGATCGGCGTACAGGCGGCCGGAGCCGGGCTGGTGCAGCACCGGAGTGGTGAAGCGGAATCCCGGCCAGCGCTCGGTGGCTGCCTCTGCGGTCAGGACCTCGCCGGTGGCCGCATGCAATGACCTGAAGGTCTCGACGGTGTCAGCGGTGACACCGAAGTCGATGCCACCGGTGACCTCGAACAGCGTCTCGCCGGACTCCGCCTCGAGCTCCCGCCACAGCGGCCGCGCCCGCTCGGTCAGCCGGGCCAGCTCGGCGTCGTCGGCGGCCGGGCGGAACAGTCTGGTCCCGCCGTGCGAGCCACCGCGGTCATGGCCGAGCGTGTACTGCTCCAGTACGACGACCTCGCGGCCGGCGGCGGCCAACGCCCTGGCCACCGCCGATCCCATCGCGCCCGCCCCGACCACCGCTACGTCATAGGTCATTGCTCAAGTATCGCGGGCCTTTCAGAAGGCGTTCGGGCCGAAGCGGAAGATCGCGAGCACGACCGCCAGGACCAGCAGGACGGCGTTGAAGCCCGCCAGCGGCAGCTCCTTGCGGCGGGCGTGGACGACGATCGCGGCGGCCATGATGATCGCGAATCCGGTCGCGGCCAGCGGGACCAGGATCGGGGCGATGTCGAGGACGGCGGGCAGGATGAGCCCGATCGCGCCCAGGAGCTCGACCGCGCCGATCAGCTTCACGCCGGTGTCGGAGTAGTCCTCGACCCACCCCATGTTCTTCTGCAGCTTGCTGCGCGGCTGGGTCAGCTTGGTCGCGCCGGCACCCAGGAACAGGGCGGCCAGGACTCCGGCCAGGATCCACAGAAAGACGTTCATAGCCCACTCTCGGTGATGAGTTGATGTTTCAACCCAAGGTAGGCCTCAAGACTTGAAGCGTCAACTAATGCGGTAAACTGGCGGCGTGGCGGAGATGAACGAGGGGACCCGGTGGCTCGAGCCTGATGAGCTCACGGCCTGGATGTCGCTGGCCGGTCTGATGTTCAAGCTGCCTGGGGCGCTCGACTATCAGCTGCAGCGTGACTCCGGTCTGACCCATTTCGAGTACCTGGTGCTCGCCGGGCTGTCGGATTCGCCGAATCGGTCCCGGCGGATGAGCGATCTGGCCGGATTCGCCAATGGCTCACTGTCCCGCCTGTCGCACGTGGTCAAGCGGCTCGAGCGGCGCGGGTTCGTCGTACGGCGTCCTGATGAGGGGGACGGCCGGATCACCGTCGCCACGCTGACGGACCCCGGATACGACTTCCTGGTGATGGCCGCGCCGGGTCATGTCGCCGCTGTCCGGCAGTTCGTGATCGACGCGCTCACGCCGGAGCAACTGGGTCAGTTGAAGGTCATCGCCGACCAGATCCTGGACAAAGTGGACCCTGGAAGGCCCTGTAGCGAGTCCTGGTAGCTCTGCGAGGGACAATGGGTTGGTGAAATTCGAGACCTCCAGCCGGTTGCCAGACTTCCCGTGGGACAAGCTCGCCCCTTACAAGGCCAAGGCCGCCGCACATCCGGACGGCATCGTCGACCTGTCCGTGGGTAGTCCGGTCGACCCGGTGCCCGCACTGGTGCAGAAGGCGCTGGCCGACGCGGCGGACGCACCGGCGTACCCGACAACACTCGGTACGGCGTCCGCGCGGCAGGCTGCTGTTGATTGGCTGGCGCGGCGGCTCGGTGTGGTCGACGTGGACCCGCAGCGCGGCGTGCTGCCGGTCATCGGGACCAAAGAGCTGATCATGATGCTGCCGACGCTGCTCGGAGTGGGCGCAGGCGACACTGTGCTCATCCCCGACCTGGCATACCCGACGTACGAGGCCGGTGCGGCGCTGGCGCGCGCAACCAGCGTCCCGGTGGCGGACCCGACGGCGTACGAGGGTGGTCCGGTCCGGATCGCGTACCTGAACTCGCCACGCAACCCGTCGGGGCAGATCACGCCTGCGGATGACCTGCGCCGAGCTGTCGAGTGGGCGCGGGCCAACGACGTACTGCTGGTGAGTGACGAGTGCTACGCCGAGTTCGGCTGGGATGAGAAGCCGGTGTCGGTGCTGCACCCGGACATCTGCGGTGGGAGCTTCGACAACCTGCTTGCGGTGCACTCACTCTCCAAGCGTTCCAACCTGGCCGGCTACCGGGGCGGATTCGTCGCCGGTGACGAGACGGTGGTCGCTGAACTGCTCGCAGTCCGCAAGCACGCCGGATTGATGGTCCCGTCGCCGATCCAGGCCGCTATGGCTGCCGCCTTCGCCGATGACGTCCATGTGGATGAGCAGCGCGAGCGCTACCTCCGCCGCCGGACTCTCCTGCGCGATGCGCTCACTGCGGCCGGCTGGAACATCACACTGTCCAATGGCGGGCTCTACCTGTGGGCGGACCACCCGACGTACGACTCCTATGCCTCGGTGGCCGCGCTGGCCGACCACGGCATCCTGGTCGCGCCGGGCACCTTCTACAGCCCGGAGGCCGACCACCACATCCGGGTCGCGCTGACCGGCACCGACGAGCGCGTCGAGGCCGCGGCAGCCCGGCTGCGAGACTGATTCGAAAAGATGTATTACCTTTCAGTATTTCTTCGCTTACACTCCCAAGATGGGTGAGTTTGAGCGGTATGCACGGCTGACCGCGGGCTTGGAAGCGCCGTTCGCGGTGGTGGATCTGGCCGCGTTCCGGCGGAACGCGGACGATCTCGTCCGCCGTGCGGCCGGGACGCCGATCCGGATCGCGTCCAAGTCGGTGCGCTGCCGGGAGCTGCTCGCGGCCGCGCTGGAGCGGCCCGGGTTCCACGGCGTGATGGGGTATTCGCTGGCCGAGGCACTGTGGCTGGCGGAGAACGGTGTCGACGACATCCTGCTGGGCTACCCGACCACCAACCGCACTGCGCTGCGGGAGCTGGCCGCCAACCCTGAGTCCGCCGCGAAGATCACGTTGATGATCGACTCCCCGGAGCACCTGGCCTTCATCCGGTCGGTGACGGCTGGTGGTGGCGCGAAGATCCAGGTCGCGCTCGACGTCGACGCCTCACTGCGGGTCTTCGGCCAGCACCTCGGCGTACGGCGCTCGCCGCTGCGGACCCCGGATGACGTTGCCGCGCTGGCTCAGAAGGTCGTTGCGGACGACGCCTTCGAGCTGGCCGGCGTGATGTTCTACGAGGCGCAGATCGCGGGTCTGCCCGACACCTCCCCGGCCGTGCGCTGGGTGAAGCGCCGTTCGGCTGCTGAGCTTTCGGACCGGCGTGGTGCAGTGGTCGATGCGGTTAAGCAGCTTGCCCCGCTGCGGATCGTCAACAGCGGTGGCACGGGCAGCCTGGAGATCAGTAGCGCCGACCCGGTCGTCACCGAGGTCACTGCGGGCTCCGGACTCTACGGTCCGACACTCTTCGACAAGTACGACGTCTTCCAGCCCGAGCCGGCGGTCGCGTACGCGCTGGACGTCGTACGGCGTCCCACCCCGCAGATCGCGACATTGTTCGGCGGCGGGTATGTCGCGTCCGGTCCGGCGAAGAAGTCGCGGTTGCCGTTGCCTTCCTGGCCGGCCGGATTGAAGCTGCTGGGCACGGAAGGTGCCGGAGAAGTGCAGACTCCGGTCCTTGGAAAGTCCGCTGCGGGGCTGCATCTTGGAGATCGGGTGTGGATGCGCTACGCGAAGGCGGGGGAGATGTTCGAGCGATTCGAGACTGTGCACGCGATCGACGGCGACAAGCTGACCGAGCTGACGACGTACCGAGGTGAGGGGCGGAACTTCGGATGAGTCAGACGTGGCGGAACTGGTCGGGAACTGAGACGGCGCACGGGGTCGAGGTGCTGACGCCGGGATCGGTCGACGAGCTCGCGGCGGCGGTCAAGACTGCGGCGGAGCAGGGCAAGAAGGTCAAGGCGGTTGGTTCCGGGCACTCGTTCACCGGGTGTGCCGCGCCTGAGCAGGTGATGGTTCGGCTCGATGGACTGTCCGCAATCACCAACGCAGACAGGGAATCCGGGCGCGTCACGGTCGGTGCGGGGACCGGGCTGCGAAAGCTGAATGCCGGCCTGGCTGCCTTCGATCTTGCGATGGCCAACCTTGGCGACATCGACAAGCAGACCATCTCGGGGGCGACCTCCACCGGCACGCACGGGACCGGTGCCGGCCTCGGCGGGATCGCGACCCAGATCGCCGAGCTCGACCTGGTCACGGCGGATGGCTCGGTTCTGCACTGCTCCCCGGAGGAGAACGCGGACGTCTTCAACGCGGCGCGAGTCGGCGTTGGTGCGCTGGGAGTGATCAGCTCGATCACACTGCAGACCGTCCCGGCGTTCCTGCTGCGTGCGCAGGAGATGCCGCTGCCGCTGACCGAGGTGCTGGACGGGTTCGATGAATTTGCCGACGGCAACGATCACTTCGAGTTCTACTGGTTCCCGCACACCGATGTCGCGCTGACCAAACGCAACAACCGGGTCGCCCCAGGAGTCGGCGCAGCCCCGGTCGGGGCGGTCCGCGGCTGGATCGACGACGAGCTGCTCTCGAACCGGGTCTTCGAGCTCACCAATCGGCTCGCGATGCGACGGCCGGCGCTGGTTCCGCGGATCAACCGGCTGGCAACGCGGGCACTGTCGGCTCGCGAGTACGTCGATGCGTCGTACAAGGTGTTCGTGTCCGATCGCAACGTGCTGTTCCGTGAGTCGGAGTACGCCGTGCCGCGGGAGCACGTGGTCGAGGTGCTGCAGCGGCTGCGTTCGTGGATCGATGATTCAGGGCACCATCTGCCGTTCCCGATCGAGGTTCGGGTTGCTGCGGCTGATGACATCTGGCTGTCGACCGCGTCCGGCCGCGATACGGCGTACATCGCCATCCACCAGTACCACCGGCTGCCGCATGACATCTACTTCCAGGCCTTCGAGAGCATCGTCGCCGAGTACCAGGGGCGTCCGCACTGGGGCAAGCTGCACACTCGTGGCGCTGAGGACTTTCGGGCGCTCTACCCGCACTTCGACGACTTCCTCGCGGTGCGCGATCGGGTCGATCCCGGTTATGCGTTCAGCAACCCCTACACCCGCAAGGTGTTTGGCGCTTAGTCTGCGAGCATGAGTGCTTCGGAGCGGTTGCAGCCGGTCGACGAGGACTGGCAGAAGGCGCTGGCCGTGGTCGCGCATCCGGACGACCTGGAGTTCGGGTCGGCGGCGGCGATCGCGCGCTGGACCGCGCAGGGTAAGGAGATCGTCTACGTCCTGCTGACGTCGGGGGAGGCGGGGATCGACGGTCTCGCACCGGACGAGTGCGGGCCGCTGCGCGAGGCCGAGCAGATCGAGTCGTCGCGGATCGTCGGAGTGTCGGTGGTCGAGTTCCTCGGTCAGCCCGACGGCACGATCGAGTACGGCGTCCCGCTGCGCCGCGTGATCACCGAGGTGATCCGCCGGCATCAGCCCGAGATCGTGCTCACGAACAACTTCCGCGACACCTGGGACGGCGATGTCCTGCTGAACCAGGCCGACCACATCAACACCGGCCGCGCCACCCTGGACGCCGTCCGCGACGCCGCGAACCGCTGGATCTTCCCCGACGCCGGTGAGCGCTGGGCCGGCGTGAAGCAGGTCTGGGCGTGCGGCTCACCGAACTCGCGTCATGCCGCCGACACCACGGACACCTTTACCGTGGGAGTGGACTCTTTGAAGGCCCACCAGGCCTACATCGACGGCCTCAACTGGCCGCACTTCGACTCCGAAGAGTTCCTCGAAGGCATCTCCCGCCCCACTGGAACCCGCCTAGGTACCAAGTACGCGACGAGCTTCGAGGTCTTCACTCCCTAGTAGTCCCGGGCAGCCCGCAGCTGCGGCGGGGTCGGCTTCGGCCGCCGCGGCTCGCGGTCTCCGCTCGGATCACCCGGCCCCTGCGGGCTGATCCACGAGCGCACCAGCGTGCGGCCGTGCTTGCGGCTCACCTTGTGGAGGTCGACGCGTTCTACCTCCGTCGCGGTGATGCCCAGCTGGACAAGCGTCCGCTGGGCCATCGCGTAGGCATGATCCTGTTTGCGGGGCGACGCCTTGTGCTGGAGGACGATCGCGACCTTGCCGTCGGGCAGCTCGCTGGCACGCTGCACACGCAGACCCCGGTCGAGCGGGTACGACGTGAGCGACAGCGCGACGTACTCAGGCCCGGACAGGCGCCGTACCGGCTTGGCGTGAGCAATCACTTCGTACCTGGACATACTCCGATGATGCGTCGCCGAACGCCGGAACTCCAGGAATCTACAGCTGCAGAATCCGCTGGGCGTCGGCGAGCACGGCCGGTGAGGCCAGCGACTGCCAGCGCGGGATCTGCTCCTGCAGGAACGGCTTGAGTTTCGGCTCGAGCGCCGGGGCATGGTCGAGAACGTCGAGCTCGTTGACGATCGTCAGGTCGATGAACTCACGCAGCTCATCACCGCCGAGCTCCTCCGACGTACCGGTGAAGCGATCGGTGACGGTGCGATGCTCGGCCAGATCGCGCCACGTGGTCTCGCGCTCGCACGCGCCGTACCGGTAGACGAGCAGCTCGGCCTCCGGGCCGATCACCGACTCGAGCACCGACCGCTCGGCCTGCCAGTCGAACAGGTGCGTGGGGAACCCATCCGTCCCGTACGCCGCATGGGCCAGCCCAGCGAGGACCAGCGTTTCGGAGGCACCGAGCGAGGTGAGCCGCTTGGCGACGCGGTGCAGATGCACGTAGAGGCTTCCGCCTGCATGCTCGATCTCGTCGGCGCCGCGGACCAGCAGCAATGAACTCAAGTCCTGGAAAGTGCTCATCTGACCCCTTCTCGGTGCGGAGCGGCCAGGGCCCACGGACCGGCCCAGGCCCCCACCGTAAGGCCACAGCAGGTCGCTCGCCCACCGCCTCGGCGTGCCGATTCGGTCACACCTCGTTCACCCGACGTTCGCGCCTAGGGAACGCCCCGGATCGCACCCCTGGTAACCCCTGAATCCCGCTCGCCGTCCTTCCGCCCGGCCCACGCAGCAGGCCACCATTTCTTCATGAGCAACACCGCAGCCCGCTGGACCTTGATCGCGGTCCTCGCCGCCATCACGCTCCTGACGATCACCATCACCACGCGCCTCGACGCCGCCCTCGACAAGCCCAGCCAATCAACCTCCGCCACCCGCTGAGTGGTGAAACCCCAAGGCCAGCTAGCGGAGGGATCGGCGCCAACCGGTGGGTCGCAGCGCCAACCTGCCGCACCCGTCAAAGCTCCGCGATGGTTTCAGCGGACGGGCAGTTGCCGCGACTGCGTGCACCACTCGAGACCGCGGAAATGCGGTCAGATGTCCGCGGTCCCCACGTGGTGTCCGCGCGGACCCGAGCTGGTGGCTCCGGTACGCCGGATTGCCTCGTATCCGGTTGGCGGTCGGCGGTCGGCGGTCGGCGGTTGGCGGTCGGCGGTTGGTCGGTCGTGTTCTTGGGTTGCGGCCGGCGAAAGACGTTGCGGTTGGCGTTGGGTCGGCGTGGGCTCGGCCGGTGACGTCTGGGGATGGCTGATCGCCGCTGCGGCCGACTAAAGGCAGCGTGGCTGGCCGCCACAGTGGCTGAACTGCTTGGCGAGCTTGGCGATCGAGTGCCCCGCTGCTTGGGGTTGCTGGGCTGTGGCTTCCGTCGACGACAACAAGCCCTGACAGCTGACCCGCCGCGGTAGCTAACGACGGCCGGTCAGGTTGTTCCGGGGTGCTGCGTGCGGCTGTCCGGCGGGATTGGGGAGCGCTACGCACCGGAATCGACATGTGATGTGAAGGGACATGTCGGACAGTGTCGGAGGGGACATGTCGGACAGTGCGTGTGTTAGGTCGAGGGTAGGGG
>NZ_SMKX01000118.1 GCF_004349055.1 Kribbella antibiotica
GGGGGTAAGGAAACCAGGGGCGGCGGATATCGCTTTCCGTTTCGGGTTGACTGGGGGTTTCGGCTCTCCTATGGTTGCGGAACACGCCTTGGAAAGCCCTTTCCAAGGGTCGAGGGAGGCGCGGGGAACTGTGAGCGAGCGACGTATCGGGATCGTCATGAACGGCGTCACCGGCCGGATGGGGCTGCGGCAGCACCTGGAGCGCTCGATCGTGGCGATCCGGGAGCAGGGCGGGATTCAGGCTGCGGACGGGACGATGATCATTCCGGACCCGATCCTGGTCGGGCGGAACGAGCTGAAGCTGAAGCGGATCGCCGAGACGTACGGGCTGACCCGGTGGACGACCGACGTGGACGAGGCGCTGGCGCAGCCGGATGTGGAGATCTACTTCGACTCGCAGCTCACGCAGTTGCGGGAGAAGGGGGTCCGCAAGGCGGTCGAGGCCGGCAAGGCGATCTACTGCGAGAAGCCGATCGCCGACAGCCTGGAGGCTGCGCTCGACCTGGCGAAGCTGATCCGGGACTCGGGGCTGAAGAACGGCGTCGTCCAGGACAAGCTGTCGCTGCCGGGGCTGCGGAAGTTGAAGCGGCTCGTGGACGGCGGGTTCTTCGGGAAGATCCTGTCGGTGCGCGGCGAGTTCGGGTACTGGGTGTTCGAGGGTGACTGGCAGGAAGCGCAGCGCCCCTCGTGGAACTACAAGTCCGAAGAGGGCGGCGGGATCATCGTCGACATGTTCTGCCACTGGCGGTACGTGCTCGACCAGATCTTCGGCGAGGTCAAGTCGGTCTACTGCCAGGGCGCGACGCACCTTCCGGCCCGCTGGGACGAGCAGGGCAACGAATACGCGGCCACGGCCGACGACGCGGCGTACGGCGTCTTCGAGCTGGAGGGCGGCATCGTCGCGCAGCTGAACTCGTCGTGGACCACCCGGGTGTTCCGGGACGAGCTGGTCGAGTTCCAGGTCGACGGGACCGAGGGATCGGCGGTTGCCGGGCTGCGGAACTGTCGCGTGCAGCACCGTTCCGCGACGCCGAAGCCGGTGTGGAACCCGGACATCCCCGCGACCGAGAGCTTCCGCGACCAGTGGGCGACCGTTCCGGACAACGAGACGTTCGACAACGGGTTCAAGGTGCAGTGGGAGATGTTCCTGCGGCACATCGTCGACGACGCGCCGTGGTCGTGGGACTTCGTCGAGGGCGTCAAGGGCGTTCAGCTCGCCGAGCTCGGCCTGCAGTCGTGGCGCGAGGGCCGCAAGCTCGAGGTGCCGGCGCTCGACCTCGGGACCAAGTGATGGAGCTCAAGCTCCCGAACGCCGGTGGACTGGAGACGTACAAACTCTCCGGTACGCCGGTTGCCCAGGGCACCTATTCTCCCGCGAAATCGCGGTTGGCGTTCGCCGCGGCGCATGTGGTCGCGGATCCGCTCGGTGACAACTCGCCGGGCGCACCCGCGGTGATCGATTGGGAGCACACGCTGGGCTTCCGCCGACACCTGTGGTCGCTCGGGTTGTCGGTCGCCGAGGCGATGGACACGGCGCAACGCGGAATGGGCCTCGACTGGGCTTCCACCCAAGAGCTGATCCGGCGCTCTGCGGCCGAAGCACCGGACGGGCGGATCGCGGTCGGCGTCGGCACAGACCAACTACCCGCTGGCGCTCACTCGCTCGACTCGGTGATCGCGGCGTACGAGGAGCAGTTGGCGGTTGCCGAGGACGTCCAAGCTCAGCCGATTCTGATGGCTAGCAGGGCGTTGTGTGCGGCTGCCGCTGGGCCGGACGACTACCGGAAGGTCTACGACCGACTCCTCAGCCAGTCTTCGCGACCGGTGATTTTGCACTGGCTGGGGTCGATGTTCGACCCGGCGCTGGACGGTTACTGGGGTAGCGACTCGGTCGAGGTGGCAACTGATGTTGTCGTCGGGCTGATCGAGGACAACATCCAGAAGGTCGACGGGATCAAGATCTCGCTGCTGGACGCGGACAAGGAAGTTGCCCTGCGCAATCGTCTCCCCGAGGGCGTTCGGCTCTACACCGGCGACGACTTCAACTATCCCGAGCTGATCCAGGGTGACGGCGACCGCTACAGCGACGCGCTGCTCGGTATTTTCGCGGCGATCGCACCCGCGGCGGCGGCAGCACTGAAAGCGCTCGACGACAACGACCTCGACACCTACAACCGGGTCTTCGCGCCGACCGTCCCGCTCGCACGCCAGATCTTCTCCGCGCCGACCTACTACTACAAGACCGGAATCGCCTTCCTGGCTTGGCTGAACGGCTTCCAGCCCGGTTTCACAATGGTCGGTGGACTCCAGACCGGTCGCGCGCTGACGCATCTCGCCGACACGTTCCGGTTGGCGGATCAGGCCGGCGTACTGACCAATCCTGAGCTGGCTGTCGACCGCTTCCGGCAGTTGCTCAAGGTGGGCGGGGTCGACGCGTGAACCGCTACAGCTTGAACCAGGCAACGACAAAGTACTGGCCGCTCGAGGACGTGGTGAAGGCCAGCGCCAACGCCGACCTCGAGTGGATCGGTCTCTGGCGGGAGCCGATCCAGGAGTACGGCGAGGAGCGCGCCGCCAAACTGGTCAAAGATGCCGGGCTCAAGGTGTCTTCACTCTGCCGCGGCGGTTTCTTCACCGCGACCGACCCAGCCGAACGCCAAGCGAAGATCGCCGACAACCGCCGCGCAATCGACGAGGCAGCAATCCTCGGTACGCCGGTCCTCGTGCTCGTCAGCGGTGGATTGCCGCCGGGCTCCCGTGACATCGACGGCGCCCGCGCGATGATCAGCGACGGCCTGGCCGAGCTGGCGCCGTACGCGGAAGAGCGCGGTGTGACGCTCGCCATCGAGGCGCTGCACCCGATGTTCGCGTCGGACCGCTGTGTCGTCTCGTCACTCGCCGGGGCGCTCGACCTGGCCGAGCAGTTCCCAGCCAGCCAGGTCGGCGTGATCGTCGACGCCTATCACCTGTGGTGGGACGCCGACATCTACCGCCAGATCGCGCGCGCCGGCGACCGCATCGTCTCGTACCAGGTCAGTGACTGGACCGTACCGCTCCCCGCCGACAACCTGCTCGGCCGCGGAATGATGGGCGACGGCGCGATTGAACTCCGCCGGCTCCGGGAAGCGTGTGACGACGCCGGGTACGACGGTCCGATCGAGGTCGAGATCTTCAACCAGGAACTGTGGGACGCGCCGGGCCAGGAGGTCTTCGACCTGGCGTACGCCCGCTATCAGGAGCACGTCGTCTAAAACACGAGGAGCCCGAGTATGACCATCCCTGCCGACGGTATCGGCATGCACCTGTACACGATGCGGGACGTGCTGGCAGAGGACTATCCGGGGACGCTGAAGCGGCTGGCCGACATCGGGTATCGCACGGTGGGCGTGAGTGGGCGGTACGACCACAGCGCCGACGAGATCCGCGGGTTCGCGGACGACGCCGGGCTGCGGATCGTGCTGGAGCACGTCGGCTACGCACGGATGGCGGACAACTGGGCCGGCGCACTGGCCGACGTACAGACGCTTGGGGCGCAGTGGGTCGTCGTACCGTCCATCCCGGTCGAGCAGCGATCGATCGAAGGCTTCCGTACGGCGGCCGCCGCGTTCACCGAGGCTGGTAAGGCGGCGCGGGATGCCGGGCTGAAGCTGTTGTTCCACAATCACGGGCATGACTTCAACGAGGTCGACGGGACGGTGTTGTACGACATCCTGCTCGACGTCGATCCGGAACTGCTCGGCTTCGAGCTGGACCTGTACTGGGCCGTCGACGGCGGTCACGACCCGGCGAAGCTGTTCCAGGAGCACCCGGGGCGGTTCCCCGCGCTGCATGTGAAGGACATGGCCGAGGACGGGTCCTGGGAGGACGTCGGCGCCGGGAAGCTCGATTTCGGTGCGATGTTCGAGCACGCGGCCGCGGGCGGGGTCGAGCAGTACCTGGTCGAGCACGACAAACCGACCGATTCCTGGGCCTCGGCCGAGCGCAGCTACCGCGGTCTGACGGAGATTTAGCGCTCTCCCTGTGGATACAGCCGCTCACGTTTGGTGAGTTCGGCCTATTCTCGTTAGGTGATCGAGCCGACAGTGCAGCTGACCGCAGTCCGGCGGTTGTACGAGGTGAGCGCGCGGATGGGCGCCGGGCGCAGCCTGGCCGAGACTCTGCAGGCGGTCGTCGACGGCGTGGTGGACGGTCTGGGCTTCGGGATCGCCGTGCTCAACCTCCGCCAGCCGGACGGAAAATTCGAGGTCATCGCGGTCTCCGGGTCGCCGGAGGCCCGCGAGGCTCTGCTCGGGACGATCAGCGCGGCCGACATCTTCGACGCGGAGTTCGCGATCGCGGATGTGTGGGGCGGGCTGCGTTTCGTGCCGCATGAGCGGCTGCCCGAAGGCGACGTGGTCGGCTGGGTGCCGGACGTGCCGATTGCGAAGGGCCCCGATGCGTGGCACCCGCTCGACGCCCTGTTCGCGCCGCTGTATTCGTCCGAGAACGAGCTGGTCGGGATGCTGTCGGTCGACCTCCCCGAGGACGAGCGCCGCCCCGGGCCGATCCACCGCGAACTGCTGGAGATCTTCGCGACCCAGGCCGGGCTCGCCATCGACAAGGCCCGGCTGAACGACGAACTGCTCGCCGAGAAGGCCCGCCTGGAGGCGAGCGAGGCGACCTTCCGGATGGTCTTCGAGGGCGCCGGGAACGGGATGGCCACGGTCGCCCTCGACGGTGATTCGGCCGGCCGAATCCTCCGGGTGAACCACGCCTTCTGCCAGATCACCGGGTACGGCACCGAGCAGCTGGTCGGTGCGGCCGCGAGCGACTTCCTGCGCGACGAGGAGCCCGAACAAACCCGCCGCGAACTGGCACGGCTCGCCCGCAGCAAAACGCCGTACCGGTTCGAGCGGATCTTCACGCAGCCGAGCGGCAACGAGATCTGGCTCGGCGGTACGGCGGCCATCGTCGCCGAAAGCACCGGTCAACCGAGGATCCTGCTCGTCCAGATCGACGACGTGACCGCCCGCAAGGACGCCGAACGCGAACTCCGCCACCACGCGGCCCACGACCCGCTCACCGGCCTCCCGAACCGCCGCCTCCTGCAACGCCGCTTCGACCAGGCCCTCGACCGCACCCGCACCTCCGGCCGCCCCGGCGCCCTCCTCTTCTGCGACCTCAACCACTTCAAACTCATCAACGACGGCCACGGCCACGAAGCCGGCGACCACGCCCTCCGCGAAATCGCCGACCGCCTCACCACCGCCGTCCGCCACGGCGACACGGTCGCCCGCCTCGGCGGCGACGAGTTCGCCATCCTCGCCGAAGACATCGAAGGCGCCGCCCTGACCGCCCTCATCACCCGCCTCGAAGAAGCCGTCCGCCGCCCGCTGGCCGGCATCACCACAACCGTCACCACCGCGATCGGCACCACCCCGATCACGCCCGGCTCTCCTGACCTCGACACGCTGCTGCACACCGCAGACCAAGCCATGTACGCCGCCAAACACCACCGCAACTGAACTGTCGGCGGCTTCTGTTTGGATCGTCGTCACAACGCTGGGGTGAGGGGTGGGGACCGTGCGGACGGTAGTGAATGGTCGGGCTTTCTTGACCTTCGGGCAGATCTACGTCGAGAGCGGCGATGAGCGCCCGGACTTCGACGACTCGTTCCGCGGGCAACAGAACGGACTGTGCGGAGCGGCCATCGCCGGCACGTTGTGCCTGATGACCGGACTACACACCGGACATGTTGGCTTGATCGTCGAGGTGTGCGACGAGGCGCCGGTGATCGACGAAACCTGGGAAGACATCGTCGAGGCACCTTTCCGCCCGGCGGGCGATGCCACGGTGTACGGGTTCGACTCCAGCGATTGGTGGGAGCTCGGCCTCGAGCCGGCCGACTACCGCGTTCGTTACTGCGGCCGCGCGATCGACACCGGGCGCGAGTCCGACGATGAGAAGGAGTGGGACGATCCGCCGATCGATCACTATCTCCTGCAGTTCTGGCCGGCACCACCGGAGCCGGATCAGGTGATCAAAGTGACGAGCCGAATGGCCCGGGACTCACACGATCGAACCCGCCGGATGCGGCCCCCGGCAACACCTGACGAAATCGCAACAGCTCAGGCCCGCCGCGAGGAGTGGGCGGCCGACCAACTGCGAGCGCGGGAGCTCGAATCATGGGGCGGAACGCTCCCCAGCGAACGAATTCGCGAGACCTATCACGCCTTTCAGCTGGTCAAGTTCGACCGGCCGCTCCTCGACGACCTGGATCGAGCCGATGACGAGCTACTGATCGCCGTCGCGCGGTGGGCCGCCCGCCAGACGTGCGCCGCAGCCGAGCTGGACCAAATGCAGTGGGTCGCGGACGCCCTCGACCGAATGGATGCGGGCGTCGACGAGCGCGACGTCATCCAAGCGCCACCCGGCACCTTCGGCACCGAAAACCTGGCGATCGCAACCTTCGGCGGCTGGGACTCCGGGCAGACCAGGCTGGTCCAGGCCCTACTCGCAATCCAATCGCCCTACGACGAACCACTCGACGCCGCGCTGTCCACGCTCTGGATGGCAATCGGCGCGTACGGCGAGTGGCGCGGCACCGAGGTGATCGCGAAGCTGCGGCTGACCTTTCCACAGCTTGGTGAGGGGTGAGCATCATGCGGGTGGCGATGAGTGGGCGCGCGTGGGTTTCGTATGGGCAGATCTATGTGGAAAGTACGCCGTTCTCAGGCGTCATGGAGGACTCCTTTCGGGGGCAGCGGAACGGGCTGTGTGGAGCAGCGAGTGCTGGGGTGTTGTTCCTGGTGACCGGGCTGCACACGGGCGAGGTCGGGTTCACGGTGGAGGTGCATGGCACGGCGCCTCCGCTCGACGATTCGTGGGAAGAGATTGTCGAGGCGTCGTACCGGCCGGCTGGCGAGGCGATGCTGATCACCTGGGGCGGGGACGGCGGGTGGTGGCCGCTGGAACTGGCGGAGGCGGACTACCGCGTTCGGTACTGCGGCTGGGGAATGGATGCCGGGCACCAAGCGAACCCACCCTCCGACGACGAGCCGGTGGTGGATCGCTACCTACTGCAGTTCTGGCCGGCAGCCCCGGCTGCGGATCGTGTCGTCAAGGTGACGAGCGCGAACGCGACGTACTGGCACGACGCCATGAGCAACCTGCCACCACCCCTACCACCCCCGCCACCGCTGACCGCCGAGCAGTTCGCCGCAGCACAAGCAGAGCAAGACGAGCGGATGGCCGAGCAGATCCGGCGGCAGCAGTTGGCGTCATGGGGTGGGAGTCTCCCGAGCGACCGGATCCGAGGGACACGCACCGCGTTCCACCTGGTGAAGTTCGACCGGCCGTTGCTGGACGACCTGGACCGCGCAGACGACGCCACGCTCATCGCCGTGGCGCGGTGGTCCGCTCGCCAGGCGTGTGCCGCTGCCGAGCTGGACCGAATGGACTGGGTCGCGGACGCACTCGACCGGATGGATCAGGGCGTCGACCAGTCCGAGATCATCCAGCCGCCGCCGGAAACGTTCGGCACCGAAGGCAAGTTCGCGGTCTTCTCCTCCACCGGTTGGGACGCCGGCAACTCCAAGCCCATTCAGGCCTTTCTCGTCATCCACCGCACGTACGACGAACCTCTGACCGCCGCGCTCTCCACGCTCTGGATGGCAATCGGCGCGTACGGCGAGTGGCGCGGCGCCGAGCTGATCGCCAAGCTGCGCGAGGCGTTCCCGCAGCTCGGCTAGCCGGAGGGAGCGCGGCCGCAGAGGTAGGTGCTCGTTTCGAGCAGATCTTCCGTAACGCGGATGCCGGTGAGGTGCTCGGCGAGAGCAAAGGTGGCTTCGGTGTGGAGTGAGTAGTCGCGATCGTCGCCACTGCGTAGATCGAAACCGACGTGCTCCATGACGTCGACGAGCCCATCCGGATCGGCGCCCTCACGGTGGTACGGGAAGAGCGGTTCGAAGCGGAGGCGGACGGTGCCGTCCTCCATCCAATAGAACCAGTCCTCGGCATCAACGTTGCTGTAGTGCGAGACCACACGAGTGCCCTCCGACAACGGGAGGAGGACGGGCATGCTGATACCGAGGATGCCGATCCATTCGATCAGCAGTGTCCAGCCATCGAGTTGAGTGGCGCCGATGCCAAAGCGACCGTCCCCGTCGGGATAGCGCTTGGGATAAGCCTTCTCCGAGAAAGTGATGAACGCGCTGAGCCCTGCCGCGCTTTCGGTGGGCATGGCGTCGATGCGCCGAAGGGCCTCCGTCGGATCGATACCTTCGACCATGGTCAGGCAGTAGGCAAAGCTGAGTTGTGTGCCGTCGAACCAGAGATAGTCCTGGGCCGTCATGAGCCCAACTTCGCCAGGGCGTTGTCCGTCAGGCGGTAGACGGTCCAGTCGTCTTGGGGGTTGGCGCCTAATGCCTTGTAGAAGTCGATGGCGGGGGTGTTCCAGTTGAGAACTGACCATTCGAGGCGTTCGTAGTTGTTGTGGACGCATTCCTCCGCCAATGCCTTGAGGAGGGCTTTGCCGAGGCCGGTGCCGCGGGCTTCGGGGCGGACGAAGAGGTCTTCGAGGTAGATGCCGTGGACGCCGCGCCAGGTGGAGTAGCTGAGGAACCAGATGGCGCAGCCGACGATGCGGTCGTCGAGGAGGGCTACGTGGGCGAAGACGGCGGGGGTTTCGCCGAAGAGGGCGGTCTGGAGTTGCTCGGCGGTGAGGTGGCACTCGTCGGGGGCTCGTTCGTAGTCGGCCAGGGCGTAGACGAGTTCGACGATGGCAGGGACGTCTTCGAGAACGGCACGGCGTACGGTCATGCCGCCATCCTGCACCACGCCGGCGCGGTGATTTCACCTCAGCGACAGCCCTCCGACACCTCGCGAGAGAACAGTGAAGGCGCTTTCTCCCCTGAATCCGCCTCGTCCAGGAGGTATTTTTCATGACTGTTTCACGCCGCCGCTTTCTCGCCGTGGGTGGCGCGGGCTCGGCCGCCGTGCTGCTCGGCACCGGCGCCTGGGATGCCTCGACCACGTACGCGGCGCCAGCTGCCGCCGGCAATCCGTTCACGCTCGGTGTTGCCTCGGGCGATCCGCAGTACGACAGTGTCGTGCTGTGGACCCGCCTCGCCACTGATCCGTTCGCCATCGACGGCAAGGGCGGGATGCCGGACCGCACGGTCCGCGTCGAGTACGAGGTCGCCCTCGACGAACGCTTCCGGTACGTCGTCCGCCGCGCCGGCGTCGTTGCGACCCCTGAGCTCGGGCATTCGGTGCACCCTGAGGTCCGTGGCCTGCTCCCGGATCACGTCTACTACTACCGCTTCCGCACCGGCAACCAGGTCTCGACGATCGGCCGCACCCGGACGACGCCGCACCCGTTCGCGTCACCGCGACAGCTCAAGTTCGCCTTCGCGTCGTGCAATGCCTGGCAGGACGGGTACTTCACGGCGTACGACCACATGGCGCAGGAGGACCTTGATCTGGTCGTGCACCTCGGCGACTACATGTACGAGTCGGGCGTGAAGACCAACAAGCGGGGCGTCACCACCGACCCGCGATTCCACACCGAGACGTTCGACCTGGCGCGGTACCGGTTGCAGTACTCGCTCTACAAGTCGGAGGCACCGCTGCAGGCTGCACACGCTGCGCACCCCTGGATCCACACGTTCGACGATCACGAGGTCGAGAACAACTGGGCCGGTGACATCTCGCAGATCGACACCGAGCCCGACCAGGACCGCGCGGTCTTCCGCGCCCGCCGCGCGCAGGCCTTCCAGGCGCTCTACGAGAACATGCCGTTGCGCCACGAGCAGATGCCGGCCGGGCCCGACATCCGCTACCACCGCCGCCTTCCGTACGGGCGGTTGGCCGACTTCACCATCCTCGACACCCGGCAGTACCGCTCCGACCAGGTCTGCGGCGACACCGACTCGTCCACCTGCACCGACCGCTACAACCCGGACAACACGATGCTCGGCGGCAAGCAGCGCGCTTGGCTGCTCGACGGTTTCAAACGGTCCCGCGCGCGATGGCAGGTGATCGGCAACCAGACCCCGATGGGCCAGACCGACTGGACCCCCGGCCCGGAAACCCATGTCTGGACCGACCCCTGGGACGGATATGTTGCCGAGCGCAACAAGGTCCTCGGTGCGGCGCAGGACAGCGGCGTACGGAACCTGGTCGTCATCACCGGCGACCGGCACCAGAACTACGCCCTCGAGCTCAAGCGCGACTACGACGCCCCGGAGTCGGCATCCGTCGGCACCGAGTTCGTCGGTACGTCGATCACCAGCGGCGGTGATGGCGCCGACATGACCGCCCAGGGCCAGCAGTTCCTGGCCGCCAACGCCCACCTCAAGTTCTTCAACAGCCAGCGCGGCTACGTCCGGGTCACGGTCGACCAGAAGCAGTGGCGCTCCGACTTCCGCGTGCTCCCGTTCGTGCAGAAGCCAGACGCCACGATCAGCACCCGCGCGACGTACGTGGTCGAGGACCGCAACCCCCACGTCCACGAGGCCTAAACAGACAGGCCGCCGTCCACGGAAAGCACAACACCGGTCACGTACGACGACCGGTCGCTGAGCAACCAGGCGGCGGCCTCGGCCACCTCGGCCGGCTGCGCTGCCCGCTGCAACGGGACCTGCCCAACGATGAAGTCGATGGTCCCGGGCTGCGCCGTGTCCCAGTCCTGCAGCATCTCCGTCAGGGTCGCGCCCGGTGCGATCGCGTTGACCCGGATCCCTTCCGGACCGTACGTCTTGGCGGCCGACTCGGTCAGGCTGTTCCCGGCCCGCTTCATCGCGCCGTACCCCGGAAGCTGCGGGTTGGCCCCGAGACTGCCGACACTCGACGTGTTCACGATGCTGCCGTGCCCCGCGCCGGCGCGGATCGCCGCAACCTCGGCGGCCATCGCGACCCACAGTCCGCGGAAGTTGACGGCGTACTGCTGATCCAGCGCGTCGATCGGCAGACCGTCCATCGGCCCGGGCTCCTGACCGGTGGCGCCGTTGTTGAATGCACCGTCCAACCGCCCGTACGTCGACACTGTCCGCTCCACCGCCGCTGTCACGGAATCCGGATCCGCCAGGTCACAGACGACGTACTCGCCGTCGATCTCCTTCGCAACAAGCGCCAACTGCTCCTCGGTGCGAGCGGCGAGCATCACCTTGGCACCCTCGGCCGCGAACAGCCGAGCTGCGGCAGCACCGATCCCGCGACCGGCTCCGGTGACGAGAATGACCTTCCCTGCAAGCAATTTGTCCATGCCACCCACCGTGCGCGGCGGCGAACACGGTAACCAGGAACCATCAGTACCTGGTTACGCGCAGCGATCCGGGCACACTGGACGGTATGGACAAGGCGGAACTGGCGGCGTTCCTGCGCAGCCGACGGGAACGGATCACCCCGGCCGAAGCCGGGCTTCCCGCCGGGCGACGACGCCGTACGCCGGGACTTCGGCGCGAAGAGGTCGCGCAGCTCGCCTACATCTCGACCGAGTATTACTCCCGGCTCGAGCAAGCCCGGGCGCCACACCCGTCCGGCGAGGTGCTGGCTGGGCTCGCACGGGCACTCCGCATGTCCGATGCCGAACGCAACTACCTGTACCAGTTGGCCGGCGTACCGGTGAGCCCGCCCGGACCGTCGCGGGTAGTGCGGCAAAGCATCCTCGACCTGATCGAGCGGCTGCCCACCACGGTCGCGATGGTGCTCTCGGCGACGTACGAGGTGATCGCCTGGAACCCCCTCGCCGCGGCGTTGCTCGAGGATTTCTCACAACTCTCCCGGCCGGACCGAAACCTGCTGCGCCGAGTGTTCCTCGGCCCGGGCTCTCCGGACGGCAAGGTCTTCAGGGCATCCAGCGGCGACCAGTTCGCCCGGCACGCCACCAATGTTCTGCGAACGACGGCCGCGCGGTATCCGGATGACCCGGAGGTGCGGGAGCTGATCGCCGACCTGCTGGCCGGCAGCCCACGGTTCGTCGCGCTGTGGCAGGCGCACGATGTGGCCGCCGAGCCCGCGCTCTGCAAGTCCTTCGACCACCCGCTGGTCGGACCGATCACCGTCAACTGTGACTCCCTCGCGATCCCCGACCGCGACCAGCAACTCGTCCTGTACACGGCGACCCCGGGATCGCCGTCGGAGGAGGCACTGCGGTTGCTGTCGGTGATCGGCACGCAGGAGCTCAGCCCAACCACTCCCGGTGATTCATGACTGCGACTGGTTAATCCCTCCACACATTGCTGTTGGAGTTAAAGGTTCACATGCGGGAACTTGGAAGGTATGACGAACTCTCCCCGCACGATCGGTGATGTCCAGGTCAGCCCGATCGGCCTCGGCGCGATGCCGATGTCGATCGAGGGCCGTCCCGACGAGGCCCGGTCGATCGCGACGATCCACGCTGCCCTCGACGCCGGAATCACCCTGATCGACACCGCCGACGCGTACCACCTGACCGCGACCGACGTCGGTCACAACGAAACCCTGATCGCCAAGGCACTGGCGTCGTACGGGGGTGACACTTCCAACGTCGTCGTTGCCACCAAGGGCGGGCATCTGCGCCCCGGCGACGGCAGCTGGACGCTGAACGGCTCCCCCGAATACCTGAAGCAGGCGGTCGAGGGATCGCTGAAGCGGCTCGGCGTCGAGGCGATCGGCCTCTACCAGTTCCACCGGCCCGACCCGAAGACGCCGTACGAGGACTCCGTCGGCGCGATCCGCGACCTGCTCGACGCCGGCAAGATCCGCCAGGCCGGCATCTCGAACGCCAACCCCAACCAGATCCGCCAGGCCAACGACATCCTCGGCGGCCGCCTGGTCTCGGTCCAGAACCAGTTCTCGCCCGCGTTCCGCTCCAGCGAGCCCGAACTCGACCTCTGCGACGAACTCGGCATCGCCTTCCTGCCCTGGTCCCCGCTCGGCGGCATCTCCAACGCCGGCGGCCTCGGCGACAAGCACCCCGCCTTCCACACCCTCGCCGCCGAACTCGGCGTCAGCCCCCAGAAACTCACCCTCGCCTGGATGCTCGCCAAGTCCCCGGTCGTCATCCCCATCCCCGGCTCCAGCCGCCCAGAAACCATCCGCGACTCCTACTCCGCCATCGACCTCACCCTGACTCCGGACCAGGTCGCAACCCTCGACGCCGCCTGACAAATCTGCCGCCATTGCAACAAGTGGCAATGTTGTCCACAGATCCCCACAGCACCCCTCCTGTCACCCGCTGCGACCACTAGGCTCGGACGGTCGACTTCTCGGGAGGATCAAGTGGGGATCTGCGTCCGCTGCGGGAATCAGCGAGACCCGGCCAGCCAAAGCTGTCCACATTGCGGAGCCGGGTCCGCAAAGCCTGCCTATCCACCGCCGACGCTCGCGCCGTTCGTGGAGACCCCGGGCCCGCCGACGACCTCACCGGCATCGTGGCCGGCGCCTGCCAGCACGTCGCAGGTGCCGGGCCCGGCACCGCGCAGATCGCTCGGGACTAACATCAGGCAGCTCTTCACCCGGCCGCCCGGCTACCAGAGCACGTTCTCCTGGCTGGTCACCGGCATGCTCCGCAACCCCCGCGGTCTGATTGCCGCGCTGCTCACCACCTGGTTCAACCTGCCGGCCGGCGTCCTTCTCGGTGGCATCGGCATGGTGGCCGGTGGCATCACCGGGTACGTCGGCGGTGCGTTTGCCGGCCACGAGCAGGCGAGCTCGCTGGCCGACAACATCCCGCTCCTCAACAGCCTGCTCGGCAGTGCCCTCCTCCAGGGAGGCGGCATCATCGGCATGCTGGTGGGTATCGCGGCCGGTGCCATCGGCGGCTTCCTGGTGGGCTTCCTGCTCCCCTGGATCTTCATCGCCGCGGCGAGCCCGATCGAGGGCGTCGGACGCTTCCTCGGCCAGCTCCTCGTCGCCGCGCTGTGCGGCTTCCTCTACACGATGTACCACATCGCCGCCGAGAGCTGGATCTTCCGGCTCTACGGAGCGCGGCAGCCCAGCCGCCGGGAGCGCGAGCTGATCGAGCCGGTCCTGGAGGACTGCGCCCGCCGGATGGGCCTCACCTCGCTGCCACGACTCCTGATGTCCGACGACCGGGGCCCGAACGCCGCCGCCGGGGCGCGGCACATCATCGTGAACCGCGGGTTCCTCGAGCACTTCGAGTACGAACGAGAGCCATTGGCCGGCGTGCTCTGCCACGAACTGACGCACTGGCGCAACGCGGACTCGATCTCGAACATGTTCATCCGCGGTGTGGCGCTTCCCCTCTACTTGGCGTACACGGCCTGTGCCTGGCTGCTCCAGATGACCCGTGGCACCATCGCGTTCGTCATCATGCTCATGACCTGGCCGATCCTGGTCAGCATCCGCTACGTCCTGATGCCGCTCCAGGCCGCCGGCTCGCGCGCCGCGGAGTACCGGGCCGACCAGGGAGCGGTGTTCGCCGGTCACCGGGACGGCATCCGCCAGGTCCTCATCAAGTTCCGCGAGTCTTTCGACGGCGCGAGCAGCGGATGGGACCTGGCCATCCTGGGCACTCACCCGCCCAACGAGCTGCGGCTCGAGCGCGTCGAGGAGCCAGGCATCGCGTACCCGTTGCCTGATGCCGGCGGCCCCACCGAGCCGACACCGGTCATCATCACCGGGTCGCTGGCGAGGGACTGATGAACGCTTCCTGGCCGCCGATCCCGCCGTTCGGTCTCGAGCCACGCCGTCAGGTGTTCCTCGGTTGGGACGCGCACGGCGGCTACAAGCGCTGCTGGAGCGCACCCGAAGACTCGGTCGGCATCGTCGGCCCACCGCGCTACGGCAAGACCTCCGGCCTGATCATCCCGTCGGTGATGTGGTGGGAGGGACCAGTCGTCTGTACGTCGACCCGCGGCGACATCCTCGGATTCACCGGAGACCGCCGGCGAGCGCTCGCAGCACCGTACGGGGGTTCTGTTCGTGTCTATGACCCCTTCGGCAGCGAGTTCCCGGAGCTGTCGATGCGGTGGTCGCCGTTGGCTGACTGCGAGAATCCGTCAGTCTGCTATCGCCGGGTCGCGGCGATGACAGCCGTTGCAGGGCAGGGTGTTTCGGACGGGGACCACTGGCGCGGCGGCGCCGCGGCGATCCTGCGCGCGTACTTCCATGCAGCGGCGTTGGAGGGTTTGCCGATCTCCGTCGTACGGCGTTGGCTCACAGCGCAGGAGACCCGCGACCCAACGGCGATTCTGCGACTGTCCTCGAGCCCCGGGGCCATGTGGGCCGACGATCTGGACGCGGTCAAGCTTCTCGGCGACCGGGAACGCGGCAGCTTCTACTCGGTCGCCCGCAATACGTTGGAAGCAACGTCCGAGCCGACCGTCCTCGCGTCGTGTTCGCAGAACGACCTGGACATCGACCAGTTCCTCGAGAGCCGGTCGTCGCTGTTCATCATCGGTCCCTCCCACCAGCAGCAGGCGATCGCCCCGCTGATGGCCGGCCTCGTCGACAGCATCGCGCAACGCGCGTCCGAGTTGGCTGCTGCTCGCGGTGGCCGGCTCGACCCGCCACTGCTGCTGGCTCTCGACGAGATCGCCAACATCGCCCCGCTACAGAGCCTCCCCTCGCTCGTGAGCGAAGGCGGCGGCCGCGGCATCATCACCCTCTGGGCCACCCAATCCCTTGCCCAGTTGAGGAATCGGTACGGCGTAGAACAGCAGGCCGCCATCCTCGCCGCCACCACCGCCAAACTCATCTTCGGCGGCATGTCCAACGGCGAAGACCTGCACAACATCTCCTCCTGGGCCGGCGAAGAACGCCAGTCCAACACCAGCACCCAACTAGGCCCCCAAGGCGCCCCGCCCAGCACCGGCTTCGGCACCGGCCCCACCGGCGTAGGCGGCAACCCCAACACCCAGAACACCACCATCGGCACCATCTACCGCCCCGCCCTCCCCATCAACGCCATCCAAATGCTCCCCCCGTTCCACGCCTGGCTCTTCTGGCGCAGCGACCCACCCTTCCAAGTAGAGTCCCGCCCCGCCGGCGCCATCCCAGAATTCGCAAACCTCAAAGGCTTCACCCATGACCGCTGACAACTACGAGTACCTGGCCAGAGTCTTCGCGGCAGGCGGCGAGTCAGCAGACCGCCCCAGCGGTCTATGGCGGCACCGCGGCAACGCCTTCGAGTACCTGTCGATGGTGGACTGGGCTTGGCATCCACAGGGCGACGTCCTGCTGCCGCACCCGGACCTCCGGGTGGTGATCTCGACCGAACAGGCAGAGCTACTGCTCGCCGATCGCCAGCGGTTCGCGAAGTACTGGGTAGAACGCCTCAGCCCAGCAAAGGGCGATCTCTACGAGGACATCCTGGTGTATCGGCTGCTCCGCAGCCCCGAGCGCCTGGTCGAAGAGGGATTCGGCCGCGCCAACATCTGGGCTCCGACAGACACCATCAAAAGATTCCGGGTAGGTGGACCGCACGACGTGCCCGACCTGGAGCCGATCGATCGAAACACGGCCGAGCGGCTGATCCAGGAGACCCGCGGAATCAGCGGCGCCACCGACCTCCATCAGAAGGGATCCACCGCATGACCACCGACGACTACGAGTACCTTGCAGAGGTTTGGCCGAACCAGAAAGTATCCTCCCCGAGCGCGCTGTGGCGTACGGGTGGCGCCGAGCCTGAGTACCTGTCGTTGCTCGACTGGGAATGGCACGCGGGCGCTAAGGAATTCAGAGCCCGCCCGGACGGGACCTTCGTCGCAATCACTGCGGACGAGGCCCAAGCCCTGGAGTCCGACCGGCAACGCCTCGTCCGCTACTGGTCGTACCAGATCCCCAACGACGAAGCCGAGCCCACGAGAGAGAACCAGGTCTACCGGCGGCGCAGCAGCCCCGAGAAAATCCTGGACGAGGTGTTCGGGCAAGACAACGAATGGGTCCGCACGCCGGTCATCCGCGAATTCACCCTTGGATCTCCGGCAGACCGCCCTGACCTCGTTGCCATCGACCAGGCAGCGGCCGAGCAGCTGATCCAGCAGACACGCGGTATCACGGGGGCCACGGAGCTGTGAGCTCACCGTGGTACGGCGTCGCCCACGAGGAAGGCCTGGAGCTGTCCGGGCCGCAGAACCGCGCAGTCGAGAAGGCTCTCGCGGAGGCGAAAGGTCGCCAGCACGACCTCGATGTGGTGATGTCGGGTTTGGCCGGAGGACTCACCGAGCTCGGTGGTGAGCTGGTCGGCCAGAAGTACTCGTTGAAGAGTCTCGACTCGGCCCGGAGCAAGATCGCCCGCAAGGGGCTCGCGAAGGACGACACCAAGATCGCCCGGTTCACCTACGACTTCAACCGCTACACGATGACGTTCCCGGCCGACCGGTACGCCGACGGTGCGCAGGCGACCTTCGACGGTCTCGAGGCTCAAGGGTTCCGGCCGGAAGACAAGAAGAACCTGTGGAAGCAGCCGGACTACAAGGGCTTCAACACCACCTGGAGTACGCCGGACGGACACAAGTTCGAGCTGCAGATCCACACGCCGGGAAGCTGGGCGGCCAAAGAGCACAACCACCTGCTGTACGAGATCGGCCGCGGCGGCGACCTCGACGAACCGCAGGAGCGAGCCGTGCAGTACATGCAGGCCGAGCGCTACGTGGACGTCGAAGAACCGCCGGGACACGACAACGTCATCCCTGCACTGGACGAGCCGGAGGAGCCACCGCGCCAGCCGACCGAGGAAGTCCGACAGCAGGTCAACGACAAGATCGAAGCGCTGGAAGCGCTGAAGGCCGACGCCGCCCGGCTACGGGAACAGGCGGACCGCGAGCGCGAGGAACAGGAGCGCGAGGAACGTGAACGCGAGCGGGATCGACTTCGTGATCGAGGAGATGATCGATCTGAAGAACCGGGACGGGATCCTGGTGCTGGGGAGGTTGAGGACGGGAGTGATCTCGGGCGGGATGACTCTGGTGACGCGGACGACGCGGTGGCCGGTGCGGATCCTGGGACTGGAGTTCCCGACGCCACGGACCGTGGGGACGAACAGGGTGACGTTGCGGATCCATCGGGAGGACGCGGCGGCGATCGCGGCGGGGACGACGTTGATCAGCCCGGTCTGAACGATCCTGAGCAGGGCGCCGATGAGCAGGCTCGGGCTGAGGAAGTCGCGCGGGCCAAGTCGGAGGAGAAGCAGCAGGACGACACCGCGGCTGGGGACGACGCGGCGCAGCGTCGAGAAGATGAGAACGCTCAGGCCAAAGCCGACGAAACCGAACAACAGCAGGACGAAGCCGGTACGACCCAGGAGGACGAGCAGACCCGGGCCGACCAGCAGCGCGAGAACCAGCAGGAGGAAACCGAGGCTGGGGACGACGCTGCTCGGCGCGAGGAGGAACAAGCTCAAGCCGACGACGGGACCGAACAGCAGAATCAGCAGGACGAGGCTCAGGGCGACGCGCAGCAGAATCAGGAGACCGTCGAGCAGCAGCAGGAAGAGCAGACTCGGCAGGACGAAACTGAGGCTGGGAACGAGGAAGCTCAGGCCGGCGCCGATTCGGGGCGTGGGGATGAGCAGGGCACGGATCGTGTCGAGGAGAAGGCTGACGAGGGTACGGCGGCTGAGTCGGAGGGTCAGGCTGATCCGGGGGCGGAGCAACAGCCGGAGGCTGGGCCGGAGCAGCAGGCCGAGACTGGAGCCGAGACTCAACCCGAGGCCGGCACTGAGACGCAGCCTGACGCCGGCACCGAGACACAACCTGATGCCGGCGCCGAGACGCAGGCCGAAGCTGGCACTGAGACACAAGCCGAGGCTGGCGCTGAGACACAAGCTGAGGGTGGTCAAGGTGAGGCGGGCGAGGCTGCGGGTGGGTATGAGGAGCAGGCGGCTGCGGATGATGCTCGGGTGGCGGACTCGATGGAGAGTTCTGGTGGGGACGAGGGGTATTCGGAGTCGGGTTACTCGGCTGACGACAGTTCTGCTGGTGATGACATGGGGAGGGAGTGAGCGTGGCTACGCCGCCCTGGGTTTGGGATGAGAAGGACGCAGCGGTTCGGGAGAAGTCCTGGGATGAGCTTGCGGGTTGGGTTGCTTGGCTTGAGGAGGCCTATGCGCCTTGGGTTTTGCTGCCGCCTTGCTGGCCTGTGCATGAGGGGCTTCGGGTCGAGTTGACGATGTACTGGTACTGGCATCGGTGGGTGATGTCGGCGGCCGTGAATCCGATCGACGGGGTGCGGTGGCATCACGAGGTACGGCGGTCGGCGGCGGCGTGGCGGGAGTTGGCTACGTGCCGGCATGAGCCGCCGGTGGCGCACCACGGGCAGATCATGGCGGCCCGGTTGGCGAAGCGCGACGAGTTCCTCGCCCAGGCACGTCGTACTGAGGAGGCATGATGGTGCAGACGCAGAGCAGTCCACCGGTGAGTCCGTTCGTCGAGCCGTGGCGACCGTCGCCGCGGGCGAAGACCGTCATCGCGTTGGTGGCAGCGGGAGTTGTGGTGCTGTGTGCCGCGACTTACGTGGTGCAACGGGTTTGGCTGACGCCCGAGGCCGCGGTCGAGGGATACTTCGGCGCACTTGAGGATCGCGATGCCACGAAGGCCGCGTCGTATATCAAGGACAGCAACACGTCGATCAGCGACATCCTGAAGTCGGAGCAGTACGTCCCACCCACCAAGCTGAAGGTCGACAAGGTCGAGGGCGACGATGCCAAGACCGCGAAGGTCAGCTTCTTCATCGGCGACAAGCAGGTCAGTGGCGAGATTCCCCTGCACCACAAGGAGAAATTGACGCTCGGTCTCTTCCGCGGCTGGGGTATCAACGGCGACCGGCCGTCGATCCAGATCAGTGCGGCGGCCCCGGTCGACGTACAGGTCAATGGGAAACCGCTGCCGGAGGATGCCAAGGAGTCGCGCCTGCTCCAGGTCTTTCCCGGCCGGTACGTCGTGAGTGTCGCGGAGAACCAACTGCTGGAGAGCACTCCGATCACGGTCGACGCCGGTTTCGGGGAGAACGAGGTGACCTTGGAGCCGAGGATCAAAGCCACTGCCCAATCCGCAGCGGAGGCCCAGGTCAAGGAGTACCTGAACGGTTGCGTGACCAAGAACGTGGAGACCTGCCCGTTCACGTCCTCGATCACCAAGCCGGTCTGGAAGATCGACACCTACCCGACGCTCGAGCTGCGCATCGGTGACGACGGCGCGGTGGTTGTCGAGACGAAGAGCAGCGGCAAGGCAACCGTCACCGGCACCGGGTACGGCGGCTATCCGGTCAACGATCAGCCGTCGTTCACGGTGGCGGGGTTGCTCATCGTCGAGCAGGGCAAGCTGAAGTTCCAGCCGGAGTCGTGATGAGCCAACCGACGTCCCGCAAGATCGCGGTCATTGCGTTCGCCGCCAATCTGGTGGTGTGCGCGCTGATCGGCACGAGTCTGCTCCTGATCCGCTCACCCTCCGGTACGGCGGATGCCGCCGTACCGGAGCCGTTGCCGAGTACGCCGGCTGCCTCGACGTCGTCGATCCCGACAACCCCCAGCGAGCCGCCGTCGAGCACACCGGCGACCACGCCTGCAGGGTTCAAGGACGTGTCCGGACCGGGCGGAGTCGTCACCAGGATTCCGAGCAACTGGCAGGCGAAGGTCCGCGACGGCAAGACCGACACCCAGGCGACGGATCCAGCGCAGCCGACCAGTTTCCTGCGGTACGGCGGTTCGCAGTCGCCGAGCCAGCCGTTGATCGACGTGATGCGCAATGCCGAGCGGAACTTCAGCACGCAGTACTTGGGCTACAAGCTGATCACTCTGCAGCCGCAAACGTGGCGTGAGCACGAGGCAGTGACGTGGAGCTTCGAGTTCGACACCCCCGATGGCCGCAAGCATGTGGAGTCGGTCTACTGGCGCGCCGGACAGAACGACTATGTGCTCTACGCCTCCGCGCTGGCCTCGAACTGGCCGGCCATGAAGGAGATCTACACCACCGCCTACGATGCGGCCCAGCCGTGAGACCGGGACTGAACCAGTGACAGTGCACCCCGATGAGGACCCCGCCGCCACAGTTGAGCGGATGCATCAAGCGTTGCTCGCTCAGCCGGACAACAACGAGCTGCGCGTGGACCTGGCCTGGGCGATCAGGCGGATGACTGAGGCGTCGCTCGCGCTCACGATCTACGAGGTGCGACTGATCGCGAGTGAGCAGCAGCGCGCGATGTGCCGAGAGGCGGCGGCGCGGATCCTCGAGTTGGCGCCGTGGGACGACGAACTGCGGACGTTCGCGAACGGTCTGGCCGCCGAGGTCGAGAGCGGCGGCCAGTGGGTCTGGCAGAGCCGGTCGACGGCGATCGCGCTGGCGGTCTGCGCAATCGTCGTCGGGCTCGGATTGGTCGTGACCGGTGGGCTCACCGGCGATGTCGTGATCATCGTCATCGCCGGTGTGGTCAGCAGCGCGGCCCTCGCCGGCATCGTGCTCGCGTTCCGCCGCCAAAGCTGGCAGGTTGCGGCCCGCGCCGCCGCCCCGGTCATCCAGTACGCCGGAATCTAGTCGCAGCTGCGTTGAGCGGCGTACAGATCTGGTACGGCGGGAGCGGCGCCTAGAAGGTAGGTGCCGTTCTCGAGGTCGCCTTGGAAGTCTCTCGGTAGACCGCTGCCCGATGCGGTCAGGCCTTGCAGACCTACGGTGACTGAGCGTGGGGCCACGTCGGCGAGGTGGATCGCATACGGCGTGTTCGTCGTGATGCGGACGTTCCAGTGGGCGATGCGCGCGCCGAAGAGCGGGCCGGAGGCTGCGGAGCCGCCGACTCGGCCGTTGTTGACCAGCGTGATGTCGGTGCGGACGTTCTCGAAGGGCATGGCTCGGTGGGTGTCGAAGGTGCCTTCGGCCATGGTGCCGCGGCGCCAGACGTTGCCGGCGGAGAGGCCTTCGAGGTTGAGGCCGTGATGCAGGGCGCCGGACGGCAAGGGGACGGTGAACTGTTCGATCTCGAAGCCGTCGACGAGGTTGTCGTGGGATTGCATGCGGCAGGCGAAGCTGTGGTGGGCGGAGCGGCCGCCGACGGCGACGTTGGTCAGGGTGACCGCTTTGGTGGTGGTGAAGCCGAAGCCGAGATCGCAGTTCTCGACCCGTACGTCGTCCGCCCAGCAATCGTGAACGGCCTGGAAACACAGCCCGTTCGAGCCTGGGTGCCGGTTGTGGATGGTCATCGGGCGGAGTTCGTTGCGGATCGTGAGGGACTCGATGCCGACGTCGTGGACGGTCGGGCCGATCTCTCGCAGCCGCGACGGCCAACTCGGCCGAAGGTCGTAGCGCAGCGGTTGAGCCAGTCGAACGAGCCGCTCGCCAAGGACGGCCTCGATGCGGACCGGCCACTGCAACGATGCGTACTGGATGTACTGCCCGCCTGAGCCAGCGGTCAGTTGCGGAGCACGCGTCGGCCAGTCATAGCTTGAAGCGCCGGCCACATCGCCGGTCAGATGCTTGAGTACGCCGGCGTCGGCCGGGTTGTCTGTCTCCAGTACGACGAGATCGCCAGCCGCGAGGTTTTCCGTCGAGTCGACGAGCAGCGTGCGTTGGCCGCGCGACGCGGCGCCGACTGTGGCGAGCGTGTCGCCGAGCAGCCAGCCTTCGGAGGCGGCGTAGTCCTCGGCCTCGGACTTGGCCTTGCGTTCGGCCGGCATCACCCAGATCTGGCCGCCGGTCCAGGACCACCGACTCTGCAGGCTGGGTTGGAGATTCGGCCGGTACGACTCCTCGAGCGGCTTGGTGAAGTGCAGGATCGTGCGGTTCCGGCCGGCGCCTTTCAGGACGACATTCGACCAGTGGATCCACAGCGGGGAATCCAGGCGATAAGTCCCAGCCGGTACGACGACTGTGCCCCCACCCCGCTCACCGGCGTACCGGAGTGCTGCGGTGAAGGCGGCCGCAGCGTCAGTCCCCGGGCGTGCGCCGAAGTCGGTGACGTTCGCGACTACGCGTGGGCGGCGCGGGCGGTCGCCGCCGCGGTAACCGGCGTGCGAGATGTCGGGGATGAGCGGATGCGTACCGGGCGCGGCAGCCCACTCGTCGATCAGTTGGCTGGAGAGGTCAGCTGGTCGTCGACTGGCTGAAGCAGTGGTTGGAGCGGTGATGAGACCAGCAGCAGGTGCCGCCACGGCAGTACCAAGCAGCATTCGACGGCTGAAGCGGGAAGACATGGGCGAACTCCTCGGGCGGGAGGTTTCGTGGGGCGGAAGTCAGTTTCATCACGTGGACCCGTGACTGACAAGAGGTCGCCGGTTCCGGAACCTGGGGCGGCGTGGTAGTTTAATAGTGAACTACCCAAGCCGAAGGAGGACCCGATGCAGTTCGGGGTGTTCAGCGTCAGTGACGTGACCGAGGATCCGACCACCGGGAAGACGGTGAGCGAGGCCGAGCGGATCAAGTCGATGGTGGCGATCGCACTGAAGGCCGAAGAGGTCGGGCTGGACGTGTTCGCGACCGGGGAGCACCACAACCCGCCGTTCGTGGCGTCGTCGCCGACGACCATGCTCGGGTTCATCGCGGCGCAGACCTCGAAGCTGATCCTGTCGACCTCGACGACGCTGATCACGACGAACGACCCGGTGAAGATCGCCGAGGACTTCGCGATGCTGCAGCACCTCGCCGACGGTCGCGTCGACCTGATGATGGGCCGCGGCAACACCGGCCCGGTCTACCCGTGGTTCGGCCAGGACATCCGCAACGGGATCGCGCTCGCGGTCGAGAACTATGCGCTGCTGCGCCGCCTCTGGCGCGAAGACGTCGTCGACTGGGAGGGCAAGTTCCGTACGCCGCTCCAAGGGTTCACGGCGACTCCGCGGCCGCTGGACGGCGTACCGCCGTTCGTGTGGCACGGTTCGATTCGCTCACCGGAGATCGCGGAGCAGGCGGCGTACTACGGCGACGGGTTCTTCCACAACAACATCTTCTGGCCGGTCACGCACACCAAGCAGATGATCGACCTGTACCGGCGGCGGTTCGAGCACTATGGACACGGCGCTGCGGACCAAGCGATCGTCGGACTCGGCGGGCAGGTGTTCATGCGCAAGAACTCGCAGGACGCCGTACGGGAGTTCCGGCCGTACTTCGACAACGCACCGGTGTATGGGCACGGGCCTTCGCTGGAGGACTTCACGCGCGAAACGCCTTTGACGGTTGGGAGTCCGCAGGAGGTCATCGAGCGGACACTGTCATTCCGGGAGCACTTCGGTGACTACCAGCGGCAGCTGTTCTTGATCGACCATGCCGGATTGCCGTTGAAGACTGTGTTGGAGCAGCTGGATATCCTTGGCGAAGAGGTGATTCCCGTGCTGCGCAAGGAGTTTGCGGCCTTGAAGCCGGCGCATGTGCCGGATGCGCCGACCCACGAATCGCTGAAGACCGCGGCTGCGCGGGCACGTGATCTGGAGACGCTATGACCGAGCGAGTCATCGCCGTCGTGACGGCCGGGCTGACGACACCGTCGTCTTCCCGGCTGCTCGCCGACCAGCTGGCGACCGCCGTACATGATGAGTTGGCGGCGCGCGGGCAGACGTCGCGCACCGAGGTGATCGAGGTGCGCGACTACGCGCACGATCTCACCAACAACCTGCTGACCGGGTTTCCGTCGGCCGCGCTGGAGAAGGCCCTCACGACGGTCGCGAACGCCGATGCTCTGATCGTGGTCTCGCCGACATTTTCGGCGTCGTACAGCGGTCTGTTCAAGATGTTCTTCGATGTCCTGGACGACAAGGCGCTGGCCGGCAAGCCGGTCCTGCTGGGCGCGACCGGCGGCACCGAGCGGCATTCCCTGGTGCTCGACTTCGCCCTCCGCCCGCTCTTCGCTTACCTCAAAGCGATGCCAGTCCCGACCGGCGTCTACGCCGCATCCACCGACTGGGGCCCCAACGCGGCGACCCTCCGCCCCCGCATCACCCAGGCCGCGACCGAGCTCGTCGCCACCCTCCACCACGACACCCCGGTCAAGCCGGACCCGTACGCCAACCCGACCCCGTTCGAGGACCTGCTGAATAGCTGATACTTGGGGCATGCAGATCGTCGGGCGCTACGTCATCGCGGCGGTAGGCCAATGAAGCGATGGGCAGCATTCTTCTTCGCGCTGAGCGCTGTCGCGCTCGCGGCTGGGCTGCTCACGCTGACATCGGACCACCGGCAGGAGGGCGCGCCGACAACCGTCGAGGCGCTCACCCACGAGACGCCGGCGAACTCGGGCACGAACGGCCGCGGCTATCTGATCGCGGCCGGCACCTCAGCTTTGATCGGCCTTGCCCTGGTGGTCCTCCGGACGCGAGGCGATCAGCAAGGCAATCCCGTCAAGGATCCGATCCAGCCCGAACGCTAAGGCGTGGTTTGAGTCCATCGCGGCCTGGAAGTGTTCGCCGACTGAGGTTCCGACGCGGCCGGCGGTGGGGAAGGCGACGCTCGAACCGGACATGACGTGGGTGAGGGTGGGCGAGATCTGGCGCCACCACTCCTCGTCGGACAGGCCGGAGTCGCGTTGGGTGCGGAGGTGCTCGGCGCCCGCGCGCGCCGTACCGGTGACGTGGGTGAGGACCAGGGCGAGCGCTGAGTCCATCTCGACGTCGGTCAGGCCGACACCGTCGAGGGGGCGGAGCTCGGCTTCGTACTTCAGCGTGATGTTCGGCCCCAGCGCCGCGCGCATTGTCGGGACCTCGTGGATCCACGGGTGCCGAACCAGTACGTCGAAGTTGCGGTGCGCGATGAACTCCAGCGCCGCCCGCCAATCCGGCTGACGCGCGGCCTCGTCCACGTCGGCGTACAGATCGCCGTACACGTGGTCGAACATCAGGTCGGTGAGCTCGCCCTTGCCGGGGACGTGGGTGTAGAGCGTCATCGTGCCGGCCTTCAGCCGCTCGGCGATCACCCGCATCGAGACGGCCTCGAGCCCCTCCGCGTCGGCGAGCTCGATCGCGGCGTCGACGATCGCGCGCACGGTCAGACCGGAGCGCCCGGGCTTGGCGTGACTGCCCCAGAGCAGCGCCAGACTGCGCGCCGGATCGGCCGCCGCCACCTTTTTTCCAGCCACCGGAACAAACTCCCACCGCTCGTCGTTGCATCGATGGTACCTGAGTCGTACGGTGTACGGTACAGTCTACGGCTCAACCCTGAACGAGAGGTGGGAAGTGACGAAGCAACAGGTGATCGAGGCTGCCAACGTGCGGAAGAACTATCGCGGCGGCACCGAGGGGGCAGGCCTGAACGGCTTCGATCTCGAAGTCACCGCCGGAACCGTGACGGGCCTGCTCGGCCCCAACGGCGCCGGCAAGACCACAGCTGTGCGGATCCTGTCCACACTGCTCAAACTGGATTCCGGTACGGCGTCCGTCGCCGGGTACGACGTGAGTCGCCAAGGAGCCGAGGTGCGGCGGCGGATCGGGCTCGTCGGGCAGTACGCGGCGATCGACGAGGTGCTGACCGGTCGGCAGAACCTGGTCATGTTCGGCCGGCTTAACCATCTCGGCCACACCAAGTCGGTACGACGAGCTGACGAGCTCCTGGAGCGATTCAGCCTGACCGCAGCGGCCGGGCAATCGGTCGGGAAGTATTCCGGCGGAATGCGCCGACGCCTCGACCTGGCCGCCAGCCTGATCGTCGCGCCGACCGTCCTGTTCGTGGACGAACCCACGACCGGGCTCGACCCGGCCGGCCGCCTCGAGGTGTGGACGGCCATCCGGCAACTCGTCGACAACGGCACGACCGTGTTGCTGACCACGCAGTACCTGGAGGAGGCGGATCAGCTGGCGAACCGGATCTCGATGCTGAAGGACGGCAAGGTCGTCGCGGAAGGAACGCCGGACGCGCTGAAGGCCCAGCTCGGATCGGACTGGCTCGATCTGGTGCTCGTGGACCCGGCCGAGGTCACTCAGGTCCTGGGCTTGGCCGAGCCGATCACAAACGGAGAGATCAAGGTCGAGGGGAATCGGGTCAGCATTCCGGTCAAGGATCGCACCCGGGCATTGACGATCATGGCCAACTCGTTGCATGAGGCAAGAATTGAACCGGAGGACATCACGTTACGCAGACCGACGTTGGACGAAGTGTTCCTGCACCTGACCGGAGCGTCGGCATGACTGCCCTCGGGTGGGCCATTGCCGACGGCTGGACGATCACCCGCCGAGCCCTGACGCATTGGCGGATGCAGCCCGGATTGATGTTGTTCGCCTGGTTCTTCCCGGTACTGATGCTGCTGATCTTCGGCAGTCTGCTGGGCGGCGCGATGGAAACCCCCGAGGGCTCGTCGTATTACGAGCTGCTGGTTCCGGGCATCTTCGCGCTGACCATGCTGTTCGGGCTCGAGGGCACGATGACCGCCGTCACGCAGGACAAGGACAAGGGCGTGACCGACCGGTTCCGCTCCCTCCCGATGAGCTCGGCCGCGGTCGTGCTCGGCCGATGCATGGCGGACATGCTCGACACGATCGTGGCCCTCGCCGTACTGACTGGTGCCGGACTTGCTCTCGGTTGGCGCTGGCATGACGGGTTGCCGTCCGCGCTGGCAGCGTTCGGTCTGCTGCTCCTGCTGCGTTTCGCCTTGCTGTGGGTCGGAATCTTCATCGGGCTGTCCGTGAAGAACGCCCAGAGCATCACCGCCGTACAGGTGCTGGTGTGGCCGGTCGGCTTCCTGTCGAGCGCCTTCGTCGCCACCTCCACGATGCCGGCCTGGCTGGGCACGATCGCCCAGTGGAACCCGTTGTCCGCAGCGGCCACCGCATCCCGAACGCTTTTCGGCAACCCCGATCCGTCAACAACCGCCACCTGGATCGGTAGTCACTCGGTCCTGATGGCGATCATCGCGCCCCTGGTTCTGACCGCGATCTTCCTGCCCCTGTCCGCCTACCGCTACCGCACTTTGTCCCACTGAGCTGGGGGGCTCCGGCGCACATCGCCGGAGCCCCTATGGCATCAGCTGGCCGCCGTTGACCTCGACAATCTGACCGGTCACGTACGACGCCATCCGCTCCGAGGCGAGGAACAGGACCGTGCCGACGCACTCATGCGGCGTACCGGTACGGCCCATCGGGATCGCGGTGATCATCGCCTTCATCTGCTCCTCCCCGGTGTGCCGGTCGTGGAACGGCGTACTGATCACGCCCGGCGAGATCGCGTTGACGCGGATCCCGTCCGGCGCCAGCTCCTTGGCCAAGCCGCGGGTGAACGTGCTGACCGCGCCCTTGCTGGTCGCGTACACAACCGATCCCCCACCACCGCCGTGCCGCCCGGCGATCGACGTGACGTTGACGATCGATCCGCTGCCCTGGGCGCGGAATACCGGCACGATCCGTCGGCTGAGCGCGAACACCGAGGTCAGGTTCACGTTCAGGATCCGCTGGAACTCCTCATCCGGTACGTCGGCAACCGGCGACCGGTTGACCAGATCGCCGGCGTTGTTCACCAGTACGTCGATCCGCCCGTGCTTGGCGATCACCGCGTCCACCAGCGCATCCGCCGACCCCGAATCCGCGAGATCGGCCTGGTGCAGAGACGCCGTACCGCCTGCTGTTTGGACCGCGGCCACCGTGTGCGCAGCGCCCTCGGCATTGCGGTGATAGTGCACCGCAACCGTGGCCCCCGTCTCCGCGAAACCGACCGCGACCGCAGCCCCGATCCCGCTACTAGCCCCCGTCACCAGCACAACCTGGTCCGTGAAATCGAGATATCCCATCCCCCCATCCTGCCAAACCC
>NZ_SMKX01000119.1 GCF_004349055.1 Kribbella antibiotica
CCCTCGCCCTCCGCCAGGCGCGAACCACCCCATCCCCACAAATTGCGATGGCCTGGCGATCCCCACTGACCACACCGCCCCCCAGAGCAGTCAGCAACCGACCGAGCCGGATCCCCACGTCATCACCATCGGCCGGCCCGCCCGAACCCACGCGGGGAATCGACGGCCACCACCACTGGTGATGGCCCGCCGGCCCGGGGCCCGCGCTTGTTTCTCCCGCGCCAAGCGGTGGCGGAGTCAGGTTAGTTGAGGCCGCTTTGCGGAGGATCGCTACTGCTCTGCGCAAGGCGGGCACAAGCAGCCGCGGCGACAGGCAGGCACCCCTCTAACCCGGTCCTGCATCACCCACCAACCCCTGGAAGTCACCCAGGTGGGCACGACCCCTGAGCGTGAGCCCGGTCGATCGCCGCCGCTTACTGGGTGATGCAGGTCCGCCGACGCTCCCAGCTGCTCACCCGATCGTCGGTGAGGCGCGGCGGTCCAGCTAGCGCGCGAT
This sequence comes from Kribbella antibiotica, assembly GCF_004349055.1. GTDB lineage: Bacteria > Actinomycetota > Actinomycetes > Propionibacteriales > Kribbellaceae > Kribbella > Kribbella antibiotica. Next base: position 497 of record NZ_SMKX01000119.1, read on the forward strand.
GACCACGGCTTGGCGTGTGATCGCGATGCGGCGCGACCGTGCGCACGCGCCGGAGCGCCGAAGGGGTGTCGCCGACGGAGGCGGTGTCCTTTCCTGGGCGCCGGAGGCGGTGTCCTTTCGGGAGCGGGGTGTTCAGTCGGCGGTGATTTGGGCGCTGCCTACTAGGACCTCTACGTCCAGGGCGGCTCGGCCGCGGCCGATTTCCACGTCTTTGGATTGGCCGGAGACGGCGCCGGTCCAGGTGACTCGGCCTAGTTGGGCTTCGGTGTGGACGTGGACGTCGGAACCGCGGCGGAGGTTGACGGTGGCCATGCCGGACTCGACGCGGACGCGGGAGCGGCCCTTGGTGATCTGGCCGTCGACGGTGACGGAGCCGGCTTGGACCAGTACGTCGATGGGGCCTTCGACGTCCGTGACCTTCGCCGTACCGGCGGTGACGCGGACTCGGGTCAGGTTCGGGACGCGTTCGGCGTTGACGCTGCCGCCGGTGACCTCGACCTCGACCTGGAGGTTGGGGTTGACGCGGATCTGGAGTTCTTTGGCGAGGCCGTTGACGTGGGCTTTCAGGTCGGTCGGGTTGCGGAGCAGGCTGAGGCCGTCGACCGAGACGCCCATGTCGCCTTCGCTGTTGATCGCGAGGGTGTCGCCGTCCTTCTTGATCACATGCGGGCCGTCGACCGAGACGCCGTCCACGGCGGGTTCGCCGATCAGCCGGACGCGGCGGCCGATCGCGCGGATCGTCACGCGCTGGACGCCGGTCGGGATCTGCACGGTGCTGTGCTCGATCTCCTCCTCAGCCGGCGCCTCCACAGCCTCCTCAACAACCTCGGCCTGGACGACCGGAGCCTCGGCGACAGGCTCCTCGGCCGGGCGGAGAGCGGAGATCAGGGTCGAGGCCTCATCCGGCGTGAGGTGCCCCTTGGCCACTCGATCCAGGATGTCCTTGACCCGCCCGTCGTACCCGCTCTGGTTGCTCATGCCTTAAGTCGACCACTCCGAAGGGTGCAAACCAATACGGGATAGCCCCGGCCCGGCCCCGAACATGACTGCGGGTCCCGGCTGAGTAGCCCGGGACCCGCAGATCTCATATGTGACTCAGGCGGCCGGAGTCATCTGCTCTTCCGCCAGTTCTTTCTGTACGGCGGTCAGTTCGGCCGCCTCGGTCTCCTCGAGAGCCCGGCGACTGCGCAGGCCGCGCAGACCCGTGAGGGCGATGACCAGGCCGAGAACGGCGACGCCGGTGACGACCGCGAGACCCGGCTTGTACGCCGAGAGCATGTCGGCCGGCACGGTCACGCCGACCGACTGGCTGCTGATCACTGCGGTGACGCTGGCCAGGACAACCGCGCCACCGACCTGGGTGGACGTGTTGAACAGACCGGAGGCGAGCCCCTGCTCGTCGTCGGCCACGCCGGAGACCGCCTGGATGTTCAGCGCCGGGAACCCGATCGCGAAACCGATACCGATCAGCATGATGCTCGGGAAGATCGTCGAGAAGTACGCCGACTCCGGGCCGATCCGCAGGCTGAGCCCGTAGCCGACGACGAACAGCGCCATCGCGCCGATGATCATCTTGTCGGTACCGATCCGGTCGGCGATCTTGCCGGCGTTCGGGGACAGGCTGATCACCAGCAGGCCGGCCGGCAGGAACGCCAGCGCGGTCTCGAGTGACGACCAGCCGAGCAGGTTCTGCAGGTAAAGCGTTCCGATGAACTGGAAGGCGACGTACGCACCGAAGACCGTCAGACCGGCCAGGTTCGCCCGGCGCAACGAGCCACTGCGCAGGATGCCGAGCCGGACCAGCGGGTGCTTGGAGCGCTGCTCGATCACAACAAAGGCAGCCAGCAGTACGGCGGCCAGCGTGAACATCCCGATGGTCTGGAAGGAAACCCAGCCGGCGCTCTCGGCGCCGACGACTGCGTAGACCAGGGAGAGCATGCCGCCGGTCACGGTGACAGCACCTGGTACGTCGTACCCGCCGGAGACCTCTTCGCGCGGGCTGGTCGGGATGAGCTTGATGGCGAACAGCAGCACGATCAGGGCGACCGGGCCAGGCATCAGGAAGGTCCAGCGCCAGCCGATTTCGGTCAGCGCGCCCCCGAGGATCAGACCCATCGAGAAGCCGCTGGCGGCGCAGGTGGTGAAGATCGAGAGCGCGCGGTTACGGTCCGGGCCCTCGTGGAAGGTGGTGGTGATGATGGAGAGTGCGGCCGGCGCAGTGAAGGCGGCAGCGACTCCCTTCACGAACCGCGCGGCGATGAGCAGTTCGGGATTCGTGGCCAGCGAGCTGAGCATGGAGACCACGGCGAAGACGGCCAGGGCGACCAGGAAGACCCGGCGCCGGCCCAGCAGATCGGCGGTTCGGCCGCCGAGGAGCAGCAGGCCGCCGTACCCGAGCACGTAGCCGGTCACGACCCACTGGAGCGAGGAGAGGTCGACGCCGAGGTCCGCGCCGATGGAGGGCAGGGACATGCCGACCATCGAGACGTCCAGGCCGTCGAGGAAGATCACGCCGCAGACCACCAGGAGAGCGCCCCAGAGTCGGGCGTCCCAGGTCATCCGTGCAGGCGGGGTGGGGTGCGTTGTCTGTGTCACGAGGGGAGACTCTTTCATGCGTGTGCATCTATTGTCTAGGCATTAAATGTGTTTGCATACATTGCGCGTGCATGGTATGTTCGGCGCCATGACCGTGACGAAGGTCAGCGCTGAGACTGGTGAGATCAGCGCCGATGTGCGTGCCTGGCGCGAGCTCCTTGCCCGCCACGCGGATATCACCTGCGCTCTCGACCGCGCGCTCCAAGCCGGCCACTCGCTCGGCATGAGTGAGTACGAAGTGCTCGAGCGGCTGGCCGAGATCCCCGACCACTCGGCGAAGATCGCCACCGTCGCCAAGTCGGTGCATCTGAGCCAGAGCGCGCTCTCCCGCGTGATCGCCCGCCTGGAGAACGACGGCCTCGTCTCCCGCCTGATGTGCACGAACGATCGCCGCGCGGTCATCGTCAAGCTCACCGACGAGGGTCTGCTCCGCCAGCACGAGGCGCGCTCCACCCAGCGCGAGGTCCTCGCCGAGCGCCTGCACGCGCCGCTCACCAAGAGCTGCGACCCGGCCGACTGACACCATCGTCGGGTGACCGACGAAGCTCGCGAGATCATCGCCGACCTGCACCACATCGTTGCGCCGGACGGTATCCAGGAGAACTTTCAGCTGCGCGCCGGCGGGATCGACCACTGGGTCTACGCCCGCGGGCAGGACCGGTCGAATCCGGTGATCCTTTTCATCCACGGCGGTCCTGCCACCCCGCTCGCGCCGGGCGCCTGGCAGTTCCAGCGGCCGATCGAGGAGTACTTCACGGTCGTCACCTACGACCAGCGCGCCGCCGGTCGCACGCTCCGCTCGGTCGATCCGGCGACGATCGCCGACACCCTCACGATCGCCCAGTACGTCGAGGACGCGATCGAGCTCGCCGAGCAGATCAGGACGCGGTACGGCGTCGACAAGCTGATCCTGATCGGACATAGCTGGGGCACCCTGATCGGCCTCCAAGCAGCCCACACCCGGCCGGACCTCTTCCACGCGTACGTCGGAATCGGCCAAGTGATCGATGCCCGGGCCAACGAAACGCACTGCTACCAGTACGCCGTCGCCCAGGCCGAACTGCACAACGATGCCGAGGCGCTCGAGCAGCTCGCGTCGATCGCGCCCTACCCCGGTGACCAGCCGCTGACTCGGGAGCGGATCATCATCGCCCGCCAGTGGGCGCAGCACCGCGGTGGCCTGAGCGCCTACCGGCACCAGAGCGACTACTACTTCGGTGCGCCGCTACTGTCCCCCGACTATCAGCCGGAGGACGTTCCGACGATCGACGACGGCAACCTCTTCACGCTCGGCCGGGTCCTCGACGAGATGCTCGCGACCGATCTGACGACCATCACCGCGTTCCCGATTCCGCTGGTGATGTTCTTCGGGCGGCACGACTACACGACCCCGACCGCGCCCGTCGAGAGCTGGCTGGCCACGGTCGAGGCGCCGTACAAGCAAGCTGTGTGGTTCGAGAACTCCGCCCACCTTGCGCCTTGGGAGGAGCCCGGAAAGACCTTGGTCAGCCTGCTCACCTACGTGCGTCCGCTGGTCACTCCCTGACGGCGCCTTCCAGCATGCCGGCGATGAAATGCCGTTGCAGGAAGGCATAAACCAGTACGACGGGAGTGCCCACGATGACCGCGCCGGCGGCGAGGAGGGTGAAGCCCGAGGTGTATTGGCCGGAGAAGAAGGCCAGACCGAGTGGCGCCGTCCGCAGCGACTCGCTGGTCACCATCACGAGCGGGATCAGGAATTCGTTCCAGGTCCACATGAAGACGAGCACGATCAGGGTCACCAGCGCAGGCCGGGCCGGTGGGACGAGGATCAGCCAGAGCGTTCGCCAGTGCCCGGCGCCATCGAGGCGGGCGGCTTCGACCAACGACCGCGACGAGGAGCGGAAGTAGGCCCGCATCCAGAAGGTGCCGAAGGCAACTGATTGCGCGACCTGCGGAAGCGCGACCGCCCAGAACGTGTCGGTCAGCCCGAGCGTCCGCAGATCGAAGTACAGCGGTACGACGATCGCCTCGGTCGGCATCATGATCCCGATCAGGAACAGGTAGAACAACGCCGATGCGCCGCGGAATCGCATGGTCCCGAAGGCGTAGCCGGACAGGATCGAGAACAGCACGCTGACCACCACGACGGTCACCGACACCGCGACACTCATCCGCAGGTAGGTCCCGAAGTGCCCGATCTCCCAGGCTTTGCCGAAGTTCCCGAACCCGCTCGTCCCGCCGCCCGCGTCATCAGGACCGAGCGCTGCAGCGATGATCGTCACGATGGGGCCGAGCGCGAACAACCCGAAGACGATCAGCAGCGTGTAGTTGCCGATCCGCTCCCCCAGCGACGCTCTCATGCCCGCTCCGCGATTCGATTGACCCCGAGCGTGATCAGGAAGATCAGCGCGGTCAGGCAGACACCAACGGCCGCCGCCGAACCGACCTGGCCCAGCTCAAAGGCCCGGTGATACACCTCGTACGACGGCACGCTGGTCGACGTACCAGGTCCGCCGCTCGTGGTCACGTACACCAGGTCGAAGGTCCGCAGCGCCGCGATCACCGTCAACGTCACGGCCACCGCGATCTCGCCCCGCACCGCGGGCAGGACCACCGCGAAGAACTCGGCCACCGGGCCGGCGCCATCAAGCCGCGCCGCTTCATAGCGTTCGGACGGAATCCGCGCCATCCCCGCCAGCAGCAACACCGTCACCAGCCCGGTCTCGATCCAGGTCCCGATCACCCCGACCGCCGGCAACGCGAACGTGTAGTCGCCCAGCCAACCCCGCGAACCACCCAGTACGTCGTTCAGTGGCCCATCAGGCGAGTAGATGTTGCGCCAGGCAACCGCCACCACGACCATCGCGACGACCTGCGGCAGGAACACGATCGTGCGGAAGAACCCGAGCCCACGAACCCTTGCCCGGTGCAACACCGTCGCCAGCGCCAGCCCGATCACGACCGGAAGCACGGAGTAGAAGACGATCAGCACCAGCGCATGCCCGAAGGCGGCCCGCAGTCCGGCATCCCGAACCACATCCAAATAGTTGCTCAGGCCAACGAACTTGCCCAGGGTGATCCCGTCCCACTGGAACAACGACAGGTGCACCGCGCGGATCAACGGGTAGAGCAGGAACGCGCCGTACACGAGGAACGCCGGCAGGATGTAGAGATAGCCGATCCGGCGCGGCTCACCAGGTGGTGAACTCACTTTCCGGCGAACTTGCTGTAGTCGGCTTCGAGCTTGTCCAGGAACTGCGCCGGGGTGGCCCGCTTCGCCAGCAAATCCTGCAGCGAGGCGCCGAGCGTGTCGTACATGGTCGGCGTCGCGTAGTCCAGATACGGGGCGAGCGCTCCGGTGGAGACCGCCGTACCGAAGCTCTTGAAGATGTCGCCCGCGAGACCGGCCGGAGCCTGCTGCGTAGCGGTGTCGGCGATCGGCAGGTTGCCGGTCGAGGTCAGCACCTTCATCGCGTCCGGGCTGGTGATGTAGTTGATGTACGCCGCGGCAGCATCCGGATTCTTGGCCTTGTTCGTGATCGCGAACGGCAGACCGGTGCCACCGGTGACGGGCTTTCCGCCCGGCGGCAGCATGAAGCCGACCTTGTCGCCGAGCGCCTTCTGCAGATCGGCCTGCAGCCAGGTCCCGGCGATCAGGAACGTGCCCTTGCCCTTACCGAAGTCCTGCCAGGCCGGGTCATAACCCTGCCCGTTGAAGCCGTTGTTGAAGTAGCCCTTGTCCACCCAGGAAACGAGCGTTTCGGCGGCCTGCTGGTTCTCCGGTGTCTTCCACGAAGCACCCGGCCGACCGAATGCGAGCTTGGTGATCTGGTCAGCCGGCACGAACTGGTCCTGCACCGTGCCGAAGACATGGATGGCCGGCCACTTGTCGAGGTTGCCGAACTGCAGCGGCACATCCCCGGCCGCCTTCGCCTTCGCGAGCGCTGCCTCAAACTCCGCCCACGACGCCGGCGGCGTGGGGACCTTGGTCTTGTTGTAGTAGAGCCCGACCACCTCACCGACCTGCGGCAGCCCGTAAAGGTTGCCCTCGCCAAAGGTCTTCCCGTCGGCCGAATACCGCGAGTACTGCAGCACCGAAGCCGGATAGCGGTCGCCCCACTTGTAGGCCTCGGCCCACTTGTCGAGCGGCAGCAACTGACCGGCCTTCACGAACTCGCCCATGTCCGAGCGACCGTTGTTCGCCTGGACGACGTCCGGCGCGTCGTTGCCCGACAGGGCCAGCCGCAGCGTCGTCTTCAGATCGTCGAACGACCGCGAGACCCGCTTGATCTTGATGTTCGGGTACTTCGCCTCGAACCCCTTGATCTGCTCAGCCATCTGGGCCGCCTGACCGCCTCGGACCTCCTGGTCCCAGACCGTCAGCTCGACCTGGCCGAGCGCGGCGGCATCCGTCTTCACGGTCGTCGGTGCCGTCGCGCCACCACTCGGACTGCCCGATCCCGGCGTACAGGCGGTTGCGGTGAGCGCCAGCGCGACCGCCGCGATGATCGTCTTCTTCACGTTCGGCTCCTCAGTTCAGCAGGTACGTGTAGCCGTTTCCGCTCAGGCCGGACAGGACCCGCTCGCGGTGCTCCTCGCCGCGGAGCTCGAGCTGCAGCGCGACCTCGACCTCGTCGAGGCTCAGCGACTCCGAGATCCGCTCGTGCACGACCTCGATGATGTTCGCGTCCAGCTCGGCGAGCTGCGTCAGCAGCTTGGCCAGGCCGCCAGGCGTGTCCGGGATCCGCACCCGGAGCGAGAGATAGCGGTTGGCCGCCGCCATGCCGTTGCGGATCACCCGCATCAGCAGCAGCGGGTCGATGTTGCCGCCGGACAGCACCACCACGACCGGCGGCTTGAAGGACTTCGGATCATCCAGTACGGCGGCCACCGCCGCGGCGCCGGCCGGCTCGACCACGAGTTTGGCGCGCTCGAGCACCAGCAAGAGGGCCTTGGACAACGAACTCTCGGTCACAGTGCGGACATCACCGACGTACTGCTGCACGGCCTCGAACGGCACCTTGCCGGGCAGCCCAACGGCGATACCGTCGGCCATCGTGCTCATCCCCGCGAGCTGGACGGGCTCACCGGCTTCGAGCGAGGCCGGGTACGCCGCCGCTCCCGCCGCCTGCACACCGACCACGGAGATCGGCATGCCGTCGCGCTGCATCGCGGTCGCGATCCCGGCGAGCAGACCGCCACCACCAGTCGGTACGACGACAGTCCGCACCTGCGGGCACTGTTCGACGATCTCCAGCCCGGCGGTCGCCTGCCCGGCCACGATGTCCAGGTGGTCGAACGGATGGATCAGTACGGCGCCGGTCTCCGCCTCGAACTTCCGCGCCTCGCGCAGGCAGTCGTCGATCGATGTCCCGGTGAAGCGGATCTCCGCGCCGTACGCGCGGGTCGCCTTCTCCTTGGGGATCGGCGCGCCGTGCGGCATGAACACGGTCGCCTTGATCCCGAGCAGCTGCGCCGCCAGCGCCACGCCCTGCGCGTGATTACCGGCGCTGGCCGCAACGACACCTCGCTTGCGCTCGGCCTTCGACAGTCGCGCCATCCGCACATAGGCGCCTCGGAGTTTGAAGGACCCGGTGCGTTGCAGGTTCTCGCATTTGAGGAAAACGTCCCCACCGACCAGTTCACTGAGCCACCGCGAGTACTCCAACGGCGTCGGCGCGACCACGTCGTGCAACAGATCCGCGGCCCGCGCGATGTCCTTGGCATCGATCACGTCCTCACCCTACGCAGGAAAAGCGCCTGCACTGGGGAATTCCGCGAACTACCCTGCAGCAGTGACCGTGACAGCCGTGGTGATCCGCCCGTCCGACCAGGCAATTCTGGTCCTGCCGACGGGTTTGCCGACCTTTGAGCCGGTCGGGCGGTTCTGGCATCCCGACGTCGAGCAGCCACTGCAAACTTTGCAGGAGCAGACCGGGATCGAGGCTTATGTGCTCACGCTGATCGAGCGGTCGACGGATGACGTCACGTACCTGATGTTGTCGACCGGCGCCGTACCGACTAATGCTCAGTGGGTGCGGGACGTGGATCATCCCGCGGCCGCGCTCGCCCGGCAGCACCTCGCGCGCCCGCTCGGCGCGCCCGTCACGCCGGCCTGGACAATGCCGGGCTGGTACGACGACGTGCTGCCGTGGATCGACGATCAGCTCGAATCACCGCGGACCGGTCGGCCGATCCAGGTGCGGTCGTGGGGACTGTCGAACGTCCTGCGCGTCCCGACCGCCGCGGGCGCTGTGTATTTCAAGGCGATCGGGCATTCCAGCACGATCACTCCCGCGCGCCCGGATGCGCTTCCGTTGTTGTTCGCGCACGAGCCGTCGTTCATGGCAGCGATCTCGTCCGATCACCCCGGCGCGGTCGTGACTCCGCTGGCGATCGACGAGAAGCGCGGCTGGATGCTGCTGCCGGATCTTGGTGAGCTGCTCGATGCGCAGCCGGAGATCTCGGTGTGGATAGATGCTTTGGAGCGCCACGCGCGGTTGCAGCGGAGCTACGTCAATCGGGGCGAGCGGTTGCTCGAGGCGGGCTGCGTCGACCGGAGGCTCGCCGTACTGGCTGATGCGTTGGACTACTTGGTCGGGCCGAATCCGGCGACCGAGCGGCTTGATGCAGATCAGCGTGCGCAGTTGCCGCAGCGAGCTGAGGAGTTGCGGGCGGCAATCGCCGAGCTGGCGGCGATCGGCGTACCGGAGACGTTGCTGCACGGGGATCTGCATCCGCGGAACATCGCGGTCCGCGACGGCGTGACGCTGGCCTTCGACTGGAGCGATGCAGCGCTCGCGCATCCGTTCCTCGACCTGGTGACGTTCATCGAGGAGCGGTCGCCGATCTCGCAGGACCCGCGGCTGATGGACGCCTACCTCGCGGGGTGGGCGGAGTATGCGGCTCCCGCCGACCTGCGTCGCGCGTTGACGCTGGCCAAAGAGATCGGCGGGCTGTACCAGGTGATGACGTCGCTGTATCTCATCGACCACTGTCCGCCGCTGGGGGCCGCGGGCATGGCTCAGGGCGCGGAGTGGTGGCTCAAAAGCCTGCTCAAGTAGTCAGTACCTTGAGGTGGTTGCGCATGACTCGGCGGACCGGTGGGTCGAGGTGCTTGTCCCAGGCCGGTTCGCGTTCGTTGCGCAGCAAGGCGTAGTACGCGAGCGCCTCGGCCAACGCGGTCTCACGCAGATAGCCGCGCGCCAGCGGCTGCTTGCCACGGCCGTTCGGGTGCGGACGACGCTCGTACGCCGCATTGGCCGTGAAGATGCCGAATCCGTAGAAGACCGTGAGCAGGTCGGTCAGCGATTCGTGGTCAGGGCGGTGAGCGAAGGTGATCCGGCCGGTGCCGAGCAGTAGTTCGTGGCCGACCTCATGCGCATAGATCGCCGTGAGCGCGATCGGATCGGCTGCCAGGCTCGGCGCCAGCTGAATCTCGTTGCCGGTGGTCGTCCGAATCCACCGCCCGGTCGCCTCCCGCACGATCCCCACCCGGTGCCGGTGCGCCGCCTCCTCCAGCCCAAAGCTCAACGCACACTGGCCCGGCTCAAGATCCATCCGCTCCGCAACCCGTGCACACACATCCTCCGCGGCCCCCAACGACCCGTCGTACCCAGCCGGTATGACGTCACTCGGCAGCACGATCGGTCGTGTCACCACGTCGTGGCCGAACTCCCCCGCCAGCCAATCCATCGACGACCGGATCCACCGTCGCCGCCCACCCACCAACCGCTCCCGCGGCAACTTCAGCCGCGCACGCAGTTGCTGGGCCCGCCGCAGTGCCCCGATCGGATTCCTCACCCCGCGCATCATTCCTGTTCGACGCCCCACCAAACGTCGATGGTTCCGATCCGTGGCGAACCGTTGACATCCCGTGACCGCGGTCAGACCTCGTGGTGCAGAACGGCCAGGTACTCGTGCTGGTCCTTGAGCAAACCGGCTGGGTCGCCGACGACAGTGGTCAGGGTCAGACCGGTGCCGGCCACCAGCAAGGCGAGATCCGCAGGCGTGTAGCAGCGCAGGTGCTGGCTGTGCTTCTCCTCCGGCAGATCGGCTCGCCACCAGGTGTCGGTCGCCGTCGAGGTGATCGGGTCGAAGGTCGTGGTCTCGTACAACTCGTGCTCGTACCCCTGCTCCGGGTTGGGCATCAGGTGTTCTTCGTCGCCGTGCCAGCTGGCCCAGACGAAGGGATTGCTCACGTCGATCAACGCGACGCCACCCGGCCGCAACCACTCGGCGGCGATCCGGGTGAGCAACCGCCGCTGGTCGGCGTCCGAACCGATCCCGAACCCGTTCCAGTAGGAGACGACGTCGAACGGGCCTTCCAGCTGTACGGCGTAGAAGTCGTCGTTGATGACGGTCATCGTCCCGCCGGTGACCTCGGCGGCGAAGGCTGACGCGACGGTCGCCCGGTCGCTGAGCTCAACGGCCGTGACCGTGTGACCGGCGTTCGCCGTCACGGCGGCAGTGGTGCCGTAACCGGGACCGAGCTCGAGCACGCGGTGCGGCTGCTTCCCGGCGTACTCGTGGAGCTGTGCCACCCGGTGATGGTCGCGGTCGCCGATGCGCGCCTCGGCTTTGGCCCACCATCGGCCGGTCTCTGAATAGAAGTTCTTGGCCCAGTCCATGCCCGAACCACACCATGCAGCCTGGGGCCCGGCAACTGGATTACTTCAGGAGGAGTTTGCCGAGGCGGCGGGAGGCGATGAACATGCCGGTGGCGCCCATGGCGGTGAGGTAGGCGGCGTTGATCAGGAGGGTCCAGCTGACGGTGCCGGTGGTGAGGGCTCGTTCTAGGTGGACGCCTTGGTAGAGCGGGGTGATCTCGACCAGCCAGCGGATGACGCCGGGGTAGGTCTCGATCGGGTAGAAGGTGGCCGAGAACAGGAACATCGGCATCGTCGCGAGCTGGACGAACTCGAAGTCCTGCCAGCTGCGCATGAACGTGGTCAGCGCCATCCCGGCGCCGGCGAAGGCGAAGCCGATCAGGATCGAGGCGGGCAAGGCGACGAGCGCCCACCACGAGGTGACCAGGCCGAGCGCGAGCATCACGAGCACGAACATCGCCGAATAGCAGGCACCCCGGAGCAGGGCCCAGGTCACCTCACCGGTCGCGATGTCCCACGGGCGCATCGGCGTGGCCAGCATCGAGTCGTAGAGCTTGGCGTACTTCATCCGGAAGAAGATGTTGTACGTCGAATCGAAGATCGCACCGTTCATCGCGGAACTGGCGAGCATCGCGGGGGCGACGAAGGCGGCGTACCCGATCTTGGTGCCGTCGGCGAGCGTGAAGTCGCCGACCAGTTGGGCGACGCCGATGCCGATCGAGAGCAGGTAGAAGACCGGTTCGGTGAAACCGGACAGGAAGACGATCCAGGATCGCTTGTAGAGCAGGAAGTTGCGCTCGATGATGTGCCGGCCGCCGAGCCGCATCGGCAGCGGGACGACCCGGGCGGTCAAGGTCGCCATCAGCTGATCAACTTCCTCGTGAAGCCGCGGACGGCGAGCTTGGTGCCGACCAGGAACCAGGCCAGCAGGTACGCGATATTGAGCAGCACGAGCCAGGGGTGGACCGTGTCGAGGCTGAGGTCGCGCGACAGTTGCACGCCGTGCCACAGTGGGCTCAGGTAGGCCAGCCACTCGATCCAGTTCGGCAGCTGCGAGACGGGAAAGAACGCACCGGAGAACAGGAACGCCGGCACGACGCCGAACCGGAACACCATCGCCAACCCGGAGTCGTTCTCCAGCGAACTCGCAAACGCGACCACCGGAGCCGCGGCTGCCATCCCGACCAGCACGACCACCGGCAAGGCGAGCACACCGAGCGCCGAGTGCAGCCCGCCGAACAGCGCGATGATCCCCAGGAACACAACGCAGGTGGTCGCCACGCGGAAGGCAATGAACGTCAACTGTCCGTAGACCACATCCGCCGGACGCAGCGGGGTCGCAATCATCGAGTGGTAGAACTTCTGCCACTTCAAACCGCTCAGCACCGGGTACGTCGACTCGCCGACCGCGATCTGCAAGGCGGTCGAGGCGAGCAGACCGGGCGCGATGAACTGCAGGTAGCTCACGCCGCCGAGCGCATCGGTTCCGTTGCTGTCGACGAACGACCCGAGGCCGATCCCCATCGCGGCCAGGTAGAGCATCGGCAGCAGGAAGCTGCTGATCAGCGTGCCCTTCCAGGTCCGTTTGTAGACCGTCAGCCAGTAGTCGTACTGACGGCGGCCGTTCTCCAGCGCGATCGACATCAGTCCACCAACGTCCGGCCGGTCAGCCTCAAGAACACGTCCTCGAGCGTCGAACGCCGCACCAAAACTGCGGCTGGGCTCAGCCCGCGCTCATGGACGGCGGCAACTGCGCGCTCGCCGTCATCGGTGTAGAGCAGCAGCCGGTCCGGCAGCACCTCGATCCGCTCCGCCAGGTCGGAAACCTTGCCTGCAAGGGCGTCGTGATCGGACATCATCACCTCGGGACCGAACCGCAGCTCGGTCACCTCACGTGTCGAATAGTCGCGAATCAGCTCAGCCGGTGAACCTTCGGCCGCGATCAGACCGCCGTCCATCACGACGAGCCGGTCGCACAACTGCTCGGCCTCATCCATGTAGTGCGTGGTGATGATGAGCGTGACGCCGGCTTGTTTGAGCCGGAATAGCTTGTCCCACAACAGATGCCGCGCCTGCGGGTCGAGCCCGGTGGTCGGCTCGTCGAGCAGCAGCAGATCAGGTTTGCTGACCAGCGACCGGGCGATCGTCAGGCGCCGCTTCATCCCGCCGGACAGCTCGTCGACCTTGACCTTCGCCTTCTCGGTCAGCGCGACGAACTCCAGCAACTCGTCGGCGCGCTCGCGACACTCGGCGCGGCTGAGGCCGAAGTACCGGCCGTAGATCGTCAGGTTCTCGCGGACGGACAGCTCGGTGTCGAGGGTGTCGTCCTGCGGGCAGACGCCGAGCCGGGCCCGGATCGCGGGGCCCTCGGTCGCCGGGTCCATGCCGAGGATCCGCAGCGTGCCGCCGCTGGTCGGCGAGACGGCGCCGATCATCCGCATCGTCGACGACTTGCCGGCGCCGTTCGGCCCCAGGAACCCGAACGCCTCGCCCCGCCACACGTCCAGGTCGATCCCGCGCACCGCCTCGAAGTCGCCGTACGACTTCTTCAGGCCGCGCACATGAACCAAGGACTCCCGCTGTTCTTCCACACCCAAGACCCTAAGCGGAATCACCGACAGTTTCGTCCTGGTGTCCGCGTCGACCGCTTGCGCCGGGTGCGGAGCGTGATCTTAGGGTGGCGACTCGTTCGTCTGCCTGGGGAGGCTGCTGTGTCCAAGCTCCGCCGTACGACGTTCCTGCTCGCCCTGTCCACGCTGCTCGTCACCCTGACCGCGGCACCCGCCTCGGCGGCGACGGTCTATTCCACCGGGTTCGAGAATCCGCCCGTGTCCGCGGCGTTCCAGGAGTACTTCACCGGTCAGCAGTTCGACGGCTGGACGGTCACGGCCGGCACCGTCGACACGGTCACCCTGTGGCAGGACGCCGAAGGACGTCAGTCCCTCGACCTCAACGGCTCCCTGGACGGCTCGATCGCCCGGACACTGCCCGCTCAGCTGCTCACGACGTACAAGGTGACCTTCGCCGTAGCCGGCAACACGCAGGGCCCGCCGGTGCTGAAGAGTGGCAAGGTCCAGGTCAACGGCCAGGACGTCGACTCCTTCACCTTCAGCATCGCCGGGAAGAACCCCGGCAACATGGGCTGGGTCTACCGCAGCTTCTACTTCACCAACCTGCTGTCGACCTCGTCGGTGCTGCAGTTCAACGGGACCACTGGGACTGCATACGGCGCGGTGATCGACGATCTGAAGGTCGAGAGCTGCCTGCTGGTCCTCTGCCCCGCGTCAGCGTCCACCGTCAACCGCATCCACTAAGGCCGATACCCGAGTTTGCGGACTGCATAGGCCTGCACTGCCGCCGACAACCACGGCGGCAGCTCGGGGTCGACCGACGCGATCATCGCGCGCTGGTCCGCGTTGTCCAGCAGGACGCCACCGAGGTTGTAGTAGCCGGTCGCATCGGCCGGCCATAGCTCCAGCACACCTTGGTAGTGCAGCTCAGTCAGCTCAAGAGCCTCAGGCGAGTCCGGTACGACGCCCCTAGCCCGCGCCGCGGCCATCCGCAGCAGCAGCCGCCGCCCCTCGTCGGCCATCCGCTCGTAGTCCTCGCGGACCCAGCCCTTCGTTGCGCGGACCGCCTCCTCGAACGACGCACCCACACCTGGGCCGAAGCGCTCAGTGAGGTCCTGCTGCAACTCCGACCGCTTAACCGACAGACCGGCGAAGAACTCCTCGTCGCCGACGCTCTGGTCACCAGACAGTCCCTGCAGCGTTCGTTCGACCGAGCCGATCACCGCGTCGAGCCGCCGCCGCTCCCGCAGCAGTTGCTCGCGGTGGTCGCGCAGTGCGGCCATCTCGTCGTCCTGCTCAGCGAGGATCCGACCGATCGACGGCAGCGGCACGTCGAGCTCACGCAATAGCAGGATGCGCTGCAACCGCAGTAACTCCGCACGGCCGTAGTACCGGTAGCCATTGGGCGCTACGTGCCCCGGTGGCAGCAGACCGATCGCGTCGTAGTGCCGCAGCGTCCGCACCGACACCCCGGCTAGCTTCGCGACCTCACTGACCGTCCGTTCCACACCGTCGACTGTAATTCGCTGGAGGGTGACGTTACGTCAGCCTTTAGCGTCCGGCACATGGCAATCACCTTCCTCCACACCCGCCTCGTCGACCGCGGCGCTGTACTGGCCGCTGACTGCCTCCGCGTGGCCGACGGCGTCATCACCGCGATCGGCGGACCTGACATCGCCCACCCCGGCGACGAACTGGTCACCGGCGGCACCCTGCTCCCCGGCCTCATCGACGCCCATGTCCACCTGATCCCCGGTGCGACCCGCCTGGCTGCCCGGTACGGCGTCACCACGCTGATCGACCAGTTCAGTCAGCCCGACCTGATCGCTGCCGAACGAGCCGCGGGCGCCGACTTCCGCACGTCCTCCATCGGCGCCACTGCCCCCGGCGGCCACCCCACCCTCGCCTTCGAGCCCTTCCCGTACGTAGAGGACCCGAAGCAGTTCGTCGCCGACCGCATCGCCGAAGGCGCCGACCATCTCAAGCTCATCTACGACGACGGCTCCGGCGTGGCGATGAACATCCCCACCCTCGACGAGCCCACCATCCGAGCCCTGGTTGAAGCCGCCCATGCCAGCGGCCTCAAGGTGGTCGCCCACGTCTCCACAGCCACTGGTGCCGTCACTGTGGTCGATCGCGGCGTAGACGTCCTCGCGCACGCACCCTCGGACCCGATGAGCCCGGCACAGGTAGAGGCAGTCGCCAAAGCACGCGTAGCAGTCATCGCCACCCTCGACATCACCGACGGCTTCGCCACACCGGACTCAGCCGACCTGCCGCTGCTCGGGGAGGCGGAGCTGATGGTTCGGATGCCTGCGCGGTGGCGGCGATTGCTGGACAAGCAGTCGCGCCGGTGGATGCCTCCCGAGGCCCCCACCAACGCCATTGCCAGTGCGAACACGCTGGCGCTCCACCGCGCCGGTGTGCCCGTGCTGGCCGGTACCGATGCTCCTAACCCGGGGCTGGTGTTCGGGGCATCCCTACACCGCGAGCTGCAGCACCTCGTGGCGGCCGGGCTCACCCCGGCAGAGGCAATCACGGCGGCGACCGCAGCTCCGGCTGAGGTGTTCGGACTCAGCGACCGGGGCCGGCTGACCTTGGGGGCTCGGGCCGACCTCCTGCTGGTGGACGGCGACCCGCTGACCGACATCACCGCGACCCAGCGCATTCAAAACACCTGGGTCGCTGGTGAGGTCGCCACCGCCATGGACGACCAGACCGAGCTGGCCGGCATCCACTTCATCGGTGCGACCACGGACCGGATAGTCAACGCGCTCAAGGAGATGTGGCCCGGCTTCCCTGCTCCAGAAGACATCCGCCGCGAGGACGGCGAGCTGCTGGGCCACGTCGTACCGGTGACCGGCGGCTCCCTACCGACCACCGTCTTCGGCGCAGCACTCGGTCCGGTCAGCGACCACGACACAGCGGTCGAGACGGTCGAGCAGAGGGGCCTGCCCAGCCTCGGTGAGACCTGGTGGGCGCGCACCGACGGCGACTGGCAAGAGGCAACCATCATCGAAGCGCAGCCCGACCGCGTCAGACTGCGCTGGAAGGACCCGATGCTCGACCAGCACCCGTCCGGTCAGTGGTATCCGCTGACCGACGTCGACCTCAAGCTTTAGCCACGACCCGCATACGGCATCCCCGCCGCCATCACCATCAGATGCGGTACGGCGACCGAGGTCGGCAGCTTCGACACCTGCACCACAAAGTCCGCGACGATCTTCGGATCGAACGTCGGCTCGACCGCGATCGACCCGTCCGGCTGGAGCGCGCCCTGCTCCATCCGCTCGGTCATCGCGGTCGCTGCGTTCCCGATGTCGATCTGACAAGCAGTGATCCCATGCGGCCGGCCATCCAGCTCCAGTTGCTTGGTCAGCCCGGTGATCGCGTGCTTGCTGGCGGTGTACGCGATGCTCTGCGGCCGCGGCACGTGCGCGGAGATCGAGCCGTTGTTGATGATCCGCCCACCCTTCGGGTCCTGCGCCAGCATCCGTGCGAACGCAGCCTGCGCACACAGGAACGACCCGGTCAGGTTCGTATCGATCACCCGCCGCCAGTCCGCCTCCGACACATCCGGTACGGCGGCCGCCGGCGCACCAGTCCCGGCGTTGTTCACCAGTACGTCGATCCGCGGCAGGTCCCCGAAGAACGCCCGTACGGCGGTTCCGTCGTTCACGTCGAGTACGGCGTACCCCTTGACCGCACCGAGCGACACAGTCTCCTGGAGCTTCGATTCGGTCCGCCCGGTGACGATGACGTCGTACCCGGCCGCAGCCAGCGCCAGCGCCATCTCTCGTCCGAGCCCCGACCCGCCACCGGTCACCACTGCCACCTGAGTCATGCAGGCAAGGTACGCCGCCAGTACCAACCAGCAGCACCCGCCACGGCGGTCACCGCGAGCAGCTCCAACCAGACGCCGTTACCGAGCGGCGGCACCAGTTCCGTCGTCAGGTTCCACGCTGCGTGCAGCAGGATCGCGGCGGGTACGCCGCCACGCAGACGCTCAGTCACGAACAGCATGAGGAAGGTCAGCGGGAAGATCTCCAGGAAGAAGATCAGTCCCTGCTGGGTGAACAGCCCGTCGTCGTACTGGCCAGTGCCCGGCAGGAAGAACAGCGGCACGTGCCACAGCCACCACGCCGTACCGAGGATCGCAGTCGTCGCGGCCAGGCCGTAGTACTGGCGCAACCGGGGCTGTACGTAGACACGCCAACCGAACTCCTCCGCGATCGGACCGGCCAGCAGCGTGTAGGCCGCGGCCCCAAGGATCCCGCCGGCTCCCGCGATCACCGAGCTCGCGTGGCCGGGCAGCTCGCCCAGGTTGCCGATCAGGGCGGTCGCGATCAGCGGTGCGGCAGCACCCAGTACGACGGCTGCGATCGGCCAGCTCAGCGACCACCGGACGACCCGCCGTCGCTCCCGGTGCCACAGGAACATCACCAGCGCGGCCAGTGACGGTCCGGAGGCCGCCAGACCGAAGACGATCCGCCCCACCGGCTCGTCGAGATCCACCTTCAGCACGCCTAGGAACAGGTACGGAACCCAGGTCAGCACCATGCAGATGACGCCGAACTCAACCAATCGGCGTCTTGTCAGCGTCTTCTCCTGCACTGCAGTCGTCGTCACCCCGCAAGCGTGACGGCCACGGACGGTAGCCGCGAGGGGCCTGGGCCGCCCCTTCAGGTAGTACTAACTCCACCCCAATCACCCAAAGTGACTTTGGAGGCACTGAGAGCAAATGAGTGGCGGCTCACTCGTTGGTAACGGAAACTATTTGCGTGCGTAACACAACTATGTATATGCTTGCAGCATGCAAGTAAACGACGCGTACGCACCCCAGACCCCGATCGAGGGCGTCATGCACGCGTTCACCCGGATCGGCCGCCGGCTGAAGGCCAAGCAGCCCGGCGACACGATCGACCACAGCGCCCACATCGCGCTGTTCGCGCTGCGCTGCAGCGGCGCACTGCGGCTGTCCGAGCTGGCCGCCCGGATGGAGCTGGACGCGTCGACCACGAGCCGGCACGTCCGCGCGCTGGAGCAGCTCGGCCTGGTCCGCCGCTCCCCCGACCCCAGCGACGGCCGCGCCTTCCGCGTCGAGCTGACCGAGCAGGGCATCGCGCAGTGGGAAGAGAACGCCCGCCGCCGGATGGAGCTGCTCAGCACCGCACTCGAAGGCTGGTCGGAGCAGGACATCGAGACCTTCGGGCACCTGATGACGCGGTTCGCCGACGCCGTCACCGCCCGCACCGAAGCCCCGCCGAACACCGCGTGGGCCGACAAAGGCTGGGCCGCCATGCAAGCCGCCCGCCGTACCGAAGACTCCGCGCCCGACGTCGAGGACGACGCCGCCCGCGAGAACACCGAGAAGAACCTGGAGAGCACCACATGAGCACCACCGAGCCCGCCACTGCAGGCGGCGCCGCACCCGTTTCAGGACCGGGTGACAACGCCCCGCAGTACCTGTCCCACAAGCAGATCCTCGTCGTCCTCGGCGGCCTGATGGCCGGCATGTTCCTGGCCGCACTCGACCAGAGCATCGTCGGGACCGCGCTGCCGCAGATCGTCAGTGAGTTCAACAGCCTGGACAAACTGTCCTGGGTGGTCACGGCGTACCTGCTGACCTCGACCGCCTCCACCCCGCTGTGGGGCAAGATCTCCGACCTCTACGGCCGCCGCCCGCTGTTCATCGCGGCGATCGTCACCTTCCTGGCCGGCTCCGTGCTGGCCGCGCTGTCGCAGAACATCGAGATGCTGATCGGCTTCCGGGCCGTCCAGGGTCTGGGTGCCGGCGGTCTGATGTCGCTCGCGTTCGCCACCATCGGCGACGTGATCCCGCCGCGTGAGCGTGGCAAGTACATGGGGTACTTCGGTGCCGTCTTCGGTCTGTCGTCCGTCGCCGGCCCGCTGCTCGGCGGCCTGCTCACCGACGGTCCCGGCTGGCGCTGGATCTTCTGGATCAACCTGCCGATCGGCCTGGTCGCCCTGGGCGTCGTCGCCGCCGTACTGAAGCTCCCGCACGTCAAGCGCTCGCACAAGATCGACTACATCGGCGCCGCCGTCGTCACCGCAGCCGTCACCACGCTGCTGCTGGCCATCTCCTGGAGCGGCCCGACCAACGGCTGGGGCACCGCCACCACGATCGCGCTGCTGGTCTCCTCCGTCGTCCTCGCCGTCGCCTTCGTCTTCGTCGAGCTCCGGGTCGCCGAGCCGATCATCCCGATGGACCTCTTCAAGGGCCGCATCTTCTCCGGGTACGCCGGCTTCGCGTTCCTGCTGGGTGTCGCGATGTTCGGGGCCCTGATCTTCCTGCCGCTCTACCTGCAGGCAGTCAAGGACATGTCCCCGACCCGCTCGGGCCTGGCACTGCTACCGATGATCGTCGGAATCTTCTCCGCATCGATCTCCAGTGGCCAGCTGATGAGCAAGAGTGGCCGCTACAAGATCTACCCGATCTTCTCGGCCATCCTCGTCGCCGGCGCGATGCTGCTGCTGTCCACGCTGAGCATGACCACGCCGTACTGGCACCTGGCCATCTACATGTTCATCATGGGCGCCGGCCTGGGTCTGTCGATGCAGATCACCGTCACCGCCGCACAGAACAGCGTTCCCCGCCAGCACATGGGGACCGCGACCTCGACGATGACCTTCTTCCGCTCGATGGGTGGCGCCATCGGTACGGCGGTCTTCGGCACCGTGCTGACCAGCCGCCTCACCGACCACCTGACCACCCTGGTCCCGAACGCGGCCCCCGGCATGATCGAGAAGCTGAGCCAAGCGGCCAACAGCGTCCCGATGCTGCACGCCCTGCAGGAGCCGATGAAGGGCTGGGCCCTGCACGGCCTGGTCGACGCCATGGGCGACGTCTTCCTCGTCTCCCTGCCGTTCCTCGCGATCGCCCTCGTCCTGGCGATCATCACCCCGGAACAGCGCCTGGCCGGCCGCACAGAAGGCCCGAAGTCCGACGAGGACATCGAGCTGGAAGCCCAGGCCGCGGCCTCGATGCACTGACCCGCACTACCCTCGACGACCGGCCCCTCCCCTGCGGAGGCGGCCGGTCGTCGCACGTTCGGCGCTCAAGGCCCGGTACGACGTGCCGGTCGCCCGCACGCCGCCGTACCGGCTCCCGTTTGATGGGTCAGCCCACCGGGTTGTGGGTGGGCCAACCGCATGCAGTGGGCTCACCCACAACGGAATGGGTCAGCCCATCAAATGGGGCGCTGCTGCGGTTAGGCCTCGGCGTCCGCTACCGGGGCCTCGACCTGACGGGGTTTTCGTCTGGGTAAGGGGCGGCGTGGTTCGGGTTCCTGGTCGTTGCCGGCGAGGTGGTTGATGACGGCGTTGAGGACTGCTGCAGTCGGTACGGCGATCAGGGCGCCGACGATGCCCGCGATCACTACGCCGGTGGCGATGGCGAGGATGACTGCCAACGGGTGGACGCTGACGGCGCGGCCGAGCAGGAAGGGCTGCAGGACATGCGACTCGAGCTGCTGTACGCCGATCACGACCGCCAGCATGATGATGGCGACGACCGGGCCCTTGGCAACGAGGGCGACGAGGACCGCGACGATGCCGCTGATGAGGGCACCGATGACGGGGATGAAGGAGCCGACGAAGACCAGGATGCCGATCGCGCCGACCAGCGGGAGGCCGAGGATGGCTGCGCCGACCGAGATGCCGACAGCGTCGACCGCGGCGACGATGATCGTGGCGCGGACGAAGGCGGTCAGCGAGACCCAGGCCTTGCGGCCGGACGAGTCGGCCTTGTCCCGGGCCCGGCGCGGGAAGAGCCGGACCAGCCAGGCCCAGATCTTGTCGCCCTGGTAGAGGAAGAAGAACAGGCAGAACAGCGAGATGAACAGGCCGGCGACCACGTGCGTGGCGGTCGAGCCGACCTCGGCTGCGCGCTGACCGAGCGCGCCGCCCGAGGTGATCGTGTCCTGGAGTTGCTTGAAGGCACCGGTGATGTCTTTGTCGGTCAGGCCGAAGTTCAGCCGGGCGAGCTCGCGCAGCTTCTGCACGCCTTCGCCGACCTGCGTCGACAGACTCTGGAACTGCCCGGCGATCTGCGTTCCGACCAGGGTCAGCAGACCGGCGACCAGCACGATCGTCGTGACCACCGTGATGCCGGCCGCCGCCCCGCGCGGGAGGCGTAGCTTCTGCAGGCCGTTGGTGATCGGTATCAGCAAGGCGGTCAGCAGGATGCCAACAGTCACCGGTACGACGACCTCGGACAGATACTGCATCACGAACCCGATCACGGCCACGGCGGCGACGATCACCAGGAACCGCCAGGACCAGGCGCTCGCGATCTGCATTCCCGGCGTGACCCCGGTGTCGATCGGCCCGCGGCTCGAGGCCGCGACCACGTGATCGGCCGGAACCGTGTCGGCGGTCTCGTCGACCACCTCGTTGTCAGCGACGGGACTCTCGTCCTTGGCCTTGCCGTCCTCGCTCATGCAGTGAGACTAACGAACAGCAGAAGGCCGGTACGCCAAGCGCACCGGCCTTCATGACGAGCTACTGAAAAATCACGACATCGCGCGTTCGAGGTCCTCGAGGAGGTCCTCGACGGTCTCGATCCCGACACTCAGCCGAATCAGGTCGGACGGAACCTCGAGCGGCGTACCGGCGACCGAGGCGTGCGTCATCTTGCCCGGGTGCTCGATCAGCGACTCGACACCACCGAGCGACTCGCCCAGCGTGAAGACCTCGGCCTTGTTGCAGATGTCGAGCGCCTGCGCCTCGCCACCGGTGACGCGGAACGACACGATGCCGCCGTACCGCTTCATCTGCTTGGCAGCGGTCTCGTGGCCGGGGTGGCCCTCGACGCCCGGGTAGAGGACCTTGCTGACGGACTTGTGCCGCTGCAGGAACTCGACGACCTTCTCGGCGTTGTCGCTGTGCCGATCCATCCGTACGCCGAGGGTCTTGATCCCGCGCAGTACCAGGAATGAGTCGAACGGCCCGGCGACTGCACCGATCGCGTTCTGGTGGAAACCGATCTTCTCGGCCAGCTCGGCGTCGCGGACGATCAGTGCGCCACCGACGACGTCGGAGTGCCCACCCATGTACTTCGTGGTCGAGTGCACGACGACATCCGCGCCCAGCTCCAGCGGCTGCTGCAGGTACGGCGAGGCGAACGTGTTGTCGACGACCAGCAGTGCGCCCGCGTCATGCGCGATCTGGGCGACGATGGCGATGTCGGCGACGTTCAGCAGCGGGTTGGTCGGAGTCTCCAGCCAGACCACCTTGGTCTTGCCCGGGCGGATCGCAGCGCGGATCGCCTCCGGGTTGGTGACCGCGGCCGGCGTCATCTCGACACCCCACGCGCCCAGCACCTTCGAGAACAGCCGGAAGGTGCCGCCGTACGCGTCGTCGGGGAACACCACGTGGTCGCCGGGCACACACAGCGACCGGATCAGCGTGTCCTCGGCGGCCAGGCCGCTCGCGAACGCGAAACCGCGGGTGCCCGCCTCGACTGCCGCCAGACACTCCTCCAGCGCGGTGCGGGTCGGGTTCGCGGAACGGGAGTACTCGTACCCGTTGCGCAGACCGCCGACGCCGTCCTGCTTGTAGGTGCTGGTCGCGTAGATCGGCGGGACGACTGCGCCAGTGGTCGGGTCAGGCTCATTCCCGGCGTGGATGGCGAGCGTCTCGAAGCCGTAGTGGTGTTCGGAGTTCACCGGACCAGCGTACGGCCTGGTCTGCCGTACTCCGAACCTCGGCTCGGTCGTGAGACATCGCCCCGGAAACCCGGGATCCAAGTTATCCACAGATCCGTCGAACCCCCTGGTGAGTGACCCACGCGGCCGCCTACGGTTGCTGGCAGTAGTTGACGGATACAGAGAGACGGGTACGCGATGAGGACGCAGGACAGGCCATTGGACCAGGACGACCTGGCGCTGGCCGATCTCGCCGAGATCCAGGACTGGACCGTGATCGCGGGTCCCGACGGCGACGAGTCCGGTCCGGAGGTCGTGCGGGCGCTGGTCCACCGCGTGATGGGGCAGACCGCCTGGCAGCCCTGGCCGCTCCAAGCGGGCGAGACGATCGCCGACGAGATGGTCTCCTGGGGCTTCGTGACACCACGCCGTACGACGCTCATCGTGTTCGACGGCCTGGTGTTCGCCGACTGCCCGGACAGTGGCTGGTCCGCGTTCGAGATCGGACCGGACGACATCGGGGCCGCCGAGGCCGGTCTGGATGCGCACTGGCCGGACCATCTGGCGCTGGTGACGCGGCACTTCGGTCAGCCGGACTACGTCGGTGACGACAGCAACCCGGACTTCGACGACGAGTGGGCGCCGGGTGCCGGCGCGGACCACCGTCATCTGGCGGTGTGGATGCGGCCTGGCGCTGAGCTGCGGCTCTACAGCATCCGTCCGTCCAAGGACCCGTTGACCACCGCAGTTGGCGTCAGCTACGCCATGTACCTCGACTAGGAGAGCTGATGAGCGAGAACCCGCCCGAGTTCACCAGGCCGCAGCTCCGTCGTCTCAACCGCGAGTACCGCAAGGCCGGACGCCAAGGCACGAAGGACCTCAAGGCCGCGTTCGCCATGGCGCGCAAGGACGTCAAGAACATGGATCCGGCGCTCCGCGAAGGCATCGGCCGCGCCAACCTGTCCGTCGGCGACCTCAGCGCGATGGCTCAGCGCAGCGTCAGTGGGGTGCACAGCGGAAACGCCCGCGCTGAGCTCGGCGCACTGGGTCGGGCTGCGCAGGATCGCGGCACTGGTCCGCGGAATCAGTCGACTTCGCTGGTTGGCATGCTGTCTAACGCGGTGTCGCGGTGGAGCGACATGCGTCGCGGCACCAAGATGCTGAAGGCTGCCTACGCGCAAGCGGCCAAGGACGCCAAGACGATGGACCCCGTCGTGCGCGCCCAGGTTGGGCACTCCACGATGACACGTGGCGACCTGGGTTACCTCGCCCAACAGAACCTGACCCAGGCGCTGCAGTCGCCTGGCGAGTTCCAGACCGGTCCCGGCCTATCGGCCGAACAGTTGGGTCCTCAGCAGGAGTCCTTCGCCCCGCAGCAAAGCGCCGAGCAGCTGCAGGCTTATCAGCAGGCGCAGCGCATGGAAGCCATCCGCAGCGAGATCGGGCAGCTACGCGAGCGGATCACTGGCCTGGAACAACAACTCGCCACGCTGGAAGCTGCCGGGAACCAGCAGCAACAGCCTGAGGTGCAGTCGCCTGAGGTGCAACAGCCCGAAGCCCCATCGGCCGAGACGCAGTCCCCCACCGCTGAGCAGCCTGCGGTCGAGCAGCCTGCGGCTCAGTCACCCGCGGCTGAGCAACACGTTGGGCAGCACGAGGTTGTGCCGACCGATCGGGCAGAGGCGCAGCAGTGGGCTGAGTCCGCCACCGGCGAGCAGCCGACACAGCAGCCCGCGCAGCCCGAGGCGCAGCAGCCGGGCGAACCGCAGTCGCCGCAACAGCCCGCCGTACAAGGCGAATCGGCTCAGCCTCGGGGGACGGCGCAGCCGGTATTCCAGGCGGCGGGTGAGCAGCCGACGACCCAGCCTGGGCAGCCGGGACGACCTGCTGTCGAGCAGCCGGCGTTCCAGGCCGCAGGTGAGCAGCCGAATGAGGCGGCTCGGAAGGCTGAGGCCACCCGGGCTGCGGCTGCTGCGTTCGACGGCACGGCCGGCGTCCGGCCGAGTACGCCGGAGCTAGCCGCTAAGACTGCACAGGCCGACCCGAACAAGGCAGACCGCAGTACAGGCCAGACCACCCATCAGAAGAACGACCCCAACGGGAGAACGAGCCGATGAAGACAGCGGACCGGCCGCTCGACGACGACGACCTGGCCATGGCCGACCTGGCCGAGATCACCGACTGGAGCTCCGTAGGCGGCCCCGACACCGATGCCGCCGGCCCCGCCCACGTCCGAGCGCTCGTCCAACGAGTCACCGACGCCACCGGCTGGCAACCGGTACCGCTCGGTCAGGGCGAGGAGATCGACGCCACGATGTGCTCGTGGGCGTTCACCACCAAGCGCGGCAGCACGCTCGTCGCGTACGACGGCCTGGTGTTCGCCGACACTCGCAACAGCGGCTGGGTCGGGTACGAGGTCAAGCCGGAGGACATGGCCGAAGCCGCAACTGGTATCGACGCAGCCTGGCCGGACCACCTCGCACTGGCGCGCAAGCACTGGGGCGAGCCCGACCACCTCGGTGACTACACCGATCCGCGCTTCCTCAAGAGGTGGACCCCCAACGGGTTCGGGCCTCGGCGGCACGTCGCCGTTTGGCTGCGCTCCGGCGCACAGATCCACCTGTTCAGCGACCAGCCGGCCCAGAACCCGCTGACGCGCACGGTGAATGTCGGCTACGCGGTCTACATCGACTAGGAGGTCGACCATGAGCACGCCACACCAAGGACCGCAGGGTCACTGGCAGCAGGGAGATATGGACGCGGCCGTTCGCTGGCTCTCGAGTCTGGACCAGGCGGATCAGGTAGCACTGCGCCGGTCGATGCAGACGCAGCGGGCACTCGCCCCGATCTACAACGCCGTCAACCGTTCGATCGAATTCACGCGCCAGGCCGGCCGGAGTCTCAGCGAGGGCGCACAGTCGCTCGTCTCGCAGACCCAGCAGTACGGCCGCGACGCCGCCGCCTGGGCAACCCGGACTGGGGCAGACCTGGCCGACCGCGCAGGTGTCACCGCCGCGGTGGCTGCCACGCGGGTCAGCGACGGTCTCGACAGCGCCGGCCGCGCTATCAGCACCGGCGCAACCACCACTCGCGACGCAGTCGTCTCCAGCGCCACCGCAACGCGCGACGCCGTCACTTCCGGCGCTGCCGCAACCCGGGAGGCAATCAGCACCGGCGCGGCGACCACTCGCGACGCCACGGTGTCGGCGGCTCAGGCCACTGGCCGCGCGGGTGTGCGCGCCGGCCAAGGCATCGCCGCGGCAGCAGGCCGCGTCTCCCGCTGGTTCCAGGAGAAGGTCAGCAATACGACTGGCCGCGCAGCCGCCGGCTATCACGCAATGAAGGAGTTCAGCGCGCCCGACCTGAACGCCCAGTCGGCACCCGCCCCCGGCGGCGCGCAGCTCTCCCCCACAGCGATCACCGGCATGGCTTCTCAGGTTCATGCGTATGCGACGGCTGCGTCGGCGGTTGATCGGCAGGCGGCTTTGAACTCGTTGGTCGGCTCCATGGACAAGGACAACCAGGCGATGTTGATGGCGGCACTCATCAACTCCGGGCAGGCGCCTGCGGCAGGAGCGGTCCAGGCCAAGGGGCAGGCGCCGCAGTCGCGGGGGACGGGAAACCAGCCGGAGAAAGGGCCGGAGTTGGGGAAGTAGCCTCGCCACAGACAGAAGGGCGGCGACGCCGTACTGACTTGGGAGAGCGGCGACAATGCGGAGCTGCCGATCGAGCACCGGCCGCTCGGCTAGTCGGGCTTGGATGGGAGCAGGGTGATTGCGGCGTCCAGCAGCGTGGCGTGGAGTTCGGCGTCGGAGATCTCGCCGATGGGGAGTTCGGCGGAGATGGAGGCTCCGAGGGCCTCGATCGCGGCGGCGGCGCGAATGCGGTCGACCGAGGTCGGATCGGGCCCGGCGAGCCAGACCTGGAACTGGCGGCTGGTGGTGACGATGGCCTCGATGTCTTCGTCGATGGAGGCCAGGACCGCGCCGATGTCGCGGGTCAGCGCCGGCCCGCTCGCCCGGTTCCTGATCAGCACATCCAGGTAGGAACTGAGCAGCTCCCGCGCTGCGGCCGGTGACCAGTCGAGCCCGTCGGCGCGCGCCATCACCTCGCGGATGTCGTCGACGAACGTCCCGATGATCGCGCGCAGCAGCTCCTGCTTGGACTTGTAGTGGTAGTAGAGCGACGCCTTGGTGATGCCGACCTGCTCGGCAATCTCGCGCAGGCTCGTCTTCTCGTACCCCTGCGCGGAGAACAGGTCGAGCGCGGCGTGGTGGATCTCCGCCTTGGTGTCCCGGGGATTCGTCGCGTGCTGCACGTTTCCACCCTCTCATCTTTACCCACCTACCGTGCGGCAGGTAGCCTACCTACCGACCGGCAGGTAGAGATCATGTGAGGGGTACGAGGATGTTCACCAGACTCGGACGGTTCGTCGTCCACAACCCGTGGAAGGTGATCGCTGCGTGGGTGGTCGCGGCTGTCGCCGTGCTCGCCTTCGCGCCGACACTCGGCGATGTGACCAGCAAGGACCAGACCAGCCTCCTGCCGGACAAGTACGAGTCGGTCCAGGCAC
>NZ_SMKX01000011.1 GCF_004349055.1 Kribbella antibiotica
CGCGGCGGGGGTGCTGGGGTTCTTCGGGTTGTGGTCGTTCCAGGCGTTGCGGACGGCGTTGGCGCCGGAGGCGGCCGAGGTGGGGATGGCGCAGACTACGGCGGCGCTGATCGGGGTGCTGACGGTTGCGGCCGGTGGGGTGATCGTGGCGGTGGTTCGGGCTGCGGTGGAGGCTGCGCGGGCGGCGGTTGAGTCGCTGGAGAGTTTCAGTGCGCGGTCGCATCCTTCGGCGGTGTTGTTGCGGGAGGTTCGGCCGGCGGAGGAGCGGTTGTTCGGGGTGTTCGGGCGGCAGGTGCCGGAGCCGCGGATCAGTGCTGGGCCGTTGATCCTGCTGGGGACTCTCGGGCTGGGCGCCGGGGTCGTGTTCGCGGCGTTGGCGGGAGTCGTTTAAACGGCGCTGAGCTCTGGTCCCGGGGTCACTCAGAGTGATATGCAGGGACCTCGCCTTGGGTTGTCCAGGCGCTGACAATCCTGCCGCGGGGGGAACCGACGGCAGGTTTGGGGGGAACTGTGCTGTGCTTGCGTGCTGCGTTCATTGCTGTTGCTGTGCTCGGCTTCGGAGTCGGGTGCGGTACGGCGGACTACACCGAACCGGCTGCCGTCGCCGCTGGGCGGGTGATCACGAAGACGGTGACGGTGCCGGCCGCGCCAACAACCGGTACGCCGACATCCGCCGTACCGGAGACGACGTCGACGCCGCAGCCAAAGCCGGTCACCACGACGAAGTCGGTCGTCGGATACAGCGTGATCCCGTTCAAGAAGAAGACGGTCACGGACGGCGATCTGCCGAAGGGCGACAAGGAGATCCGGACGCCGGGAGCCAACGGTTCGCGGAAGCTCACGTACGAGGTCACGTACGTCGACGGCAAGCAGACCGCGAAGAAGCTGATCCGCCAAGAGGTCGCGAAGCAACCGCGCTCACAGGTGACCGCGGTTGGCACGAAGGTCGAGAAGGCGGAGAGCTCCGGATGCGATCCCAACTACAGCGGCTGCGTGCCCATCGCGAGTGACGTCGACTGCTCCGGCGGCAGCGGGAACGGGCCCGAGTACGTCGCCGGTCCGGTGACCGTCACGGGATCCGACATCTACCGCCTGGACGCCGATCACGATGGAGTCGGCTGCGAGGATTGACCATGTGCTGACCTACGAGCTGACGTCCAAGGACTTGGAGGAGGTTCGGTTCGCGCTGTCGCCTGCGGCGGAAACTGTTCTGTCGCTGCGTGCGCTCCGCGACCCGGGCCGCTTCCCGCTGCAGCTCCCGTGGGTGCGGGCGGTGCAGTCGTTGCTGGAAGGACCGGACTGGGAGGTGCTTGGCCAGCTGGTGAATGCCACGATGGGGAGTCCGGACTTTCTGACGCCGCGGCCGATGTCCCCATTGACGCAGTTCGCGGATGAGCTGGAGATCATTGGGCGCGTCGATCAGGAGACGTTCGAACGACAGCTCGAAGCTGTGAACGGCGAGTCGACGACGCTGACGCCAGGGCGGGTGGTCGAGGCGCTTGGCGACTACTGGCAGACGGTGATGGCGCCGTACTGGAATCGGATGCGGACGATCCTCACCGCCGACATCACCTACCGCGGCCACATCCTCACCCAGCAGGGAACCGGCGCGATGCTCAACGAGCTGGGCCCCGCAATCTCTTATAGCCAAGGGGTCTTGAAGGTCGAGAAGGTCAGCGAGATAAGCCGTTCAGAGAGAATCAACGGCCGCGGCCTGGTCCTCCAACCGACCCTCTTCGGACCACATGCGGTCATCCCGTACGACCCCGGCGCCGACCCGTTCCTCGGCTATCCGCCCCGCGGCCAAGCCAACCTGTGGACGGTCGTCGCCCCGCCCACGCCGCAAGACCTCGCCCAACTCATCGGTACGGCGCGCGCCCGCGTCCTGCGACTTCTCACCCACCCGCGGACCACCACCGACATCGCGGCCGAGCTCCAGGTCACGCCGTCGGCGGTCAGCCAGCACCTCCAGCTGCTCCGCCGTACCGGTCTGGTCGAGCCGCAGCGGGCCGGCAAGCAAGTCCTCTACCGCACTACAGAGTTGGCCCAATTGCTGACGGGGAACTAAAGTCGAAACCAACCGCGGGAGCTCGCACCTGAGTGGGCTGAGAGGGCGACAGAGTGGGCGTCGCCGACCGCTGAACCTGAATCGGGTAATGCCGACGGAGGGAGGACGCATGACGCAGTACGACGAGTCACCGGCCGAGCACGCGGTGTGGGTGAACGGTACGGCGACCAGCAGCGGACCGGGGATGTCGGTCGCGGAGCTGGTCAAGGTGGTGTCGGATCGGCAGACCGGGATCGCGGTTGCGGTGAACCAGAGTGTGCTGACCCGCGACGAGTGGGCAGTCACGATTTTGGCTGCGGGTGACCGGGTCGAGATCGTCGGCGCGGTTCAGGGAGGCTGAGATGGACGACCCCTTCGAGCTCGGCGGCCGGACGTATTCGTCGCGCCTCATCATGGGCACCGGCGGATCGGCCAACCTGGAAGTGATGGAAGAGGCATTGATTGCCTCCGGCACCCAATTGACGACGGTCGCGATGCGTCGGCTGGGCACGGGCCACGAGGGCTCGGTGCTCGACGTACTGAAGAAGCACGGCATCGAGATCCTGCCGAACACGGCCGGCTGTCACACCGCGGCTGAGGCTGTGCTGACCGCGCGGCTGGCCCGCGAGGCGCTGGGGACCAACCTGATCAAGGTCGAGGTTGTCGCCGATGACCATCTGCTGCTGCCTGATCCGTTCGAATTGCTGGACGCCGTGGAGACGCTGGTCGCCGACGGCTTTATCGTCCTCCCCTACACGAACGACGACCCGATCCTGGCCCGCCGCCTCGAGCAGGCCGGTTGCGCGGCCGTGATGCCGTTGGCGGCGCCGATCGGCTCCGCGCTCGGCATCCGCAACCCGCACAACATCGCGCTGATCGCCGAGGCCGCGAACGTCCCGGTGATCGTCGATGCAGGCATCGGTACGGCGAGTGACGCGGCGCTCGCGATGGAGCTCGGCTGCGCGGCGGTCATGCTGGCGACTCCGGTCACCCGGGCGGAGAAACCGGCCCTGATGGCGGCCGCGATGCGGGATGCCGTGAGCGCGGGCCGCAACGCCCGACTGGCCGGGCGGGTGCCGCGTCGGTGGCATTCGGCGCTCGCTTCCTCGCCCACAACCGGACTGCCGACTTCGGGGTAATCTCCAAAGCCATGGACCTGGCGACAGTGATTGCAGCCAACGACAAGTGGATGGGTCCGGCGCCGGAAGGCTCGGAGGTCGTGGAGACCGACGAGTACCGCCTGGTTCGGCTTCCGGACCGGTTCCCGGATCCGCTGCAGGTGCAGTGGATCCGGTCGGCGCGCTCGGCGGACGCTGTTCTCAACAACATCGTCCAGCGGGCGTCGGCGTACGGGCTGTCTGAGCTTCAGGTCTACGAGAAGCTTGGCTCACCTGAGGGCCTCGCTGAGGCGCTGCTCAAGCGGGGTGCCGAGTGCTACGACACCGCCGACGTGCTCGCGCTGGCGCTGCCTGCTGAGCTCGAAGCCAGCGAACTCGAGGCGCGGTGGGTGGCCGAGCTGGAGGACGTCCGCGACGCCAACATCATCGCGTCCACGGTCTTCGGCGGTCCGAGGGCTTCCGATGAGGATCTCGCCTCACGCCTGGCGGCCTACCGTAAGCAGTCCGAGGCGGGCGCCGGTGGGATCCTAGTCGGCTATGTGGACGGCGTCCCGGCCGGAATCTCCGGCCTCGACCTGGTCGACAGCGTGGCGCGGATCTGGGGCGGCGCCGTCCTGGACGAGTTCCGCGGCCACGGCATCTACCGCGCCCTGACTGCCAAACGTCTCCAGTACGCCGCCGAGCACGGCGCCACGATGGCCCTCACCCAGGGCAGGATTTCCACCAGCTCCCCAATCCTCAAGCGCGTCGGTTTCACGTCGTACGGCCAGCAGCGCTCCTACCGTCTTCCCTTGGAGGGTCGATGAACAAGTTCGCATACCCGCAGCCCAAAGGTGTTGCTCCGGGCAACGGTTATAGCCATGTGGTGACCGGGCCTGGGCAGTGGGTTGCGATCGCCGGTCAGGTCGCCCTCGATGCCGACGGCAAGTTTGTCGGCGAAGGTGACGCCGAAGCGCAGACGCGGCAGGTGTTCGCCAATCTGGATGCGGCGCTGAAGGCGGCCGGTGCGACGTGGGACAACGTCGTGAAGCTGAACTACTACCTGACCGACATGGCTGGTCTCCCGGCGCTGCGCACGGTCCGGGATGAGTACGTCGACACCACGCGTCCGCCAGCTAGCACCGCCGTACAGGTGGTTGCGTTGTTCCGGCCGGAAGCACTGATCGAGATCGAGGCGTACGCCGTTATCTGAGCTCGTTGACCGCCAGTTGCGCGGCGAGGCCGATTGCGGCGTCGGCGCGCGGCTGGCGGGAGTCGACGCGCGCCGTCCGGGTGAAGATCGCGACCGCGTAGGCGTCGCCGGCGGGGAGGGTGACGACGCCGACCTCGTGCCGGAGCGCGCCGAAGGTGCCGGTCTTGCCAGCGACGCGGATGGCATCGTGGGGGAAGCCGGAGCCTAGGCGGTGCTGGAAAATTTGCCGTTGCATGGTGGCTTTGGCGAAATCGGTCTGGGCGGCGGAGAGCAGCTCACCTGCCCAGAGTCGTCTGAGCAGCAACGTCATGTCGCGGGGTGTGCTCGCGGAGGCGTTCGCTGCTTCGTAGACGCCGGTCGGGGTGGCTCGGTTGTTGTCAGCCAGTACGGCGAGGGCCGCGTCGGGGTCGTCGAGTCCGGTACGGCGTTGCAGGTCGAGCAGGTTGGCCGCGGTCCCCCGCCGTACCCAGGTTTGTTGCAGGCCAAAGGATTCCAGCAGCTCGGCGAGGCGTTCCAGCCCGACGACGGTGAGGAGCGCATCCGCGGCGGCGTTGTCGGAGACGGTCATCATCATGACCGCGAGATCGCGGAGCGACATCGTCACGGGGTCGGCGAGGAGCGAGAGCCCGGTCGGGCCTGGGGTGCGGGTTGCTGGTTCGAGCGTTAGCTGGGCGCGCGGGTCGAGCTCGCCGTCGTCGACAAGACGGCAGAAGCCAGCCAGGAGTGGAAGCTTGTAAACCGAAGCCATCGGTACGACGGCATCCGCGTCGAGGGAGACTGTCGATGCAGCGTCGTCGAGGGCGACCGCGTGCAGCCAGCCGCGGACGCCGGCGTCGTCGAAGACCGCACGGATCCGGGCGTTCACGGTGTCACCAACGCTTCGGTCAACCGGGCAACAACGTCAACCGGAAACGGGGTCCGGTCCTGCGACCACACCAGGCGCAACCGCGTGGGCAGCGGATCGCCCGCCAGTAGGTGACGGTCGACTCCGGGAGCGGCCAACGAGGAGTCTGCGGTCATGACGATCGCTTGGCCAGCAGCCGCCATCGCCAGCCCGGCCCGCTCGTCCGTCACTACGACCGTCCCACCGTCGGGCCGATGCATCGCCAACGTGTCGAGGAAGAGATCCCGAGCCGCCGGCGCCTCCGCCCGAGACCGAACCGCCACCGGCAACCCCCGCAACGACTTCAGTTCCGCCACAGGGTCTGAAGCCAGTCCAGCCGGTACCAACGCCCAGGTGGGGAGCAGCTGGACCGGGCCAGCCTCAAGGCCGTCTAGGACGGTGGGGTGCAGGACGACGGCGAGAGTGAGTCGGCCGGAGGAGACCTGACTGACGAGGGAGCTGGTTGGGGCGGTGACCACCGTGACTCGGCTGCCGGGGAGCGCCGCGGAGCAGGCGGCGGCTACGGCGGCGCCCGCGCTCACCGGGACCTCGGGGGTGAGGCCAAGGCGGATTTCGGGGCCTTCAGGGTCGCGGGCGACAGCCGCCTGGTGGAGTTCCTCGATGGAGGTCAAGGCGCGGCGGGCGAACGGGAGGAGCGCCGTACCGGCTGGGGTTAGCTCGACGCCGCCGGAGCCTCGCTCGAACAGTTTGGCGCCGACCAAAGCCTCGAGGCGGCGGAGACCCTGAGAGAGCGGGGGCTGGGTAATGCCGACGACGCGGGCGGCGTCGCCGAAGTGTTGCTCTTCGGCGAGCGCGATAAAGATCTGCAGATGCCGTTCAGTCAGCATGATGCCGCTGACCTGCGGTGATATCTCCAGACACTTGCCTCATGCCTGAAAGCATATTCGACACATCCCAAGCGCCTCGCCTTGACTGACACGCGACGGCACGACGGATCGGCGTGAGGAGAACGCAGTGAAGGTGACGCGACGAGGGATGCTGGCCGGCGCGGCCGCGGTTGGGGCGGCAGGAATGGTCGGTGCGCCTGCGGCGGCGCGAACAGTCAGCAAGCCGCCACGGACCCCCGTGGAACTCAAATGGTTCGGCACGCATGCCTGGGAGATTCGCTGCGGCGAGCATGTCGTCCTGACCGACCCGTGGTTGACGCGCTTCCACACCGGCACGTTCACCCCGAAAGGCGCCGACCCGAAGATCAAGATCGTCATCGACAAGGCGGTGGTCGACAAGCACATCAGCAAGGCCGACGCGATCCTGGTCCACCACGGGCACTACGACCACATCACCGACGTGCCTCACGTAGCCGCCCGCACCCAGGCGACCGTGCTCGGCACCCAGACGCACGTCAACCTACTCAAGGCGATGCGCACGCAAGCCGATCTGCTGTCACCGGTCCGCGGTGGCGAATACCTGGTGTTCGACGGCTTCACGATCGAGGTCTACCCGTCGCTGCACTCGTGCGGCGGCAAGCGGCACACGTACGCCTACCCCGGTTACCACCAGGACGCCGTACCGGCTCGGCCGCGCGTGATCGAGGACCTGGTCGAGGGCGGCACGCTCGCCTACGTCATCACGATCGGCGGCCTGCGCATCCTCAGCCTCAGTACGGCGAACTTCGACCCGATCGCCCTGCGCGACCTGCAGGTCGATGTCGCCCTGATCGCCCCCGGCGGCGAACCCGGCGTCACGGATCGCCTTCTGCAGACCATCAAGCCGGTCCCCACTGCAATCGCCACCCACTGGGACGATTTCGACCAGCCGCTGACTGAGCCGGGCGTTCCGTGGACCGACCTAGCTCCGCTCCGCGCCTCGGCCGAGAAGACCGGCGCCAGGTTCGTGACCGTGGATCACCTGCAGAAGATCACCCTTTGACCCGGTAGTGATACCGGGAGACGGTGCTGAAGCCGAAGCGTGCATAGAGGGCCAAGGCTGCGGTGTTGTCCGCGAGCACCGAGAGGAAGACCTGACCGATGCCGCGGGTTGTTGCCTCCTGCAACAACCCGTGCATGACGGCCTGGGCGAGGCCCTGACGACGGAAGGCCGGGTCGACGGCGATGCAGTAGAGACCGGACCAGTCGTCGACCAGGGCGAGGCGACCGATGGCGGCAATGCGACCGTCGACCACGATTCGGGCATACAGCGCCGCGCCGCGGTGGAGGATCTGTCGGGCGACGGCCTGCTCAGCGGATCCACCGCGGCCGTCGTTCTGCCACCAGAACTGCATCCAGGCATCGTCGGCGACCGGAGAAATATTCACCTCGACCGTTGGTGACGGCAGCGCGGCCAACACCTCAGCGACGGCCGCGCACTGCACCGATGTCGGGTTCTTCACCACATACCCGCGGGCCGCGAGCCGGGCATCCAGGTCGGTCGGCTGCGCCGCCGGGCTGATCTGGAACGACGGCGTGATCCCATGCGCCTGGTACAGCGTTTCCACGTAATCCAAGGCCTTACCGAGATCGTACGGCGCTCCGGCCGGGAGCACGGAGTTCGCGCGCAGGGTGACGCCGGCCGCTCGTCGGACCAGCCAGCCGTCGAGTTCGGTGCTGTGCGCGGTAGGCCAGCCCCGGTTCATCAGGTGGTCGATTCCAGCTGCGGTGATCACCTCATCGAGAGTAGAACTCCCGGGATCGAATTGCAATGTGTGGAATATTTATTCACACCGAGCGGGCGACTGCAACCGCCTCGGCGAGCAGATCGACTCCCTCGATGACCGAGCTGACCGTCAGCCCGCCGTACCCGAAGACGAATCCGCCAGGCCCCGGCGGATTCACCCAGTACGGCGCCAGCCCATAGACCCCGAGTCCACGCTCCAGCGCCGCCGCCTGGACCGCTGATTCGGTCAGCCCCTCCGGCAGCATCACCAGCACATGCAGACCGGCCGAGATCCCGGTCGGCACCAACTCCGGCACCCGCACCGCGAGCCGCTCCATCAACGTGTCCCGCAGCTTCCGGTACCGCGGCCGCATCCGCCGCAGATGCCGATCGAACTCACCCCGCGCGACAAAATCCGCAAACGCCAACTGGTCGAACACCGGCGACCCACGATCGTCCATCAGCTTGGCCCGCGACATCGGCTCGACCAACCGCGGCGGCAGAATCATCCACCCCAACCGCAGCCCCGGCGCCAACGTCTTGCTCGCCGTCCCGGCGTACGCGACCCGATCCGGCATCAGCCCCTGAATCGCCCCGACCGGCTCGCGGTCATACCGAAACTCCGCGTCGTAGTCGTCCTCGATCACCAACCCGTCCCGCCGCGCGGCCCACGCGACCAACGCCGCTCGCGTCTCCGCAGACATGACCGCACCCGTCGGGAACTGATGCGCCGAAGTCACCAGTACGACGTCCGCTCCCGACCGCTCGAGCGCGTCGACATCGATCCCGCCCTCAAGAACCGGTACGCCGACCGCCGTCAACCCGGCTTCCGCGGCCGTTCGCCGCAAGTCGTCGTCCGACGGATCCTCGACCGCGAGGCATCGATATCCCTGTGCTGCAAGGACTTTCAGCAGCAACCGCGATCCCTGCGCGAACCCGTGGCAGACCAGCATGTGCTCCGGCCGGGCCGCCGTACCGCGAACGCGATTGAGGTAGTCGGCCAACGCGGTCCGCAGCTCGCCAGTCCCCCGACCGTCCAGATACGCAAGCGTCCGGTCCGGCGTCTCGTTGAGCACGCGGCGCATCGATCGCAACCACGCCGCCCGTGGAAACTGCGATACGTCCGGCCGGCTGTAGCGGAAGTCGATCCGCGGTTCGCCGTCCGGCATCGACCCCGCACCAGCAGCCGAGATCGCAGCCACCGCCGCGACTTCGGTGTATCCACCGCCGCGACTGATCAGGTATCCCTCGGCCACGAGCTGCTGGTACGCCTCGACCACGACACCCCGGGACAGCCCCAGATCCTCGGCGAACGATCGAGTCGACGGCATCACCGAACCGGCCCGCAACAGGCCGTCCCGGATCCGCGCGCGAATCCCGCTCTCCAGCTGCTGATGCAGCGGAGCGCCAGTTGAGCGCTGGAGCTCGATCAGCAGCTCACCGGAACTGGTCCTGATTCGGGTCATAAAACTGGACCTTACTGGAGTACCGCTGCGCTGTCAGGCTGATCCCATGACGACCTTCCTGAACCCCGGAGACCACGGGTACGACGCCGCTCGCTCGATCTGGAACGCGATGATCGACCGCCGGCCGGCCGTGATCGCCCGCTGCACAAGCACCGCCGATGTGGTGGCTGCAGTCCGGCTCGCACGGACGGAAAACCTCGAGATCGGGGTCCGCTGCGGCGGTCACAGCATCGCCGGCCTCGCCGTTCCGGACGGCGGGCTGATGATCGACCTGACCCCGATGGGCGCGGTCGAGATCGACCTCGAGCGCCAGACCGCGATCGTCCAAGGCGGCGCCCTGCTCGGCGAACTCGACAAGGCCGCTCAGCGGTACGGGCTGGCGACGACCGCGGGCAACGTCTCGCACACCGGAGTCGGTGGGCTCACGCTCGGCGGCGGGATGGGCTGGCTCGCCCGCCGATTCGGGCTCGCCTGCGACAACGTCACGTCGTACGAGGTAGTGACTGCGGCGGGCGAGGTCGTCCGGGCGACGGCGGAGGAGAACGCTGACCTGTTCTGGGGACTGCGTGGTGGCGGCGGCAACTTCGGCATCGTCACGTCGTTCGAGTTCCGGCTGCACGAGGTCGGCACGCGGGCCTTGGTTGCCGAGTTCACCTATCCGGCCGAGGCGGCGTACGACGCGCTGCGGGGCTGGCGTGAGCTCAACGCCACCGCGTCGCGGGAGGCGACCTTCACCGCATCAATCTCTTCGGACGGCGTCACGCTTGGGTATGTCTGGGTCGGCCCGCTGGGTGAGGATCTGCTCCCTGACTTCCGTGAACTCGGACCGGTGGTCCACGAGAGCGTTGAATCGATGCCCTACCTGACCTTGCAGACTCGGGACGACAGCGTGCAGGGCCACCGCTATCGCCGGTACTGGAAGGGTCACTACTTCAAGTCGCTGCCCGACGAGGCGATCAAGGCCCTGATCAGCACGCCGGGCGTCTCTGCGAGCCTGCAGGCGTACGGCGGCGCGATCGCCGATACCCCGGACGGCGATGCGGCGTTCAGTCATCGGGACACGTTGTTCGAGTTCGTGACGTCGGCTCGCTGGGAGGACGCCGTGGAAGATGACACGCACATCAGCCGAGTCCGCGAGTACGCCGCGAGCATCGCGCCGTACACGGATGGCATCTATGCCAACACGTTGAACGGCGAGGCGATCCACCGGGCGTTCCCGGCGGAGAAGCTTGCTCGGCTGGCCGAGCTCAAGGCGAAATACGACCCGGAGAACCTCTTCCATCTCAACCAGAACATCGCCCCGGCCGTCGTCTAGGACTGGTTGATTCGGGCGCGGGCCCGGGCGACCTTGATCGCGGTCTTCAGGGTCTCCACGTCGTACGCGCCGTAGTGCCGTTGTCCGTTGATGAAGAACGTCGGCGTCCCGGATACCCCGCTGAGGTCGGCCGACTCCACGTCGCGCGCGACCCGGGCGGCGGCGACGTGCCGCTTCACCTCGTCGTGGATCCGCTGGTTGTCGAGCCCCAACTGCTCGGAGTACGACATCAGGTCCTTGGGCTGCAGTTCTTCCTGGTTGGACAGCAGCAGGTCGTGCATCTCCCAGAACGCGCCCTGCGCATACGCCGCCTCAGCCACCTCGGCCGCGATCTGCGCCCGCGGATGCACGTCCGACAAGGGCAGATGCCGCCACACGTACCGCAGGTCGTCGTCCTGCAGAAGATCCCGTACGACGGGTTCCGCGAGCCCGCAGTACGGGCACTCGAAGTCGCCATATTCGACGAGCGTCACGGACGCCGTCGCGGGGCCGCGGACGTGGTCGATCTCGGGGTCGACCGGGTCGATCAGGTCGACCATCTCTTCGGCCCGCCCGAGGAGCGCGAGCGCCTTCTTCGGCGGACTGAGCAGCTTCACCGACCGGAACACCAGATAGGTCACGGCGGACGAGACGACGACCGCCGACAGCAGACCGATCTTGGCCTCCGCGAGCGCCGGGCCGTCGAACGCGATCGTTGCGATCAGCAACGACACGGTGAAGCCGATGCCGGCGATCGTGCCGCTGCCGGCGACCGCCGCCCAGCCGACCTGCGGTCCGTACTTACCGCCGGAGAAACGGTCCAGCAGCCAGGAGACCACGATGACGGCGACCGGCTTGCCGACCACGTAACCGATCAGGATGCCGAGCGTGACCGGCGAGGTGAACGCCCGGCCGAGGAAGTCCGCGTCGATCGCGACACCGGCGTTGGCCAGGCCGAACAACGGAACGATCAGGTAGCTCGTCCATGGGTGATAGAGGAACTGCAGGCGCTCGTTCGGCGAGATCGCCGTGGTGAGGCCGACGGTCGCGGACCTCGCCAACTCCGGCGTCGGCTGCTCCCGGAAAACCCGGAACAGGCCGCTCGCCTGCTCGAGCTCCTCACGACCGGGCGAGTACGCCGGTGCGGTCAGGCCGATGGCCAGTCCGGCGACGACTGGGTCGACGCCACTCGTGAGCAGTGCGGCCCAGGTGATCACGCCGAGGACGACGTACACCCAAGGTTTGCGGACGCGCAGGATCGCGAGAGTGAGGACGACGGCGAAGGCGACGATCGCGATCAGCAGCGGCGTCAGGTCGATGTTCTCGCTGTAGATCACGGCGATCACGACGAGGGCCAGCAGATCGTCGACGACGAACACGGTCAGCAGGAAGACCCGGACACGATCCGGTACGCCGCGGCCGACCAGCGCGAGCAGGCCGAGCGCGAGCGCGGTGTCGGTCGACATCGCGACACCCCAGCCGTGGGCGGTGTCGGTGCCGAGGTTGAAGGCCAGATAGATGAGGACCGGCGCGGCCATCCCGGAGATGCCCGCGAGCACCGGCAGCACGAACCGGCTGCGGTCCCGCAGGTCGCCGAGATCGAACTCGCGTCGCGCCTCCAGCCCCACGACCAGGAAGAACAGCGTCATCAGACCGCTGTTGATCCACTCCCGCAGGTCCAGCCCGAACGCGTGGTGGTTGAGCTCGAACGACAGGTCGGTGTGCCAGAAACCGTCGTACGAGTCCGGGGCGAGGTTCGCCCAGAGGAGCGCGAGCACGATCGCCGCCGCGAGCACTCCGGAGCTGCCGGCCTCGGTCTGCAGGAAGCTCCGCATCGGAGCCGCGAATTCCCGTTTCCAGTTCGTCCGGCCGCTCAACAGGGCCGGGATGTCCGCCATGTTGCAACCCTACTGCCGGAATCTAGGGTTGAGGCTGCATGATGTCTCCTGCGGACGCCCCAGCCTGGGTGTTCCGATGGATCAGAAGACGTTGGGAGCCCCCGTTGACCGAGCAGGAACTCACCGCTACCTCAGCGGATGCGTTCGCGCGGCTGGCCATCGAGCTGCACGACGCCCCAGGGGTGGAAGAGACGATCGATGCGGTCGTCCAATTCGCGTTACAGGCCTTGAACTGCACGTACGCCGGCCTTGCCCTGTACACGCGGGGTGGCAGCCCGGAGATCGCTGCGGTGACCGATCCGGTCGTCGCCGATGTCTACGAGCTGCAGTTGCGCAGTGACATCGGCCCGCTGGTGACCGCCCTGCGGGACCGGACCACGGTCCTGATCCGTGACACCGAGACCGACGGTCGCTGGCCCGAGTGGACCACCAAGGTCGCCGCCCTCGGCGTCCGCAGCACCCTCGACGTCCCGCTGACCACCGGCGACGCGGCTCGGCAGACCGTCGGCGTACTGGGTCTTTACAGCCCGGTCGCGGACGCGTTCACCGAGGACGACGAGGCGATCGCCCACATCCTCGCCCGGCACGCCTCGGTCGCCGTCGCCTCCGCCCGGCACGAGGAGACGATGGCCCAGGCGGTCGACGCCCGCAAGCTTGTCGGCCAGGCCATGGGCATCCTGATGGAGCGCTTCGACGTCGACGGCGACCGCGCCTTCGCCATCCTCAAGCGCTACTCCCAAGACACCAACACCAAACTCCGCGACGTCGCCCAGCAGCTGATCGACACCCGAAAGCTTCCGCACCCATGACGGTCGAGCAGGTATGGGCGGCACGACGGCTGCGGACGGACATCATCCGGCTGCGGATCGCCACCGGCCTCCTGCTCGTCACCGGCGTAGTGCTCCTGTTCGCCATCTCGCACCCCATGCCCGGCCTGCTGGTAATGCTGAGCGCCACCTTCACCCTCGCCGCGGCCAGCTCCCGCGCAACCCGCCTCCGCCACCTGAAACGGGACGTCGGGCGCGATCTGCGCCCGTAGGCTGTTGGGATGGGGAGTTGGCAGCCGCTGGTTGGGCCTTCTCGGCAGGTCGCGCTTGCGATCCTGCTGGACGGGCCGCTGTCGCGCGCCGAGTTGTCTCGGCGGGTGGGGTTGTCGCCGGGGAGTTTGACGCGGCTGACGAAGCCGATGGTGGAGTCAGGGTTGCTGGTCGAGGTGCCGACCGAGATCGCCGATGCGCGGGTCGGGCGGCCGTCACAGCCGCTCGATCTGGACCCGGCCGCCCATTACTTCGTCGGGATCAA
Source organism: Kribbella antibiotica (assembly GCF_004349055.1). Classification (GTDB taxonomy): domain Bacteria; phylum Actinomycetota; class Actinomycetes; order Propionibacteriales; family Kribbellaceae; genus Kribbella; species Kribbella antibiotica. The sequence goes on from NZ_SMKX01000011.1 coordinate 13,814, forward strand.
ACTGACCGGTGACCGCGCGATCGGCGTACTGACCACTCTGCGGGCCGAGGTGATCGCGAGCCTTGAGCGGCCGCTGACTGATCACGCGCCGTCTGCGGTGGCCGACGTCGTGCTGGAGCTGGCCGATGACCTCGCAGCCCAGTCACCGCGCCCGATCACCGGGCTCGGGGTGACGGTCGGCGGCCGCGTCACGGACCGGAACGAGGTCCGCTGGGGCCCTTACCTGGAGTGGGTCGACGTTCCGTTCGGCGAACTGCTCGCGGCCGGAACCAGTACGCCGATTGTGCTGGCGAACGATCTTGACGCGCTGACCGAAGCCACCCACTGGTTCGGGGCCGGCCGCGGTGCGGACCGATTCGTGCTTCTCACCATCGGGGCCGGGGTGGGGTACGGGCTGGTAGTCCACAACCGCACGGTCGAGAGCCCGGACACCAGCCTCGGCCTGATCGGTCATCACCCACTGCTGGCCCACGACGGTCCGACCTGCGAGCGCGGGCATCGCGACTGCGCGCTCAGCCTGCTCACCGTCGGTTCGATCACCAGCCGCGTCGGCGCAGCGCTCGGTCGCCCGGTCGACTACGAAGAGTGTCTGGATCTCGCACTGAAAGGCGACCCGGCGGCGCACTCTGTCGTCAGCGAGGCCGGATTTGGGCTCGGCAAGATGATCGCCGCGGCCTCGAACTTCACCATGCCTGAGCTCGTCGTCCTCGGCGGTGAGGGCGTCCGGCTCGCTGAGGTCGCTCGGACGTCGCTGCTGGCCGGCCTGCATGCCGACCGGCACCCCTCCGGTGCCGAGCTGCCGATGATCCTGCAGCCTGCCGACTTCACCGAATGGGCCCGCGGTGGCGCGGTGATCGCGATCCAGACCTTCGTGCTCGGTAACTGACTAAACCTTGATAAGCAGTTACACTCACTGATCATGGAGATCGTGAGGCGATGGATCACTGGCTGGCGGCTGTGCCGCGGACTGCAACCACCCGTCGAGTACGACGCTGTGCTCCTCGCGCAGCTCGACCTGCCCGGGCGGGAGCGCGAGATGTTCACGGTGCGCGACAACATCGACCGCCTGGCTCCGGTCGTCACCGAGAGCACGTGGCTGACGGTAGCGACGCCGTACGGCAATGAGGTCGCTTCGGAACTGACCGCGGTTGGGCTGCGGCCATTCGCCGAGCAGAAGGTGCTGATGTCGATCGCGCTGAGTGATCATCCACAGCCGGCGGCACCCACGCCGTACCGGGTGGTCGTGACCACCGAAGGCCCACTCGACCACGTGCAGTTGCTCGCCGATGGCACCGTCGCGGCTCGCGGGATGATGGCGACCGTCGGCGCGGATGCGGTCATGCACGACATCCACACCGACCCGGACCACCGCCGGCGTGGGCTCGGCAGCGTCGTGATGGGTGCGCTCGCCCAGCGTGCACTGGAGCGTGGCGCGGAGAACGGACTACTGATGGCGACCGAGGTCGGCGTCCACCTCTACCGCTCACTCGGCTGGTTGCCGGAAGCAACTATGGTGACGGCGTCAGGCGGAGCGCGCCCGGTGCGCAGCGACCTTGGTGCGGTTCTGGCAGGCCGTTGAGCAGAAGCGCTGGGTGTGATTCTTGGTCGAATCCAGGAACAGTTCGTCACACCGCTCGGCCGCACAACGCCGCAGCCGCTCGGCTTCATGACTCCCGAGCAGCATCGCGACCGCAGTAGCGAACTCGGCGAGCCAGCCGGTGGCCGCCGACACCCCAGGCGCCGCGAAGTGCAGATGCCAGAGCGCCCCGGGCTCCCGCATCAGCTGCGGCGCCGCCTGGGTCCGGCGCAACAGATCGTTGATCAGCTCGACCGCGGCGTCGACATCGGGGAGCAGGCTGAGCGCGTCATACAACTGCCGCGCGCCCGTCTCGTACTCATGGAGCTCGATCGGGATCGTGCGGTTCGTGGTCAGCCGCAGGACGGCGCGGATCGCCTCGTCGTCCGGCGCGATGGCCGGGCGGCCCTGCCGCGTGGGCGCACCGAAGACGTTCGCCAGCGCGATGGCCGCGGTGAGCGACGCCTTGAGGTGATCCGTGGGCTCCACGAGATCCAGTATCCGGGAGCTGCAGGCAGTCACCCCAACTCACTCACAGTGACGAAGCTACGCTGAAACCAACCAAAGGGGCCCACAAGGCGTCCTACCTAGGTCGTACATCAGATCTGCGCAACATCCGCCCCAGATCCGATGAAACTGATGGTTGCCAGCTACAACAATGAGGAACATGAATCTGGTCCACGCCCGGCAGCGTCCGGCGCCGGCGGGAATCGCCGGTCTCTCCGAGGCCGTCGTCGACCTGTCGGCGGTGCGTGACAACGTCCGGACATTTCGGCGGCTGACCTCCCAGGACGTGATGGCCGTGGTCAAGGCCGACGCGTTCGGGCACGGCGCCGTACCGATTGCTCGCGCTGCTCTCGAGGCCGGCGCCACCTGGCTCGGCGTCGCGCGCACCGACGAGGCCCTGCAGTTGCGGGCCGCCGGGCTGAACGCCCCGATCCTGACCTGGCTGTATGACGCCGCCGAGCTGATGCTGCTGGGCGACCTGGACGTCGATGTCAGCGTCTCCTCGGTCGCCGAGCTGCAGCAGGTCGCCTCGGTCCCGGCCGTCAAGTACGTGCATCTGAAACTCGATACCGGTCTGCACCGGGCCGGCAGCACCCCCGACCAGTGGATCGAACTGACCCGGGCCGCAGCGCACTACGAGGCGCTCGGCACGCTGGTGGTCCGGGGCATCTGGTCGCATCTGTCGCACGGCGATGATCCGAACGCCGTCCAGAACCGGAAGCAGTTGCAGCTGTTCCGGACCGGGGTGCTGCTGGCCCGGCGCGCAGGACTCACCCCGAGCGTGATCCACCTGGCCAACTCGGCCGGCGCGATCACCCTGGACGCGCCGGAGAACGACGTGATCCGGATCGGCGCCGGGCTGTACGGAATCGACGAGACCGGGATCGGTCTGCGGCCCGCCATGAAGCTGATGAGCAAGGCGATCCAGGTCCGCCGGATCGGCGTCGGCGAAGGCGTTTCGTACGGGCATGATTTCACCGCCGACCGCGCGACGACCGTCCTGCTCGTGCCGGTCGGGTACGCCGACGGGATTCCGCGTGTCGCGATGAAGCAGGCTAGTGTGCTGTGCCGCGGGGTCCGGATGCCGATCGTCGGCAGGATCGCGATGGACCAGTTCGTCGTCGACGCCGGTGCCGTGGCGGTCGATCCGGGCGAGCCGGTGACGATCTTCGGAGACGGTTCGCACGGCGAGCCGACCGCCCAGGACTGGGCGGACTGGGCCGGAACCATCCCGCACGAAATCTACTGTGGCATCGGAACCAGGGTGCCCCGTCGCTACGAGGAGGCAACTCGATGAAGGTCGCGGTCGTGATGGGCGGCGCCAGCCCCGAACACCACGTGTCCCTGGCCAGTGGCAAGGGGATCGCCGACGCGGTCACCGAGCTCGGCCACACCGCGGTCCCGCTCGTCATCGACCAGCAGGGCGAGTGGGCCGACGGCCTGCACGAGGCGATTGACCTCCTGCGCTCTGTGGACGTCGTACTGATCGGTTTGCACGGTGAGTACGGCGAGGACGGCCGCCTGCAGGGCTTCCTCGACCAGCTCAAGGTCAAGTACGTCGGTAGCGGCGTCACCGCGAGCGCGGTCGGCCTCGACAAGCACCTGACCAAGGCTGTTCTGCGCGCGCACGGCATCCCGGTCACCCCGGGGGTGCGGCTGTTCGGCGCGGAGATCTCCGACACCGAGGGCGCGATCCAGAAGCTCAAGGAGGCCGACGTCGAGTTCCCGGTCTTCGTGAAGCCTGCGAACGGTGGTTCCAGCTTCGGCGTGGGCCGCGCGACCGATCTGGCCTCGCTGGCCGATGCGGTTGCCGCGGCGGCCGAGCTCGACCCGCAGGTCCTGGTCGAGAAGGAGATGATCGGTCGCGAGATCGACCTCGCCGTACTGGAGTTCCCGGACGGCCGGGTCGAGGTCGGTCCGGCGCTGGAAATCCACAGCGACCCGTCACAGCCGTTCTTCAACGCGACCGCCAAGTACGACGCCTCGAGCGCGACCCAGTTCGTCATCCCGGCACCGCTCGAGCCCGAGCTGGCCGAGCTGATGCGGCAGACCGCGCTCGACGTCTTCGAGATCCTCGGCTGCCAGGGCCTGGCCCGGGTCGATTTCTTCCTCCCCGCGGACGGCAAGCCGGTCGTCAACGAGATCAACACGCTGCCCGGCTTCACCCCTGCGTCGCAGTTCCCGCAGATGTGGGCCAAGGCCGGCTACTCGTACGCCGATGTTGTCGGCGTGCTGATCGAGACCGCGGTAGCCAAGTCGTGACGGTCCTGCTCAGCGACGAGCGCATCACCCGGATCGAGGCGATCGACAACGGCGAACCGCTCGTCGAGCTCGCCACGCGCGGCATCCAGACTCCCGGTCTGGCCTACTCCCGTGAGGGTGTGGCGGACCGGCTGGTCATCGCGAACACGTTCCTGCCGTCCGGGATTCAGCTGCATGTGGTCGAGGGGCTGCGGCCGCTCGAGCTGCAGCGCGAGTATTTCGACGGCTACTCCGCCGAGCTGCGCAAGCTGAACCCGGACCTGCCCGATGCAGAGATCCACGTGCTGGCGAGCCGTTTCGTCTCCCCGATCGAGGTCGCGCCGCATGTCGCGGGCGCCGCCGTCGACCTCACCCTGGTCGGCGCAAGTGGTCCACTCGATCTCGGTACGCCGATCGATGCGACGCCCGAGCAGAGTGACGGAGCGTGTTTCTTCGCCGCCACCAACATCAGCCGCGAAGCCCGCACCAACCGCGACCTGCTCGCTGATGTCCTCACCGCCGCCGGCCTGGTCAACTACCCGACCGAGTGGTGGCACTGGTCCTACGGTGACCGCTACTGGGCCTACACCTCAGACCAGCCGCACGCGATCTACGGCCCGCAGGCCTGGCCCACCACGTAACTCTGCGTGGGCCATTCCATCTGGATTGCATTGTTTGCTCGGCGGTGAGTCGGCTGGTGCCATGGCTCCATCGATCTTCATCGTTGGAGGAACTATGACCCCGCCCCGGTTTTCCCGTCGCCGTGTTCTCCTCAGCATTCCGGCCGTTGCGATCGCCGCGCGCTTCGCGCTCCCGGCCGCGCCCGCGCAGGCGCTGAAGAAGGCACCTGAGTGCGTCGCTGACCTGATTGCGGCCGGCTGATGGCGAGCATCCCCTGGCTGGCCGACGTACTGCGGGCGGCCGGCGTTCAGGTCGTCGAGGAAGGCAACTGGAAGGCCCGGGGTGTGTCCGGGTCGTTCAACCCGATCGGCGTGCTCTGGCACCACACCGCGGCCCGCTCGAGCGCGACCAACCCTCATCCCGCGCTGGGCATCTGCATCAACGGCCGCTCTGACCTGCAAGGTCCGCTGTGCCACGCGCTGGTCGACTACAACGGCGTGTTCCACATCATCTCCGCCAACCGCGCGAACCACGCGGGCGCGGCCCGGGCCAGCGGTCCGATTCCGGCCGGTGACGGCAACACGATGCTCGTCGGCTGGGAGATCGACTACGACGGCGTCAATCAGCACATGACAGCGGCCCAGTACGACGCCTCCGTGAAGGCGACTGTCGCCGTACTGAAGCAGCTTGGTCGCGACGCCAGCTACGTCCGCGGTCACCGGGAGACCAGTACGACGGGCAAGATCGACCCGTCGTTCATCGACCTGGACGCATTGCGCGCAGAGATCGCTGCGCTGCTCGCTGGTGGCGGCGGCGCGGGTGGTCAGGCGTACCGGTATCAGGACCAGCAGCGTGTTGCCGCGGTCGGCACTGGCGGGAACCTGCTCAGCCTGATGTGGTCGCCGGGGACCGACAAGGTCATCCAGGACTGGGGTTCGAGCAATCTGGCGGGGAAGCCTTTTGGTTTCGTGCACAACGGGCAGCAGCATGTGTTTGCCCGCGGCAAGGACAACACCGTGCGGCACTGGTGGCAGGCGGGGACTGCTGCGCCGGTGCTCGACAACTGGGGTACGACGGGTCGCGTGTTGTCGAACCCGACGGGGTTCGCGTACAAGAACCAGCAACACCTGTTCTACCGCAACCCGGACGGGAACCTGGAGCACAAGTTCTGGGATCAGGGCACCGACCAGATCACCACGGGTGTCTGGGCGGGTGGGGTGCTCGTGGGTAACCCACATGCCTTTGTGCACAAGGATCAACAGCACATCTTCGGTCGCGGCCCGAACGGCGAACTGAAGCACTGGTCATGGGCTCCGGGCGGGAACCCGGCCTTCGACAACTGGGGAATCACCTCCGGTGTCACGTCGGATGTGACCGGTTTCAGCAACGGCGTACAGGCGCATGTCTTCTTCCGCAACGCCGACGGTCAACTCCAGCACCGCTTCGACGACGGCTCAGGCACGATCATCGGTGACGTGTGGACCGGCGGCCCGTTCGTCGGAAACCCGCATGCGTTCACCCACAAGGACCAGCAGCACGTCGTTGCCCGCAAGGAGAACGGCGACCTCGTTCACTTCTACTGGTCCCCCACCATCGATCCGCCGGAGTCCGACAACTGGGGTGCCGTCGGCGTCGTCACCGACGACCCCATCGGCCTCTCGACCAGCGATGCCCACCACGCCTTCTACCGCATCGCCAACGGTTCCCTGGAACACCGCTTCTTCATCGACGCCACCGCCCAGCAAGCCAACGACAACTGGGGCGGCTCCCTCGCCGCCAGCTCGTAACCCCACCTGATGGACCCGCCCACCCCATTTGGTGGGCCCGCTGGACCCCCATTTGGTGGGCTGACCCATCGGAGTGTGGGTGGGCCCACTGCATGCGGTTGGCCCACCCACATCGCGATGGGCTGACCCACCAAATACCGGGCTCGGGCGGTCGCCGTTCGGCGCGATCCGGATCACCGGCGGCCGTGTGATCAGCTGGCCCACGGTCGTGTGCCGGGGTCCAACGGCAACAGCCGAGCCGCGACGGCCTCGGCTGGTCCCGGCTCGACCACCGCGAGCGCGTCAGCTCCTGCGGCGCCCCGCAACATCGCGGACCCGCCGTGCCCCACCGGTACGACGCCCTGCGCCGTCACGCGGACGGGCACCAGCCGAGTGCTGTGCGGGTGACACGCGACCCCACCGGGGATAGCGCCCACTGGCAAGTCGGGCAGCGTCAGGCCCCTGAGCCCGGCAATCGCCGCCACGCCCAACGTCAGAAACGCGGTCAACGCCGCTAATGGGTTTCCCGGCAGTCCGATCACCAACCGCCCGTCGGCCAGCCGCGCCAACGCCTGCGGATGCCCCGGCCGACAAGCCACTCCGTCCACCACGAGTTCCGCCCCCATCTCCCGCAACACCGCCCTCAGGTGATCCGCAGGACCCGATGCAGATGAGCCGGACACCAGAACCACATCAGCATCGGACGACTTGATGGCTGCTAGGAGGGCTGCGTGAGTGTCTGGGAGGTGGTGGATTGGACCAACACCCGCGCCGGCTCGGGTGATGAGGTTGGGGAGCATAGGGCCGAGGGCATCGCGGACACGGCCTGGAGCGGAGGGGCCCTGGTGGACCAGCTCGTCGCCGGTGATGAGGACGGCTACTACTGGTTGCGGGATGACGATAAGGCGGTTGAGGCCGAGGGAGGCTGCTAGGCCGAGGACTGGGCCGTCCACGACGACTCCGGCGGGCAGGACGACCTCACCTGCTTGGCACTCTTCGCCGGCTCGTCTGATGTGCCGCCCAACCTCACTCGGGCCGCAGACCCACTCACCGTCCAGCGCGACATCCTCGTCGCGCAGCACACTCGTCGTACCGGCTGGCACTGCGGCTCCGGTCGTGATGCTGCAGGCCTGCCCGGCCGACAGGTCAAGCGGCGCGGCACACTCAACACCCACATGCCCGACGACCCGCCACGGCCCGCCGCCGCACACGGCGTACCCGTCCATCGCTGACCGATCCACCGGCGGCACCGCGCCCGGCGACACCAACGGCCCAGCCAACACACACCCCACCGCATCCTCCAGCGCACGAGAGACGGCGGCCCGCGGTCGACCGACCACATGTGCCAGCAATCGCGCCGAGTCCCATGACATTTGCTCCCGGTGCGGAGCGTCGTTCGGTTGGGTCACTGGAGTTGTTGGGCGGCTAGTGCTGCGGCGGGAGCTAGGTCGTCGGCGCCGGTTGCCGCGTGGGCGATGAGGGCCTGCTTCATCCGGGGGTCCCAGGTCACGCGGAGGTGGTTGGCGATGGCGGTGGCTGCGTCGGCGGTGGGACGGTGGGCGAATTGCGCCGCGATCTCGTTGGCCAGGCGCACGTACGGCGGGAGGGTGCCGCTCATCGGGCATCACCGACAACCGCCGGCTCGCGGGCCTCAGCCACCGACGTCGGCACCAGATCCACCTGTACGGCGGTCACTTTGTATTCGGGACAATTGGTCGCCCAGTCGGAGTTGTCGGTGGTGATCACGTTGGCGCCCGTGATCGGGTGGTGGAAGGTCGTGTAGCAAACACCCACCGGCATGCGGTCCGAAAGCCTTGCCCGCAGGGTGGTTCGGCCCACTCGACTCGACAACGCAACGGTGTCGTCGTTCTCGATGCCACGAACTTCCGCATCGTGCGGGTGCAGTTCGAGAATGTCTTCCGAGTGCCAAGCAACGTTCGCCGTACGACGGGTCTGCGCGCCGACGTTGTATTGCGACAGGATCCGCCCGGTCGTCAGAATCAGCGGGTATTTCCGCGTCGACCGCTCGGACGTCGGAACGTAGACGGTCTCCATGAACCGCCCCTTGCCACGAGTAAACGTCTCCGAGTGCATGATCGGCGTACCGTCCGGGTGCTCGAGATTGCACGGCCATTGGATCGAACCGACCCGGTCCAACCGCTCGAAGGAGACTCCCATAAAGGTCGGTGTGGTCAAAGCGATTTCGGCCATGATCTCGGCTGCTGAGTTGTAGTGCATCGGATACCCCATCGCCTGCGCGATCTCGCAGACGATCTCCCACTCCTGCTTCCCGGTCTGCGGCGCCATCACCGGACGCACCCGGTTGATCCGCCGCTCCGCGTTGGTGAAGGTCCCGTCCTTCTCCAGGAACGAGGTCCCCGGCAGCAACACGTGCGCGAACTTGGCTGTCTCGTTCACAAACAGGTCCTGCACCACCAGCAGATCCAACGCGCCCAACGCCGCGAACACGTGCTGGGTATTCGGATCCGACTGCGCAATGTCCTCGCCCTGCACGAACAACGCCTTGAACGACCCGTCGATCGCGGCGTCGAACATATTCGGGATCCGGAGCCCTGGCTCGTTCAGCAGCGGCGTACCCCAGAGCTTCTCGTACACCTCGCGCACACCGTCGTCCGACACATGCCGATACCCCGGCAACTCATGCGGGAACGACCCCATGTCGCAGGAACCCTGCACATTGTTCTGCCCCCGCAAGGGATTCACGCCGACCCCTCGCCGACCGATGTTTCCGGTCGCCATCGCGAGGTTGGCCATCCCCATCACCATCGTCGAGCCCTGGCTGTGCTCCGTAACCCCAAGCCCGTAATAGATCGCGCCATTCCCGCCGGTCGCATACAGGCGTGCGGCGGCCCGTACTTCGGAGGCCGGTACGCCGGTAGTCCCGGCCACCGCCTCCGGGCTGTGCACGGGATCCGCGATGAAGGTCTCCCACGCCTCGAATTCCTCGCATCGAGAAGCCACGAACGTCCGGTCGACCAATCCCTCGGTCACCACGACATGCGCCATCGCGTTGATCATCGCGACATTGGTGCCGGGAGCAAGCGAAAGGTGATGCGCAGCCTCGATATGCGGCGACCGCACCAGGTCCGTCTTCCGCGGATCGATCACGATCAACCGCGCACCCTGGCGAATTCGCTTCTTCATCCGCGATCCGAACACCGGGTGCGCATCGGTCGGATTCGCCCCGATCACCAGGATCACATCGGCTTCGTCAACCGACTTGAAGTCCTGCGTCCCGGCAGACTCACCGAACGTCTGCTTCAGACCATAGCCAGTCGGCGAGTGGCAAACCCGAGCACACGTGTCTACGTTGTTGTTGCCGAACACCGCCCGGACCAGCTTCTGAACGGTATAAACCTCTTCGTTGGTCGTCCGCGACGAGGTGATCGCACCGATCGACCCTGGCCCGTACTCGGCCTGAATCTCCCGCAATCGTCTGGCAGTAAAGCCGATCGCCTCTTCCCACGAGACCTTCCGCCACTCGTCCTCGATCGAATCCCGAACCATCGGCTCCAGCACCCGATCCGGGTGACTCGCGTACCCAAACGCGAACCGGCCCTTCACACACGAGTGCCCTTCGTTGGCGCCGCCGTTCTTGTACGGCACCATCCGCACCAGCTCATCACCGCGCAACTCAGCCTTGAACGAGCACCCGACCCCGCAATACGCACAGGTGGTGATCACCGACCGCGTCGGCATCCCCAGCTCAATGACGGACTTCTCCTGCAGCGTCGCCGTCGGGCACGCCTGCACACACGCACCACACGACACACAGTCGGATTCGAAGAACGATCCCCCGGCCCCGGCCGCGACCTTCGAATCGAATCCGCGACCCTCAATCGTCAACGCCAGCGTGCCCTGCACCTCATCGCAGGCCCGCACACATCGCGAGCACGCAATACATTTCGACGCCTCGAAATCGAAGTACGGGTTGGAAGAATCGGTCGGCAGCGCCATGTGGTTCGCGCCCGCGTCGACCCCAGAGCCGTAGCGGACTTCGCGCAACCCCGTGACGCCGGCCATGTCCTGCAATTCGCAGTCGCCATTGGCCGAACACGTCAAACAATCGAGCGGGTGATCAGAGATGTAGAGCTCCATCACGCCACGACGCAACTTGCCGAGCTTCTCGTTCTGCGTCCGCACCACCATCCCTGGCGCGACCGGCGTCGTACAGGAGGCCGGCGTACCGCGCATCCCGTCGATCTCCACGACACACAACCGGCATGACCCAAACGCTTCCAAGTTGTCCGTCGCACACAACTTCGGTACGTCGATCCCCGCTTCCTTGGCCGCCCGCATCACCGACGTACCGGGTGGCACCAGTACGGCGACCCCGTCCACCAGCAGCTCGACAGTCGCCTCGCCGGCCCGGGCCGGCGTACCGAAGTCTGGTTCCTTGAGCAAGCTCATGAGCCGAAGTCCTTTCCGAAGTGGCGGACGGCGCTGCGCACCGGCAGCGGCGTGAGCCCACCCATCGCGCAGAGCGAGCCGTCGGTCATCAGGTCGCACAGATCGCCAAGCACGACAAGGTTTTTCTCCCGGTTGTCACCGGCAACTATTCGGTCGATCGTCTCGACGCCGCGGACCGCGCCGACCCGGCAGGGCGTGCACTTCCCACACGATTCGGCGGCGCAGAACTCGAAGGCGAAACGAGCCATCGCGGCCATGTTCACGGTCTCGTCGAAGACCACGATCCCGCCGTGCCCGACCATCGCACCGGCCGCCGCGAACGCCTCGTAATCCATCGGCAGGTCGAACTGCTCGGTCGGTAAGTACGCCCCCAGCGGCCCACCCACCTGTACGGCGCGAATCGGGCGACCGGACGACGTACCGCCGCCGAAGTCGTTCACCAACTCTCCGAGCGTGATCCCGAAAGCCGTCTCGACGATCCCGCCGCGAGCGACGTTGCCGCCCAGCTGGAAGACCGAAGTCCCCAGCGAACGCCCAACCCCGTACGACGCATAGGCTTCCGCACCATTGGCCAGAATCGTCGGAACCGTTGCCAACGACAACACGTTGTTCACCACAGTCGGCAGTCCGAAAAGCCCCTGCAGAGCAGGGATCGGAGGCTTGGCGCGAACCATTCCACGCTTCCCCTCGAGGCTTTCCAGCATCGAGGTCTCTTCACCGCAGATGTACGCACCAGCGCCGACCCGGACCTGCAGATCGAAGACGAACCCGGAGCCGGAGCCGAGGACATCGTCCCCCAGCCACCCCTCGGTCCGGGCGAGTTCGATCGCGGCCCTGAGCGTCGCCACCGCATCGGGGTATTCGGAGCGCAGGTAGACATACCCTTCCGACGCCCCCACGGCGTACGCCGCGATCGTCATTCCCTCGATCAGCGTGAACGGGTCGCCCTCGATCAGCATCCGGTCCGCGAAGGTCCCCGAGTCACCCTCATCCGCGTTGCAGCACACGAACTTCAGGTCCGCAGAGGCGCCGAGCACCGTCCGCCACTTGATGCCGGTCGGGAAGCCGGCCCCACCACGACCGCGGAGACCGGACTCGACCACGGTCTCCACAACCTCTGCTGGGGTCTGCGCCAACGCCTGACGCAGACCCCGCAATCCGCCGTACGACGTGTAGTCGTCGACGGAGAGTGGATCGGTCACCCCGACCCGGGCGAACGTGAGCCGCTGCTGTTGCCGCATCCACGGCAACGCCTCGACCGAGCCCAGGCAGGCGGCGAGATCCCGCGCGCCCGCAAGCATCCCGCCCGCGACCAGCCCGTCGATGTCCTCGGGAGCAACCGGCCCGTACCCGATCCGCCCAGCGGGCGTCTCGATCTCGACGAGCGGCTCGAGCCACAACATCCCGCGAGAACCGTTCCGCACGACCTCGACCTCAGGTGCCAATACGGCAAGGCGTTCGGCAACCTCATCCGCTCCGACCGACCGAGCCGCTGAGTCGCGCGGCACAAACACCCGGGTCATCGCGCGTCTCCCAGCAGCGCATCGAGCCGAGCGGCCGTCACTCGGCCATGCAGTCGCTCTCCGACCTGCACCGCTGGCCCGAGGGCACAGTTGCCGAAGCAATACACCTCGTCCAGCGTGATCCGACCGTCGTACGTCGTCTCGCCGAACCCACAGCCGACACGCCGCTTCGCATGCTCAGCCAGCTCGACCGCGCCAACTGACCGGCACGCCTCCGCCTGACAGATCGCGACCACCGTCCGCCCAGCCGGCGTACGGCGGAAGTCCTTGTAGAACGTAACCACGCCGTGCACCTCGGCCACCGACAGATTCAGTACGTCGGCAATCACCGGTACGTCGGGCTGGTCGACGTACCCGAGCTCCTCCTGGACCGCATGAAGTATTGGGATCAACGACCCCCGGAGCCCCCGCAGCTCAGTAGCAATCTCCCGCACGCGCACTGCACGCCCAGGAGCCGGAACAGAGGAAGCAGCCACGACCTCACTCGTCATGTATACAACATCCAGTACTCCGGGAGCGTGGTCAAAGCAATGCTGCCTATGACGTGATAGCCAGCGCCTATCAACTCGCCCTGCCCCCAGATCTGCCCGAAGGCGCGGGCAATTCCCCAGCCGGCGTCCCAGGCTGGAACGCATGGGGACGAGGGCTGTGATCGCGGGCGGAAGTGTGGCGGGACTGCTGACGGCGAAGGTGCTCAGTGGCTGGTACGACGAGGTTGTCGTCCTCGACCGGGATGAGCTGCCACTGGACGCCGTACACCGGAAAGGTGTGCCGCAGAGTCGGCACGCGCACGGTCTACTCGCGCGCGGCCATCAGACGATCGAGCGGCTGGTGCCCGGGTTTCGGGACGAGCTGATCGGGCGAGGTGCGCTGGAGAACGACCAGCACAACGACGTCCTCTTGTACAACGAGGGCCGCCTGCTCAAACGCGCTCCGTCGAACCTGACCGGACTACTCGCCGGCCGGCCGCTGATCGAGTCGGTGCTGCGGGCGAAGGTGGCCGAGGTACCGAACATCATCACCCGACCCGGTACGGCGGTCGACGGGCTGACCGCGGAGAGCGGCCGACTGACCGGCGTACGGATCAATGGTGAGCGCCTCGATGCGAATCTCGTCGTCGACGCGACCGGGAGGAGCAACCGCGGACCGACCTGGCTGCGCGAGCTCGGGTACGACGCTGCCCCGGTGGACGAGGTTCGGGCCGGAATCGTCTACACGTCACGGGAGTACCGCCGGGTGCAGGGCGATGCGGACTTCCTCGGCGTGATCTCCGGCCACTATCCGGAGAACCCGGTCGGCTGCGGAGCCGGCGCGAACGACGGCGACCGCTGGCTGGTAACGCTGGTCGGCATGGAGAACAACCCACCGCCTGCCGAGCCCGGCGTCTTCGAGGACTTCGCGGCCCAGCTCGACGGCCCCGAACTGCATCGGTTGATCACGCGGGCCGAACCGCTGACCGAGCCCGTCCGCTACCGGATCGGCCCGAGCGTCCGACGCCGGTACGAGAAGGCCCGTCGGCTTCCCGAGGGCTTCATCGCGGCCGGCGACTCGCTCGTCTGCTTCAACCCGGCGTACGGCCAGGGGATGACGATCGCCGCCCTCGCCGCCGAGCACCTGGCCGAGGTCCTCGAGAACGGCGACGCCCAGCTGACCCGCCGCTATTTCTCCGGCATGGCCAAGATCGTCGACACCGCCTGGGTCATGTCCACCTCCAACGACCGGCGCTTCGACACCACCGCGGACAAGCAGCCGCTGGCCTCCCGCCTGCTCGTCCGCTACCTGAGCCGGCTGAACAAAGCAGCGACAACCGATGTCGTGGTCGGCCGGGCTTTCCTGGAGGTCGCCAATCTGCTCGCCGCGCCGCCGTCCTTGCTCAAGCCGACAACTCTTTTCCGGGTTCTTCGTTCGGGGTAGTCCACAGGCAGCTGGCGGTGCCGGCGGCCACGTGCTCCTCATAGATCGTCACCTTGTGGGTGATGACCCGCATGGCCTCCTGCAGCTCCTCGATCTGCGCGGCGATGTGCTCCTGGTGACTGCGCAGCAGGGCCAACCGGTCGGCCTCGTTGCCAGCGCCCTTGCGGACCAGTTCGGTGTACTGCCGGATGGTGTCCAGCGGCATCCCCGACGAGCGGAACTTGATGCACATGGCCAGCCAGCCGACGTCGTCCTCCGAATAAACCCGTCGGCCGTTGGACTCCCGCCGTACCTGATCGGCCAGTAGCCCTTCGCGCTCGTAGAACCGCAGCGCGTGCACGCTCAGCCCGGTCCGCTCCGCCACCTGCCCAATGCTCAGCCCCATGTTTCGAGACTACGTCGCCTTGAGAGCAGTCAGCGCCTGATGGACGTCGTCGCGGGTGGAGTAGACGTGGAACGACGCCCGCAGCTTGCCGTCGCGAACCGCCGCCCGGATGCCGGCCGCAGCGAACGCGGCCTCGGCACCAGGCCGCTGCACGCTCACGATCGCCGAGTTCGACGGCGGCAACCCGAGCCCGTCGCGGAACTCGTTGGCCAGCTCGAGGTTGTGCTTGTTGATCGTCTCGACGCCGATCTGCTCGACCAACTCGAGCGCGGGAGCCGCACCGACGAAGCAGAACCACGAGGGCGACTGGTCGAAGCGGCGGGCACCCGCGGCCAGCTCCATCCGGTCGCCGTAATACGACGCATGCAGGTCCTCAGCGGCGTACCAGCCCGCGGCCGAGGGGCGGCAGCGCTCCTGCAAGCGGCGCGACAGGTAACCGAGCGTTGCGCCGCGCGGCGACATCAGCCATTTGTAGGTGTGCACGACCAGCGCGTCCACACCATCGACAGTCAGCGGAAGCCAGCCCATGCCCTGACTGGCGTCGATCACCACCAGCGCGTCAATCTCCTTGCTAGCAGCAACAACCGCCGCAAGATCCAGTACGGCGCCGGTCGCCGACTGCACCGCGCTGACCGCGACCACGTCGATCCCCGGCCGGATCGCCGCGACCAGGTCGGCGCCCGGGACCGCGATCACCTCGATACCGCGGTCCTCGTGCACCTTCCACGGGAAGACGTTCGAGGTGAACTCCACGCTGTCGGTCAGGACCTTCGCACCATCCGGCAAAGCGGCGGCAATCGGCGCGAGCGCGGCCGAAACCGTGCTGCCGACGAAGACGTCCGCCGCGTCGGCACCGAGCAGGCGGGCGAACGACTCCCGCGCTCGGGTGGTCGAGCCGTCCCAGGGCTCCCAGGTGGTCGCGCCCACCCGCCAGTCGCTCAGCGCAGCCTGCAACGCCTCCCAGGCCGGTCGCGGCGGCAGTCCGTACGACGCGGTGTTCAACCAGCCCGGCTCAGGGTTCCACAGCTCTTTGTAGTCCACGCTCCCAGCTTACGGAGGACTTGACCTAGACAACGCTCTAGCTTTTACCGTTCGGTCCATGCGCTACAGAACCCTTGGCGGTACCGGCATCGAAGTCAGCATCCAGGCCCTCGGGACGATGATGCTCGGCACAGTCGGTAACCCCGATCACGACGACTGCATCCGGATCGTCCACGCCGCCCTGGACCAGGGCATCAACTTCGTCGACACCGCGGACATGTACTCCGCCGGTGAGTCCGAGGAGATCGTCGGCAAGGCCTTGAAGGGCCGCCGCGACGACGTCGTACTGGCGACCAAGGTGCACTTCCCGCTGGACGACGACAACACCCGCAACCGGCGCGGCAACTCGCGTCGCTGGATCATCCAGGAGGTCGAGAACAGCCTGCGCCGCCTCGACACCGACTGGATCGACCTCTATCAGATCCACCGGCCCGACCACACGACCGAGATCGAGGAGACGCTCTGGGCGCTGACCGACCTGGTCAGCCAGGGCAAGATCCGCGCCTTCGGTACGTCGACCTTCCCGGCCGAGCAGATCGTCGAGGCTTACCACGTGTCGGAGCGCCGCGGGTACGGCAAGTTCCGCACCGAGCAACCGCCGTACTCGATGCTCAGCCGCGGGATCGAGCGGTCGCTGCTGCCGACCGCTCGCCGACTCAACATGGGCGTGCTGACCTGGAGCCCGCTCGCCTGGGGATTCCTGTCCGGCAAGTTCCGCAAGGACCAGCCGATCGACCTCACCACGGGCCGAGCCAGCCTGGCCCCGCACCGCTTCGACCCGACGCTGCCGGTCAACGCCGCGAAATACGACGCCGTCGAGAAACTGGTCGAGGTTGCCGAGGACAACGGCCTGTCGCTGCCCGAACTGGCCCTGGCCTTCGTCACCACCCACCCCGCGGTCACGTCGGTCATCAACGGCCCGCGCACGATGGAGCAGCTCGACGGCCTTCTCAAGGCCGTCGACCGCACCCTCGACGATGCGACCCTCGACCGCATCGACGAGATCGTCCCGCCAGGCACCAACATCTACGACTCCAACGGCGCCTGGCCCGACCCTGCCCTGATTCCCACCGCCCTCCGCCGTCCGCTCGACGACCGCTGAGGGGCTATTTGCCGGCTTGGAGGGCGGTCCAGGTGACTGGGCCGACCACTCCGTCGACGATGAGGGCTCGGGTTCGTTGGTAGTCCTCGGCGGCGGTCTCGGTGGCTGGGCCGAATTGGCCGTCGATGATGACCGTCCGGCCGAGGGCTGCGGTCAAGGAACGTTGCAGGCGACTGACCGCCGTACCGGTGGAGCCGTTGCGGATGGTCGGCTGGTCGCCGGCCGCGAGCAGCGCGGTCCAGGTCTTTGCGCCGATCAGGCCGTCGGAGGGAAGGCCGACTCGGGTCTGGAAGGCCTTCACTGCATCGGTTGTCGCGGTGTCGTAGGTGCCGCTGGGCTCGTTGGTCCCACCGAGCAGACACTGCGCAGCCCGTACGGCGCCGCCGGTCGAACCCGCTTGCAGCGCTGGGTAAGCGGTGAGGTCGAGGTTGGTCGATGCACACGTCTGCGTGTTGTTCACGAACGCGGTTGCAGCCGTCTGCCCCTTGGCGGTGGCGTCGGTCTGGTTCTCGATCGGTACGGCGGAAATCCCGGGGAACAGGATGTACGTCACGACCGCACCGGACACGCCACCGGATGACGGGTTCGGGTTGATCCCGAGCTGCTGGGCCAGTTTGTACGAGCCCTCGCCGATGATCCCGGTCGGACCCTGATCACCGACAACGGCGTACGCGACCTTGTCCTGGTAGACCACTGCGGCGATGGTCGCACCGTTGATCCCAGCGTTCCGGAAGTTCCAGATCGTGCTCGACAGCGGTACGACGATGAACGGCAGACCGGCCGCGTTCAGAGGGCGACCGTCGGACTGGTTCCACGAGGTGTTCGGCTGGAACGACGGGTCGGTGTTCTCGTTGCACTGTGTGGTGCGCTGACCGTCGCAGTCGACATCGAAGTCGGCCGTCCAGTGCACTGCGTCGCCGGATTTGCAGACCGCGACCGTGCGCGATCCGCCGGAGTCCTGCGCGTACTTCCCGTTCGACAACTGCGTTTCGCAGCCGCCGGCGCGAGCTTTCAGCTGGGCCGCAGTCGGCCCGGCGAGCTCATCGGCCTGCACTTGCGGGGTCGGCGCGAGCAGCGCCAGACCGGCCACTGTCAACGCCACGAAACCAATGACAATACGTCGGACCATCTCATCCTCCAGTGGGGCGGAACCGGGGAAATGTAGGTTTTCACCGAGGACGATACCGACAATGGTTAGTTATTGACAGAGTGGACTTTCGCGACCAGTTCCAGCAGCATGGCCCGCTCAGTGGCCGTCAGCGGCTGCAAAGTGGTCTGCTCGACCTCCTGGATCACCGCCCGGGCAGTCTTGAGCGCCCGGCGCCCCTTGGCCGTCAGATCGATCCGGTACCGCCGACGATCGGCCGGATCGCGATCTCTGGCGACCAGCCCCTTGTCGATCAGGTCATCCATCAGCCGGACCATGTCGCTGGTGTCGACGCCGAGCCCGGTCGCCAGCACATGCTGCGCCACCGCCCCTTGATCGGCGAGCTCCGCGAGGGCGGCGTACTCCCACAGGGTCAGCCCCGGACGCTCGGCCAGCCGGGCTGCGATTGCACGCCGGCTCGCCACCGCGACCTTGTGCAGCACGAAAGTCGTCGTACCGGACAGCATCATGGGGTTATTGTAGGCCTTAGCCAATCGTTGGTGATTTCCAACTAATTGAGGTGCAGGATGGATGCGCTCTACCCGCGCTTGCTGGTTCGCGACTTTGCAGCGGCGGCCGACTTCTACACGAAGGCACTGCGCGAACTCTTCGGCGTCGAACCGGTGAAGGTGATCCCCGAGGCGCAGTACGCGAACTGGGATCTGGAAGGACAGACCGGGCTGGTTCTGTTCGGCCGCGATCTGGTCGCCGACACCATCGGTACGGCGGGACTCCCGGCCGAGGCGGAGACTCAGGACAGCTCGATGCTGGTATTCAAGGTGGACTCCGTCGACGCGGGGACCGTCGTACTGGAGAAGCTCGGGGCGACCGTTCTCGCGGCTCCGCAGGATCGCCCGCAGTGGGGTCCGAACCTTCGGACGGCGCATCTTCGCGCTCCGAACGGCACATTGCTCGAACTCCAGACATACTGAAGCTCCATCGATGGACTGGAGAGCGCCATGAGTTTCGACCGTCCTGGACTACCGAAACCCGGCCACGAACTCGATTCGGAGGTCGAGGCCGCGCTGGCCGCAGAGGATGTCGAGGTCGCCGACCACGAGGTCGACACCCCGGAACACCCGGGCGAGGTCTCCGAAGGCCCGCAGCCGAGCCCGCCGCGCCGCCCTTAAGAACGTTCGAACTGGGTGATCTCGACGCCCGGCGCGACCTCGAGACGCGACCGCACGCGGTAGCCGCGGGACGCGTAGAGGTTCATGGCCGGGGCATTGAGGCTGCCGGTCGAGACGCGGCTGACCGGCCGCGGTTCCAGCTTGTCCAGGTGATCGAGCAGGGCCCGACCGTGCCCGCGACGGGCGTGGACCGGGTCGACGATGAGGCGGCTGATCTCGACCACGCCGGGTTCGAGTTCGTAGGCAACCGCGCCGACGAGGGTTTGACCGTCGTACCGGCCGAGCCAATGTTCGGTGGACGCCATGAGCCCGGCCAGGTCCTCCTGCAACGGCGGGATGCCGTCGAAGCCGATCAGCTCGGCCTCGACGGCGTACGCGGCGTGCTGGATCGCCAGCAGCCGCTCGGCGAGCGCGCGGTCGGTCAGGTCGAGTGCGGTGATCACCCGCGCCACGTTAGTTCAGGCAGCGCGCCAGTAGCCAAGGGCTTTGACGCGATGCCTGGGCACCGCAAGCTCCTTGACCACGTACGACGAGAGCGCGCGCGTGGCCTTGGTGTCGCAGGCGATCCACACATAGGCGCCGGCCGGGTCGCCAATGAATTCCGGCAGCTCCTTCTTGACCGCATCGACCAATTCCTGGCTCGACAGATTGCGCACCTCATGCCGCTCGGAGTCGGTCCGGAACGGCAGGTCGCGATCGACCTCATGCGTGGTCTCGAACCAGATCGTCGCGGGCACCTTCGGCGTCACCGCCAGCAGCGAGTTGATCGCAGGCAACGATGCCGGCGCACCGATCACCAGCAACCGCTCCGGCAGCGGATCCGGGATCTCGAAGCCGGTCCCCTGCACGGTCGCGTCGATCGTGTCACCAGGCTGAGCTTTGAGGGACCAGTCGCTCGCGCAGCCGTCATGCAGCGCGAACTCCATACTGAAGGTGCCCTTCTCGACATCGGGATCGACCAGTGTGTACGCGCGCTGATGCGGCTTACCGGCCTTGTCGAACCACAGCCGCACCCACATCGTCGGATGGACGCCGATCGCCGCCAGCAACCCGCCGTCGGTGAAGTGCACCCGGCGATACCGCGCGGCGACCTGCTCCGCGCCCGTCACGGTGAAGGTGAAATCCTTCCCGCGGAAGAGCTTGAGTACCGCACCTTCCCACCCGTGCCCCACGCCGTACCTCCGTCAGAATTGCCGTTGCGGCCGGTCTCGTTCAGTCCATAGGTTGGGCATGAGCGAGCCAGATTTTCTAAGTTAACTGCATAACTAAGGCTACCCTAATTGAAGCGAGGCACGGCGTGAATCCTCAGGTGACCCGCGACGCATATGGCGTTCCCCACCTGCAGGCCGGTGACCCACTCGCCCTCGTTCACCTCCAAGGCGAAACCACCGCCCGCGACCGGGCCTGGCAGCTCGAGCTCGCCCGGCACCGCTTCAACGGAACAACCGCCTCGTTCCTCGGCCCGGAAGCGCTCCCCTGGGACACCTTCGCCCGCCAGGCCCGGCTCGCCGACACCGCTCGCCAGTGCTTCGACGCCCTCGACGACGAGACCCGTGCCTGGGTGACGTCGTACGTCGATGGTGTGAACTCAGCCCTGCCATCGGCCGAGGCCCCCGAATTCGCAGCGACCGGCCTGACCCCCGGCAAGTGGGAGCCGTGGACACCGCTGGGGATCTGGCTCGCCGTCCACATCTTGTTCGCC
The DNA here is from genome assembly GCF_004349055.1 of Kribbella antibiotica. GTDB lineage: Bacteria > Actinomycetota > Actinomycetes > Propionibacteriales > Kribbellaceae > Kribbella > Kribbella antibiotica. Next base: position 34,900 of record NZ_SMKX01000011.1, read on the forward strand.
GGATTCCCGAGCAAGCTGTGGCGCACCCATGTCGCGCAGCGGCTCGGCGAGGAGTACCTGCAGCTGTTCACTTCCGAGGGACCACACACATCCGGCAGCAACGGCTGGCTGATCCCCGGCTCCGCCACGGCAACCGGCCAGGCGATCATCGCCGGCGACCCACATCGCTACATCGAGCACCCCGGCGTCTACCAGCAGATCCGGCTCGCCTGCCCGTCGTACGACGTACTGGGGCTGGCCGTGCCGGGCATCCCCGGCATCGCCCATTTCGGCCATGCGGGGAAGGTGGCGTGGGCAATCACCAACGCCACCGCCGACTACCAGGACCTGTACGCCGAACAACTCCGGCGGACCGGATCGTCGATCGAAGCGCTCGGCCCGTCCGGGTGGGCGCCGGCGTCGTTCCACACTGAGGTCATCGAGGTCGCGGGAGCGGATCCGGTCACGATCGAGGTGATCGAGACCGACCGCGGCCCGATCATCGTGGATCACGCCGGTCAGACACTCAGCCTGCGTTATCCGCCGCGAGTCCTTCGCCGATTGGGGTTCGAGGCGATGCCGCGGTTGCTCCAGGCAACCAGTACCGCAGATATCGACGACATCCTGGAAGACTGGGTCGAGCCGGTCAACGTCGTCTTCGCCGCCGATATCAACGGCGGCCTCCTCCACCGCGTCGCGGGCGTGGTTCCGGAACGTCATCAGGCCAACGGACTTCGCGTCGTACCGGCCTGGGAGTCAGCCTTCGACTGGACCGGCTGGAAGCCAATGCCCAAGGCAACCGTCAACGGCCCGGAGGCAATGGCCAACGCCCGCGGAATCGCCACCCCGCTCGGCGTCGAGTTCGCCGCTCCCCACCGAGTGAACCGCATCCGCGAACTCCTGCACGAGCGCTCCGACTGGTCGATCGACGACATGCGAACCATCCACACCGACACCTACCTCGGCTCGGCCCACCGCATCATCGACCGACTCCCCGAACTCACAGATCTGTCCGCGGAAGCCGTTGCCCTGCGCACCGAACTCGTCGACTGGGACCGCCGCATGGACGCGACGAGCACCACGGCGTCGACGTACGCGGCCGTCCGTAAGGCCGTCATCGCGCGGCTCACCGAACGCTTCAGCATCCTCGAAAACCCCGAGTGCCCCGACATCTTCGCGCCGTACCTGGACACTCTCACCCACGTCTCCTACGCACTCGAAAACCTCCTCGAATCCGCCGACCTGGACGTCATCCCACTCATCCAGGGTGCCCTCGAAGACGTCGCCGCGGCCAAGCCCCGCCAACCCTGGGGCGAGACCCACCAGCTAACGCCGCTACACCCGCTGCGCACACCGCTCTTCACTCCCACCGAAGAACCGATCGACCTGGCCCTCTCCGGCGACCACCACTGCGTCTGGTCCACCTCACCCATGCCCGGCCTGGCCGACCTCTGCATCCGCGCCTCCGCCGCCCGCTTCGCCTGGGACCTCGCCGACCGCTCCGCCAGCACCTGGGTAGTCCCGTTAGGTGCCTCCGGCATCCAAGGCAACGCCCATCACCACGACCAACTTCCGCTGTGGCTCCGCGGCGACCTCATTCCGGCTGATGCCACCAAGCAACCGCCGGCCGCGAACTCTGCATCCGATTGATCGACCGAATCACCTGCACCGCCAAGACAGCTGCGACAACTCCGCTCAACGCGCTGAGAGTCGACCAGACCGCCACGCCCCCAGGAGTCCCGAAGGTCGGCGCCCCGTAGCTCGGCCTGCTGCTGATCTGCCCCTCCGTGTACAACGCCATGTAGTTGCACACCGAAGACCCGATCCAGAACAGCCACCAGACCGAGACGATCGAGTACCGGCTGCTGTCGATCCACGAGTTGCGGACCGCGGTCCGTGGGTCGCTCGCGGTCGCAACGTTCTGCACCACCCGCCCCGGCACCCAGAACGCCAGCACCGGCACGAACCAACCGAGCCCCGACCACAACCGCGAGTACTTGTGCTTCGCGTCGCACAAGAACTCCGAGTTCTCCCGCGCGCGCACCAGCCACACGATGAACAACACCGCGGCCAGCACCGTCGCCACCGGATAAGCCGCCACCAAACCCACCGACACCCACTCCAGCGTGCTCAACTGCTCCACCGGATCAGGATCCGCCCGCCGCCAGTCGATGACCGCGTTCCCGAGGTCCGCCACCGCCGACGCACCGATCGCCCACGAAGCTGCCAGCCCAATACCGCGGATGTTCCGCAACCGCGGCGCCTTCATCCGACCTCGCGTTGCCTGCTGCATGACAGTCCCCTTTCACCTACGAGAACTGTCCCAACTCCCCAACCCCAGTTGGGGAAACCGGCAGCAACCTGTCAGGGGCGATAGGTGGCAAGCACTACTTCCAACCGCAACCGCCGGAACCGTCCCGGTTGCTGGTCGCGAACCTGCCGGCCCTCCTCGGTCCAGAACGCCAAATCCGGTACGTCGTCCTCGCCGACGGGCACGAACTTCAGGACCTCGTCGACCGCTGCGGCCGCGAGCTTCAGGCGTTCCGTGCGGGCAGCCTGATCGTCAACAGGAACGCGGGAAGCGAGCTCATCGGCCAGCCCCAGCCATTGGCCGGCGTCGAGCAGCTCGGACGGTTCGGGTCCGCCGAAGGCGCCGAGGCGGGTCTCGCGCTCGGGCAACTCGAAGAAGTACTCACGGTCCTGCCGGCAGCCCGCACACGTGGTGTCGTAGGCGATGAGCAGTTCACCGTCCGCGGACTGGGTCAGGCCGTGCTCCCAGTTCTCGGTGGTCGTCGAGCAGCCGGCGCACGGCTGTCTGTTCAGCCACAGGATCGCCTCGTCGTGGGTCCGGGCTACCGGCAACTGCGCGGTCATGGGTTCACTCCGATCTCGTGGTGGTGGCCGGTCAAGTAGACCTCGCCGAGGATCGCTGGGAGATTGATCGGCGCGCCGGGACGGTCCGGCCGGGTCGGGTCGAACCCGAGCACCCGGACCGGGACCAGGGCGATCTCGTACCGGACCTCGACCCGGACCGTGACCAGGTCACCGTTCTCCAGCCGATGCCGTTCGCGACGGATACCGCGGGTGTCCGTGACCTGGTCCGATCGCTGGTCGCCACCGGTGAAGCCGCCCTTGAAGCCGGTCTCCCCGACGACATGGGAGGCGCCGGTCGGAGGCGACAGCAGCCGGCCGACGGAGGTCGACGTACTGACTGTCCGGGCGGCTCGGTCGACGATGCCGAGCTCGCCGTCCGGACTGATCTCGCTGACTTCTTGGACCTGCACCGGGACCGCGCGGATCACCACGTCGACGGCCACCGAGGCCTGACTCGGGACCGACAGCCGCAGGAATCGGACTCCCTCCGCTCCGGTCATCCGGGTGAAGGCGGCGTTCAGCACGGTCGGCGCGAGTTGGGCCTCGATCTCCGCGCGGTGCAGCTCGACCCCGGATCGACCGAAGCGACCGGCGGCCGTCAGCCCGTCGATCACCGACGCGGTCAACTGCTCACTGTCGTGCGCTCCGACGGTCTCGACCCAGACCGTCTCCGGCACGCTCCCAGGCTGGGCAGGAACAACCGGACCGAGCTTGGTTTTCGCGAGTCCCGTCGGCAGATGCTGGACCAGCGTCCCGTGCAACTCGATCTCGTCACTGACGATCAGCCCCGGCCGCTCCTCGGTCGGCTGCAGGCGGCTGCGCAGCCGGCCGTTGGTCGGCGCGGGCGACGGGTCATGAGTGACCTCGATCTTCAGCTTGATTCGCCGGCCGATCCGAGTCAGGCCCGAGAACTCCGAGACCCGTTCCATCCTGCTGTGCGTCTCGGCGAACGCGCGGCTGCTGCCTTGCTCCCGGTCCGTCGCCGTCGAACCGTCCATCCCGCTCTCCGCCGTACCGGTCGCTCCACCGGACAGCGTCCGGCCGTGGGTGGTCGTCGAAGCGCGGTCGTCGAACAGGAAGCGCTGGTTCGAGCTGAGCAGGCCGGGATTGGTACCCAGCTCCGTGGCCTCGTCGGACAGTACGGCGGTCACCCGGACCGTGACGTGGCTTCCTGCGTGCTGCCCGTGCTCGATCGCGTACGTGCGGACGAATCCACGACCGCCGAGCATGTCGTCGATGCGGCCCCACCACCGTTTGCCGGCCAGGTCGGCGAACATCGCCGGCGCCAGCACTCCATCACTGTCGACCCGCACCCCGACCCGCCGGGCCACCTCGCGGACGGCGTCCAGGACCGGGCTTGCCGACGTGTCGTCGAGCGCGTCCGTGAAGGCGACCGACTCGATCACGCTGCCGCCGAACCCGTAGCGGTACTGCGGAGGCACCGGCACGGTCGCGGTCGACGGCCGCAATGCTTTCGGCAATACGGCGGCCAACCGATCGCCGAACTGGCCGAGATCGGGGTCGGTCGCAGTCAGCGCGGCGATGATCCGCGCCTCGCCGTGATGCACGGCCAGGGCGGGCGGCGTAGTGGACTTGGACAGGCCAATGCGATAGGCGCGGACCAGGCCGGCCGCAGTGCGGGCGTCGAGCGGCAGGCTGCCGTTCAGGTAGCGCTCAACGGCATCCGCCACCTGCTCGAGCGGAAGTTTGAGTTTGCCGTTGATGTAGAAGCGCAGCGCCTCGGTCTCACCGATCTGGAAGTGCAACTGTCCGTTGCCTGCGTCGTACACATTGCGAGCCGCCGCGGTGTCGACGTTCAGTGTCACCGTAGTGTCCGCCACGAAGACGTAGTGCCGACCGGTGTCGATTGCCGATCGCTCGATCCCGGTGATCAACTGCTGAGTCCGGCCGGCGGAGTACGACCGGCTGCCGCCGCCGTTCACCCCGCCACCGTTGGGACCAGTGGTGTCCTGCGGATTGCCGTCGACCGCGACCGAGTCGGACACCGAGCCGTTGCTCGCCGCCGACCAGGCGACCGACGCGCCCTGGTTGCCGAGACCCAGGTTGATGTCGGCACCGACGCCGTCGGTGACCGAGACCAGCCGCACGTTGCCGACGATCCCGCGCAGGCCGAGCTGATGGCGACCGGCGATCGACCCGGGCGCGGTGATTGCCCCGCTGCGGTACGTCGTACCGGTCCACTCCGGGTGGGCGATCAGGTTGCGCGGATCCAGGAAGTTCTGGACCAGTTCACGGGTCAGCGGATCGTTCAGCAGCTCCGCGGGCAGATGTGACAGCAGATCCGGATTCTGGACGGCGAGGACCAGGATCCGCTGCAGGACAGCCGGCGTGAGCTGGGCGGTGACCGCCTCTTCCATCATCGTGGCCAGGGGCAACAGATCGGAGTCGATCAGCACCCGCGCGGTCCCCTGGGCGTCGTGAATCACCAGCTCGCTGTCCTGCTGCACTTCGCTGACCACCAACCGGTGCCCGAGCTCGAACACGGCCAGCGGTGCCCCGCTCTCCAACAAGGTGACCTGGTTGACCGTGCCACCGGTGAGCGAACTCATCCCGCGACCGAACGCGTTCCGGCCGAGCGAGACCCCGAGCGATCCGCCCTGGCCGTCAACCTTTTCCGAGTCTTTCAGCCCGAACGGCTTGACCCCCACCGGCATCCCCTTGGACCGGCTCGTCGTCCGCCCGGCCGACTCCGAACCGATGTTCAAGGCAACCATCGCTTCGTCCGAGGTCGTGCCGACGAACCGCACGGCGGCCGGGTCCTGGACGAGCTGGATCCGCAGCGTCGTGGTCTCGGTCGGCGCGGCGGTGCGAGTACGGACGAGTTCGACGAGCAGGCCGTCCCGGACCGCGCCGTCGTACCCGGCCTCCAGCCGGTTCGGCGCCAGCTGGGCGGTCAGTTCCTCCAGGTTCGCCAGCTGTGCTTGCCGTTCGAGGGGGTCGGTGGTCAGCAGCTCCACATCGATCCGGCCGTCCGGGGTCATCGGGGGCAGGAACCCACGCTCGGCCAGATGCCGGATCACGTTCTCGATGGCACCCTCCGTACCGGTCACCCGCTGCACGAGGGCAGGCCCGGACCCGACACCTGGCTTCGCCCACTCCGGCAGCTCCATCCGCCGGCCCGCGATGGCGTCCGGCAGTACGTCGCCGCGCAGGTACGGGTTCCCGTTCGGATCCAGCCGGGGCTTCCCTGCCGCGTCGCGGACGATCGCATCCGAGGACACCTTGAGTCCGTGCCGGTACGCGTCGTCGACACGCATCCGAACCAAGGCAATGGAGTCCGACGGGACGGTCCCATGCCGCTGCCCGTTCAGGACGAGCGACACCTCGTGGGTCAGCACCAGCTGATAGCCCTGGGTCGGTCCGACGAACCGGTGCACACCGATGTGCAACGCCGATCCCCCGGCGCTTTGGGATTCGGACCGACCGGCATCCCGGCCGGCCGAGGCCTCGGCGACGTACGCGCTGTCGGTGCCGGCCAGGTCCGTGAAGCCGGCTGCGCCGACCTCGACAGCGCCTTTGCCGGAGACGCCGGTCCCGAAGCTCTGCGACCAGGAGGCGGACCGGAACCCGGTCCGGTCCCGCTCCTGCCAGTGCGCCTCGCTCTGTGCCCCGACCAACTCGGTACGCACGTACTTGACGACCGTCCGGATCTCCAGGTGACCGACCGGTCGACCGTCGGCCGTCAGCGGCCGGATGATCGGCCGGCCGGTCGACTCGGACAACCGGCTAGGCAGGTCCTGGGTGAGCGCTTCCTGGATCTGCTCGCGCAGGTCGCGAGCCTGCTCTCCGAAGGAGCTCAACGGGCCGCCGAACACCCGGCTGACCTTGTCGGTCAGCCGTTGCAGGCCGTCGATCGAGCTGACCATCAGCTCCGGCAGCGGACCCGCCGGTTGCGGCCCGGACGAGACCTGATTCGCAGGTGCGGGCACGGTGTAGGCGTGCGATACCCAGCCACGCACCGGAGCACCGACCAGGTCTGGTTCGACCGGCCGCCAGCGACCGAACTCGCTCTCCCGGACCTGCACGTTCCAGCGGCCCTGCCCTTCGAACAGCACCGCCTCACCACGGTTGTCCTCGGTCGCGCCGTCTTGCGCGTACGCCGCCGCCGAGCCGCCGAGTGCCCGGCTCCGGTTGAATCCGCCGTCGATGCGCAGGGTGACGAACTCCCCCAGTGACCCGATCGACGGGATCTGGTCCATCACCAGCCGGGTGAGGTCGCGCAGTGACTGCGAGGCATTCAGGGTGAACCGCGACGTACCGGCGGTCCCGATCCGGCGGCCGCCCTGGGCTGTCTCGGCATGGACCAGCTGGGACGGTTTGGCACCGGGGTTCAGCACCTCACGCAGGTCTGCGATGTCCAGCGCGATCCGCAGCTCGGCCGGCCGGCCTGCGCCGACCCGCAACACGATGCCGTCCGCCGTCACGAGCTGGCCGAAGCCGGAGTTCAGTCGCAGCTGCAGATCAGCTGCCGTGAAGCGGTGATCAATGCCCAGCCGGTGCAGCTCCTTGTTCAGTTTCTCGGCCAGCTCGGCGAGTCCGGGCAGGTTGCCCACCGACAGCATGTCCGACAGCGCGGTCCGCGGCGGAAGCACCGGGGCAAGCTCCCGCTCAAGCTTCGCCTGCCGCCGCGCGAGCTCGGTCAGGTGTGCAGCCCGCTGATCCTCCGGAAGCCGAAGTACCTCGGCGTACTTGTCCCGCAGCAGTTCGGCCTCGCGAGCTGCCCGCCGGTACGCCGTCATCCGGCGCCGGTGCCAGGCCGCGACGTCGCGCTTCGACTCCGCTTCTCGCAGCTTCTCGCGGACTCGGCGGTGGCGACCCTCGTCCCGTTCCTGAGCAGCCTTGCGAGCCTCCTTGCTCGCGTCCTTGGCCGCTTTCTCGGCCTCCTTGATCGCCTGCCGTTTCCCGCGTTCCAGCGCACGCAACTCGGCCGCCCGGTTCGCCGCCTCCTGATGAGCAGCCGCGAAGTCCACCGGACCGGCGGGCGCGTCCGTCCAGGGCACAGCCGGAGGCGTGTGTCCGAACCGCGCGATAGCCCGGTTCAGCTGCTCGATGTCGTTGCGAATCACGTCGATCGCCGATTGGTCACCGGCGGCGACTGCCTCGCCGTACTGGCGCGACAACAGCCGGAGCTCGTTGAACTGCGCCTCCATGCACGCGTCCTCGACCGCGCCGGTGACCCGCGCCAGCACCCGGGTCACCCGAGAACCGTGACCGTGGAACGCATGCAGCGCATGACTGATCTCGTGCACCCACACCCGACCCAGCTGGTCATTCGCGATCCCGGGCGCAATGTGCACCACGTGCGGGTCTTCGATGGTCCCGGCATGCAGGTACGTCGCTGCCATCCGGCCGCGGCGTACCGGACCGATCTCCACCCGGAAGTGCTGGTCCTCCGACAGGCCGGCCGGACGGACGACGACCAAGTCGTCGTACCGATGTGGCGCGTCTTCGAGCAGGCCGCCGAAATCCTGCTGGCGGGTCGTCGCCGCCGCGTCCAGCACGGCATCGAGATCCAGCGCGCCCTCGGTGGCGGCCCGGCCGTTCACCACGAACCGCGAGCCGCGCACCTCACGGCTGTAGTGCGGCCCCGGAGGCGGCTTCGGGTGGCCGTGCGGGTTGTAGTTCGGATTGAGCGCCTGCTGAATCGCCGTCCGCGCGGTACCTGCCTGCGAGTCCCGCCCGAACCAGTCGAACTCCTGGTCGCTGACCCGATCCGCCCGGGCCCGGATCTCCTCGATCGGAGCCAGCCGATCGCGGTTCGGCCGGTTCACCTCGGTCTTCGGCTCGGCGGTGCCCCTCAACTCCACCAGCTGCCCGGCCGCACGGGGTCGCACCACCTCGATGACCACCTGTTTGCCGGCGGCGATGTCGGCAAGCCACTGCTCCTCAAGCCGTGCGTACTCGACGGGATCGACAGTCGCGCCGTCCGGAAGCAGGAAGGCGATACCACCCGGCCCGAACAGCCGGTAGCCGAGAACGTTGCCGTCGGCATCGAGCGGGATGCCACTACGGGCGGCTGCGGCTCGCCCCACTGCTTCGACGGCCGGTTTGAGCTTCGGATCCGTCGCCCGCACGGTCGCGACGACCTTGTCCACGACGCCGTCAGGCCCTTCGGTCCGCACCACTTCGTTCACGCCCAGGTACGTCGTACCGGCTGTTTCGGTGGCGTGCAGGGCCTCTGTCTGAACGAGCCCGACGTAGACCTGCCCGGTCACGTTGTCGAAGGTGACGGCCCGGATCTCGACGATCTTCTCGCCGCCGTTCCTGGTGTCGATCACCGTGTAGACGACATCGACCGCGTCCGGTCGGGCCTTGCCCGGTCTCGGCATGACCACGACCTCGACCTCCAGGCCCTGCTTGAGCAAGGCCCCCCACTCCTCCTCCATCTGGTTGTAGGCGGCGGAGTTGAAGTTCGCGTTCTGCGCGAAGAGGTTGTGGAAGTCGTCGTTCTGGAAGAACCGCCAGGCCAGGAGATGCCCGCCGCTGTCGGTCGCAAAGCCGTACTTGTCATTCACGGCCTTGCGTTTACCGGCCCCCTGGTTGCCGCGGTCGGACTCGTCGGCGTACCCCGCATAGTCCTCGCGCAGGCGGGCCACAGCCCGACGGAGGCGGCCGTCCTCGCCGACCTCCCAACGCGCCTCGTTCCGCCCGAACGTCCCGCGCTTGGAGACGTTGAAGTACGCGATGTCCCCGTCCGCGTCGCGCTCTGCCTGTTCGTCGAAGCCCGGTCGTACCGGCCCGAGCTGCGCCGGCGAATCAGCCGGGGTGAACCACCGGCTCTCCGGACCCTTCGGTACCGGCAAGCCCTGCTGTTCCAACGACCGCCGCGACGCCTCCAACTCCAGCCGCAGCTTCGCCTCCAACGCCCAGTCCTCCGGCCGCCCGGTCTGCTCCGCCACCTCTCTGGCGTTGGACAACTGGCGGGCCACCACACTGTGCTCGTTGACCTGAGCCGCCGCACACGCATCGGTGACCGGACCGTTCGAAGTCTGCAGGTTCATCGGGCCGTACATCTCGTGCAGCGCATGGCTGATCTCGTGCACCCATGCCCGCGTCAGCTGGTCGGTTCGCAAGGTCCGGTCGATCCGGGTCCGATGCGGTGTACCGTCGGTAGACAAGGTCGTCTGCGCGATCTTGTCGCCCGGAATGCGCCCCTCTTCGAGCCGGAACTCGTGGCGCCCGAACGCTGTCTCGACCGTGACGACGTTGCCGTCCACCTGCGGCTTGCCGTTGATCAGCCCACCGAAGTCCTGCTCCGCCATCGTCCGCGCCGCATCCATCACCTCCGCGTCCACTGCCGGCGCTGCCCCCGGACCCCGGCTGTTGCCTTCGATACCCGGCCGCTTCGGCGCATGCACCGTGCCCGGACCGCCGGTGATCTTCAGGCCGGACATGTCGTACTCGTCGATGATGATGCCCTCAGCAACAACCTTCCCGCCGCTGAAGGAAACCTTGGCCTTGACCATGAAGTAGCGGACGTTGCCGAGTTCGGCCTGGGTCTTGATCGCATCGACCAGTTCCGCCATCGTCGTGATCGGCGTCGCCACCTCCGGCCGGGCCGGCCGCACGCGGACCCGATCCGGACCGCCGTGTTCCGAAGGCAGCGCGACCCGCTCCACAGCGAACGAGTCGAACACCGCGACGGCCTCGTTGCCGAGCCCCTCCGGGCGATGCACGTCCTCGCGGATGGCTGTCAGCAGACTGTCGAGATACTCCGGGTGCCCCTGCAGGTACTGCACCAGGTCAAGTCCTCGCCGCGGCACGGGCTTCCCGCCGGGGCCCTTGGCTTCGACCACATCGAACCCACGGATCTCACGGGTGACCTTGTCCACCCGGATGTACAGCTGGTCCATCCGGCCGGCCCCACCGTTGGCGGCGAAGAACACCCGGTAGACATCCAGCCCCTGCGAGCGGGCCTCGACACCGAGCCACCGCAACATCGACTCCGCGAAGAGCTCACCGACCCACTCTCCCTCGGTCGTCGACCGCTTCCCGGTGAACTCCGGCTGCCGCAGGCCGTCCAGGATCTCCTGCCGCTGCTCGGCGCTGAGCTCGTTCCACGCCTGCAGCTCCGCGTCGGACATCTGGATCTCGACCGGCCGGCGCGTTTCCGTCGCGCTGTCGTTCCACAGGTCGACAGCGTCCTGCCGATCGGCGATCTCGGCGGCATCGTGACCAAGATCGGAATGCGTGAACGGCACGAAGATCCGGGGGAATCGGCGCCCTGGGACCACCTCGACGTTCTTGGGCACGAAGTCGCCGTCCGCGGTCACGTTCATCACCGGAACGCCGACCTGTTGGACCACTCCGTCCGACGTCCGGACCGGGAATGTCTCGCGCCCCGGCTTGGCGTCGCCGTGCCGGTTGACGTTCCCCTGGTTCTGCCCGGTATGCGGCTTGGCGAAGTAGTACTGACGCATCACCTTGGCGCGCGGAGTCAACCGGCCGTTCGCGTCCCTCTCGTTCAGCAACTCCGAGAACTGCTGCACCGCCTCGGACCGCAGCGACTTCCCACCGGCCCTGGCCCCCACCTGGACTGTGTGGCGACCGACCTGCTCCTGCCCGGCCAGCTCCTGCCGGGCATTCATCCGCGCCGCGAGCCCTTCGTCGAGCAACTCGAGTTCGCGCCGCCGGATCTCCTCGACCGCCCGGTCCTCAGCCCGCCCGGTCCGATCGGCGATCTCCTTGGCCTCACGAATCTGCCGCTCCACCAGCCGCCGCTCGTCCAGCGCCGCCTCGATACACGCATCCTCGGTGTGCCCGTGCTCGCCGGCCTTGACCCGCAACAGTTCCCGCACCGAGTGGCTGATCTCGTGCACCAACGCACGAGCCAACTGATCGGCCCGTACGCCGGAATCGATGACGGTCTCGTGAACCCCATCGGCCCCCAGGGTCGTCTGCGCCACGTTGCGCCCCGCCACCGACCCGAGACCCACCGCGAAGCGCATCGGTCCGAGACCCTCGACGTCCAGCACCATGTGCCCGGCATCGAAGGTGAGCTCGCCGTTGATCTCGAACCCGAAGTCCTCGGCCTGCACCGACTGGGCGGCCTCCGCCAGCTGCTGATTCGAAGCAGCCGCGGTCTCACCTGCCGCGAACCCCGGTCCCTCGGGCGCGTTCACCACCCGCCCCGCCGGTCGACCCGGACCCGGACCCGCACTCACAGCCCCAGCAAGCACGCGAGTCTCCAATGACTCCGCAGTCCCCGGCCCGGTCGGGTCCGTCACGCTCTCCGGCTCCACCTCCGCTGCAGCCTCGGGAGAGTTCGCCAACTCCTCCGCGGACGCCACCAAAGCGCCCGACAATTCGGACTCGGTGGAATCAGGCGTACCCGCCTGTTCGGACTCGGTGGCGTCAGGCGCCTGCTCGGACTCGTTGGTGTCCGGACCGTCCGGCGGACCAGGCGGCCCGCCCTGGGACTCGGACAGCTCACCAGGGTTCTTGGCTTGCTTACCTGGCTGCGGTACGCCGCGTCCGTCCATCCCGGCCTGAAGCTGAACGGGTGCCTGCACCCCGGCAACCGGCGCCGTACCGGGGACGACCGGCGCACCGACCGGCGCGACCGCCGGCGCACTATCGATGCCTTGAGCAACATTCGGGTCAACGTGGGCCGAGGTGTGCGCGGGTCCCGCCGCAGAGCCGGTTCCGCCCTCGACCGGCGCCAGACCGTCACCAGGAGCATCCACCGTCTCGGCGTGACCTACCTCGGCCCCCGGTGCATCCGCCGGTCCGGCTTCGCCCGGAAGAGTCTGGCCAGGCGTCTGCTCGACGTCGCCGGGTGTGTCCGTCCCCTCCGGACCTGTTGTGGCCGCAGGGGCCGCGGTGGTGTCATCCTCCACAGCCACATCGTCCTGCTGATGGTGATTCTCTTGGCTGGTCTGTTGCGTGCGGTGACCACCGTCCTGCACCGCATGCCCCGCAGGACGAGTGAGACCGTCCAGGTCCTGATTCGCCCCCTGCTGTGACGTGCCGCCCTGATGCGAAGCCCCGGTTTGCGGGGCAGCCTGGTTCGCCCCGGCCTGTTGCCCGGCGTTCTGCCCGGACGGTGCGGTCTGCGACGTGTTCTGGCCGGTTGGCGCAGTCTGTGAGCCAGGTTGCGTGGCACTCCCCGAATCGAGTCTCCCAGCGCCTTGAGTGGCCGGGTCGACGGCAGGGGCCGGCCGCGCCTCGCTCGGCGGTCCACCGGGCGGCGGTCCGCCAGGATCACTATGGCCACGGTCGAACACGACATCGCCGAGCGAGTGACCTCCTTGGTGAGACACGATGCGCGAGCCACCCAGCAACCCTGCGCCCAGTCCCTGGTCGTAGATCGCCTTCAGATAGTCCTCACCGAAGGGGTTACGCCCTTCGGCCACCGCCTGCACGATGGTGTTCGACACCGGCGACGAGATGCCGTTGGCGACGATCGCCTCTGCGGTGTCGTTGACACCTTTGCGGAGTCCGCTCGGCAGCACCCTGGTGACCCCCCGGACCGGCGCGGTGATGACCCGGCCGATCGGAGCAACCGGGATGTTGACCAAGGCTCCGACACCACCCGCCGCGGCCGCCTGGCCGACCTGGCCCCAGTCGATGGAGTCCCGGACCCCGCGCGCCATGTCCAGCGCTTGGCCGGTCAGGTCGACCAGCGGTTCCTCGATCATCTCGTTGGCGACGCCGAGTGCGAACTTGGTCAACCTGGGCGCGGCTGCCGCCATCCGGGCGGCCGCTGCGGCGACGAAGGCAGCGATTCGGCCGGCTGCTCCCTCGATGATGAACCGGCGCGCCAGGTCACCGAGGCCGGGTGGCAGCGCGAAGCTCGCGGCGAACGCGACCACGTTCGCGATCAGCTCGGCGTAGATCTGGTTCTTGACCTGGACGATGGTGCGGGCGTATTGGTCGCTGATGCTGCTCAGCTGCCGCATCCCCTCGACCAGCTTGGCCGTCCCGACGTACCTCGAGTTCAGCATCCGGTCGACCTTGGAATGGAAGATCGTGCCGTTGATGTCCCGCCAGACTGCCGGCAGCTTGTTGTTGGCGTCGGTCGCCGTCGTGACTTGGCTTTCCAGAACGTCAGCGGCCCGTTGCCACTGCTGCGCCAGCCGGAAGGCGGCATCCTCGTCGACCCAGATCGGGAACGTGTTGTCGAGCATCCGGCGGAGCTCCGGCCACAGGCTGGTCGTCGGCTCGGGAATCATCGATCGCTCCCGCTCACGTGATGTTGTTCAGCCGATCGGTCATGTTCTCCAGCGTCGCCTTGTAGATCGCGACACCCTTGCGGCCGGTGGCGACCGCCGGGCTGATCTTCTGCACGAGCCCGTCGGCGCGCTCGGTGAGCCCAGGCTCGACGGCGTTGTAGTTCTCCCGGAACTGTTTGCTGATGTCGTCGAAGCCCTGCACCTTGCCCTCGTCCGCGCTGATACCGCGTTTCAGCGTCTTCCACTCCTTGTCCCAGGCCTTGATCGGCACCTCGATCATGTTCAGCATGGTCGGCGCGTCGTCGACCGACATGTCCAGGTCGCCAGTGCCACCGGTGGTCATCGGGCACCTCCCGTCCGCCGATTGCCGGACCGCTCGAGCTCGGACAGCAGTGGCCCGAACTCGAGGTCGTCACCTTTCGGTGCCGGTTGGCCGGGCAGCGCTGCCGAGTACGTCGCCAACGCGTCCTGCTGCGCGTTCGTCCGGGCCATGGCGACCGCCGCGACGATCTGCGCCGCCAGCTCTTCCGGCGCGTACTCGCGGTAGACGCGAGTATCGAGGTACAACGCGGTGAGTTCGCCACGGCCGTTGGCCGTGGCCTCTACCAGTCCGTCGGCGGCTTCGCCGGTTGCGGTGGTGGCGGCAACGGCCTCCTGAGCGGCCAGCAGTTGACGCTCGAGTTGCTCGACGTCGGACAGCAGGCCGGGTCCGGTCCGGACTGGTTCTGCCATGGCGGCACCTCCTCGATCGTTTCCCGAGCCCCACATTGACCGGCGTACGGCGGGTGCTGAGGACGCTGACCTCTTCCTGCCAGGCGCCCGCGAGACCATCGTGCGGCGGAAACCATCGAACGATGAGAACTCCAGCCACGCTCGTCACCATCGGCCTGTTGACTTGTGCGGTCGCCCAGCCGGCGGCCGCGGCGCCACCGAAGGGCGCCTGCAGCAACCCGGAGCCTGGCCGGCCCGTGATCAAACAGTTGCCGTGGGCCCAGGACCTGCTGGGCGTCGAACGCGTCTGGCCGCAGACCAACGGTGCCCGAGTGACAGTGGCGGTCGTGGACTCCGGTGTCGACGCCGACAACCCGCAGCTTCGGGGCCGGGTGCTGGCCGGGCAGGACTTCCACCACCACGGCAAGCTGCCCGGCAGCTACGACTGCGTCTCGCACGGTACGTCGGTCGCCGGCATCATCGCCGCCACGCCGACCTCCGGGATCGGCTTCCACGGTATCGCGCCCGGCGCGACGATCCTGCCGGTCCGGGTCACCGACCGTGAGGCGAACGAAGGTGAGGCAGCTCGCACGATCGATCCCAATGTGCTTGCCCGAGGCATCGTCTACGCGGTTGACCAGGGCGCCCGCGTGATCAACCTGTCGCTGTCCGGATCCGCGGACCGCAAGGTGATCCGGGAGGCCATCGCCTACGCGGTCGGCAGCGATGTGGTCGTGGTCGCGGCAGCCGGCAACCGCCAGACCAACGGCGCGGACTCGACCCCGTCCTATCCAGCTGAATACCCCGGAGTGCTCGGGGTAGGGGCGATCGGCATCGACGGCGCACGTGTCAATGGCTCCCAGACCGGCTCGTACGTCGACATCGTCGCACCGGGCGGCGACGTACTGTCCACGACTCGGGTCAGCGGCCACAACTACATGTCAGGCACCAGCTTCGCCGCACCCTTTGTGTCGGCAACGGCCGCCCTGGTGCGCTCGGCGTGGCCCGAACTGACTGCTGAACAGGTGATTCAGCGCATCGAAGCAACCGCCAGTCCGGCGCGCGGCGGCAGAGCCAGCAACGAGTACGGCGCCGGAGTCGTCGACCCGTATCGCGCAGTCACCGAGGGCATGCTGGCCAAGGGTGCCGTGATTCCAGCGGCAGCCGCGACACCGCCGGACCCTCAGGTGGTTGTGGCTCGGGCCTGGTGGCGCGATGCCGGCTCCCGAGCGCGCGAGCTCACCGGCCTGTCGTTGGGCATGGCAACAATCGTGCTGATCCTCGCGATCGTCCTGGCGGCCGGTCGACGTCGGCGCTGGACGGCGTCCCGCGCCGAGACGGCTCCACGTACCCGGCGCCGCACTGAAGAGCCGCTGCCGGAGCATCTGTTCGACCGTTCGCTCTGACGATCGAGGGCAGACAGCGAAGTGCCCGGCTGGGATTGCTCCCAGCCGGGCACTTCATCGTCGAGCGGTTACGTCCGCAAAGCCGCGATCGAACTGGCGATGCTCTGCTGCGCATGCTGCCCGTTCATGTTGATGTCGCCGAGGCCCTTCGCCTGCGCGTGCGCGATCTGCGCGTTCTGCATGACCCGGTCGCGGTTCATCTGCACCGCAGCCAACGCGTCCTGGCCCTCCTGACTCTGCCAGCCATCCGGCAGGAACTGCATGATGCCCCGTGCCTGATCATCGACGGTCGTTTCCTCGAAGTTCGCCCCAACGGTGTGCTTGGTGGCGACCTCGTCGATCGTTTCGAACCTCATGTACATCTCGGTCATAACTGTCCTCCACTGGATTCGGGAGCGGCCTGGTCGGTCAGGCCGTCATTCCGCCGGTCACGCCACCCAGGATGGAGGCGTTGGACTCCACCGCGTTCAGCATCGTGTTGCCGACCCACTGCGCGGTGCCTTCCTGATCGTTGAGGTGGTTGATGTTCGGCTGGCTGTCGTCCAGCTTGTACTGGATGTTGTTGGCGGCGGCGACCATCGGACGGTCGCGCAGCCCGGTGGCGAGTTCGTCGCCGGCGGCAACCAAACGCTGGTTGCTGCCGACCAAGTGGTCGCGAGTCTCACCGGCGACCGCACCCCATTGCGTGCGGATCTGGTCGCCGAAGCCCTGGAAGAATGCATCTGCCACGAGCCTCTCCTTTCGTGATAGGTCCCTGGACGCTCAACGCTAGGAGCAGCCGGTACGCCGGCATGGGGCCTCGGCACGTTCCTGCCATCACGCAGCACGGTGCCGCTGGGCGCGCGACGATCTTTCTGCGTACCAGGAGAGGTGGTCGAAATGTCGACGATGCTTGTCAGGCGGCCGGACCGGCAGCCGGCACCCACGATGCCCGCCGGCGAATTGTTGCTCTCGGCACCCCCGGAGGTGCCCGAGCCCGGTGGCCGGCAGTGGGCGCAGGCCCTGATGGTGCTGCCGATGATCGCGATGATGGGCGCGATGATGCTGATGTTCTCCGGGAGCGTCGGCGGCGGTCTGCGCTATGCGATCTACGGCCTCTTCGGCGTCGCGATGATCGGCATGATCGTCGGCGGCCTCTTCATGCGCAGCGGCGGCGGCAAGGCAGAGATGGGGCACGCGCGCCGGACCTATCTGCGGGAGCTGGCGCAGCAGCGGACGCGATTGACCCGGGCGGTCGACCAGCAGCGCGAGACCATGGAGTACCTGCACCCGTCGCCGGAAACCCTGTGGACACTGGTCGCCGGCCACCGGCTGTGGGAGCGGCGTCGTGACCACGAGGACTTCGGGATCACCCGGATCGGGGTCGGCCCGCAGGCACCGGCGATGGACATCGTTGCCCCGGACACCCAACCGCTGGAGCGGCTGGAACCGTTGTCCGCCATGGCTTTGCGGCGATTTGTAGCGACGTACGCCGCGGTGAACGACCTGCCGATCGCAATGGCCATCACCGGGTTCGCGAAACTCCACCTGACCGGCGCCCGGGAGCGCACGGACAGTCTGGCCCGCGCGATGCTCTGCCAGCTCGCGACCGCGCACGCCCCGGACAACCTACGGATAGCGGTCGTTGCGGGCGCCGCCGAGACCGCGACCTGGGACTGGGTCAAGTGGTTGCCGCACGCCCTGCATCCGGATCAGACCGACGCGCTCGGTCCGGTCCGGATGATCGCTCCGTCGATCAGTGCCGTCGAAGCCATCCTGGACGACCTGCTGGCCGGACGGCCGCGGTTCGACCTCGAGTCGGAGTACGTCGGCAACGGGCCACACCTGGTCGTCGTCGTGGTCGGCGGTGAAACGCAGGGATCGGACCATCTGCTGGCCGACCGGGGTCTCGAAGGTGTGACCGTCATCGATCTGGTCACGCAGCCACCCCGCTCGCTGGACGCCAGCGCAGTGGTTCTCGACGTTGCGGGCGATGGCGCGCTGACCAGCGAGACGATCGACGGTGTCACGCCACTCGGCAAGGCCGACACGCTGTCTGTCATGGCCGCCGAAGGGCTGGCCCGGCAGCTCGCGCCGCTGCGGCTCACCGCCGGCGCCCAGAGCGACCAGCCGTTGACCGCCGACCTCGGCCTGGGTGAGCTGCTCGAGCTGGGTGATCCCTACGAATTCGACCCGGCCGATACCTGGATCGCCCGGCCGAGCCGGGACAAGCTCCGGATCCGGTACGGCCTGCGGGCCGACGGAATGCCGATCGAGCTCGACCTCAAGGAATCGGCACAGGAAGGTATGGGCCCGCACGGTTTGTTGATCGGGGCCACCGGCTCCGGCAAGAGCGAGCTGCTCCGGACGCTGGTTCTCGGCCTCGCGATCACGCACCCGCCGCGGTCGCTGAACTTCGCGCTGATCGACTACAAGGGTGGCGCGACGTTCGCGACCTTGGACAAGCTGCCGCACACCAGTGCGGTGATCACCAACCTGGCCGACGAACTCGACCTGGTCGACCGGATGACGGACGCCATCAACGGCGAGCTGATCCGGCGGCAGGAGCTGCTCCGCGACGCCGGCAACTTCGCGTCACTGCGGGACTACGAGAAGGCCCGGATGGCCGGTGCTCCGCTGGCCGAGGTGCCGACGCTGCTGGTGGTGTGCGACGAGTTCAGCGAGCTGCTCAGCGACCGGCCCGACTTCATCGACATGTTCGTCCAGATCGGCCGAGTGGGCCGGTCGCTCGGTGTCCATCTGCTGCTGGCCAGCCAGCGGCTGGACGAGGGGCGGCTGCGCGGACTCGAAGCCCATCTGTCGTTCAAGATCGGGCTGCGGACCTTCTCCGACATGGACAGCCGCGCGGTACTCGGCGTCAACGACGCGTTTTTGTTGCCCAGGGCCCCTGGTCACGGCTATCTGCGGATCGGCACCGAGCCGCTGGATCGCTTCCGGTCGGCGTACGTGTCCGGTGTGCATCGACGCGCGGTTCACGGTGACAGTGCGCTGGTCGTCGACGACTCGCTCGTCCTGTACGAGTACACCAGCGGATACGTCGCTCCCACCATCGAGCCGGAGGCCGCGGACGACCGTCCCGAGGACGACCCGTTCGACCAGAGTGTCGGTGAGACCCTGCTGGACATCCTGGTCGAGCGGATGCAGGGCCGCGGCGACACCGCCCACCAGATCTGGCTGCCACCACTGGACGAATCACCAGGTCTCGACGAGGTTCTCGGTGCACCGAGGGTCGATGGCGAGCGTGGTCTGACCGCCGGCGATCCGCAGCTCGCCGGAAGCCTGTGTGCAGTGGCCGGGTACGTCGACCGGCCGCTGGAGCAGCGTCGAGACCCGCTGCTGCTCGATCTGTCCGCCGGGGGTGGGCACCTCGCGCTGTGCGGAGCGCCGCACAGCGGCAAGAGCACGGCGTTGGCCTCGATCGTCATGTCGCTGGCGCTGACCCACACGCCCGCCGAGATCCAGTTCTACTGCCTCGACTTCGGTGGCGGCGTGCTCGGCAGCCTCCGCGATCTACCGCACGTCGGCGGCGTGTCCGGACGGCAGGACACCAACTCCGTCCGCCGGACCGTCTCCGAGGCCGCGAACCTCATCGCGCATCGGGAGCGGGAGTTCGCGGCATTGGGGATCGACAGCATGGACACCTACCGGGCTCGCCGGCGAGCCGGGACGGTACCGCCGTCGCCGTACGGCGATGTCTTCCTCGTCATCGACGGCTGGGGCACGATTCGCAACGACTTCGACGACCTCGAGGTCATGCTCGCCGACATCGCGACCCGGGGGCTGGCCTACGGCGTTCATCTGATGGTCAGCGCCGCCCGCTGGTTCGAGATCCGGACCGCCGTTCGTGACCTGGCCGGCACCAAGCTCGAGTTCCGGATCGGCGACCCGATCGACTCGTTCCTCGACCGCAAGGCCGCTGTTCTGGTGCCGGACGGCAGCCCCGGCCGGGGCATCCTGGCCAGCAGGCATCAGTTCCTGACCGCCAAGCCGCACCTGAGCACCGACAGCGGTGAGCGGATGACCGACGGCGTCGGAAAGCTCATCGAGCGGATCGCCGCGAACTGGAACGGTGATTCGGCGCCCCGGATCCTGCTGCTGCCGGGCGAGGTGCCGTTCGAGAACCTGGACGGCCAGAGCAGCCAGGAGACCGGCCTGGCCGTCGCAGTGGCTGAACGCGACCTCTCGCCGGTCCGGCTCGACTTCACGACGGATCCGTGTTTGATCGTCCTCGGGGATACCGCATCCGGGAAGAGCTCCTTCCTCCGCACCGTGATCCGCCGGATCGAACAGGTCCATACACCCGCCGACGCCCGGCTGCTCGTCATCGACCATCGCCGAAGCCTGCTCGGCGCTGTCAACGAGTCCTACCTGCTCGGCTACGGGACGAACCTGCAGAGCACGCAAAGCCTCGTCGTCCAGATCTGCGAAGCGCTGACCGAACGCCTGCCTGGCCCCGATGTGACCCCTGAGCAACTGCGCGAGAAGTCCTGGTGGTCGGGACCGGACGTCTACATCTTGATCGACGACTACGACCTGGTCGCCACAACCCAGGACCATCCGCTGATGCCGCTGTTGCCGTTCATCGCGCAGGCAGGCGACATCGGCCTCCATGTCATAGCGGCCCGACGGACCGGTGGCGCGATGCGCGGTCTGTTCGAGCCGCTCCTGGCCCGGCTGCGCGATATCGCGTCGCCCGGTCTGCTGCTGTCCGGTAACCGCGACGAGGGCGTTCTCCTCGGCGGGCTCCGGCCCCAGCAGCTACCCCCTGGCCGCGGCCAGCTGATCAGCCGGCAGGGCTCGGTCCGCCTTGTGCAATTGACTCTGCCACCGCAGACCTGACTGCCGGCCCCCGTACGAAAACACAGCACACGAAAGGAGAAAGACCATGAGAGAGAAGCCAGATCCAAACCCACATCCCGGCACCGGGCAGCCCGACCTCGGGATGGCGGACATCGGAGGTTTCACCAAAGCTGCCCAAGGCTACGTCACGGCATCCGACCAGCTCCAAAATGCGGCGGACGGCCTGACCGCCGTCGCCGGCGCGGGGGCCGTCGGCAACTTGAGCAGCACCGGCAAGCTCGTCGAGCTCATCAACTCCGCGCACAACCAGGCTGCGGCGGAGATCAGCAGGATGGCACAAGGTGCCGAGACCTGGGCGACGGTCAACCAGCAACTCTTCACCGTGGCCGAACACACCCTGACCTTTTCGGCCGACACCCTCAATGCCATCAGAGGAGGCAAATAATGGGCGGGATCGCAGGACACGCGCATCCGGTCGGGGACTACGCCAAGCAGGCCGAAGGCGCGACCGACCTCCCCGCGTTGAAGGAGATGGCCAACTACTTCAAGACGATCCTCGACACCGAGCCCAAGACGATGCAGTACCTCAGGCAGGAAGCAGTCGAGTGGCCACGGGCCGGCGAGCGGATCCAGCAGGGTGGCGACACCTTTCTGCGAACCGCCCGCGACGTGAAGTCCCTGTGGATCGATGCCCAGGGAACCGCCTATATGGCAGCCGCGACGGTCAGTGCCAACTCCATCTCCCGCAGCGCTGAGGCCATCACCGGCTCGACTGCCGGTGGTCCATCGGGAGGCGGGAAGACCGATCTTGCCGGTCAGGTCGACGTCCTGTCGAACAACCTGGACACGATCCGGACCTCGGTCGCCACGGTGATCACCAGCATCGGCAATGCCATCGGTGCAGAGATGATGAGCGGCGGCGAAGCGGTCACCGGAGTCAAAATGGATCTGACGCCGCTGCAGGGTGCCCTGAAACAGGTCGGTGCACAAATGGACCTGCTCGCGAACCAGTACCTGGCCTTCGGGCAGCAAGTGGTCACCATGGCCAATGGAATCAAGTGGGAAGGCGCTGACGACGGTGGCGCCTCAGCGGCCGGCCCGAAGAAAGACCCCAGCAACCGAACGGCTGCACCGAGTGCCACCGCTCCCCAGAGCGCACCTCCCGGCGGGACCCCACCTGATACCGGTGGCGAAGGGGCCCCGGAGGCCGGTGGCGAAGGAGCTCCGGAAGGCGGCGCCGCCGGCGGGGAGACTCCGGGTGGCGGCGATCCCGGCCTGTCCGGAATGCCGCCCATCGATACCCCGCAGGTGCCAGGAATCTCAAACCTGCCGCCAAGCACGATCCCGAAGCCACATGTCACCCCGATCACTCCGATTCCACCGCTCGGGGCGTTCCAGAAGAGCCCAGTTGGTGGCGGTAAGGGCGGTGGTGGGCTTGGTCTCGGCGGGCTGGGCGGTGCCAAGGCGGGCGGCGGGCTTGGTGGCGCCAAGGTCGGCGGGCTGAAGGGGATCGACAGCCTGCCGGTGGCGGCCAAGGGCATCGGGGAGGGTTCGGCGGGTGTCACCACTGGCCGGGCTCCGACGCTCAACGGGCAGACGTCCGCCGGCGGAAGCGCCGGCGGAGCTGCGGGTGGCGGATCGCCGATGATGCCGCCGATGTCCGGGGCCGGTGCTGGTGGCGGTGGAGGCGGCGGGAAACCCGGCAACGGGTCGACCAAGCCGAACGGCCGGCAGCGGCAGCGGGCCGGTGGCCCGACACCGGGGGTACCGGATCGCCTGCGGGGCAAGGCCGGACAGCGAGGTGGGCCGGCGCCGGCTGTGGTTGGCAAGAGGCGCCGTACGGAGGCGGCGGCGCAGATCCTCGATGAGGAGCTGTGGGCTGTGGAGAACGGGACGATCGAGGCTCCGGCTGCGGAACCGCAGCGGGTGTACCGGCCGGCCAACTGACGGCAACACCGACGAAGAATGCCCCCGGCCGATCGGCCGGGGGCATTTGTTGTGGGGTGGGTCAGATGGTCGGTCGGAGGGCGCGGACAGGATCAAGGCCGGGGCCCTGAGGGATGCGGGCGACCAGCCCGGCTGGGAAGCGAACGGGCTGCGTGGTGTCGTAGCCGAACAGCTTGAGCAGGTCCGGGTCGATCAGCGGGTAGGCGCGACCGACGTCGGTGACGACGACGAGGGTGCCTGCGGGAGTGCGGGTGGACGGCATCACCTCGGCGACGGCAGCCGTGCCGGGCGGGACGACGACGCGGTCAGCGAGGGCAGTGCCCTCGGGGCCGCGTTTGGGGGTGATCATGGCCGGGTCGCGGGGTGGGAGCTGGGCGTCCACGAGAATGGTCGGTACGGCGCTCCCGGGAGCGTAGACAGCACAGACCGTGCTGTCGTTGCCGGGTTTGGCGAAGTCGGGGCGGCTCTGCGGGAGCCGGCCGTCGGTGCCCGCAGTCATCGGATCGGCCGGAGGCTGGACGCGACCCAGCGAGGTCGGGTTGAGTTCGCGGACGGTCGGAGCCTTGCCGCCGTACGCCGCCTTCATCGGGGTGTAGGCGAGCTGGATGGCGGCCTGGAGCTCGGACATCATCACCAGGCGGTCGGCGATCGCGACGTAGTACTGCCGGGATCCGCTCATGCTGCGGACCATGAAGACCTCGCCGATCCTGGACTTGCGACCCGGAACAGCGGACGACGGCTTGCCGAGGCCGGCCAGCCGGAGCGGAGTGAGCGGCTGACCTTCCGGGAGACCGTTCACGAACGCCTGGCCGACGTGGACCGACGTCTCCGCGCCGAGCGTCAGACCGGCCTGGACGGCAATGGTCTTGTCGACCTGGTATCGGAAGCCGTTGGCGATCAAGTACTTGTCCCTGGTGCCGATGACATCGACCAGCAGAGCACCGGTGGCCAGCGGCTTCGCGGCGAGTGGCTGGGAGCCGACGAGCAGGACCGACTCGCTGGTGGGTTCGCCCGTCTGGTCCAGCATCGGTTGCGAGCACAGGGTCCAGGCGCCGACCAGGAGTTGTTTCGCTGCGGGAAGCGCATCCGGGGCATCCAGGATGCCGATCCGGGGGCCGCGGGGTGCGCCTTGCAGGGAGCGTTGGGAGACCCGGCGGGCCTCGGCTTTCTTGCCTAGGGCAAGGACTGCGGAGGCGTAGTTCGCGACCGGGTGCAGGCGACCGCTCAGAAAGACGTAGCGGGTGCCGGTCTCCTTCTCGACGATGACGGCGTCGCCGGCCTGCCAGGCCTTGTTGCCGCCGGGGACGACCAGGCCGTAGACGGCAACGACGGCCAGCGCGATCAGCGCGATGACCAGGCCGCCGATCGCGGCGAGGAACGGGCGCCGGAACGGCGGTTGTTCGGGGTCGGTTTCGCCGGTGACCAGGGCGGACACCATCCGCTGGCCGAGGAACTGGTGGGAGTGCAGTTGGTCCTTGCGGGTTGCCATCTCAGCCACCCCATCCGCGCAGTACGCCGTACAGGCCGAGGATGCCGCACGCCACCGGGACCAGGGTGAGCATGATGACGATCTCGAGCAGCTCGGCCGCCCGGCTCAGGTAGGGGTTTGGTGGTCGGCGGGCGTAGCGGAGGCCGAGGACGACCGAGCCGCAGGCGAGCAGCAGAGTCACCGGGATGACGGTCGGCACGGGGTCGGCGAGGCCGGCGCCCAGGCAGCCGATGAGAAGGGCGACGACGGCGGCCAGACCAGCGGCCAGCCAGGTCAGGCGCTGCTTGACGATCGGGTACAACCGGGCGCGGATCAGGCAGGCGGCGGCGATGAGCATCGTGGCGATGGTGGCCGAGCGTCCGCCTGCAGCGACGAGGAGAATCTCGCAGATGACGAGCACGACCCCGGTGGCGGTGAGGATGCCGGTGAGGAGATCATCGGCGCGGACCACGGCGCCGTACACATGGGTGCGTGGTGGTTGTGGATCGTCGCGGACCAGGTCGGCGGTGGTGCGCGGCAGGATCGGCATCGGGACCCGGCCGAGCCGGATCGCCAGCGATCCGAACAACGGCGAGATGGCAACGAGTGCCACGGCGGTGATGGCCGCGACATCAGCGCCGTCCAAGGACTCCGCCGTACCGGTCCAGCCGCTGAGGATGCCGATGACGCCGAGGGCTGCTCCGGTGGCGAACAGGGCGGCGCCGTCGACGACACCGACCAGGCAGCAAGCGCCCGCAAGCAGGAGGGCGGCCGATCCGGCGAGGATTTGTGGAGCGCCGAGTGTTGGCCAGGACTCTTCGCCTGCGAACAGCAAGGCGCCGCCGATGAATGCCGTAGGCAACGACAGGCCGCCGACCACCACGCCGGCTCCGGAGTCGCCGGCTACTCGGGCCAGCAGGACACCGATTGCCGCCAGCAACGATGCCAGCAGCAACATCCGGACCGCGGGCCCGGACCAGGGTGATCCGGTACGCAGAATCGTGAAGCAGGCCGTGAGAATCGCGACTGTCGCGCCGGTCAGTCCGGCTGCGCGGGTGTACCAGGGACCCCAGGCGGCACCGAGTCGACGGGAGCCCGAGGCGACGGCGTCGACGAGGTCGTCGTACTCGAGCTCGGGCCAGTCGGTCTCCCGCGGCACCAGGTAGAGGATCTCGCCGTCCCGGACCCGGTGCGCGCCGACGGTCCGGCCCAGGCCGAGCTCGGTGCCGTCGATGCGGCGCAGTGTCCAGCCGCCTTCGTCGGCGAGGTCCTCGCCTGCTCGGGTGAGCAGGCCGGGAAGGACCTCGGCCACCGTCGCCTGTTCCGGTAGGGCCAGATCGAGCCGGCGTTCCGGGGTATCGATCGTGACCCGGACCAGTCCGGTGATGTTCATCGGCGTTCTCCCAATCCTTGCGCCGTTCTCGGCCACTGGCCCCAGTGTTGGCGGCCGGGGTCGCTCGCCGTGGCGCGCGGCAGCTTCATGCCGTCCCCGACATCGCAGGGCCGGCGGTTCCTACCGTGAAGATCGACGCGATGACGAGGAGGTCTGTGGTGCCGTACGAAGCGCTGGTTCTGCCGGTCGGACATGATGTCGGCGCCCGCTCGGTGTCGCCGTCCGGCCGGCTGCACCAGGTCCGGGTGGGCAGCGAGGTAATGGATCTGACCGACCCGGAGTACGTCGTCTGGGCGCTCGCGCACGGGATCGCCGCTGACGACCGGCCGATGCGCAGAACGCTGGCGGAGCGGACCGCGTCGTACGGGCTGGATCGGCGGGACTCCGGAATGACCATTGACCGTTTCCTCGATGACGGTCTGCTGATCGAGGTTGGGGCCGAACCGAACAGCGCGATCGAGTTCGCGCGGCACCACCAGTTGATTCCGCTCGCGTTCGGGCTCGGTCCGGATCCGGACCATCCTGGCCTGTTGCTGGTCGGCGCCCTCGGGCAACCGTTGGCTCAGCTGTCCGCGCCGATGTACGACCTGTGGACCTGGGCGCATCTCAGTCCCAACCTCTGGCAGGGCTGCGAAGAGGCTGTTGCGGTCGCGCA
Organism: Kribbella antibiotica; assembly: GCF_004349055.1. Lineage (GTDB taxonomy): Bacteria > Actinomycetota > Actinomycetes > Propionibacteriales > Kribbellaceae > Kribbella > Kribbella antibiotica. Next base: position 61,328 of record NZ_SMKX01000011.1, read on the forward strand.
GCGGCAAGGGGTGACGAACCCGGGTGAGCTCGACCCTGAACTCGTGCTCGGCGGCGTCGTCGCGGCATTGCACGACCTGCTCCGGGTCCGCGCCGCGTATCTGGACCGGCGGGCGGCCCGATGAGCGCCGTCATGTTCCCGGTCGGTCACTACAACGGGGTACTCCCCTCGGCGATCGGCGCTCCCAACCACGTCGTACGGGTCGGTATGGCGCACCACCGCCTGACCGCGGCTGAGTTCACGGCCTGGATGCTGGCCCACGGCCTTGGCGACGCGGCCGGCGAACCTTGGACGTCGCGGCAGATCGTCAGACAGGGCAACGAACTCGGCCTCGATGACATCGCCGAGGACCTGACCGAGCTGGCCGGACGCGGACTCGTCGTACCGATCGACGCCGCCGACCCGGACATCGCCGATCTGGCCGGCTCATACCAGCTGCACGGCCTGATGATCGGTCTCGGCGATACCGCCGAAAGGCCGGGGCACCACCGGATCGGGCTCCCCGAGACCGGCACTGTCGCCGTCCTGGACCCGGACAGCTACGAGCTCTGGCGCTGGGCCAGGACCACGCCGAGCCTCTGGGCGAGCTGTACCCTCCGCGCTGCACTGACCTCGACCACAGACCGGGTCGACGACCCGATCACCGCGGTCGGCGGGGTGCTTCGCGACGTCCGGAATCTGGTCGCACAGGGGTGCGGCTATCTCGATGTGGTGCGCTGAAGGGATGCGAGGATGACTCTGATGGCTGAGATCGCTCCCGAATCGTTGATTCCGCGTGCCACCGGGCCGGTGGCACGGATCTATCTGATTCCGCCGCGGGACGACAGCCCGACCGCCGTGCTGAAGGTGTACCCGCAGCCGCTGGATCGGCGGACTTTCAATGCGGTGGAGGTTGAGCAGGCGAAGTTGGCTGGGTTGCGGGTGGCCGGGTCGATGTTGCTGGCTGATGGGGTTGAGGAACTGCCGGATGGGCGGACCGGCGTGCGGATGGAGTTCTGTCCGCAGTCGCTGGTGGAGCTGGCCGGCGGGCGTGGGCTGCCGATCGGGGATGTCGTCGTCCTGGGGCAGATCCTGGGGTCTGTGCTGGCCGAGGCTCATGAGAGCGCGCTGGTGCATGGTGGGGTGACGCCTAGCAATGTGCTGGAGCGGCCGAACGGGCAGCCGGTGCTGGCGGATTTCGGGCTGGCGCTGCGGTTGCGGTTCCCGCGGGACCTGACTGCGGCGGCGGCATACACGGCTCCTGAGGTGTTGCGCGACGGCGAACTGTCGGAGGAAGCGGACGTCTACGGGTTGGGCGCTGTGTTGTATCTGGCGCTGACCGGGCAGTCGCCGTTTCCGGGGCGGACTGGTGAGACGCCGGACGACGTTGTACTGCGGGTGTTGCGGGAGCCGGCGCCGGAGGTGTCGGGGCGGGATGTGCCGCCGGCGTTGACGGCGTTGTTGCGGCGGATGCTGGCGAAGGATCCCGGGACTCGGCCGGATGCGGCTGCGGTGGTTCGGGAGTTCGAGACTTTGCTGCACGGTACGACGGATGCTGCGAACGAGCTGGATTTCGACGACTTCCGCGATGAGCTGGCGGCGGGTCGAAGCGTGCCGGTGGCAACGGCTTCCGCGAGCGCGAAGGCGAAACCGAAGGCGGGGCAGCGGAAATGGCCGCGCAAGGAATTGCTGTTCGGGATCGCGGCTGCCGTTGCGCTGGTGGTCGTCGTACCGATCGTGCTGCGACCGGGCAACGAAAATCCGGTGCCGAGGCAACCAACTGTTCCGGTGCTGCCGCAGGCAACGCCGGCGCCGCAGGCGACCGATGCGCCGTTGATCCAGTTGGAGCCGCCGCAGGACAAGGGGACGACGGTGGTGTTGAAGTGGTCGTTCTCGAAGCCGTTGACGTACGCCGTTTTCGTGGCCGAGCAGGGTGGGAAGGCACCGCGCTCGACGTATCGCGGGAGCGGGACGACGCTGACTGTTCAGGTCAGTCCGGGGCTGAAGTACTGCTTCGAGGTCCAGGGGACCGACGGGCGCGAGGTCTTCTACAGCACGCCGCGGAGTATCCGGGGCGCCACGTGCAAGAGCTAGTGGACGCATTCTGGACCGGGTCTGGACCGGGCGTGCTTACGCTGAGGCCATGAAAGGACGTGCGGGGCTGGCTGCTGTGGTGGCGGGCTGTATTGCGTTGCTGAGCGTGGTCGTGCTGACCGGCGCCGGCGACGCGAACGCAGGGTTCAAGTTCACCCAGTCCGGTCATTGGGTCTACAACAGCGCGATCGGGCGAGTCTTCCATCTGGATGGGGCGACCCGGACGATCGACGCCCAGGTGCCGTTGCCGACGGGTAAGCCGGGCGCTCAGGTGGTGCAGACCGACACTGATGCGTACGTGCTGTCGCGGTCGCGGATCGACAAGTTCGGGAAGTCGGATCTGGCCGTGGCGGACCCGCTCGAGGTGCCCGATGAGCAGCCGATCGGGATGGAGTCCGCGGGGAACGCCTTTGTGGTCTATCAGAAGGACGGCCGGGTAATGCGCCTCGGCGAGCACCCGGCGACTGTGTTCTCGGGTGGGCAGCTCGGCGATCCGGTGGTGACGTCCGACAGCACGTTGTGGGTGCATCGGGTCGAGCAGGGTGATCTGTGCCAACTGCCGTTGACGGCGGACCGGATGTCCTGCCCGGCCTCGGTTCAGAAGGGGCACAAGGGTGCGCTGACTGTGATCGGCGCCAAGGCTGTGTTTGTGGATCTCACGGCCGACCGGGTGTACGACCTGACCTCGGACGGATTCGGCGCCCAGGTGGACCTGAGCAACGACATTCCGGAGACCGCGCTGGTCGCCGGGAACGACGTCGACGGGCGGATCGCGGTCCTGGATCGCGATCAGGGAGTCGTCCAGCTCGTCGGACTGCCGAGCCGGCCCGGGCAGAAGGCGGAACCGCCGATCACGACCAAGATCCGGAAGGGCAACTACGACAAGATCGCCTCGTCCGGGCACGGGCTGGCGCTGCTGGACCGCAAGACGGCCGACCTGGTCACCGTCGATCGCGACGGCAAGGTCGGCTACCGGAACGTGGCCAGCAAGGTGAAGGGCAGCGATACCGGCCAGGTCGAGCCGAGCCTGATCCGGGGTGACGATTCTCAGCTGTACGTCGAGAGTGGCAAGGGCGACCAGGTGGTCGTCGTCGACCAGGACGGCCGCGCGGAGCCGGTCCCGATCGGCAGCCCCGACGACGGAACCAACGACAAGCCGACACCGTCGACTCCGACACCCACGCATAAGCCTGATCCGCCGGTGCACACTCAGGATCCGCCCACGCATACTCAGGATCCGCCGGTGCACAAGCCGGATCCGCCGGAGAAGACAACGCCGCGGCCGGACGACAAGCCCGTCGTACCGGAGAAGAAGGACCCGCCGCCGAAACCACCGGTGATTGTGGCCGGCGTTCCCGGTGGGCCGGTCGGCGTGAACGCGAAGTACGGGACCGACGGGCCGACCGTGACATGGCGGGCCGCGACACCGAACGGTGCGCCGATCACGGCGTACGAGCTGAGCTGGACGGGTGGTTCGAAGTCCGTCAGCGCCGGCACGCGGTCGACGCTGATCACCGAGCTCGCGGGGAAGACCGGCTCGTACTACGTGACGATCCGGGCGCGGAACCGCGTTGGCGCGGGGCCCGCCGTACGGTCGAATCAGATCAAGAAGTCCTATGCCGAGGCTGAGTCGCCGCGAGAGATCGTGGTCAGCAAGGACGGGATTTCCGGGCAGCTGACGCTGGCCTGGGATGCGCCCACGATGGGTGACGGCACCTTTGTGAAGTACACGGTCATGATCGGCTCGGCCACCGCCAAACCGCGGGTGTCGACCACGAGCACGCAGGCGACGGTGACCGGGCTGAAGGACGGTACGACGTACCTGTTCTATGTGCGGGCGATCACCCGGGCACCGAACGGCGATCAGCTGAGCGGCAAGTGGACCAGCCTGCCCGCGGCTCCGGTGGGCAAAGAGGAGCCGACGAGGCGGATCGTCGCTTCGCGCGGCGCCGGTACGACGTACGACGACTGTCAGCCACCGCAGTGCGCGTTCATCCAGGTCCGGATCGAGAACCTGCGGGCGAGCACGCGGTACAAGATCGTCCCGTACGTCGACGGGAAGGTCTTCAACCCCGGCGCCACCCTCGAGACCGACGACGAAGGCCAACTGCTCGTCGACGACCGCTTCCCGTGCAACATGGTCGGCAGTCGGGTGTATGTCACGGTGAGTGGTCCTGGCGGTCCGTACAAATCCAATACGTTCACGTGGAAGTCTGGTTAGGCGTCTTAGGATTCCTTGCGCTGCTCGGCGAGGAGTTTGAGGCGGTGCAGAGTTTCCGTATTACGGGCCCCGAGCAACAAATCGGCAAGCCCGGCCGGCATCAGTGAGGCAGGTCCGCGGACCGCCTTCTCCGTCATGACGACCCGGCAACCCTTCGGGCCCTCGTGCACGCGGAACTCGACGTCACCCTCGCCCACCGGCCAGGCGCGAACGCGAAGCCGCAGTCGGCGACCTTCGTCGTACTCGACTGCTTCGGTGGTGTCGTTGATCAGCAGCGGCCAGGCGCCCACCGAGTGGTGGATGATGCCACCGGGCTCCGGCCAGGGCGCATCCACGTCGCGCACCCGCGACGCACCCACCACCCAAGCCGCATAGCGCCAGCCATCAGTCAGGACCGCGAAGACGTCCTCAGCCGACGCCTCCACCATGCACTCGTTCTCACTCATCTCCCACCAGTACCCGGGCCCACTCATCCCTCGCCCCATTTCCCTGCCCAGGCGTGGGCGCACCACCAGCCGGTACGACGTCGCCGACGTGTGCGGCGTGGGTCGCCGAGTGTGCGGGGTGGCTCGCCGAGTGTGCGGGGTGGCTCGCCGAGTGGAAGGAGTGTGCTGCTGGATATCGATTACCGGCGGCAATCTCCCGCCACTCGGCGCGGGAACACGGCGCGGAAGTCCAGCGCCCAGTGGGTTCACTCGGCGCAAGACTCCAGCGGCCAGTGGGTTCACTCGGCGCAAGACTCCAGCGCCCGGTGGGTTCACTCGGCGCGGGATTCCGGCGGCCAGTGGGTTCACTCGGAGTGTTCGTACACGGCGAGTGGCGCCACTGTGCCCCTGCAGGCTGGCTCCTGGGGCGCGGCTGGTTTGCAGAGGCAGGGGCATCAGTGGCGCCAGGTTCTTGACGGCAACCCAAGCCCGCCAACCACAGGCAACGGCGGCCTGGTCGCCGACAGCACCAACCACCTCAGCCACCGCGGCGGCCAGCCACGCTGTCGTTGAACCGGCCGCAGCGGCGAGCACCCGAGACGGACCTCGCCCGGCCGACGCAGCTACGCGAAGCGGGGTAACCAGCTTGAGTGGAAAGAAGTTTGCAGCTGGCGCACAGGAAGTTCCACCCAGCGTGGACGCAATCGCAGGGCCGGTACGACGACGCCGAGTGTGCGGAGTATGTCGCCGACTGGGAGGAGTGTGCTGCTGGATATCGATTACCGGCGGCAATCTCCCGCCACTCGACGCTAGAACGGGTGCGTGCGCGGCGAGTGGGGCCAGTGTGCGCCCGTGGGCTGGATCCTCATTCACCGACGCAGTTGTGCGGGGCGAAGGTCGTCCTCACCGAGCGCTCGGTCATCGCGCGGCGCCTTTGTGGAACGAGAATGTCGGGTGGCGCCCTGGAAATACCACAAAGCGATGTGTCCCCGCGGCACCCATCTCAGCCACCGCGGCGGGGCGAGCGCGCCGGGGCGAGCACGGCGAGGCGAGCACGGCAGGGCGAGCACGCCGGATGCCCCGGATGCGCCGAAGAACGGTCGCCGCGGGCGGGTTAGTTCTTGGTGGCGAGGAGTGCCGCGATCAGGCGTTGGTAGTCGCCTAGGTCGTCGGGGGGTTCGGGGTTGCGCCATTCGGCGGCGGGGACGAGGCCGGGGTCCTGGACGGTGAAGCCTTCGCCGAGGAGGGCGAGGATCTCGTCCTGGGTGCGCCAGCGGCCGCGACCGAGGGAGGCTTGGAGGACCTGCTCGAGCTCTTGGCTGCGGGGGTCGTTCTCGCTGCGGAAGTGGCTGATGAAGATGTGGCTGCCAGGCACGATGCGGTCGGACCAGAAGGCGACCAGGCCGGCTGGGTCCTCGTCGTCGTTCACGTGGTGCAGGGTGGCGCTGAAGATGACGGCGACCGGCTGGGTGAAGTCGATCAGGTTGTCGGCGACGAGCTGGTCGTAGATCGACTTCGGCTCGCGGAGGTCGGCCTGGAGGACGACGGTGTTCTCGTTCTCGGCGAGGATGGCGCGGCCGTGGGCGAGCACGATCGGGTCGTTGTCGACGTAGACGACCTTCGCGTCGGGGTCGATCCGCTGCGCGATCTGGTGCACGTTGTCGGCGGTCGGCAGGCCGCTGCCGAGGTCGATGAACTGGCGGACTCCGGAGGTCGAGACGATCTCGTGGATCGCGCGGATCAGGGCGCCGCGGTTGTCGCGCGGGATGTCCAGGGAGCCGGGAAGTTCCTTGATGAACTTGTCACCGAACGCACGGTCGACCGCGAAGTTGTCCTTACCACCCAGCAGATAGTCGTACGTGCGGGCGATACTCGGCTTCGTGACGTCGAAGGCAGGGAACGACCTCGCGTTCTGTTCTCCGTCGGCCATCGCGGCGATCCTTCCCATCCAGTGCTGACGACAGTCACTCTATGCGATGCCTGCACTACCGTCGCCCAGCCCCCGGCCGAACTTCACAAACCCTTACTTAGCGCACGCCAGCAGCAGCCAGTACGTCGTCCGCCAGCAGCTCGCGAAGTTCGTCCGTGGTCGGCATCCGCCCGAGCAGTCGCAGCCGCTGCGACTGCGCTTTCCGCATCCCCTCGACCAACCGCCGGGCCTCGCGCGCATTGCCGAAGTTCGGCCCGCCGGCAATCCGGTCGAAGTACGACGTCAGCGGCGCTCCGGCCGCCGGGTCGAGCAGATAGTCCCCGCCCGCGACCATCCGATCCGTGATCAGCAACAGCTCCGAAGCACTGTAGTTCTCGAACTCGATCGTCTTCGAGAACCGGGATCCCAACCCAGGGTTCGCCGCCAGGAAGTCGTTCATCTCGACCGTGTACCCGGCGACGATGACCGCGATCTCGTCGCGGTGGTCCTCCATCAGCTTCACCAGCGCGTCGATCGCCTCCTGCCCGAAGTCGCCGCCGTTCCCGGCCGATCGTGACAGTGTGTAGGCCTCGTCGATGAACAGCACCCCGCCGAGCGATTTCTCGAACACCTGCGTGGTTTTCTCCGCCGTGTGGCCGATGTATTGCCCGACCAGATCCCGCCGCGATACTTCGGTGAACCCACCGTCCGGCAGCACGCCGAGCGCCTTCAACAACTTCCCGTACAGCCGCGCCACGGTCGTTTTCCCGGTCCCCGGCGCTCCGGCGAAGATCAGGTGATGGCTCACGCCGCCCACCGACAATCCCGCCGTACGACGCCACTCGTTGACCTGGATCTCGTCGACCAACGCCCGTACTTCGCCCTTGACCTCAGGCAGCCCGACCATCGTGTCGAGGTCGGCCAGCAGTTCGTCGATCGGACCGCTCGACGCGGCCGTCAGCGGACTCGCCTCGATGACCTCAACCGTTGCACCCGCAGCGATCTGTACCGCAGGCTCGGCCGTGTTCGACGGCCGCAATCCCTCGATCGTCCCGCCGCATCCAGGCCCGACTGTGACCGCGGGGCCGCGCGTGTCATGCACGGTGACTCGCCGGATGACCGGGTTGCTCCCGTGCGCAACCCCGATCCCCTCCGCGCCGGTGTTCCCGATCTCGAGATCCGCCAGCGACGGCCGGCTGTATTGATAGACATAAAGCCCACGCCCACCACACCTACTGATGACACCGCCAGTGACCGTCGGATCCGCACCGAGCGCGAACACCATGCCGTCACCCGATACGTCCCGCACGGTCGTCTCGCTGATCTCACCGCCTGCACCTTCGACGATGATTCCGGTGGCGGCACCACTGACCGTGCACTGATCGATCCGTACCCCCGGCCCAGCGTGCACACTCACCGCCGGTCGCGAACCACCGGAGATCGTGCACGACACCAGGCTGAGCGCCGCCCGCTCGGTCGACACCGTCAAGTTGTCGGCCGAACGGACGGCGAGACCATGCAGGGACAGCGATCCGTCCACTGCCCGAATCGTCGGCCAGTCAGCCCCCGATCCATCGATCACCACCTCGGCGCCGTCTTCGGCGCGAAGCGTGACCGTGCGTCCGGTCAGTTCCAGCGTCTCCGCGTAGGTTCCAGCCGCGATCACGACCGTGGCGCCGTCCGGAGCGTCGAGCAGGGCCGCGCCGATCGTCGGGTAGGCACCCGGCCGATCGGTCGCGACGGTCAGAATCCGTGACATCAGCTCGCCCGCTCCAGCAGCCAACCGCGGTCGGCCGCCTTCACGCCGGCCTGGAACCGGCTGCGGGCTCCCAGCCGGTGCATGATCTGCGCGACCATCCGCCGTACCGTCCGGACGGAGATGCCCAGTTGCGCGGCGGCCGCCTCGTCGGTGGCACCGAGGCCGAGCAGGCGCAGCATTTCGCGCTCGCGCATCGACAGGTCGGTGTCGTCCGGCAGGTCGTCGGCGGCCAGCGGTACGGAGTCCGGCCAGACCCGCTCGAACAGTTCGAGCACGGTGATGATCACGCTCGACAGCCGCAGTACGGCGACGCTTCCGTTGGCCGCATCAGCAGGCAGTACGGCGATTTGGCCGTCGATCACCAGCGCGTTCATCGGGACCAGCGGCATCGTGCGAACGGCGGCACCGGCCATCGACATCGCTCCGAGATGGCGCGACAGGTTCGGCGTCGTACGGGCGGTGTCGGGGTAGATCGCGCGGTAGCGAACACCGTGCTTGACGTCGCGCGGACCGAAGGCCGGGCCGGCCGGAGTGAGGTTGCTGAGGGCAATGACCTCGTCCTTGGCGCCGGCCAGCAGTTCGGCGATGGCGCCCTGGGCGGGGACGTGATGAAAACCGGTGGGCCGGTTGATGAGCGTGACAGTCATGAGAGAGGTACCCCCAGAGGAAGCGTTGCGGCGACACCGGACGCGTGCCGGCCGTTCAGGCGTTCCGGCTCGACCCCGAAGGACCGGGCCAGTGTGATCAGGACCGACGTCGCCGAGTCGAGCGTGGCGGGATGTGCCGCGGCCAACCGGAGGACGACGTCATGACGGGCAGAGGTGGTGTTTCCGGCTGCGGCGGTGACGGTGATCGCCACGGTCTGCGCAGCGCCGGTTCCGGTGCCGAGCAGGGTGCCGACCAGCGCCTCAAGTGTTGCCGTAGGCAACGAGGCGGAACCGGCCAGCCGGATGGTGAGTTGATGAACAGGCCCGCAGGACCAGGTCGACCAGCGTTCCTGGAGCTGACCGCGGCCGGCGTTGGAGTGGGCAAGGGCACCAAGCGAAGCCAGTACGTCGGACTCGTCCAGAGCCAGGTATTCGACCTGCTCCCGATCGAACCGCCGGACCAACCGGCGCACGGTGTTGGCGACCACCTGACGCAACTGCTCGTCGGTGGCGATATCCGGCGTCCGCTCGGCGGCGACGGCGATCCAGGTCCGCGGCTTCTGGCCCTGCTTGAGCCCCGAGTGCAGGACGAGTTGGAGTGCGACACCGACCGGCTGCTCATCGGCCGCCTCGGACAGCGAGGCCAACTGCGGAAGCAATCGGTACTGCGCATCCGGGCCGAGCCTGAGCGCGACACTGACGCCGGCCGGGCGACTCAGTACGCCGTACGGTTGCTCTCGGACGGTCACCACGTCGGTGGTGGTCCGGCCGAGGAACGCGCTGACCAGGTTGATGGCCACGCCGTCGCCGAGATCGATCCGGCGACGACGGAGCGCAAACGTCGACAGGACACCGATCCAGCGGTAGAGCCACAGGCCGCGGATCCGGACCGCCGTGAGCAGGACCAGCGAGAGCGCGGCCAACGAGGTAAGCACCAGAACGGTCCGCGATCCCGTGGTGGCTGCGGCGACCATGACCAGCGCGAGTTGCCAGCAGACGATCTGACCGACCCGAATCGCTCGATCCGGCCGCTCGGCCGCGTCAGCAACAATCTCCGGCGCCGGAGGCTGCACGACGATTCCGTAGTGAGCCGCCGGTCCGATCGCCGGCACGGGGACCGCAACAGGTGCTGCGGGCAACTTAACTGCCGGACGAGCAGCTGGTACGCCGACCGCCGTGGCCAGTGGGATGCGCGCGGCGGCCGGCGTGGCAACAGTTTGGTGCTTGGCGACAGGTGCGGCCGCCGTAGCTTGCGGCCTCATGCGACCAGCTCCGCGATGGTGCGCCGACCTTCAGTTGCCTGCAGCAACCGATAGGCGTGGTCGCGAGCGATCGGCAGTAGTTCGAAGAGTCCTGGCGCGGATTCGGCGACCAGGTTGAGATCCATCAGCTGGTCGACCATCGCCTCGGCGTCATCCACCCGCATCCCGGCGAACCGCGCGGCCTGAGCGAGATCGAACTGCTCGGCCGTGCTGCATCGCCGGTACAACTGCTGCGTCGGCTGCATCGCGAGCGCCTGATACTCCGCGTCGAACCGGACGAGCAGCCCCGCGAGCGCGTGACAGCGGCCGGCCTGGTCGGCTAGCTGAGCCGTCATCCGGGCAACCGTCCACGGCTGCCGATTGCGAACCCGCTCAACCAGGTGCCGGATCGCCCCCGGATGCCCTTGCGCCGCAGCCAAAATCCGCGCCGCATCCCCCACCTGAGCGACCTCCGTCGCCTGCGCGCTGCCAGGGCGCCGACCCGCCTGTGCCTCACCCGACCACCCGCTCGTCGCCCGCGCCTTGCCTACCACCTGCGTGCTGTCCAGCAGCTGCGCTGCCTCGCTCGGGGCGAGCACCTCAAGCGTGATTGCGCCGCTGCGATCCAGGCCGCTCAGTCGGCGACGACTGATCACCAGGACCAGCGCGGTCGGGTCGTTCGGCAGCAGCCTGCGTGCCTGGTCTGCGTGCTCGACGTTGTCGAGGATCAGCAGGCCGGCGGTCGGCGTGACCGCCTGGCCGGCGCGAAGGTCGACGTACTGCTGGGTTTCGTGGCCGGAAAGGGCTGCGGCCTCGAGGGCGAAGGCAGTCTTGCCGATGCCCGGCATCCCATCGATCGTGACGACGCCGGTCGCGCCGCGCAGCGCCTCAAGCTCCGACTCACGGCCGACGAATCCGGTGACCCGGGGCGGCAGGTTCGAGCTGACCGGCGCGGCGATCGGCCGGCGCGGGTCCTCGTTGATGATCTCCAGGTGCAGCGCGGTCAGCTCGGCGCCCGGCTCGATGCCGAGGTCGCGAACCAGCGCCGTACGGGCTCGCTGGTACGCCGACAGTGCATCGTGCCGGCGTCCGACCAACCGGTACGCCGCCATCAGTCGGGCCCAGGCCAGTTCGCGCAGCGGCTCCTCGTCGGTGAGCACCCGCAGTACGGCGATCGCTTCGGAGGGCCGGCCGAGTGCCAGGTGCGCGTCGGCCAAGTCCTCGCGGAGAGTTCGGTGTAGTTCGGTGAGTCGGTCGACGGCCGAGGCCGCGTCGTCCGCGAGGCCGTCGTACGGGCAGCCGCGCCAGAGGTCGAGCGCCCGCTGGACAACGGTGACCGCCTCGGCGGCGGATCCGCGGGCGAGTAGCGCCCGGGCCTCGTCGCCGAGGGCGGAGGCCGCGTCCGCGTCGAGCTCGCCGGAGAGAACGCGCACCCGGTACGCGCCAGAGCGGCTCTCGATCCGGTCGTCCGGGAGAGTCCGGCGGAGCTGCCAGACGTAGGTCTTCAGGTTGTTCTGCGCAGAGGCGGGCACATCGCGGCCGGACCAGACAGCATCGATCAGTTGGTCGGTGCTGACCCAGGCGTTGCGGTGCAGCAGGAGCAGGGCCAGCACGGTGGCGGGTTTGCCGCCGCCGACGTCGATCTGGGTGCCGTCCGGGCCGTCCACCTCCAGCGGCCCCAGCACGCGGAAGGCCGGTGACAGGGCCGGTGAGTGCGCTGCGTGACCGTTCATAACCCCTACGATCCGGGGTGACGATGACATTTCGATGACACACGATCTGTGAGGGGTCCCCGTGCGGGTATTGGTGGTCGAGGACGACCCGGAGCTGCAGGTCGCCGTACCGGCGGCGCTGCGGTCGGCAATGCTCGCGGTCGACCTGGCCGGCACCATCGCCGAGGCTGACGAGGCACTGTTCGTGAACGCCTACGACTGCGTCGTCTTCGACCGGATGCTGCCCGACGGCGACTCGATCGGGTACGTTCACAGCCGCCGGCAGCAAGGTTTTGCCGTCCCGGTGCTGTTCCTGACCGCGATGGACCAGCTCGCCGACCGGGTCGACGGCTTCGAGCACGGCGGTGACGACTACCTGGTCAAACCGTTCGCGGTCGAGGAACTCATCGTCCGGGTGCTCAGCCTGAGCCGGCGCGGCCCGACCATCCGGCCGCCGATCCTGCGGTACGCCGACGTCGAGCTCGACACCGGCCGCCGGGAGGTGCGGCGGGCCGGTGTCCTGGTCACCCTGCGAGCGAAGGAGTTCTCCGTGCTGGAGTTCCTGATGAGCCGGCCCGAACAGACCGTCTCCCGGACCGACCTGATCGAACACTGCTGGGACGCCGCCGCGGACCCGATGTCGAACGTCGTCGACGTCACCATCACCCGGCTCCGCGCCCGCCTGCGCGGTGGTCCGGACCTCATCCAGGCCGTCCGCGGCCGCGGCTACCGTCTGATCCAGCCATCCGGTGCCCAATCGTGAAAGGCCCCGCGGCTGATCGTCTGCGTCGCCTGCGGTGGTGGCTCACCGCGGTGTTCACGATTGCCAACACCGTCGGTCTGCTGATCCTCGCGCCGGTCGTCATCCGCCAGGACGCGCAGCGCACCACGGATTCGGTCGACGCGAGCCTCAGTGTCGTGACAGCACCTGTCCTACGGCTGATCCATGACACCAACGCCTTGCAGGTCGCTGCCGTCACCGGCGATCCGCTGTATCGCGACTGCCCGCAGTTCGCGATCTTGTCCGGTGGAGCCAGCAGCAGAACCACGGCGCTCATGAGCTTCAATAACTGCACACCGGTCGATTCAACCGTGCTCAACGAGGTTGCCACTCAAGCGACCCTCATCAAGAGCGGCGTGGTGCTCGAAGACCGCACGTCGGTCGATGGGTATCCGGTGCGCATCAAAGCTGAGGCCTTCCGGTACCCCGGGAGCAATGCACCCGATGGCGCTGTGGTGGCGTGGGTGGACACACGGGAGAAGGCTGCCGACCATCAGCAGCTGGTTTGGGTCATCCTCGGGTTGTGTGCGGGGCTGATCGGCGCGGCTGCGGCGGGAAGCTACTGGTTGTCGGGGCGAGCTATTCGCCCAGCCATGGCAGCCCTAGAACAGCAGGAGACCTTGCTGGCCGAGACTGCGCACGACCTCCGCACGCCCGTCGCGGCACTGCGTGCACTGGCGGAGACCGCCGTACGGGATCCTTCTCAGCGCGCCGAACTCCTCCCGCGAACAGTCCGCCTGGCCGGTCGGATGGGCGACATCATCGACGGCCTGCTCGTACGGGCGCGGTTGGCGGCCGGCGTGGAACAGCTTGCTGTGCAGCCGGTTTGGCTGGATCAGTTGGTGGCCGGAGTGGTCGAGGACTTCCCCGCGGAAGGCGCCCGGATCTCGCTCGTGACCGCGCCGAGCATGGTGCGCGCCGACCCGACCCTCCTCCAACGGGCCGTCGGCAACCTTCTCGACAACGCCCTCCGGCACGGTCGGCTCCCCGGCGCCGCCGAGGCGATCGTCACGGTCACGGTCGCCGACGGCCGGATCACCGTGGCCGACCAAGGACCTGGCATCTCCCCGGAGATCGGTGAGGATCTGTTCGAGCGTTTCACCAGCGGTGGCGGCTCGAGCGGGCTCGGACTGTCGATCGTGCGGTGGGCCGCGCTGTCCCACGGCGGCGACCTGAAGGTCTACAACGGCGACGAAGGTGGCGCGATCTTCGAGTTCCAGTTGCCGACCGAACGGCAGTAACGGCAGCAACAGGACATCTGGACCCTTCCTGGACAGGCGCTGGACCTGACCCGGTTACTCTCAGCGAGATGCTGAGGGGAGTTTCCTGATGAGTGCAACGATTCCTCCGGGTGAGGCGTACCGGCTGGTCGCCGACAACCTGGGCAAGGTGATCCACGGGAAGCCGGAGGTGATCCGGCTCGCGCTGACGGCGTTGTTCGCCGAGGGCCACCTGCTGATCGAGGACGTGCCGGGGCTGGGCAAGACCACGCTGGCGCGCTGTATCGCCCGCAGTATCGACGCGTCCTGGAACCGGATCCAGTTCACCCCGGATCTGCTCCCCGGTGACATCACCGGCGTCATGGTCTACCACCAGGGCAACGAGAGCTTCGAGTTCCATCCGGGTGGCATCTTCGCCAACGTGGTGGTCGCCGACGAGATCAACCGCGGGACGCCGAAGACGCAGTCCGCGCTGCTCGAGGTGATGGCCGAGCGCCGGGTGACGGTCGATTCGACCACGCGCGCCGTACCGGATCCGTTCCTGGTGATCGGCACCCAGAACCCGATCGAGATGGAAGGCACCTACCGGCTGCCGGAAGCGCAGCTGGACCGGTTCCTGATGCGGATCGAGATCGGCTACCCGGATCACGACGCCGAGGTGCGGATCGTGCTCGGCGACACCAGCCGGATCGGGCCGGACTCACTCAGCCCGGTGATCGACGTACCGGCGTTGCGGAACGCCATTGCAGCTGTGCGGTCGGTCCATGTCGACCCTGCGATCAGCTCGTACGCCGTCAAGCTGGCCGCCGCCACCCGCGAGCACACTGCAGTCCGGTACGGCGCCAGTCCGCGCGGAAGCATTGCGCTGGTCCGCGCGGCGCGTGCCTATGCCGCAACGGACGGGCGCGCGTTCACGACGCCCGACGACGTCAAGCAGGTCGCGCAGCCGGTGCTTGCCCACCGTCTGGTCCTCACACCGGATGCCGAGTTGAGCCAGCGGCCGCCGGCCTCGGTGGTCGAAGAAGTCCTGGCCGCGACACCTGCGCCGACGGCAGGCGTCAACGCAGGCTGACGCCTGCGCACGTACTTTGGGGAGGCCGGTAATGCAGCTCGATCAGCTCAAGGCGATCATTCGCCGACGCAAGGCAGTCAACGACGACGGCTCGACGCAGTGGCGTTCGCGCGCCACGCTCGCCGGTGTTGTCGCGCTCTGCGTCACCGCGACCACTCTGGCCGTCACGACGGCCGGCGCCGATACGTCGGGGCAGAAATTCCTGCAGTCCGGCCACCTGATCTACAACAGCACGATCGGCGCGGTCTTCCACATCGACGGCGGCAGCAAGCGCGCCGACGGCTCGGTGGGGATCCCGGGGCTACCCCCTGGCACCCAGGCGGTGCAGACCGACACCAAGGGCTATGTGTTGTCGCGCGGCAACATCAGCGCCTTTGAGAAGTCGACGCTGCACGTCGAGGAACCGAAGCCTGCACCGTCGAACGAGACGCCCGTCGGGCTCGCAGCTGCCGGAGTGGCGTACTCCGTGTATCAGAACGCCGGATCGATCGTCCGCCTCGGCCCGACCGACCTGGTCCTGCCGGGCAAAGACGGCCTTGGCCGGCCGGTCATCACACCGGACGGCACCCTGTGGGTGCAACGGTCGCTCAGCGGTGAACTCTGCCAGCTGCCGGCCACGGCCGGCGGACTGACCTGCCCGGCCCAGCTGGAACGCGGTACCGTCGGTTCGCTGAGCGTCGTCGGCGATCGGGTCGTTTTCGTCGACACGATGGCCGGAGAGATCCGCACGGTGTCGTCGTCCGGCTTCGGCCGACCGCTGGCGATCCCCGGCCTGGCGCTGGCCCCGGACGCGATCGTCGTACCGAACGACGTCAACGGCCGGATCGCAATCGTCGAACCGGACAAGTCCAGGCTGCGTCTGGTCGACACGGTCGCGATCACCGGCGGGACGGCGACCGGACCTGCTGCCGTCGAGCGGGAACTGCCCGCCGGTAAGTTCACGCAGGTCGCGTCGTCCGGCCAGAACCTCGCGCTGGTTGACGAAGCCGGGACCAAGCTCGTCACTTTGGATGCCGATGGCAAGCAAAAGGACAGCAAGCTCATCCCGCAGCCCACCTTCAAGCCGAGCAAGGACGATCGGCCGCTGCTCACGCGCGGCGCGGACCAACGCCTGTACGTCGACTCTGTCGGCGGCGAGCAGGCGCTTGTCGTGGACCGCGATGGTTCGGTCTCCGAACCGGTACCTGCTTCGGGCCCGACCACGAAGCCGACCCCGTCGGCCACGCCGACGACCAAGCCGACGATCGTGCCGACACCTCCGACCACGCCGCGGCCGCCGGTCACCGACCCGAGCATCCCGCCGCGACGGACGACTGATCCGGGTGGCACCAAGACCGCTCCGCCGCCCCGGAAGGTCGATCCTCCGCGCCATACCGAAGAACCCCGGCAGCCGGTGAACCCGCCGCGCACCACGCAGAAACCGCCGCCTCCTCCGAAGCCGACACAGAAGCCCCCGTCGAAGCCGAAGCCTCCACCGCCGATCGTGGCGACGCCTGCTGCTGCTCCGATCTCGCTGCGCGCCGTGGGTGGCAACGGCAAGGTGTCGCTGACCTGGAAGCGCCCGAGTCTGAACGGCGGGACCTTCCTCAGCTACCGCGTCTCCCGGGTGAACGACAGCGGGCCCGACACGACGACGTCGGCCCGCTACACGTCCACCGGTCTCGACGATGGGAAGCGGTACACCTTCCAAGTCCGCACGGTGACGCGTGGTTCCAACGGGAAGACGCTGATCGGCGCCGCCGCGACTGTGTCGGCGACGACAGGCGCTGGCGCAGCGCCCTCGATCAGGATCAGTCGGGGCCCGAAATACACCGGCGACTACAAGCCGTGCGAGAACCGCGACTACTGCTACTACATCCACATCGTCGCTCGCGGCTTCAAGCCCAACACCACCTACACCTTCACCGGTCATACGTTGAACTACGGCATCCTGCACAGCGACAGCCTGAAGGTCGGGCCGGACGGCAGCCTGACCGTCAACAAGTTCTACAACGACGACGAGGGCGGCACCGTCTGGGTGACGGTCGGCGACCAGGAGTCGAACAAGGTGAAATGGTGAGACTGACTGGGCGTGGGATCGCCGTACTGGTGGGCTCGCTCGCGTTCTATGCGCTGGGCGAGCTGGCCGGCTACGCGCTGTTCCGGGCGCTCGCCGGGATCGGGATCGGCGCGCTGCTGGCGGCCGTCGTACTGACTCTTCGGCAGCCGCAGGTGACTGTGCAGCGGGTGCTTTCGCCGGATCGGGTCGAGCGTGGGCGGCCGGCGCTCGCGACGTTGCGGGTGCGGAACGAGGGCACTCGGCGGCAGGCGTCGTTCTCGGCGCGGGATTCCGCGGGTGCAGCCTGGAAGGAGGTTCGGGTTCGCCAGTTGGGTCCGGGCATCGAGGCGACGTACCGGTATGAGTTGCCGACCTCCACACGTGGCCGGATCGCGGTTGGCCCGCTGACGTTGGAGCGACGCGACCCGCTGGGTCTGACTCGGAACAGCAAGGCGACTGGTGAAGTCGGGACGCTGTGGGTGCATCCACGTCGGCATCCGACCAAGACCGTGGTCGCCGGGCGGCCCCGGCACCACCACGTCGGCCGTACGGCGGACGACTCGTTGCGTGGATCCGCTGATCTGCGCGATGTCCGGCCGTATGTTGTCGGCGACGAGGTCCGCCACCTGCATTGGAAGGCGACCGCGCGCACCGGGCAGCTGATGGTTCGCGACTACGCCGACCCCGACCAGCCGCGACTGACCGTGCTGCTCGACACCCGGACCGAACCGTTGCCCGAGGCCACTTTCGAAGAGGCTGTCGAGGTCGTCGCGTCGATCCTGTTCGCTGCCTCCACCGCCGGTCACCGCTGCCGCTTCGTCACCACCGCCGGCGCCGACTTCGCCGCTCCCGGTGGCGCCGTTGCGTCCCGCATGTTCCTCGACGAGCTCTGCATCGTGCAACAGCGCGACGAAAAGTCCGCTCTGGTGCCGTTGGCCCTCACCACCGGTACGTCGGCCGGTGGCGCGATCGTCGTCGTCACCGGGGCCCGCGGTTCAGCCACCGACCTTGCGCCGCTACTCACTCGCTATTCCTCGGTCACCGCAATCGGCCTGGGTCCGTTGCAAGGCGTCGCCCCTATCCTCGGAGCGCAGGTCGTGCTCGCCGGAACGGCGCGGGAAGCACTCACCCAATGGACCGGGGTGCTCCGATGAGCGTCCGCCGTACAGTCGCAGCGCTAGCTGGAATTCTCCTTGGTGGGCTTTGTTTTGGGCCTGTTTTTGGCATCCGGCATCTGTGGTTGCCGGTGGGACTGGTTTGCCTGGTCGCGTTCGTGGTGGCGGAGGTTTGCCGGCGGCGGCCGGGGTTGCTGAACTGGCGGCCGTTGCTGGTGGTGGTTGCCGGGTTCCTGGCGATTGTCGAGTCGGTGCTGCAGGCAACGACTTTGGTGGGACTGCCGACGGTATCCTCGGTGCGGGCATTGGGTGATGGGCTCGCTGCTTGGCGACTTACGTTGGAGTCGACGTGGCCGGCGCGGCCTGAGCCTGAGTTGCTCATTTTCGTTCCGCTGCTGGCATTGGTTGCCTGTGTGCTGACGGTTGAGCTACTCGACCGCGCCCCGCCGCTGGTTGCGCTGCTGCCGGCAATCGGGGTTGTCGGCGTGAGTCAGTTGTACGTCGCCGCCGAAGGCTTCACCGCCGTCTTGATCGCGATCGCGTTCGGCCTGCTGGTGATCGCCGTACTGATTCCTGATCACTTCGAGTACCGGCGGCTGACGCCGTGGGCGATGACCGCGGTGGTCACGTTGGCTGCGATTGTCTGCGGGATGGTCGTGAGCACGATCGATCCGCACGGGCGGACGCCGTACTCGCTGCAGCGGGTGCAGTCGGCGAGTGCGCCCGCAACCCGGCAGACGAGCCCGCTGGACGAGCTGGCCGGCCGGTTGAGCAAGGGCGCCCGCGACAAGGTCGTGTTCAAGTACCAGACCACCGAACCCGTCGACCGCTGGCGGCTGATCGCGGTCGACAACTTCGACGGCTCGAACTGGACGACGGATCACCCGCTCCTGATGATGGGCTCGCGCCTTGGGCTCGGTCCCGAGGTGCGGGTAGAGACGGCGCCGCGGAGTGCGACGATCCGACCCGAGGCAGCGCTGGGTGGGCCTTGGCTGCCTGGGCAGCTGCTGCCGGAGACCGTCGGCAACGCCGTCGACCCGCAGGTCGAGCCGATCGGCAGCACGCTGGTCGTGCCCGAGCGGCCCGACTACTACAGGCTCACCTGGGCCGAGCCGAAAATCGACGCGGCCTATCTCAGCAGCGCCGGCGTCGACGGGAACGCGCCCGGTGGACTGAGCGACATGGGCCCGATCCCACCCGAGATCGCCCTGCTCAATCCCCTGGGCGGCAAGCGGGCGACGATGGCGACCGCGCTGGCGCTGGAGAAGTGGTTCCGGGAGCACTACAAACTCGCGATCGGACCCAACCCGCCGACCGGCTACAGCTGGCCACAGCTGCAACGGTTCCTGGGTGACGGCACGGTAAAGAACCCCGGCAGCAGCGAGCAGTTCGCCGCCGCGTACGTCGCACTAGCCCGGCAGAACTCGATTCCGGCCCGGCTCGTAGTCGGCTTCCGTGCACCGGCCAAGCCCGACGCGGCCGGCTGGTACACGGTGACCAACGCGGATGCGTACGCCTGGCCCGAGGTCGCTGTCGCCGGACTCGGCTGGTGGCCGCTCGACCCTGCAGCGGGCGCCGAGACCAGCAAGACGAACCCAGCCGGTTCGGCAGCCTCCATTACCGATGAGGCCCGCGCGGCGGTCCCGGAGATCGAGAAGATCAAGGACCCTGAGTCGCAACCGCCGTCTGCCGAGGACGAAGACAACTCCGGCTCCGGCGACCGCCCCTTCCCGTTGGTCCCGATCTTCACGGTCGCGGCTGCGTTACTGCTGCTCTGGTTGGCCGGCGTACCGCTGCTCAAGTTGGTGCGCGCGCGGCGGCGCCGGCAGCGCGGGGGCAGCGCGGCCGTGGTCGGCGCCTGGGCCGAGGCCCGGGACCGGATCCGCGCGCACGGGATCCAGGTGAGCGCAGGCATGACGGTTCGCGACCTGGCCCACGCGGCGCGCGACCTCCCGGACACCGGTCCGGGGCTCGCGAATGTCGCGCGGGCGGTCGATCAGGCTCTCTGGTCCGGTGGCCCGGCCACACCCGAAGTGGTCGGGCAGGCCTGGACCGGTGTCACCGCCGTACGGCGAGCTCTGCGCTCCCGCCCGTGGCTCGATCGGTTCCAGGCCGCGCTCGAACTGCGGACCCTGATTCCAGGGCCGCGTCAGAGGTAGTCAGCTAGCTGATTGGGTGACCTGGTCTGGCGGGCCGTGCCACCCCATCGGCGATGTTCAGCCGCGTTTGGACTTGTCGTGGGATGCGGGCCGGCGATCGTGCTGGGCCGCTACGGAATCAGTCTTTCGGGGAGCCGGACAGACCGGGCCGCGGGCCACTGGACCCCCGCCGAGCCTTCGGCTCTTCCACTGCTTCTCGTCGTAGTCGTAGTAGGTGTCGACGCCTCCGACTGTCATGTACGTCCTCCCGTCGCCCCGCTCACGCTGCTGGCGAAATCAACACTCCGTTACCGGGAGAGCAGACACAAGCGATTCCGGAAATCGACACCGAAGAACAAACTCGGACGCGGTGTTCTGTGCGTTTCGGCAGTAAATGCGAGAGATTCAACGGGCTAGGACAACGGCGACCGTATGACCTGACAAGCGAACCGCGTCCGCGAGCAGCTCCGGTTCCCCGAAAGCGAGCAGCACGTACGACGCGCCTTCGACCGGCACCTGAACTTGAGAGCTGCTCAGGTTCGCCACGATTCGCAGGTTGCCGCGGGTCACGATCAGCCAGCCGGGCCCCTCGCTGATGCTGACCGAGGTGAGCCGATCATCTTTCAGCTCCGGCGTTCGGGCCCGCAGCGCCAGCAGGTCGCGGTACCAGGTCAGCAGCTCGCGATGCGGCGACTCGTCGACCTCGGACCAGTTCAGGACCGAGCTCCGCCAGGTCGCCGGATCCTGCGGGTCCGGGATCTCCTCGGCGTCCCAGCCGAACGCGGCGAACTCCTGGCGCCGACCGGTCCGGACGGCCTCGGCCAGCGCCGGCTCGTCGTGATCGGTGAAGTAGCGCCACGGCGTCGACGCGCCCCACTCCTCGCCCATGAACAGCATCGGCGTGTACGGCGAAGTGAGTACCAGCGCGGCCCCGATCGCATACTGCCCGGGTGTCAGCGAAGGTCGATCGCCCAGCGCGCGGTTGCCGATCTGATCGTGGTCCGACGTGTACGCGAGGAACTGGCCACCGCGGTGCGTCGCCGGATCGACCGGGCGCCCCCAGTCCTTCCCGCGGAACGATGAGTAGGCGCCGTCATGCAGGAACACGTGGGTCAGCACTTTCGCGAACACCCCGGGCTCGGCGAAGTCCTCGTAGTACCCGGCTCGCTCGCCGGTCAGCATCGTGTGCAGCGCATGGTGGAAGTCGTCGTTCCACTGCGCAGTCATCCCCAGACCGCCCTCGGCGACCGGCTCCACCATGCGTGGGTCGTTCAGGTCGGACTCGGCGACCAGTCCGAGCGGCCGGCCGAGCTCTGCCGCCAGACTGGCCGTTTCGTTCGACAGCTGCGCCAGCAGGTGCGTCGGGCTCTCGTCCAGCAACGCATGTACGGCGTCCAGCCGCAGTGCGTCGATGTGGAAGCCCTGGAACCACCTGAGCGCGTTGTCGCAGATGAACCGGCGTACTTCGTTGCTACTGGTGTCATCCAGGTTGACCGCCGGTCCCCACGGAGTGGTGTGGCGACTGGTGAAGTACGGACCGAAGGAGTCCAGGTAGTTCCCGCTCGGCCCAAGGTGGTTGTAGACCACGTCCAGACAGACGGCCAGTCCCACCTCATGACAGCGGTTCACAAACGCCTGCAGAGCCTCGGGACCACCGTACGGCGCATGGACGGCGTACAGGTCGACTCCGTCGTACCCCCAGCCGTGGCGGCCGGGGAACGCGGCGACTGGCATCAGCGAGACGACCTCGACGCCTAGCAGCACCAGGTAGTCCAGGTGATCTGCAGCGGCGGCCAGTGTGCCCTCTGGGGTGAAGGTGCCGATGTGCAGCTCGTAGAAGACCGCACCGCGCACGTCACGCCCGGTCCACTCGCTGTCGGTCCAGCCGAAGCGGCTCTCGTCGAAGACCCGGCTGAAGCCGTGGACGCCGTCCGGCTGCCAGGGGCTGCGTGGGTCCGGCAGGGGATCACTACCGTCGACTATGAACGCGTAGTCCGTGCCATGGTGCGCTTCGACCACGTCACGCGACCACCAGCCGTCAGCACCTTCGTGCAGCGGCAGGACGCCGTCCCTCAGGGCCAGGTCGACCTTGGTGGCATCCGGCGCCCAGACGGTGAAGGTGTGCAAGTGGTCAGCTCCTCACGAGCAGTGCCACCGGGAGATCCTCCAGCAGCTCCTGAATCCGAGCCGCTCCACTACCCACGACCCGTCCGGTCAACACGTTCTTCCACTCACCACTCGGCAGTACGACGGTGCTGTCGCCCCAACCGCCCAGCCGATACAGCGCAGCCGGCAGGCGGGTAGCGATGGTGATCACCTCATCGCCGCGAGCGAACGCCACCGCGTGCCCGTTGGACGTGGGCAGCGGGGTGTAACCACCGGCAAACGCCTCCGGGTACTGCCGCCGCAGTCGCAGCGCCCGGGCCGTGACCAGCAGCTTCTCGTCGGACAGGTCGTCCGGCCGCGCTCCCTCGTCCAGCCGCCGCAGCCGCTCGATCCGCAGCTCGTAGTCGACTGCACGCCGGTTGTCCGGGTCCACCAGCGACAGGTCCACCAGCTCGCTGCCCTGGTACACATCCGGTACGCCGGGCATCGTCAGCTGCACGAGCTTCTGGCCGAGCGTTGCGGCTCGCACGAACGCCGCCTGCTTGCCGACAAACCGTCGTACGGCTTCGAGGACGGCTGAGTCAGCCAGGACTGCACTGACGAAGGAGGCAACGGCCTGCTCGTACTCTTCGTCCACGGCGGTCCAGGTGGTGTGCCGCTTCGCCTCACGGATCGCCTTCTGCAGATAGGCCTGCATCCGGTCGACCGCGATCGGCCCGTCACCCCAGGTGCCGAACAGGGTCTGCCAGAACAGGTACTCCGTGCTCCCGTCGAGCAGGGGGCTGCGGTGGTCCTCGGACAGTCGCCGCCACTCGCGCACTGCCTCAGCCCACGCCGCCGGCTGCTCAGACAGCACACCGAGCCGCGCACGAACGTCCTCGGAACGCTTGGTGTCGTGGGTGGACAGAGTGGTCATCGTCCGCGGCCAACGCCGGTTCAACTGGCTTGAGAACGCATGGAACTCTTCCGGCGAGACCCCGAAGTGCTCTGGGTCCCCGCCGACCTCGTTGAGCGAGGAGAGCCGGAACCAGCGGTAGAACGCGGTGTCCTCGATCCCCTTCGCCATGACTGGCCCACAGGTCTGTTGGAACCGCACGATCAGCTCATGCCGCGCATGCTCGTCGATGCGACTCGCAGTGCCAACCTCGCGACCCAGCAGCAGGTCCATGACGACATCCAGCGTCTCCTGCCGGTCGTCGTCCAGGTGCTCACGCGCCTTGGTCGCTGCCCGCTCCAGCACTCGGATGGCAGTAGGCGCCGGCTGCTCCCCCGGTACGACGTACGCCCGGTAGACGTCGAATTGGACCAGCAACTCGGCCACGACCTGGTGGAACGCCCGCCGGGTGTGGTCACGCAGTCGGACGTCGTCCTGGCAGATGCGAGCCAGCAACTCGACCAGCCGATGCACCTCGGCGTACTGGCCGTGTTTGACGATCTCTCGCTTCGCCTCGACGACCAGCGGGCTGAAGTCGGCCGGCTCGCCGGTGAGCTCAGAGTGCAGTGCAGCAAGGGGCGCTGCGCCAGAGGGGTCGATAAACAGGCCACCGACGCG
This sequence comes from Kribbella antibiotica, assembly GCF_004349055.1. GTDB lineage: Bacteria > Actinomycetota > Actinomycetes > Propionibacteriales > Kribbellaceae > Kribbella > Kribbella antibiotica. The sequence continues at coordinate 85,337 of NZ_SMKX01000011.1, forward strand.
CAGGAGGGCGTCATAGCCGGTGGTGCCTGCACACGGCCAGTCATGTGGCAGCTCTTCGTCGCCCTCGAGGATCTTCTCGACCACAACCCACGCACCGCCGGTCCGCTCGGCCAGCCGCCGCAGGTAGCCGCGCGGATCAGCCAGACCGTCCGGGTGATCGATGCGGAAGCCGTTGAGCATCCCCTCCTGCAACAGCTCGAACAGCAAGGCATGCGTGGCTTCGAAGACCTCTTGCGTCTCCACTCGCACCGCTGCCAACGTGTCGACGTCGAAGAAGCGCCGGTAGTTCAACTCCTCGTCAGCGACCCGCCAATGCGCCAGCCGGTACCACTGCTCCGTGACCAGCTCCGCGATCGGCAGGTCCGCCGTACCGGGTCTTAGGGGGTACTCGTGGTCGTAGTAGCGCAGGACATCGCCGTCGACCGCCAGCTCGCCCTCGGCGAGCACCTGACCGATGCGTTGACCGAGAACCGCCATCAGCAACGGCTGGTTCCCGGAACCCCAGTCGACATCGAACCACTCGGCGTACGGCGATCCTGGCCCGTCCCGCAGCACCGACCACAGCGCCTTGTTGAGGCGTGCCGGGGTGGGCACCGCGACGTGGTTCGGGACCACGTCGGCGATCGCGCCCATCCGCTGCTCGGCCAGCCGCGCCGAGAGCCGCTCGAACGCCGGGCGCCCGCCCATCTCCACCGACAGCCGGCTGTGGTCCACGACGTCGTACCCGTGCGCGGAGCCGGGCGCCGCCTGCAGAATCGGGGACAGGTAAGCGTGCGAGATCCCGAGGCTGCTCAGGTATCCGACGATCCCCGCCGCATCCTCGAATCCGAACTCAGCGCGCAATTGGAGCCGGTACGTCGCCTGCGGGATCGAGCTCATCCGGCGGTCCGCCGCGGACGCGTCAGCACGACCATCCCGTGATCCTCGATCCGGATCGTGCTGCCTGCCTCGTGGGCCAGGTCCTCGGTCCGGCCGGTCGGTCTGATGGTGTCGACCACCACCGACCACGCTTCACCGAACTCGATGCCGGGGAGCAGGAAGTCCTCCGGCTCGTAGTTGCTGTTCAGCAGGATCAGGAACGAGTCGTCGATCACCGGCTCGCCGCGCGGGTCCGGCTCGGAGATCGCATCACCGTTGAGGAAGACGGCCACTGCGCGAGCCTCGTCGCTGCTCCAGTCGCTGTCCTGCATCTCCTTGCCGTCCGGGGTGAACCAGACCAGATCGCCCAGTCCGTCGACACCTTGGTCGCCGTGGAAGAACCGGCGGCGCCGGAAGACCGGGTGCTCGTTGCGCAGCCGGACCAGGTCGCCGGTGAACTCCAGCAGGTCCTTCTGTTCCTCGTCGAGATCCCAGTTCACCCAGGCCAGTTCGTTGTCCTGGCAGTAGACGTTGTTGTTGCCCGACTGCGTCCGGCCCAGCTCGTCGCCGTGCGCGAGCATCGGGACGCCCTGCGAGATCAGCAGCGTGGCAAGGAAGTTGCGCTGCTGCTTGGATCGCAGCTTGTGCACGGCCGGGTCCTCGGTCTCGCCCTCGGCACCACAGTTCCAGGAGCGGTTGTGGCTCTCGCCGTCGTTCCCGCCCTCGCCGTTCGCGTCGTTGTGTTTCTCGTTGTAGGACACGAGATCCCGCAGGGTGAAGCCGTCGTGCGCGGTGACGAAGTTGATGCTGGCCAGCGGGCGCCGGCTGTCGTCGCGGTAGAGATCCGAGGAACCGGTGAGCCGCGAGCCGAACTCGGCGAGCGTGTACTTCTCGCCGCGCCAGAAATCACGAACCGTGTCGCGGTACTTACCGTTCCATTCGGTCCACAGCGGCGGGAAGTTGCCGACCTGGTAGCCACCGTCACCGACATCCCACGGCTCGGCGATCAGCTTGACCTGGCTGACGACCGGGTCCTGCTGGACCAGATCGAAAAACGCCGACAGCCGATCGACTTCGTGGAACTGGCGAGCCAGTGTCGACGCGAGGTCGAAGCGGAAACCGTCCACGTGCATTTCGGTGACCCAGTACCGCAGCGAGTCCATGATCAGCTGCAGCACGTGCGGGTGCCGCATCAGCAGGCTGTTACCGGTACCGGTCGTGTCGTAGTAGTGCGACTTGTCCGTGTCCACCAGCCGGTAGTAGGCCTCGTTGTCGATGCCCTTGAACGACAGCGTCGGGCCCATCTCGTTGCCCTCGGCGGTGTGGTTGTAGACGACGTCGAGGATGACCTCGATATCCGCCTCGTGCAGCGCCTGCACCATCGTCTTGAACTCCGTCACCTGCTGCCCGCGGCTACCCAGCGACGAGTAGGCGTTGTGCGGCGCGAAGAAGCCGATCGTGTTGTAACCCCAGTAGTTCGTGAGGTTCCGCTCCTGCAGATGCCCGTCCTGCGCGAACTGATGCACCGGCATCAACTCGATCGCGGTCACCCCGAGCTGCTTCAGGTGCTCGATGATCGCCGGATGCCCGATCCCGGCGTACGTGCCGCGGATCTCCTCCGGGAGCCCCGGGTGCGTCTTGGTCAGGCCCTTGACGTGCGCCTCGTAGATCACCGTCTCGTGGTACGCGTGACCCGGCGGGCGGTCGTTGCCCCAGTCGAAGAACGGGTTCGTGACGACCGAGAGCATCGTGTGCTCCCGGTTGTCCATCGTGTTCAGTTCCTCGGGGTTGCCGAACCGGTAGCTGAACAGCGACTCGTCACCGTCGACCTGCCCGTCGATCGCCTTCGCGTACGGGTCCAGCAGGAGCTTGGACGGGTTGCAACGGTGTCCCTCGGCCGGGTTGAACGGGCCGTGAACCCGGAATCCGTACCGCTGCCCGGGCTGCACCGCGGGCAGGTACGCGTGGTGGACGAACCCGTCCACCTCGGTCAGCTGCACCAGCTGCTCGGTCCCGTCATCACCGATCAGAGCCAAGTCAACTCGCTCGGCCACCTCCGAGAACACCGCAAAGTTCGTCCCGGAACCGTCGTACGTGGCTCCGAGGGGATAAGGACGACCAGGCCATTTCTGCACCCGATGACAGTAGCCACTCCCAAACCCTGACCTCACATGCCGGTGCCTATTACCTCCGAGTGTTCACCCGAACGGGATAAGCCCACCTTCCGTGATCACTGCACTACGTGCAGTAAGTTCTGGGGATGATGAAGCGGGCAGTGGCGCTGGGACTGGTGTTGTTGTTGGCGGGAGCCGGGGCGGCTGCAGCCGATTCAGGCAAACGCATGATCGTCGGCGGGACCCTCGCGAGTGCCACGGAAGCACCCTGGGCGGTCGCGATCACGAACACCGACGCGTCGCGGGCCTCGAAGCGGTGGTGCAGCGGCGTGCTGGTCGCTCCGAACAAGGTGCTGACGGCTGCGCACTGCGCTGCCCGGGCCACCTCGTCGTACGGCGTGATTCAGGGCCGGGCCGATCTCAACGATCGCGAGGTCGGGCAATTCTCCAAGGTGACTGCCTTGTGGGTTCACCCGGCGTACAGCGGCACGACGAACCACAACGACTTTGCCGTGCTCACACTGGCGAAACCGATGACCGGCGTACCGGTGATGCCGTTGGAGACGAGCGCCAAAGCTGACCGGAAGGGCGCCGTACCGGTTGTTTATGGGTGGGGTGACACTCACGAAACTGGTCCGGAGGACACGCTGCAGAAACTGGCCGTCCCGGACCTCGGCGACAGCACCTGCCTGGGCATCAAGGGCTACCGCGAGAACGGGTACAGCGCCGCGGCCAACGTCTGCGCGGGCTATCTGGACGGACGAGCCGACGCCTGCCAGGGCGATTCCGGTGGGCCCTTGGTGCTCAACGGGCGGCTGCTTGCGCTGGTCTCCTGGGGCAATGGCTGCGCGCAGGCTGGCTATGCGGGCGTTTACGCAGAGGTTGCGCCAGCAGCCAAGACCCTCATGGATCAGGTTCGTTAAGGCGAAACAAACCTGTCGATCCCGGTTTCAGGACGTCATCGGCCGGACACGGCGCCACAACAGTTTGTCCTTACTTTTCTCCTCGAGAGTGAGGAGAAGGTATGGCGCAGACCAGACGTCACTTCCTGCAACAGGTCGGTATCACCGGCGGTGCCGGTGTGCTCTACTCCACGATGTCCGCCCTCGGCCTCAATGGGATAGCCGGGGCGGCCGGCTTGGCCGATACCCCCGCGTACGCCGCCCCGGCGCGGATCGATCTGCATGGCCGCCCCCGCAAGCACGTGGTCATCCTCGGTGCCGGGATCTCCGGGCTGACCTCCGCCTACGAACTTCTGAAGGCCGGGTACCAGGTCACCCTGCTCGAGGCCCGCAAGCGACCGGGCGGCCGCAACTGGACCGTCCGGGGCGGGACCTCGGAGACTGATCTGACCGGCACGACCCAGCGAGCGCGGTTCTCGCCGGGGCAATACATGAACGCGGGTCCGGGCCGGATTCCGCAGCATCATGTGACGCTCGACTACTGCCGTGAGCTCGGGGTCGCGATCGAGCCGTTCGTGAACCAGAACGCGGATGCTTATCTGTATCGGGAGGGCACGACAGCCCTGTCCAACAAGCCGATTCGGCATCGGACAGCCAAGGCTGACATCTACGGTTACGTGTCCGAACTGCTGGCCAAGGCGACTGACCAGGGAGCGCTCGATTCCTACCTGACGGTCAACGACAAGCAGGCGTTGATCGGGTTCCTGACCAGCTTCGGGTCGATCTCCGACAAGGCTGGTGGATTCAAATACACGGGCGCCGATGGGCGACGTGGGTACACCGTTGAGCCGGGCGCTGGGACCGAAGCCGGTACGACGGTGGCGCCGTACGGGCTCAGTGAGGTTTTTGCGAGCGGGGTGGGCAACTACTTCTCGTTCGAGTTCGGTTGGGATCAGGCGATGATGATGTTCCAGCCGGTGGGCGGGATGGACCGGATTCCCTATGCCTTCGAGCGCGCAATCGGCCGGGAGAAGATCCAGTACGGCGCTGAGGTCCTGGGACTGAAGAACACCTCCGCCGGCGTTCAGGTCACCTACACCACGGGTGGTCGGCCGAAGGTCCTGTCGGCCGATTTCGCGATCTGTGCACTGCCACCGCATATCGCAGCGAAGATCCCGTCGAACCTACCGGTACCTGTCGTCGACGCGCTCAAATACGCGCGGCCGACCAACGCCGGAAAGATCGGGATCGAGTACGGACGGCGTTGGTGGGAAGAGGATCTGCGCATCTACGGCGGGATCACCAACAGCAGTCTGGATACCGGCAACACGTGGTATCCGTCGACCGGCTTCCACGGTCAACGCGGCACGGTGATCGGCTACTACAACACCGGCACCAACGCGAACACGTACGGCGCTCTGCCGCCGGCCGCGCGGCTTCAGCGAGCCGTTGCCCAAGGCACCAAAATGCACGGCGCGGTCTACGGTCGTGACATCGAGGCGTCATTCTCGGTGAACTGGGCCGGAACGCGCTACTCGGAAGGCTCCTGGGTCGGCTGGCCGTCCCAGACCGAGGGAACTTATCAGCGGCTGCTCGAACCCACCGGCAACGTCTATTTCGCCGGTGACCATCTCTCGCACGCGATCGCCTGGCAGCACGGCGCCATGACCTCGGCCCGCGCCACCGTGACCGCACTACACCACCGGGTGGTGACGCATTCATGAAGCGGACGTTCTTGGCCATTGCTGCCGTCCTCGTCTCGTTCACTGCGGGCGCCGGCACGGCGGCCGGTTGGTGGGACAAACCCCGTCCGCCGCGGCCCGGCACCGTCGTACCGGCTCTTCCTGCTGGTCAGGCCAACCCGATGATCGCCACCGGCGTCGGGATCGGCGCCAACACCCCGCTCTACAAGACCAGCGGCATCGGCCCGACGGCGTTGAACACCAGCGCACCCGCCGGATCTGAGGCGTCGTACATCGATACCGTCATCTTCCCCGGCGGCACCTTGCCTGCCGGGGTCACCATCACCGAAGCCCAAGGCATCAACGCCCTGCGCCGGATCGGCGAAAACCTCCAAGCCGCCGGTCTGTCGTTCGCCGACGTCTACACGATGCGCGTCTTCCTCCAGAACCCCGGCGGCGCGGCCGCCGCCGACTTCGCCGGCTGGAACCGCGCCTACCGCCAGTACTTCGCCAACACCGACCTGACCACCGGCAAATACGTCCCGGTGCCGCTAGGAACCGCCGTACCGGCCAAGCCTTTTGTGGTCAACAAATCCCGCCCGTCCCGCTTCGCCCTGGAGATCGAGAACTTGCCCGTCGCAGGCTGGCTGGTCGAGGTGGAGGTCGACGCCGCGTACCCGAAGCACTGACGACCCGACCCCCTTTGGCGCCTAGGCGAAGCGGTCGTAGGCCGGGATGGTGAGGAAGTCGACGTACTCGTCCGCCAGGGCCACCTCAAGGAAGAGGGCTCTGGCGGACTGGTAGCGCAGGGACTGGTCGAAGGCGTTGATCTCTTCGTCGGCGATGCGTTCGACCAGCTCGGTGGTGATGGTGTCGCCGGTGTCGAGGACGACGCCGTTCTTGCGCCATTGCCAGATCTGGGAGCGGGAGATCTCGGCCGTCGCGGCGTCTTCCATCAGGTTGAAGATGCCGACGGCGCCGGTGCCTTCGAGCCACGCGGCCAGGTATTGGAGGGCCACGCTGATGTTGTTGCGGAGGCCGGCCTCGGTGACCTCGCCAGGGGTGGCGGCGACGTTGAGGAGCTGGTCGGCGGTGACGCTGACGTCCTCGCGGAGCTTGTCGAGCTGGTTCGGATTCTCCCCCAGTACGGCGTCGAACACGGCTCGGCAGGTGTCGACCATGCCGGGGTGCGCGACCCAGGAGCCGTCGAAACCGTCGCCGGCCTCGCGGGTCTTGTCGGCCTGAACCTTGGCGAAGGCCTGCTCGTTGACGGCCGGGTCCTTGCTCGGGATGAACGCCGCCATGCCGCCGATCGCGTGGGCGCCGCGCTTGTGGCAGGTACGCACGAGGAGCTCGGTGTAGGCGCGCATGAACGGCACCGTCATCGTCACGCTGTTGCGGTCCGGCAGCTGGAACTCGACGCCACGGTCGCGGTGCGTCTTGATCACGCTGAACATGTAGTCCCAGCGGCCCGCGTTCAGGCCGGCCGAGTGCTCGCGCAGCTCGTAGAGGAACTCTTCCATCTCGAACGCGGCCGGGTAGGTCTCGATCAGGCAGGTCGCGCGAATCGTCCCGCGGGGAATGCCTAGCGCTTCCTGCGCGGTCACAAACACGTCGTTCCACAGTCGCGCCTCGAGGTGCGACTCCATCTTCGGCAGGTAGAAGTACGGGCCTTGCCCACGATCCAGCTGCAGCTGGCCGCACGCCGCGAAGTAGAGCGCGAAGTCGACAAGTGAGCCGGAGACCGGAGTGCCGTCGACCAGGAGGTGCTTTTCGGGCAGATGCCAACCACGCGGCCGTACGACGATGGTCGCGAGCTCCGCATCGGGCTTCAGCGCGTACGACTTGGTGTCCGTGCTGAAGTCGATCTGCCGCTTCACCGCGTCGAGCAGGTTCAGCTGGCCGCCGACGACGTTCTCCCAGGTCGGAGTGTTCGCGTCCTCCTGGTCGGCCAGCCAGACCTTCGCGCCGGAGTTGAGCGCGTTGATCGTCATCTTGCGGTCGGTCGGGCCGGTGATCTCGACCCGGCGATCGATCAGGCCGGGCGCGGCCGGCGCGACTCGCCAGTCCGGATCGTCACGCACGTCCTTCGTTTCCGGCAGGAAGCCCAACGAGGCTCCGGCCGAAATCTCCGCAATGCGGGCAGTACGGCGAACAAGCAGCTCCTGGCGGCGAGCGTCGTACTGGCGGTGCAGTTGCTCGATCAGACTGAGCGCGCGCTCGGTCAGGATCTCGTCGTACCGGTCGCTCTTGGTCCCGATCACCTCAATGGCCATATCGATCACCCTAACTTCGGGAGCACATCGCGCAGAACGCGAGCGTGTTCCTCGGGCGCGGACAGGCCGTAGTTCATCGTGTTGACGCACAGATGGGTGGCGCCGAGGTCGCGCCAGCCGTCGGCGTAGGCGCGCCAATCCTGCTGGGGGATGGCGTTGAGCGACAGGCGGGCCTCGATGCCGATCTCGGCGGGGTCGCGGCCGACCTTCTCCGCGGCGTCGCGGATGGTCTGGATCTGAGCGCGCATCGCATCGTCCGGCGGGCCTTGCGGCATCCAGCCGTCGCCGATCTCGCCAGTCCGCTTCAGTACGGCGTCTGCGCCGCCACCGAACCAGATCGGGATCTTGCGGCCGGGCAATGGGTTGAGCCCGGCCTCGTTGACGCTGTCGTACTTACCTTCGTGGGTGATGACCGGGTCGGCCCAGAGCTTGCGGAGGAGATCGACCTGCTCAGTCAGGCGAGCGCCGCGCTGCTTGAACGGTACGCCGAGAGCGTCGTACTCGACCTGGTTCCAGCCGATGCCCACGCCGAGCCGCAGTCGGCCGCCGGAGAGTACGTCGATCTCGGCCGCCTGCTTGGCGACGAGGGCGGTCTGACGTTGCGGCAGCACGAGTACGCCGGTGACGAGCTCGAGCGTGGTCGTGATGGCGGCCATATAGCCGAACAGCACGAAAACCTCGTGAAACAACGACTTGTCGGTGTATCCGGTCCAGCCGGGACGATTCGCGGGATCGGCGCCGAGCACGTGGTCGTAGGCCAGGGCGTGGGTATAACCGGCCTCCTCGACCGTCAACGTCCAGTCGCGGACAACCGCGGGATCCGCGCCGATCTCGAGCTGCGGGAACACTGCACCGATTCTCATGCCTTCACCAGCTCCAAAAGTCCTTGAACAGCCTGTTCGAACGGTTCCGGCGATCCGGCCGCGCGGGCGAGTACATACCCACCCTGCAGTACGGCGGCGATTGTGGCCGCCAGTCGCTGCGGGTCCACGGTGGCCGCGAACTCGCCGTTGTCTTTGCCCTCAGCAATGACTTCCGCGAGCCGGCCGCGCAACCAGGCGAGTGTCTCGTCGACCGGTGCCCGGAGTTCCGGATCCGCAATCACCTCCGGATCCGCGGCGAGCCGGCCGACCTGGCAGCCGCGCAGCACGTCCCGATCCCGTTCGAGATAGCGCGTGATGCGGTCGGTCGCCGTACCGGGGGTGTTGAGCTGTTCGTCAGCCGCCGCGCGCAGTTCGGTCCCCGACCGCTCGATCGCAGCCCTCGCCAACGCGGCCTTCCCGCTGAAGTGGTGGTACATGCTGCCCTGACCGGCGTCCGCCGCCGCCTGGATCGCCTTTGGGCTGGTGCCGACATAGCCCCGCTCCCACAACAACTCCTGCGTACTGCGGATCAACCGCTCGACCGTCTCCACCCAGCCACTGTACCCAGAGGTACAGGCGCACCGCAGGTGGCTGAGAGTTGAGGAGGACCGATAGTCTGCTCGCCTATGAGTACCAGTGTCGCCATTGCGGTAATCACGTTTCGGCGGCCTGGTCTGTTACGTGGTCTGTTGACCAGCCTGCAGGCGCAGGAACTACCCGCCGGATCGGATTATGCAGTCCGGATCGTGGTGGTCGACAACGATGCCGACGGCACTGCTGCGTCGGTGATCGCCGCGTTCGACGGCGACCGGTACCCGATCGAGTCGGTGGTGGAGCCGGAGCCGGGGATCCCGTTCGCGCGGGAACGCTCGGTGGAGCTGTGCTGGAACGACGATGCGCTGATCTTCGTGGACGACGACGAGGTCGCGCCTGCTGGTTGGCTGGCGACTCTCCTGCAGGCGTGGGAGAAGTCCGGTGCCGACGTTGTCACCGGTCCGGTGAAGGGCAACCTCCCCGAAGGCGCCCCGCCGTGGAACCACTACAGCGACGTGCACGACTCCACCGGCCGGCACACCACCGGCCTCGAGATGCGCAAGGCGTACACGAACAACACGCTGGTGAGCCGACGGGTCTATCACACGATCACGCCCGGCTTCCATCCTGCGTTCCGCTACACCGGCTCGAGTGATCTGCACTTCTTTCTGCGCGTCCACCGGGCCGGTTTCCGGATCGTCTGGTGCGAGGAGGCCTGCATCGCCGAAGAGGTCCCGGCCGCGCGGACCACGCTCAGTTGGCTCGTACGACGCGCCTTCCGCTCCGGCAGCGGGGACACGATCAGCCGCCTGCTGATCCGTCCGGGCGCAGTGAGCTACGTGCTGGTGCTGGCCTATGCTTCGGCCCGGGTGGTCTCGGCGATCGGATACGCGCTCGCCGGACTGCTGCTCGGCCGGAAGACGCACCTGCTCAAGGCAGTCCGCCGGTTCTTCTCCGGTGTCGGCAGCCTGGCAGGCATAGTAGGGATCAACCATGACGAGTACCGGGAACGGCACGGCGCCGAACACGACGGTGGCGAGCCTGTGCCGGGCGATCTGGCAGGTGGAGCAGGACCTGAGTCTGCTCGACTGGCAGATCCGGGGCGCACACCCGTGGCCGATCATCCGGATGCGCGTCTTCCATGAACTGACTCGCCGAAGCGGGATTCACGGCGTACCGCATCCGGTACGGCGTTCTGTTGGCGACAAGCTCGGTCTGGTCGGGCGGCATGTGACTGGTCTCGCGACCCGCAATCCGTTCTTCGGTGAGTTTTCGTCGTTGGTCGTCCCGCATCCGCGGAAACCGGACGGTGTCGAGATCTACACCGACGAGCTCCGCGCGTTGTTGGGTCCGTCCGCGTTGATTCTGGATTCGGGGATCAACGGCGTACCGCTCGCTGGTAGTCGCAACCTCGACTTCTTCACGTCTGCCGCGGGCGCTGTGCACTCGCGCTCTGTCGACGACCGTGGCGTTGGGGCGGCCTTGTCCGCGTTGACCGGAGTCTCGGTGCCGGTCGGCGCACTGCTCGCCCGTGAGGTGCCCAAGCATCTTCGCCTGCGCGCTCTCTACCGCCGGTTGCTGAAGCGGCATGGCATCAAAACCGTGTACGTCGTCGTGGCCTACTTCCACCAACACATTGTCGGTGCCGCCCGCGACCTCGGCATCCGCGTCGTCGAACTCCAGCACGGCGCGATCAGCCCGTTCCACCTCGGCTACAGCTACCCCGGCCGTCCGGTCGTTGCCGACCAGCCCGATGAGCTGTGGACCTTCGGCTCCTACTGGTCGACGGTCGCGGATCTCCCCGCCGGGATGGTCGCGCGGGTAGTCGGAGTGCCCTACCTGCCCGCACCCGGTCCGAAAGATCCCTCGCTCGCGGTCTTCCTCTCCCAGGGAACAACCGGCGGCGACCTCCTCCACGTCGCGTCATCGGTAGCCAAGGCCAACCCTTCGCTGAAGGTCCTCTTCCGCCTCCACCCGAGCGAGCACGCCACCGACTACAGCCCCTCTTCGGGCGTCGAACTCTCCACCTCAGGCAACACACTCGACCTTCTCGCCAGAGCGACGTACCAGGTAGGTGTCTCCACCACCGCCCTCTTCGAAGGCATGGCCCTAGGCTGCCGCACCGCCGTAGCCGACCTCCCCGGCCACGAATACCTAGCCGGCCCCATCGCCGCCGGCCACGCGATGCTCCTGGTGGACCCCACCGACCTCGTCGATGCCCCAACCTGCGCGACCCCCGAGGTCTACTACGCCCCCAGCGCC
>NZ_SMKX01000120.1 GCF_004349055.1 Kribbella antibiotica
TAGAGGTCGCGGGCTATGCGGTCTAGGAGTTCGCCGGCTTCGAGGACCTTGATGCGCTCGTCGGGGTCGAGGCGGTCGAGGAGCTTGGTGAGCTCTTCGGCGGCCTGACGGCCGGAGTCGGCGACGGAGGGCCGAAAAGGTCGTGGTGGGGGCGGCGACGGGGGAGAGTTCTGGCATGATCCGGATTCACTTCAGCGCGGCAGATCTTGGGCGAGTGGCGTTTCCGGCGGAGCCGGCCGCCGAACTGCTCGAGGACACCCCCGCCGAGGTCTTCCGCGAGGAGCTCGACGAGCGCTTCCCCCGCGCCATCGACCCGTACCTGCACGGACTCCGCACCGGCCGGGCCTCCGCGCGCAGGGCGCTCGGCACCGCCGTACTGGATTTTCACGGGAACGTCCTGGCCCGGTCTTCCGACGAGCTTTCCCGCCGGTACGCCGGTGATCTCGCGCAGCGTGCGCACATTCTGATGCACGGGGGCACCGAAGCCCTGTTCACGAATCTGCACCCGGATGTCGACTGGACCGCCCCCACCCTCACCGTTCACAACCTGCGCGCCGACCAGAGCCTCGACGTCCATCTCCGAGGTCGAGGTCTCCAGCTCTATCCCTCGCCGCTCATCTCCGAGTGCCTGGTCGACGATGACCCGCGCCGCCGCCCCATCCTCATCTACCCCTGCGCCGACGGCCCCGCCGCCGAACCCCAAGACCCCGACACCGACACCTTGGCCGCCCTCCTCGGCCGCACCCGAGCGGCGGTCCTCCGCTCACTCATCACCCCAGCCAGTACGACGCAACTGTCCCGCCGAGTCCGCATCTCGCTGGCCTCGGCCTCGGAGCACACCCGCATCCTTCGCGCCGCCGCCCTGATCACCACCCACCGCTCCCAGGGAACCTCCCTGCACTCCCTGACCCCCACCGCCCACACGCTTCTCACGCAAAACAGCTGAGTCCGGGGTTTCCAAGGGTTTCCAGGGGCAGATCGCGAAATCCACTGGTGCCCCACCATGAATCCGCTACAGTTGGTAATGCCTCGGGACATGAGTCCCTTGGAAGTGAACCCGGAAGCCTACCGGACGGTGGGCGTGCCGGGTTTCGCGTTTTCTAGAGCTCGCGCAGCTGGCAGAACGGCGTAGCAGCAGCTGGCGGAGCGCTTTGCGATGTACCGCCACGTCACCCGCGCGGCAGTGGGCGGCAGCCATCAGCAGGCCTTTGACTTTGTTCTCGTCAACGAATACATGGGTCGGCACCGAGGCACTTTCGCATGCCCGGTAACGCGAAACACCCCAGAACACCGGAGCGTCCTGGGGCAGATCGGGGCAGATGGAAGGGCCTCGAGGGAAGCCCCTCCATCGAGCTCGGTGCTAGTTGCGGTTGATGGTGAAGGTGGACGTGGTGTTGCGGATGTCGACCGCGTTGTTGGACAGCGTCAGCCCGTTGAAGGTGACGCTGCCGACGGCCGGGCCCTGGCCGGGCTCGGGGAGCTCGTTGGCCCACAGGGCGAAGCCGGACTTGGCGTCGAAGGCGTCGCCGGACTTGCGTGCTCCGGAGATCGTCGTGTTGGTGAAGATCGTGTCGGCGATCGGGAACTGCGGCTGGCTGCCGACGTAGTTGGTCTGGAACATGATCCCGCTGTACGTCGGATCAACGATGTCGAGGTCGTTGACGCGGATCCCCTGGTAGACCTTGGAGGCCGAGAAGATCCACATCGCCGGGAACGACTGGTTGCCCCAGAAATGACCGCCGGACCGGACGATCGAGACGTTCTGGAACTGGGTCGGCGGGGTGGCGCCGAAGCCGTTCATCGGGATGCCGAAGTCGAGCGAGCTGATCGTGACACCGGGGTACGTCAGCATGTCCGCGGCGTACAGGTTGCGGAAGATGTTGTTCGTACCGCCGTAGACCGCGAAGCCGGCGGCCCGCCAGGTCAGCGTCGCGGACAGGTTCTCGAAGACGTTGTCCCGGACCTCGCCGCCGCCACCGTCGATGGCGTTGAAGAGGGCGAAACTGTCGTCACCGGTGGACCGGGCGTCGTTGTTGCTGACCGTGTTGCCGGCTGAGCCGTTGGTCATGTTGATGCCGTCGGCGAACGAGTTCCGGATCCGCGAGTTCTTGATCGTCGAATTGTCGGTGTTGGCGCCCCAGTAGAGGCACATCTGGTGTTCGGCCCAGATGTTGTCGATGGTCATGTTGGCGGTGCCGTTGAAGTCGAACACCTTGCCCGGACCGTCGTTGCGGCTGTCGTAGTTCCCGAAGTACGAGAAGCCGCTGAACGTCGACCCGTTCGCCGACGACTGGGATGCGAACCCGACGTCGGTGTTGGCCTGGGTCTGCGGTGCCACGAACTTGGTGAACCACGGTCCGGCGCCGACGATCTTGGTCGCCTTGCCGTACACGTTGAACTTCGACTGGGTCGGATAGGTACCGGCCGGCAGGTAGACGCCCTGCAGGGTGGTGTCCTGGCGGACCCGGTCGATCGCGGCCTGCACGTCCTGCTGGGTGAACCCGGCCGGCGTCACGAAACCCGCACCAGGGTTGGCGATCGGCGTGACCTGCTCGGTGTCGACGAAGTCGATCGAGTACGTCGTTCCGTTCGCCGGGTCCTTCTGCAGTTTGATCTTGGAGCCGGCCGGCACTGTCGAGTCGAGCATGATGCTCGCCTCGTCGTAGATGTGCCGGGCCGGACCCGCACCCGGCGAGTTGCTCGGGCCGGCCTCCGCGCCGTACAGCCAGGAGTACTTGGAGGTGAGCGGCAACGCCTTGTGGAATGTGCCGTTCACGTACACGTTGATCGTCGAGTCCTGACCGCCACCACCGGACGAGTCGGGGATGGAGAACCGGGTGACGAGTGTGTTGGTCGATGCCCGGGTCGTGAACTCGACGAACGAGCCGTTCGCGTTCAGCGTGACCGCACGTCGGCCAGAGGCTTCACCCGCAAGGTCGCCGATGGTCCGGTTCGGGCCGATCACCGTCGCGCCGCCACCGACCGAGGCGTCCTCGGCCTCCAGGTGGTCGTACGGCATGTTCGCGCCGCGACCCACGAAGAACGGCCGCTCGCTGGTGTTGTTCGTCCGCTTCACCGGCAGTTCGTTGGCGTCATCAGCCAGTACGACGCGCACGGTGTACCGTCCGTTCGCCGCCGTCCAGTTGCCCAGGGCAATGGCCGAGGTGGAGGCACCTGCCGCCAGCGAACCGTTGTACGACCCGGTCAGCGTGGCAACCGTCGAGCTCCCGTTGAGCAGCGTCAACGTGATCGCGTGCGCACCCGAAGCCGTGGCGATACTGCCCTGGTTCTTCAGGATCACCGAGAAGGCGACGCTATTCCCCGCAGCCGGGTTGTTCGGCGTCCAGTTGACCGCAGACGCGATCAGGTCCGAGCTGGCGACCGGAGTCACCACGAGCGCGCTCGCTGCGGAAGCCGAGTTGTTCGCGTCGTTCTGCTCGATGACGGTGTTGCCCTCATCGACTTTGGCGCTCAGTGCGTAGCTGCCCGCGTCCCGCGCACCGATCGACGCACTGACCGTCGTCGAGCCGCCGGCCGCGATCGCCGCGACTGCCGCCGTACCGACCTTCGTCGTACCGAGGTAGAAGTTCACATCGGTCGCGCCGGAGGCGGCCGAGCCGGTGTTGTTGACGGTCGCGCGGACCGTGATCGTGTCGGTCTCGACCGGGGCGGTCGGCGTCCACGTCACGTTCGAGAGCGACAGGTCCGGGTTCGGCGCCGGCACACCCATCACCTGGAACTCGGCGACCTGACCAGCAGGTGCGCCGGTGTTCGCGGTGAAGTTCAGCCGTACGTCGGCCACCCGGGCACTCACCGGGATGGTCACCAGGTTCCCCGACGACGGGTTGAAGTTGTACGACGCGCTCGCGGCGATCGTGGTGAACGTCGACGAGGACTGTTCGCGGCCGAGGACCGAGAAGGTCTGCGTCCGCGCGCCCCAGGCCGAGTCCGGGTTGAGCCGGATCACGATCGAGCTGAGGTCGGCGTTCGAGCCGAGCTCGGTGGTCAGCGTTGCCGGGTTGCCGTTCCCTTCCCAGTACGTCGTCACGTTGTCGTCGTTCGCGTTGGTCGCGACGAACGTGTGCACGAAGCCGGAGGCGGTGATCGGCTTGCCGGCCGCGAGGTTGCTGCCCGGGCCCTGACTGCCGTTGCGGGTCACCGTGTTGCTGTTCGGCGACTGGTTGCCGGCGGCATCTTTCGCCCGGACGAAGTAGGCGATCGTCGAGCTGGTCGGCTGGGTGTCCGTGTAGGTCAGGACGTTCCCCGCCACGCTGGTGCGGAGCTGGCCGTTCGCGTAGACGTCGTACCCGGTCACACCGGTGTTATCGGTGGACGCGTTCCAGGCGAGCCGGATCTGGCCGGCGCCGGGTTCGGTGAAGGACAGGCTGCCCGGGGCGGTGGGAGCCTGGGTGTCACCGGTCGCCGGGCCGTAGACCTCGAGCTCGGAGAGCTGTCCGGCCGGCCAACCGGTGTTCGCGGTGATCTGGAGCCGCACGTACCGGACCGTCGAGTTGCCGTAGTCGATGGTGACCGTGTTGGCAGGCGCGGTGAAGGCGCGGGAGGCGGCCGCCGACAGGTCGTTGAAGTTCTGGCCGTCGGTGCTGCCCTGGACCGCGAGGGTCTGGTTGCGCGAACCCCAGCCGCTCGGCAGCTTGAGCACGACCTGGTTGGTGGCGACCGACGAGCCGAGGTCGACCTGGACCCACTGCGGGAACGCGTTGTTGGCACTCTCCCAGTAGGTCGCCTGGTTGCCGTCGGTCGCGTTCGAGGCGACGTAGCTCTGGTTGACGGTGCTGGCCGAGGCGGCTTTACCGGCGGCAAGGTTCGGGCCGGCCAGTACGGCGGCACTCGCCGTACCGCCCGAGGTGGGGTGAATGAGTGAGCCGGCGGACAACGCCAGGCTCGCGGCGAGCAAGGCGACGGGCAGTCGCCAGTGGGGGATTCGCATGGCCTCTCCTGATGGGCGGTGGAGAACGCAAAAGGCGGAGCCGCCACGCGAGGAGTCCGGAACTTTCGTAGACTTGCCAACTTCTTGCGTAGCGCTGGCTCATTGTTACGGCAGTGCTACGAAAGCGTCAACGGTTCGAGAAAAACCCAAAAAGCCCGACTCGCAACAGCGAGCCGGGCTTCAAAGAGGTATAGATCAGTGCTTGGAAGCAGTCTCCGCACCGGCGCCGGTGAGCGCACGCACGGTCAGTTCCTTGTAGCGATCCTCCGACGACCGGTCCTTGCCGAGGTACGTGCCCAGGACACCGAACAGGAACCCGAGCGGGATCGACACGATGCCCGGGTTGGACAGCGGGAACCAGGCGAAGTCGGCGCCGGTGATCATCGATGTCGGCTTCCCCGACACGACCGGCGAGAAGACCACGAGCCCGACCGCGGAGATCAGGCCGCCGTAGATGCTCCAGACTGCGCCGGAGGTGTTGAAACGCTTCCAGAACAGGTTGAACAGCAGCGACGGCAGGTTCGCCGACGCGGCCACCGCGAAGGCCAGCGCGACCAGGAACGCGATGTTCAGCTTCTGGGCCGGGATGGCCAGCGCGATCGCGACCGCACCGATCCCGATCGCTGCGAACCGAGCCACCCGCAGCTCGCTCTTCTCCGACGGCTTCGTCTTCGCGATGACGTTGGCGTACAGGTCATGCGCGAACGACGACGCCGAGGTCAGCGTCAGACCCGCGACCACCGCAAGGATGGTGGCGAAGGCAACCGCCGCGATCAACGCCAGCAGGATCGACCCGCCGACCGAACCGGCGCCACCACCGACCGCCTCGGCCAGAGTCGGTGAGGCGATGTTGCCCTTGGACTCCGCGACCGGCGAGCCCTTGGCGGTGTTGATCAGGGCCGCGGCACCGAAGCCGAGGGCCAGCGTCATCAGGTAGAAGGCGCCGATCAGGCCGATCGCCCACTGCACCGACCGACGCGCGGACCGCGAGTCCGGCACCGTGTAGAAGCGAATCAGGATGTGCGGCAGACCCGCCGTACCGAGGACGAGTGCGAGGCCGAGGGACAGGAAGTCGATCTGGCCGACCAGGTCCTTGCCGTAGAGCAGACCCGGCTGCAGGAACGCTTCGCCCTTACCCGAGTTCGCCGCGGCCGCACCGAGCAGCTTGGAGATGTTGAAGTCGAATTTCAGCAGCACCAGGAAGGTGATCAGGACGGTGCCGGTCATCAGCAGCACGGCCTTCACGATCTGCACCCAGGTGGTGCCCTTCATCCCGCCGATCGTCACGTAGACGATCATCAGCGCACCGACCAGGATGATCACGCCGGCCTTCACGCCCTCGCTCTTCACCCCGAGCAGCAGCCCGACCAGCGAGCCGGCGCCGACCATCTGGGCCAGCAGGTAGAAGATCGAGACCACGATCGTGGAGGTGGCGGCCGCGGTCCGGACCGGCTTCTGCTTCATCCGGAAGGCCAGCTGGTCGGCCATCGTGAACCGGCCGGAGTTCCGCAGCAGCTCGGCGACCAGCAGCAGCGCCACCAGCCACGCGACCAGGAACCCGATCGAGTAGAGGAAGCCGTCGTACCCGTAGAGGGCGATCGAGCCGGAGATACCGAGGAAGGATGCCGCCGACATGTAGTCGCCGGCGACGGCCAGGCCGTTCTGCGCGCCGCTGAAGTTGCGGCCACCGGCGTAGTAGTCGGCCGTCGTCTTGTTCTGCCGCGACGCCCACCAGGTGATGTACAGCGTCACGGCAACAACCGCCGAGAACAGCGAGATGGTCAGCGTCCGGTTGCCCGTCTCCGCCAACGGGATCAGCATCGGAATGAGACTCACCGGCGGCGCTCCCTCTTGTACTTGGCGTTCAGGCCGGCGGCCAGCGGATCGAGCTTGCGGTTCGCGAACCGGCCGTAGATCGCGGCGATCGCGAAGGTCGACACGAACTGCAGCAGCCCGAAGATCAGTGCCACGTTGATGTGGCCGATCACCTGGGTGTTCATGAACCCGCGCGCCCAGTTGTTGCAGGCGACATAGGCCAGGTACCACGCCATGAAGGCGATGGTCCAGGGCACCACGAAGTTCTTGTACCGGCGTTTGAGCTCGGTGAAGTCGGCCGCGTCGTGCACGGCCTCATAGGCGCGGGCATCCCGCTCGCGCACGACATCCTCGTCCATGCAGGCACGTTAGCCCTAAGTAGGGTGTTTGTGACTTAACGGGCGTGTCCGCAACCAAAACGTTTCAGGCTGTGCTCACCCGCTACGGGGCGTTACAGATGTGGGGCGACCGGCGCGTCGAGGGTGCGGCGGTAGTTGGCCAGGTCGCTCGGCCTGGTCCGGAAACAGTCGGTGAAGTACGGCATCCGCAGCGGCTCCGGCGGCCGGGCGCTGGCCTCGTAGATCGCGTCGACCTGCTCGAGCACCGTCTCGCGACGGGAGTCGGTCAGGGTCGCGATCCGGGAGTGCGACTCCGCAAGCTGACGCAGGCTGCCGCGGTCCAGGTCCTGCCAGTGCCGGTACCGCGCGGTCTCCACCCCGTCGAACATGTCGGACTGGAGCAGCGTCGGCACCGGATCGAACCGGTCCGTGCCGTGGTTGTCCGGGCCCTGCAGCGCCTGCATCATCCGGCGTACCCACGGGACCACGACGTCGGGGTTGTTCCACAGCAGACCCAGTACGCCGTTCGGTCGCAGCACCCGGGCGATCTCGGGGAGCGCGCGAGCGTGCTCGAACCAGTGGAAGGCCTGCCCGACGATGACCGCGTCCACCGAGCCGTGCGCGAGCGGGATGGACTCGGCCGCGCCGACCATCGTGTCGATCCCCGGCCGCTTCCGGCAGACGGACAGCATCTCCTCGGACGGGTCGACGGCAATCACGTGATGCCCGAGCTCCGCGGCGATCGCCGCCAGCTTCCCGGTGCCGGCGCCCAGGTCAAGCACCTGCAGCCCGCGCCCCGGACCGAGGATCCAGGTCACCGCATCGACCGGAAAGGTCGGGCGGCCCGCGTCGTACGCGGCCGCGACGGCCCCGAACGACGCGGCGCGGGCCGTGTCGCTGAGGTCGGGTGCTGGCTCATCGGTGCTCATCACGGTAAATCATGCCGTAGCCGACCAATTGCGCGTTGCTACTCGCCGAGCTTCTTCTGCTCGATGTGTGCGTTGAGCGCAGACAGTTCGGGATGTGTGTCCAGAATCTCGACCAGTTCGGCACAATTCAGGCCGGTCGCGGCGTGGTCCTCGAAGAGTGCGTCGAGCAACTTCCAGTCGTCCGGAGTGTCCAGACAGAGCCGGTACGACGCTCCGCCGCCGGTCCAAGGGAGGTTCAGCAGGCGCATTTCGCCGGACCGGTTCTGGTGCAGGTACGGCGTGACGTGCTCGCGGTCGGCCTGCAGAGTCGCCCGCTCCTCCGCGTCGTACAGGCGGGCGGCGGAGAAGATCTCGTAGTCCATCCCGCGGGGGTAGGTGCGTTCGAGGCAGTTCGAGATGTAGAGGTTCGGGTCCTTCTCGGACCGCCAGCGGTCGACGCCGGCCGCGATGATCGTGGGGTCGATCAGCGGGCAGTCCGACGTGACCCGGACCAGCCCGTCCAGCTCGTGCGCCCGCGCCGCGCCCGCGAACCGGCTCAGTACGTCGTCCTCAGAGCCCCGGAACACCGGAACGCCGGCGTGCTTGGCCACCTCGAGGATGACGTCGTCGTGGTAGTTCGTGGTGGTCGCGATAATCACCGGGAGACCGGTCTCCTGGAGCCGGTGGAGGTGATGCTCCAGGAACGAGTGCCCACCGGCGGTGAGCAGCACCTTGGCCGGTAACCGCGAGCTCGTGACGCGGACCTGGGTCACGATGCCGATGTTCAGTCGTTCCATCGGAACAGCTCCCGGATCTCGGCCGGGCAGACGACGTGGTCCACTCCCAGTTCGGTGTCGGTGAACTCCTTGGCGATCGCCGCTGGGACGAACGGCTGGTCCATCTCCGGCCACAGCCGCTTGATCCGCGCCTGCCCACCGAAGGACGGGTGCTCGTTCTCCAGCACCATCGGGTCGCCGTACACCCCAGGCTGCAGTCCGACCGAGGCGCCGTACAGGACGGCGGAGCTGAGCCGGTTGGAGGCGACGCGGGTGTGGCCGCGGAGCTCGCGGAGTTGCTTGACCAGGAAGTCGGGGTCGGTCTTGCGCCAGTGCAGACCGCGATAGCCGTGGGTGATGACGCGGAACCCGGCGTCCTCGTAGACCTTGCGGATGGCGGGCTGGTGGTATTCGTTCCAGTACAGGCAGACGGTCACCGGGCCGGTCTCGTGGTCGTTGATCGAGGCAACGATCCGGCCGTGGTCGCCGAGGACGTTCTGGCCTTCCCAGCCGTGGAAGGGATAGAAGAGTGTGCCCTTCGCTTTCTTGTCCTGGGTCGCCAGCTTCGGGTGGTTCTTCAGCAGATACAGCCAGACCGAGCCGATCACCGCGTAGTTCCGGATGCCCATCGACTGCCCGCGTCGCCGGACACTGTCGGTCCATACATACTTAGGCATTCCGGCCGCGAAATTGGTGCCGTGGGCAAAGCCGTCCAGGATGTTCCAGCCGTGCTGGAGGTAGCCCCAGATCGCGCGAGTCTTGCGGAGCCCGGCGTAGGACGCCAGCACGTCGGCGTGCCCGTAGAAGTGGTTGGCGTGATGCATCAGCGCCTCCGCAAGGCACGCTTCAACCGGCGCCGGACCACGCGCGCCGGATTGAGCATCGCATGCCCCAGCCGATAAGGAACCGACTTCCGAATCCCGTTGATCGTGCCCTGGAACAGAATCGCCCGCGCGCTGGAATGCGCCAACTCATCCGCCAAGCGCGCGACAGTGGCGAGCTGCTCAGCACTACCGAGCGGTCGGAGAACCTCGGCTGTCCCCGGTACGTCGCTCACCGTCAAACCCACCATCGCTGCCAATCGCGCGGTCAACGCCTGAGCATCCCCGCCCACCGGCCATGGTTGCCGAGAGCCACTTTCCAGCGCCCGCCGAGCAAACCGCGCCAGGTGCTCCTCAATCGTCCCGCCGCCGTCGCCCTCGAATAACCGGTACGACGTCCCAGCCACGATCACGTTGTCCGCAGCGCCCGTTTTAGGTGCTGTCCGCAACCACTCGACGTAGGCCACGACCTCTCGCCGCAGCGCCAACTGGTCGTCCACCCGCAGTGCGGCTAGCAGTCGTTCCTCCACCAACTCGCCCGCGGCGGACTCGATCGACACCTCAACACCAACCGCGACATACCAAGCAGGCGCCAATTCCACCAGCAACCCGGCATGAGCAGCATCCATCACCACCCGGTACGGATCCAGCAGTGTCGGCCCACTGTTGCGCTCAGCAACAACCCGAGCCGCACGAGCCGCCGTCAGCTGCAGGTTGTCGCCTGCCATGACGTCGGCCTCAACCAACGACGGATACACGCCGACGATCTGTCCTTGAAGTTCTGCCTGGAGTGCTTTCAAACCGGCTGGAGCGGTATCGTTCACCGCCCGTCCCCAGTCCTCGTCCCTCGGCAGGGCCGCCGTGATGTCCGGCTGGATCATCCGGTTGACGCTGAAGCTATTTGTTGCGCCGAGCAACAACCGTCCGTTGGGGGCCAAGCGGGTGGTCAGCTTGGACAACGCCTCCGACCAGGGCAGCGACTCGGTGTCCGGACCGACCGTCCGCTCCAACCCGTCGAGCGCAACGATCAGGTCGTACGTTTCAGACGTCTCGAACCGGTCCAGCGAACCGCAGTAGACCTGCGTCTTCGCGTTCCCGAGCGTCTCCGCCAGCTCCTCCGCATCAGGTGCCGACCGGACCAGGATGTCGACCGACTCCGCGACCGCCACCAGATCGGCGTACAGGACAGCTGCGTGCGGGCCCGCGACGAGGACGGCGTCACCGGCGCGCAAGGCAGCGGCCAGGAGCGAAACGGCGGCCGGCCCACCGGCAGCGGGACGAGCGTCGGCCGGATGGAGATCCGACCAGTTCAGCATCTCTCCACCGACCAGATTCGATCGGGTCACTTCAGTCACGTCACACCATTCTGGGGTCTTTAGGCAACCAGTCGTAGCAGAGTCTCGATCACCCGGTCGACGTCGTTGTCGGTGAGGTCCGGGTAGAGCGGGAGGGAGAGCTCCTCGGCATAGAAGGCCTCCGCGTTCGGGCACAGGCCGCGCTGGTAGCCCTGCCGTGCGAACACAGGATGCCAGTAGACGGGGATGTAATTCACCTGGACACCGATCCCGGCGGCTCGCATTCCCTCGAAGATTTCCCGCCGGCGCCCGTCGAGCACGCGGACCGGATACAGGTGCCAGGCCGGATCGACGCCTGCCCGCTGGACCGGCGTACGGAGTCCGTCGACCCCAGCCAACGCCTCGTTGTACCGCGCCGTGATCTCCGCCCGGCGCTGCTTGAACGCCGCCAACCTCGCGAGCTGCGAGAGGCCGAGAGCAGCCCCGAGGTCGGTCAGCCGGTAATTCACCCCGAATTCGTGCACCTCCTGGTGCCAAGGGCCCTCATCGACGAGCTCGAACCGGTCAGCGTCTCGAACGAGCCCGATGAAGTGGAACTCGTGCGCCCGCTGGCCGACCGCCGGGTCCTTGCAGACCACCGCGCCGCCCTCGCCGGTGGTCAGGTTCTTCGTCGGGAAGAACGACATCGTCGTCACGTCGGCCAAATCCCCGACCGGACGCCCATCGGCGCTCCCGCCGATCGAATGCGCCGCGTCCGCCACCGTCCGCGCGCCCACCGCGTCGGCCAGCGGCTGCAGCGCCGCATAGTTCGCAGCCTGGCCGGCGTAGTCGACGGCCGCGATGACCTTCGTCCGCTCAGTCGTCACTGCGGCCACAGCCTCGGGTGAGATGAGCGCGGTGTCCGGATCCACGTCGGCGAAAACCACCCGCGCACCGAGCAACGCGGCACACGAAGCAGTCGCGACGAACGTCATCGGCGTTGTCACCACTTCATCGCCCGGCCCGACGCCGAGCGCGGCGTACGCAATATGCAGCGCCGCGGTCCCCGACGTACAGCTAACCGCCCGATGCCCACCACTCAGCTCTGAGATGGCGTCTTCAAAGGCGGTGACAGCCGGCCCGGTCGTGAGCCAATCCCCCTGCAGAACAGCCGTCACCGCGGCGATATCCGCCGCAGAGATGGACTGCCGACCGTACGGGAGCACTACTGATCAACCTCGAGAATCTTCTGAATCTCCTCGATCGTGTACCACTGGTCGTTCGTGTTCGACGCGTAGTGGAACCCCTCATCCAGCTGTACGCCGCCCTCTGGCGCGATGTAGCCCCAGGTCGCGAGGTCAGGCTGCAGCACGAAGCGGTTGCCGAGCGCGAGCACGCGCCGGCCCTCCTCGGGGCTGATCATCTCTTCGTGCAATTTCTCGCCCGGGCGCAGCCCGGCGTCGTGCATGGTCGCGCCGGGGGCGATCGCCTCGGCCAGGTCGGTCACCTTCATCGACGGGATCCGCGGCACGTACAGCTCGCCGCCGCTCATCATCTCGAACGAGTCGACCACGAACTCCACCGCCTGCGGCAGCGTGATCAGGAACCGCGTGCAGCGCAGATCGGTGATCGGCAGCGACTGCCCGGCCGCGTGCAGCGCGCGGAACTTCGGGATGATCGACCCGCGGCTGCCCATCACGTTCCCGTACCGCACCACGGCGAACCGGGTGTCGTACGCCGCCGCGTAGTGGTTGCCGTTGATGAACAGCTTGTCCGCGGTCAGCTTGGTGGCGCCGTACAGGTTGATCGGGCTGGAGGCCTTGTCGGTCGACAGTGCGACGACGCGTTTGACCCCGGAGTCGATCGAGGCCTCGATCACGTTCTGGGAGCCGATCACGTTCGTCTGGACGAACTCCCACGGGTTGTACTCACCGCTGTCGACCTGCTTGAGCGCGGCCGCGTGGACGACGTAGTCGACCCGGTGCATGGCCCGCAACAGCCGCGGCCGATCGCGCACGTCGCCGAGGAAGAACCGCAGTCGCGGGTCGTCGCCGAACCGTTGGCGGACCTCCCACTGCTTCAGCTCGTCCCGGCTGAAAACGATGATCCGGCGCGGATTCAGGACGTCCAGCGCGTGCTTCACGAACGCCCGGCCGAAAGACCCGGTGCCGCCGGTGACGAGTATGTCGGAGCCGGTGAGGATAGACACGTCGAGCAGGCTCCTTCTGACGGACGGGTGCGGTTGCCGCCCCGAAACAATAGCTGCCCGGTTAGGAAGCCTTTCAATCCACTTGGATACGGTCTGTGCGTGAGACATGTCGGAGTGCGCTGCGATGTCGGCCCGCTGCGGGGGATCGGGCATGTGATGCGCTGCTTGGCCTTGGCAGAAGAGCTGCAGCGACGCGGTCTCACCGTCGAATTCATCTGTGACGCCCACACTGTCCCCTGGGCGGCTGGACAGATCGCTGCGCGGGGGATTGGGGTGCGGCCGGCGGTGTGGTCGCCGGCTGAGCATGTGGAGCTGCTGAGTCGGTACGACGCTGTGGTGTTCGACTCGTATGACCTGGACGCGGCGGTCTATCCAGCAGTGCGATCAACCGGAGTGCCGACTCTCGCGATTGTGGACGGGGACTTGCGGGGTGCTGAGGCGGACGTCCTGGTCGACCAGAACCTCTCGGCCGAGCTGGATCACCCCGTCCTGCCTGCTCGCTCGGCCCGGCTCGCGGGACTCGATTACGTGATGATCCGGGACGAGATCCGCGCGCTGCGCCCGCCCGAACCACCTGCGCTGCGACAGGTCGCCGTACCGAAGGTGTTTGCGTTCTTTGGCGGTACTGATGCGTTTGCCGCCGGTCCGGCGGTCACCCGAGCACTGGTCGCGACTGGTGTTCCTTTTGACGCGACTGTGGTCGCTCCGACGCCAGAGCTGGCCGCTGCTGTTGCTGCGGTCTCGGCTCAGGTGAAGGTGGTTGGCCCGACAGATCAGTTGGCTGCTGCCGTTCGCGAGGCGGATGTGGTCATCAGTGCGTCCGGTACGTCGACCTGGGAGCTGCTGTGCCTTGGCGCGACCGCTGGATTGGTGTGCGTCGTGGACAACCAGGTGATGGGCTACGAACGTGCCATCGCCACCGGGACCGCAGCCGGTGTTGGAGTGCTCTCCGATATTCGGGAGGACCCGACCGCGGCGGCTGCTGTGCTCAAGCGGCTCCTGACAGATGCGACTGAGCGAAACCGCCTAGCGGCTGCCGGATGGCAGTTGGTTGATGGTCAAGGCCGTGTCCGCGTGGCTGACGCGTTGCTTCACTTGATCTCGTAGATGGTCACGTCCAGCGTCGCGTGCCGGATGCTGACGAAACTGCCGAGCTTCGGCGACACCTCACCGGCCCGGCGGTCGGCGTACAGGTAGCGGACGCCGGCGTTGCGCAGGCGCTGGATGATGTCGGCCGACGGGGACCTGAAGGCGGTGTCGTTGGTGGCCAGCTTGCCGCTGTCCCAGTAGGGGATCAGGCTCGGGTTGGCGTTGGTCTCCAGAGCGATCCGGTTGGCCTGGTTCGAGTAGGACCAGCCTTCGACGAGGATCGGGCGTTCGGAGAGGGCAGCGAGCCAGAAGTGCCGGCTGTCGCAGACGTTGTCGCGCTGAATGATGCAGTGCGCGTTGGTGGCGATCAGCGCACCCGGCTGGGTGTGCTGCTGCAACCATCGGGCCGCATCGGCCTCGGCTGTCGTCGCACCGCCCCGCATGGTCTTGGCGTAGATCAGATTGGACGCACTGTCCGACACCAGCGCCTGCAGTGGCACCAGCACTGCGCCGATCATGGATGCCGCTACCGCAGCGGCCGCTATCGCGACTCCGACGTTCCCCGGCCGACGGAAGGCCTTCCAGCCAAGCCCCACGACGACTCCGACGAGCAGGAGCGCTGCTAGCGTCCAGAGCCATGGGCCGCTCACGCCTTTGAGGTCAGCGGATTGTGAGCGCGCTACTGCGAGCGCAGCCAGGCTGAGGGCCCCTGCGGCACCGACGAGCACCACACCTCGCCGATCACCCAACTGGCCGACCAGGTTGGCCAGTCCGATGCAGGCGAGCACAGCTACCGCGGGGAACGCCGTACGGAGGAAGTAGAGCTGGCTGATGCCGGACTGTGCGGTCAGCATGGTCCCGGCCAGTCCTGCGACGGCGAAGCCGAGGAGGAACACCGCGCCGACGTCGCGCCACTTGCGGCCGAGGAACCACATCCCGACTGCTGCGAGCCCCCAGCTCAGCAGAGTGGTCACCGCGTTCAGCAGCTGTGCATGCGGACTCCCGGCAAACAGCGAGTACGGCGAGAGCTGGATGAAGGTCTTGAACGGCTTGATCTCCGTACCCCACGTGCTCCCGCCGAAGATCGTCAGCAGCGCGGCGATGAACACGACAAACGCCAGCAGCCCGCCCAGCAACGCGGTCCGGTTGCTCTTGCGCACCATGCCTGCGTGAACGAAGGCGAACGCGAATCCCAAGCCCAGCAAGGGCAAAATCGTCGACTTAGCGCCCGCAGCAACCAGTGCGAGCAGAACCAGTAACACCCAGCGACTCCGCGGCGCCTCAGCACGCAGCAGGTCGACAGCCACCACACAGAGCGCCATGGCGATCATGACGCCCAAGTTCTGTGTAGGACTCAGGTAGGCCGCCACAGCGGTGGACACCCCGCCCAGACCGGCATGCGCCAGCGGCTGCAGCGCACCGCCGAGCCCAGCGATCAGTACGGCGAGTGGCCCGGCCCAGGTGGCACCAGTCTCGGCAGTCGGAGCGAACCGGCTGGCCAGCGCGAAGATCAGCCCGCATCCAGCCAGGAACAGCGGCAGCCAGGTCAGCGAGTGGATGAGGTCGGTCAGGTCGATCCGCGTCGCCCACGCCGTCGCAGCCGTCGACTGGTGGTAGAAGGAGTGGTACTTCATCGGCTCACCACCGAGCCACAACGTCGCAACCGGTACGTCGTACTTCGCACTGGCCGCCACAGCCTGCTGGAACGCCAGATCGGGGTACGAGCGAAGCGGATCGGCGTAGGCAGGCAGGAACTGACCCGGACCGCGCCGGTAGACGACCAGCACGACGATGCTGGTCGACAGTGCGAACAGCCACGCCTGCAGCGGCCGGAGTGGTTCGGCCACTCGGCGCCAGACCCGCTCCCGGATGTCGCGGTCGATGAATGTCAGGACCAATACGACCGGACCCCACACCCAGGACCAGGCCTGCTGTCCGACCGACGAGGCCGCCAGGTAGACCACGATCTGTCCGGCGGTCCCCACTGCGAAGCCACCGGCCAGGTCCTCGACCAGGTTGCGGCCGTAGTTGCCGACCACCCGCCACAGCGCGAACCCGGGCAGTGCAACGCCGAAGGCGCTGAACAGTACGAACCGGCCGACCTCGAACACACTGGCGTGCTGCAGCAGCAACACGATCGCCAAGATGCCGACGGCGACGCCGGCCAATAACCCTGTCAGGGACGGCCCCGCCGTACGCGGCCCCCGCCGCCGTGCCCGTGCGCGCATGCGCTCACCCTAGAGTGAATCACTATGAGTTGGTACGAAGCGCTTGAATCGGGTGAACTGAGCATCCGCCCTTCGGTGGACGCGGCAAAGCGGTTCGGTGTCTCGATCGATCGCATGTCGGTGTCTGCCTCGGCCGGGACGCCGCTCGCCGAGGTGCTTGCTGCGGTGGAGCGGTCGACGGCCGATGTTGTCGTGCTGCGCTATCCGGCGCGGGAGACGAGCTGGTTCGCCGCACTGTCCGACGGGCCGCGTCGACCGCTGCTGGCCGACACCGTCGTGTACTGGTCGCTCCCGGCTGGCAAGGGCCGACGGCCGGCGCCACTGGCCGGTTTCACGGCCAAGCTCGAGCCGACGGCGGACGACGTACTGGTAGATGACGTGGTCGCGGACATCTTCGGCGACTCCGGGAACCACTACTGCGCCAACCCGATGTTCGACCGGGCGGTGGCGCTCGCTGGGCGACAGGAGTGGGCGCGGCGGCGGATCCGGGAGGCCGGTGCGGTCGTGCTGCGCGGTCCGGACCGACGGGTGCTCGCACTGGCCTCGGTGGACGAGCAGCGCTCGTGGACCGAGATCCAGCTGGCCGGCGTCGTACCGGCTGAGCAGGGTCGCGGACGCTACGGGCACCTGCTGTCCGCCATCGAGGATGCGGCCACCACGCGCCGTCTGGTGGTCTCCACCCAAGCGCACCAGACCGGAATTCAGCGCATCTGGGCACGTTACGGGTTCGAACCGGTGCATAACCTCCTCACAGTTCACCTCGTTGCCGCTACGTAGGGTGCGCGGCCAGGGCGCATCCCTCGGACGAGGGGAGTTCCGCCTAAGTGAAGCCGCGGCTGAGCGTGGTGGTGCCCTTCTACAACGTCGGTGAGTACATCGGCGACTGTCTGGACTCGATCGCCCGGCAGACCTGGACGGATTTCGAGGCGATCCTGGTCGACGACGGGTCCCCCGACGACAGTGCGGTGATCGCGAAGGACTTCTGCACCCGCGACGCGCGGTTCCGGATCGTCCAGCAGGACAACGCCGGTCTCGGACCGGCCCGGAACACCGGCGTCGAGCACGCCCAGGGCGAGTACCTGACATTCGTCGACAGCGACGACCTGGTCACCCGGCACGGCTTCCAGAAACTGATCGGTGCGCTCGACCGGACCGGCTCCGACTTCGCCGGCGGCAACGCGCGCCGGTTCAACAACAGCTCCGGGGTGCGGCCGTCCTGGCTGCACCGGCTGCCGTTCATGCGGGACCGGATGGCCACCCACGTCAGCGAGGTCACCGACCTGGTCCTGGACCGGATGGTCTGGAACAAGGTCTACCGGCGGTCCTTCTGGGACGAGCACGGCTATGAGTTCCCCGCGATCCGGTACGAGGACTACCCGGTCACGCTGCAGGCGCACCTGGACGCTGTCACCGTCGACACCATCGCCGCACCGGTCTACTACTGGCGCGAGCGGGAGTCCGGTGAGTCGATCACCCAGCAGAAGTTCCAGCTCGGCAACCTGCAGGACCGGGTCACCTCAGCCGGACTGGTGATGGACCTGGCAGCTGACGCGCTCCCCGCGATCCAGGGCCGCTTGCACGCGCACTTCACCCAGATCGATCTGCTGACGCTGATGATGGCCTTCGGTGCGGTCCCGGCCAGCGAAGAGCAGGACCTGGTCGAGCTGGCGGGCAGTCTGCTCGGCCGGCTCGACCCTGCGGCGCTGGCTAAAGCGCACCGCTACGACCGGATCCAGCACGCCGCACTGCGCGCCGGGGACGTCGACCTGCTCCGCCGGCTCGCGATCTTCCGCGAGGACGGCGGCCTGCGCGGCGGTGCGCGCGTTCTGCCCCAACCGCGGAAGCGCAAGCAGTACGTCTACAACTACCCAGGCCTGTACGACGGGGCTGTGTCGCCGGAGCTCTACCGGGTCGCTGAGCAGGACCTGTCGCTGGCCACGAGCGTCCGTGAGGTGAAGTGGGTCGACGGCAAGCTGTCGGTCAAGGGCACCGCAGAGATCAAGCACCTGGCGATCTGTGAGTCCTCCACCCTGCGCATCGACCTGGTGATCGGTGGACTGCCGTATCCGTTGCAGGTCCGCCGGTACGACGCCACTGACCTGCACGGCGATACCAGCCGAGTCGGGTTCGAAGTGGTGCTCGACGAGAACCTCCTCGCCCGGTGTGCGGCCAGTCCGGCGCATTTCGACGTACAGCTCAAGCTTGGGAAGCTGCGGCGGCGGGAGAAGCTGCGTGGCCAGGCTGCCGGCAGTCCGGGCTGGCCGCCCGGTGCGTGGATCGACGAGACCAGCTGGGTTCAGCCGGGTCCCGGCCCGGACGGATACTTCGCCGTACGGCGTCTGTCCGACCCGAGCCGGTTGACGTCGATCGAGCACACGCCGGATGCGCTCGTGCTGCACGGGCGGTCGTCGTTCGATGAGCCGTCGTTGTTCGTCACGCGGCCGGTGTCGGGTGGCGAGGAGCAGGTGCCGATCAAGGTCGACGGACGCAACTTCACCGCGTGGCTGCCGATCCGGCCGATGATGGAAGAGATCAACCCGGACGATCCGTTCAGCCAGCGGACCACCCGGGCCTTCCGGCTGCGCGGTCCGGGCGGCCAGGAGAAGCTCTTGCTGTGGGCGGCCGGCGATCGAGCGGTGTCGCATGCCCAGGGCGGCCGGCTGGTCACGATGACCCGGTCCACCGGCGGTTACGTCAACCTGCACGAGTCGCCGATTCGCTTCGCGGCAACCTCAGTTGTTGCTGCAGGCAACATGTTGGTCGCGCGTGGACCGGACTGGGGCGAGGTGTCGTTCGCTTGGCGGCGCTTCCTGCCGGGGACCGACGACTACGTAGAGGTGCTCGCACGGCGGAGCTTTTCCGACGACGGCTGGTCCGCAGTGGTCGAGCTGGACACGCTGATCCCCGCCGTCGATCCGACAGTTGAGCACCGGGTGTCGGTGGACCCCACTGCGTCGCTGGCCGACTGGGTCCTGTTTGCGGTCGCGCAGGACGGCTCGGCTCACGCCGTACAGTGCGAGCCCTTCCTGTGCAGCAGACTGCCGCTCGCTGTCCGCAATGGGCAGCATTCGCTCGCCGTACGACCGCATGCGGGCACTCTGCATGTGGAGGTGCGCTGATGCATCACCACAACCACTACTACGGGCAGGCGCACATCCTGGCGCGCTATGCCGGCCTGGAGTACGACCAGCCGCCGCGACTGCGCGGGTATCTGCAGCACGGCTGGAACATCGGCTGTGGCTGGAACCCGGTGCACGAGTTCTATGACGGCGCCTGGCGGTTCACCTGGAGCGATGCACCGCGTCGGCGCGGCCATGCGCTCGGGCGGCGGAACTACCACAGCATTGGCGCGCCCTTCCTGTACCTGCTCGACCTGGTGCCGCCGCCGGAGCCAGAGCCCGAGCGTGAGGGCACACTCTGGTTTCTCTTCCATGGCTGGGAGGGCGGCAAGATCCAGGGCGATCACCAGCGGCTGATCGACGAGATCCGCGAGACCGAGACCGGCCCCGTGACATTCAGCCTCTACTACACCGAGTACGACCGGCCCGAAGTGCGCTCGTACTACGAGGACGCCGGCTTCCGAGTGGTGTCGTTCGGGCGGCGCGGGTTCTCATACGAGGGGACCGACCGCCAGTTCCTCCACAAGCAACTGGCCGAGCTGCGCAAGCACAAGCGGGTAGCGGCCAACCGCCTCTCCACTGCGATCTTCTACGGCATCGCCGCCGGCTGCGAACCAGCTGTGTACGGCGACCCGATGGAGATGGCCGGCGAGAACCCACTGTTCGGTGGGCAGAGCCGGATCGAGCGACTGTGGCCGGAGCTGCTTGGCAAGTCGATCGACCTGGAAGCAGCACGAGCAACCACCGACCTGGAGCTCGGCAAGGACTGGATGATGCCGGCCGCGGAATTGCGGATGCTGTTCGATTGGAGAGAGCGTGTCTGAGGTTCTGGTGGTCCGTGGTGAGATGCAGCCGTGGACCGATCACACTGCGCGCCAGCCGGTGCTGGCCGCGCTCCTAGCTGATGTGATCCCGGCCAACCGCCGGACGCTGATTCTCGGGCCGCACTCCCCGCTGCTGATTGAGTCTGTGCTTGCGCACTCGGCTGATGTCACCATCCTGGTCCGCTCGGTCTCCGACGCCGAGCAGCTGACCGAGACCTTCGGCCCATGCCTGCACGTCGTTGCCGGCGCACTGGACGGTCTGAAGCGCGCAGCCGCCGTACAGCCGACTCTCTTCGAGGTGGCGACTGATGGTGTGCAGCCTTTCGAGGTGGTGGTCGCGGCTGACGGTCTGGACCGAGTCCTCGGCTATGACAGTGAGCACCTGAGCTGGACTGAGCGCCTAGCTGCGGTGCGGTCGCTGGCCACGCCGGATGCGGTCGTCGTACTGGGCCTGCGCAACGAGTTCTCCATGCTGAACCTCCTGGACCGCCGTCCTGCGCACCTCCGCCACGGCGACGACGAGTGGGTCCCTCTGCACGACGACCCGACCCGTCCGGTCTCCGTCGACCAGTTCCAAGCCGCCCTGCCCTGGCCGGCCCAGCTGTACGCCGACTTCTCCGCCCACACCCTCGTCGGCGTAGAAGCAGCAGCCACCGCGCGCCCCGGTCACCTCCCGACCCGCCTGGCCGTTGCGGCCCTGGAGTCCGTGGACACCCCGCTCCTCACCTCCACCACCGAGCCCCTGGAGTCCGCAGCCCGGGCCGGCCTTCTCCCAGCCGTCCCCACCTCCTGGCTGGCAGTCTGCAACGCACCCACTCCCCACACCCTCTACACCCACTCCGGCCCCACCACTCTGAAAGCGACAGCTACGGAGACTGGTTGGGAGACAACGGTTGGCGTGGTGACACCTGACCTGCTGGGGACGGTTGGGTACGACTCAACCGTCGTACCGGCTCGTGTTCCCGGCGGGGAGAGTGTGGAGACCGTCCTGTTCCGGTTGGCGGCGGCTGAGGATGTGCCGGGGTTCCGGAAGCTGGCGGCAGCGCTGGGGGAGTGGGCGGAGGACTCGCGCGTCCTGCTCCGTTGGGATGACGTGATTGTCGCCGGCGACACCTTCGCCTTCGGCATCTCCGGCTGGGTCGCCCCCGAAAGCGTCGACAAGGACGACCTGCTGGCGGCCGCCTGGCTGCGCTTCCACCGGCGCCTGGTCGACGGCCACCGCCGGCACCCGTGGCCGCCGTGGATGATCGGCGACGAACTCGTCTCGACCTGGCTGTCGATGTCCGGCGTCACCCTCGTCGACCCGACCCCCGCAACCGCACCGCACGTCGAATCCGCCTACGCCGAACAACTTGCCTGGGGCAAACAACTCGCTGCCGCGCTGTCCGTCGTACTGGACTCGCCCGAGCAGACGCACCCCGATCTCCGCACGCAGCTTGCCGACGCGGACCGTGCCCGCTTGGAGCTCACCGAGCTCCAAGGCCACGTCTTCGGCCTGGAACGCACCCTCGGCTTCCGCAACAAGGCCATGAAGACCCGCGAGAACCGCATCCGCGAACTCCGCGGCCAGCTCCAGAAGGCCACCACAGCCAACAACAAGATCCACAGCTCCCGCTGCTACGCCCTCGCGCGCCGGCTGGCCCAGTTCCGCAACCCCCGCAAGGTCGCAGCCAAGGCCCGGCGGATCCTCCGCCAAAACCTCAACAAACTCCGCCCAGCCAGCTAACGGCGACCCCCCACCCGTCCTGCCAGCTCCCGCCTCTCCCCATCTGAGGGGTCAGCGGCGGGCGATGAGGAGTTGGTGGGTGTCGGGCCAGGCGATCGGGTCGCCGGAAGCGGTCGTGATCGAGGCGACGGGGGCGATGCGGTTGGTGATGACCCAGTCGTTGCGCCACGCCTTTGACGAAGGATCGATCCGGAACCCAGCCCGTACGGC
This sequence comes from Kribbella antibiotica, assembly GCF_004349055.1. Taxonomy (GTDB): domain Bacteria; phylum Actinomycetota; class Actinomycetes; order Propionibacteriales; family Kribbellaceae; genus Kribbella; species Kribbella antibiotica. Next base: position 22,286 of record NZ_SMKX01000120.1, read on the forward strand.
GACCTCGGACCAGCCGGTGAAGTTGAGTCCGCAGAACTGTTCGTGGGTTTCACTCAACCAGTTGTCCACGTAATCCTTGCGGGTCAGGAAATCCATCGCGTCGGCCAAGCGCAGTACCAGCTGATCGCCTTGCGCGACGTACGAGAACGGTACTTTCGCATTCCGCCGGAAGTCCTGTGCGAACTGGAAGAATCGCGCGCGTCGAGAGTTGCCCGACGTACGCCGCCGGATCGTCAAGCGACTCGAGCTCCAACGCATCGTCCGGATTGAGTCCGTCGCTGTCGTCAAGATGCAGTACGACGGAGCGGTCGGGCTCGGCAGGTCCGCAGACATCCGAGTTGATCCACACCCCGTCCGGCGCGGTGTGCGCGAACAGCGCATCCGCGAATCGCTGGACAGTCTCGGCCCGCGAACCATCGGCGTACGACCAGATCTCGTGCGTCAACGCGAGCGTCAAGGTCGTGTCGATCGAGCGCGCCGGAAAGACTGCCGAGCCGAGCATGTTCCGCTGGTAGAAGTACACGTTGGGATTGCGGAAGAATCCCTGCTCCTTCTTGTGCTCACACTCGGCGTACAGGTGCCGCGCGACCTCGACGCCGATCAGATCCGATTCATGAAACCGCGGTTCCGCATCCACCAACTGCAGCGTCGCGCCGGTCGCACACCCGATATCGAGAATCCGCCCCGGCCGTACGAAGTCCTTGATCTGCTGCCATTTCCGATCCGCCGCAGTCTCAAACGCATCCGCATACGTCTTGTAATCCCGCGTCGTCGTGAGCCCGCCATCATCACCGACCACCGGATCATTCACACACCGCTGCACATGAGCATCCAGCGCATACCGTTCGAACACATCCACCGTCGCCGGATGCGCCACCGCCCGCCATTCATCATTGCCAGCAGCAACCATCAGCAACACGTCCCAAGGCCGCAACACCCCCTCAGGCTCAACCCCCATCACGCTGAAACCGAGCCGCTCGTACAACTTGCTCACCTCAGCCGTGGAACAAGCCACCACCGTGTTCTCCGGCGTCAGCCGCACCAAGTCATCGGTCCCAGCCTCAAGAGCTTTGACCGTCACCTCAGCAAAGTCGTCAGTCGGCGGCGTATCAACCACCCCCACCACCAACGACCGAATCCCCTCGGCCACGCTGAACCGCTCGATCGCCGCCTCCCGCCGGTCAAACCCGACCGGATTGCGCTTGGTGGTCCGATGATTGGCCGACGTAACCGCCCACACCACAGTCCGCCCCTGAGCATGCTCCCGCAGGAACTCACCCTGGAATCTCGTCAGAACATGGTGCCGCCCGGGAAACAGCAGGTACTCGGTCATGCGCCTCAGAGTATGGCGGCCAGGAGGAGCGTCATCAGGAGGCCCATCACGGAGATGACGGTCTCCATCAGGGACCAGGTTTTGAAGGTCTCGCCGACCGTCATGCCGAAGTACTCCTTGACGAGCCAGAAGCCGGCGTCGTTGACGTGCGAGAAGAACAGCGAGCCGGCGCCGATCGCGAGCACGATCAGGGCGATGTGGGTTGGGTTCTCGCCGGTGGCCAGGGGTGCGACGATGCCGGCGGCGGTCACCGTGGCGACGGTTGCGGAGCCGGTGGCGAGGCGGATCAGTACGGCGACGATCCAGCCGAGCAGGAGCGCCGACAGGTTCGCGGCGATGGCGATCTTCGCGATCGCGATGCCGGTGCCGCCGTCGACGAGCACCTGCTTGAAACCGCCGCCGGCGCCGACGATCAGCATCACGCCCGAGATCGGCAGCAGGCTCGCGCCGATCTTCTTGCTCAGGGCCGGTACGCCGAAACCGACCGCCGTACCGAAGGTGAACATCGCCAGCAGTACGGCGATCAGCAGCGCGGTGACCGGATCGCCGATGAACTGGAGCACCGGGTAGATCGCGTTGTCCTTGCTCATCCAGACGTCGGCCGCGGCCTTCAGCAGCATCAGCACAACCGGCGCCAGCACCGTAATCAGCGTCACGGCGAACGTCGGCGTCTTCTTCCGCTCGGTGTCACCCGACGATTCGCCCACCTCGAGCGCCGTACCGGACGCGCCGATCGGAACCCATCGCGCCGCCAGCTTCCCGAACAGCGGGCCAGCGACAATCACCGTCGGTACGGCGACCACCAGCCCCAGCGCGAGCGTGATGCCGACGTTCCCACCCAGTACGCCGATCGCCGCCAGCGGGCCGGGGTGCGGCGGAACGAACCCGTGCAGCACCGACAAGCCGGCCAGCGCGGGGATACCCAACAACATTGCCTTCACGCCAGAGCGCCGTACCGCGAGAACGACCACCGGAATCAGCAGCACCAGCCCGATCTCGAAGAACATCGGGATCCCGATGATTCCCGCGATCAGCGCCATCTTCCAGGGCAGCCGACTAGGCCGGCCGCGCAGCAGGGTATCGACCACCTGGTTCGCGCCACCCGAGTCCGCCAGCAACTTCCCGACCATCGCGCCAAGCGCGATCAGCACTCCGACGTACCCGAGAACACTGCCGACACCGGTCTCATAAGACTTCGTCACCGCTCCAGCTCCGACCCCCGAAGCCAGCCCGACGAACAACGCACCGATCGTCAACGCCAGGAACGCATGCACCTTGGCCCACACGATCAGCGCGACGATCACACCGATCCCGATCGCTGCGACCACCAGCACCCGAGTGTCGTGCCCACTCCACGGCGCATTCACATCCCCGCCAGCGGCGAGCACCTCAGCCCCGAACATCACAACGCCTCCAGGCAGCCGTCAGGAAATGGCACACGGTGATGTGTCCACTACCTGCAGTCTTACCATCCATCGCTGTCCGATGGGTTTAGAGGAGATCCCAGGTGAAGGGCGTTCCTGCTTTCACGTCGGTGGGGAAGATGCGGCCCTGGATCTCGGGGAAGAGGTGCGGGGCCAATCCGCCGGCTGGGCGGATGGAGCGGACGTTCTCGTGGCTGATGGGGTCGCCGGCGCGGACGTCCTGGGTGACGTAGAGGGAACGGCGGAAGCGCAGCACGTTCTGCTCGGCCGCTTTGGGACCGATGACTGGGCGGCCGAGCGCCAACTGAGCGACCCGGGTGTTCTCGACGAGTGCTTCGAGCTCGTCGGGCTCCAGCGAGAAGGCCGAGTCGACGCCGCCGTCGACGCGCTTGAGGGTGACGTGTTTCTCGATGACCGTAGCGCCGAGGGCGACGGCCGCGATTGCCGCGCCGATACCCATGGTGTGGTCAGAGAGGCCAACCTGTACGTCGAGGGCGTCGCGGAGGACGGGGATGCCGCGGAGGTTGGACTGCTCGGGTGGCGCCGGGTAGCTGGCGGTGCAGGACAGGACGATGATCTGTTCATTGCCGGTGGCGCGCGCAGTCCGGACGGCGGCGTCGATGTCGGTCAGCGTCGCAGAACCGGTGGAGATGATGATCGGCTTCCCGGTCTGCGCCATCTCCTGGACCAGCGTCAGGTCGCCGATCTCGTTCGACGCCACCTTGTACGCCGGAACCTCGAGTTTCTCCAGGAACTCGATCGCCGTCTCGTCGAACGCCGACGAGAACGCGACCAGCCCCAGCGATTTCGCCAGCTCGAAGATGGGCTCGTGCCACTCCCAGGGCGTGTGCGCCTCTTGGTAGAGGTCGTAGAGCCGCGCGCCGCTCCACAGCTCGTGCTCAACCGGCAGCCGGAAGGCAGGGAGATCGAGATTGAGCGTCATCGTGTCGGCTGTGTAGGTCTGCAGCTTCAGCGCCTGCGCACCGGACTCGGCGACCGCGCGGACGATGTCCAGGGCCCGCTCGAGGTCGCCGTTGTGGTTGCCCGACATCTCGGCGATGACGAACGGCTGGTGCTCGGCTCCGATCGGCACTCCGCCGATCTCGATGGTGTCCTTCACTTCTGCCCCTTAATGACGCTGTCTCCGGTCCTCACTACGCAGGCTGATCGGGATGACGGTGACAGCTCCCCGCTGCTCGGCCGCTCCCTCGACGAACCGGAACCGCCGGTTCATCTGCCGGACCACGGTGTTGTGTTCGAGCACCTCGCCGGTCAGCAGGTCGAGGCCGAGCTCATCGAACCCGTACGACGTCGCCTCGCGCATCACCTCGATCCAGGCCGGCAGCGTCTCGCCGCGCTCGGCCAGCCCGTCCGCATCGAGGAAGAATCCCCACGACCCGGTCGGTCCGTCGAGGTCGAAGAAGTTGACCACGCCGGCGGTGACACCGTCCCGGACGTAGATCAGCACTCGCCGCGTCGGGTCCACCGACGCCTTCGCCCACCACGCCGCGTGCTCGTCCGCACCGATCTCGTGCGAGGTGATGCTCACGTCCCGATTCGCCTGCTGATTCCTGAGTTGCCGGATGAGGTCGACATCGTCGTCAGTGGCAGCCCGCAACATGCCTCTAACCTAGCGTCTTCCTCCCAGCGCCTCGATGTGTAAACATCTTTCCACTTCATCTGTAGCGATTGTCGGAGAGTGACATGAGAGTCTGGCGTGCCATGGGTGTTCTCGGTGCCACCGCAGGTCTGCTGCTGGGCGGATTAGCCAGTACGGCGTCCGCCGCGCCGACGCCGTCCGACGATGCGGCGCGCTGTGCCGCCAGCACGACCACACCGCTCCGGCAGTTCCGCGCAACGTGGATCTCGTCGGTGGTGAACATCGACTGGCCCTCCAAGACCGGACTGACCCCTGCGCAGCAACAGACCGAGCTGATCGGCTGGCTGGATGATGCGGTCCGCCAGAAGCACAACGCCGTCGTACTGCAGGTGCGGCCGACCGCTGACGCGTTCTGGCCGTCCAAGGTGGAGCCCTGGTCGCAGTACCTGACTGGTGTGCAGGGTGGCGACCCTGGCTACGACCCGCTGAAGTTCGCCGTGGCCGAAGCGCACAAGCGCAACCTTGAGCTGCACGCGTGGTTCAACCCGTACCGCCTCTCCATGGGCACCAACATCAACGCCCTCCTCCCGACGCACCCCGCACGGCAGCACCCGGACTGGGTCGTCACCTACGGCGGGAAGCTCTACTACAACCCCGGTATCCCAGCAGCACGCAAGCTGGTCGAGGACGCGATCATGGACGCGGTGTCGAACTACGACATCGACGGGGTCCACTTCGACGACTACTTCTACCCGTACCCGGTAGCCGGTCAGGTCTTCGACGACGCCGCGACGTACGCGCAGTACGGCGGTGGCATCCCGACTCTGGCCGAGTGGCGGCGCAACAACATCAACCTGCTGATCCAGGAAGTGCAGCACCGGATCAAGGACGCCAAGCCCTGGGTGAAGTTCGGCATCTCGCCCTTCGCTGTCTGGCGCAACAAGGCCACCGACCCCGAAGGCACCGACACCACTGCCGGCGTCCAGACGTACGACGACCTGGCCGCCGACACCCGCCGCTGGGTGCGCGAGGAGTGGATCGACTACATCGTTCCGCAGGTCTACTGGGCCGGCGGCTTCGCGCCGGCGGACTACAACAAGATCGTCCCCTGGTGGGCCGAACAGGTCCGCGGTACGAACGTCCACCTCTACATCGGCGAAGCGACGTACAAGGTCGGCACCTCGACGCAGTCCCCCGACTGGGCCGACCCCGCTGAGCTCAGCGACCACATGGCCTTCGACAGCACCATCCCCGAGGTCAAGGGCAACATCTTCTTCTCCGCCAAGGACGTCCGCGCCAACCGCCTCGGCGCAACCACCCTCCTCAACAACACCTGGTACACCCGCCCAGCCCTCATC
>NZ_SMKX01000121.1 GCF_004349055.1 Kribbella antibiotica
GGATGCGGAGGGTGGGGCCGGACCAGGCCAGGTAGGTGACGGCGGCTTCGGGGGTGAAGAGGCCGGCTTCTACGGCTATGCCTCGGGAGATGAGCAGGTCGGCTACCTCCGCGGCGCCGGGTTCGTGGAAGTTGACGCTGGCGAAGTCGGGGCCGCGGTGCCAGCCGGCGATCAGGCGGAGGCGCTCCGTGAGGTCGGGGACGATCGGTTCGCGGGTGGAGACGCCGATCGGTACGCCGGGGCAGGCTGCTCGGACTGCTGACACGGCGGCGTCGATGTCTGGCCAGTGCAGGCTTTCGCGCTCATCGGCGCCGCGCGGATGGATGTGCAGCGCATCAGCCCCAGCCCGTACGGCGGCCGCTGCGGAGTGGGCTAGTTCAGTCGGAGTGATCGGGACGCCGGGGTGGTCGGCGCGGGTGCGGTCACCGTTCAGGCAGGCCTTGATCATGTGGCTGACGATAGGCGCGAGTGGGGTGTGAGACTGGTCGCGGTTGGCGGATTGGGGGTGTGCCAGGATGGGGGAGACGGGTGTGGAGGAACACCGGTGACCGGCTTCGGCCGGGAGTCCGGGGCGGTCCCGCCACTGTGACCGGGCGACCGGGAGCCAGAACATCTGCACCGAGTCTGCCGCGGCATCGTGGCGTACCAGCTATGCGGGCGTGGACACCCGCTGACGAAGGGACTTCCCGCTGATGCGGCCTGCGCCACCCTCGACCGGCTTTCCGTTCACTGCGGTGGTCGGGATGGACGACCTCCAACTTGCGCTGATCCTGGCGACGATCTCACCGGCGATCGGCGGGGTGCTGATCCGCGGCGAGAAGGGTACGGCGAAGTCGACCGCGGTGCGCGCGCTGACCGAGATCCTGCCGCCGGTCGATGTCGTGGCCGGCTGCCGGTTCTCGTGTGACCCCGCGGCTCCGGCGGCGGACTGTCCGGACGGGCCGCACGCAACGCCGGAGGCTATGAGCCGAGCTGCGCGATTGGTGGAGCTGCCGGTCGGAGCGACTGAGGACCGGGTGCTGGGCTCGCTGCACCTGGAGAAGGCGCTGGCCGAGGGAATCACGGCGTACGAGCCCGGCCTGCTGGCCGCCGCGCACCGCGGAATCCTGTACGTCGATGAGGTCAACCTGCTCCACGATCACCTGGTCGATGTGTTGCTGGACGCGGCCGCGATGGGCCGCGCGACGGTCGAGCGGGACGGGGTGTCGGTGACCCACCCGGCGCGCTTCGTGCTCGTCGGCACGATGAACCCCGAGGAGGGCGAGCTGCGGCCGCAACTGCTCGACCGGTTCGGGCTGACAGTCGATGTGGTCGCCAGCCGCGATCCCGCCGTACGGGTTGAGGTGATGCGGGCGCGGCTGACGTACGAGGCTGATCCCGCCGCCTTCGTCAGCCGGTACGACGGCCCGCAGCGCGAGCTCGCCGAGCGGATCGTGAAAGCGCGTGACCTGCTGAGCGAGGTCATCCTGACCGACTCGGCGTTGCGGCAGATCGCCGAGATCTGCGCCTCGTTCGATGTTGACGGGATGCGCGCCGACCTGGTCACCGCACGGACCGCGGTCGCCCACGCGGCCTGGTCGGGCCGGACGGTCGTCGAGGTCGAGGACGTGCGCGCGGCCGCCAAGCTCGCGCTGCCGCACCGCCGTCGGCGCAACCCGTTCGACGCGCCGGGCATGGACGAAGACCAGCTGGAGCAAGCGATCCAAGACAGTACGCCGCCTCCGCCGGAGCCGGATGACGATCCCGACGGCGGCCCGGACGACGGTGGCCCCGGCGGCGGTGTCGACCCCGAGCCGACGGACTCCACCGACGGACCGGACGCCGATCGCGACGCGGACCAGCCGCAGACCCCGGTCGCCGGGCCCGCGCCGACGGGTGATGTCGCCGGCAGCTCCGAGCCCTACAAGGCTCGATTGCTCAGCGTGCAGGCCGCCGGAGCCGGCGTGGCTGGTCGGCGCTCGCGAGCAATCACCGAGGTCGGCCGAGTCGTGGGCGACCGCACACGAGTGGGACGCGAGTCGGGCCGGCCGCATCTGCTGGCGACGATTCGGGCAGCGGCGCCGCATCAGCAAGCTCGCGGCAGGACCGGAGCAGGGCTGGCGGTGCGAGCGAGCGACGTACGGCTGTCTGTGCGCGAAGGGCGCGAGGGAAACCTGGTGCTGTTCTGCGTGGATGCTTCTGGATCGATGGGAACCAAGAAGCGGATGGGCGAGGTGAAGACCGCGATCGTGTCGCTGCTGCTCGACGCGTATCAGCGCCGCGACACCGTCGGGCTCGTCACCTTCGCCGGTGCCAACGCGACCGTTGCCCTGCCGCCGACCGGCAGCATCGAGACCGCCGTACGGCGTTTGGAGTCGTTGCCGACGGGTGGTCGGACGCCGCTCGCCGAAGGGTTGTTGCAGGCTGCGGAGGTGCTGCGGATCGCGGCGATCCGTGACCCTCGGCGACGCCCACTGCTGGTGCTTGTCACCGACGGACGTGCGACGCACGGCGACCAGGCCTTCGCCCGCGCGAAGCAGGCAGCCGGTTGGCTCGCGCAGCGCGGGATTGCGACGGTCGTGGTCGACTGTGAGCCGAAGCGTGGTGTGCGGCTGGGGCTGGCGGGTGAGCTGGCTGGCGACCTCGGAGCGGAATACCTCGACCTCGGTGATGTTGCCGCCGGCAACCTCGTACGGGCGGTCACCGAGCGGAAGGCGGCTTAGTCATGCCGAAGGGACAACCGAACGTCGTACCGCAGGACGGTCTGACCACGCGGCAGCGCCGCAACCGGCCGCTGCTGATGGTGCACACCGGTGAGATGAAGGGGAAGTCGACCGCCGCCTTCGGGATGGCACTGCGCGGCTGGAACCAGGGCTGGAACATCGGGGTCTTCCAGTTCGTGAAGAGCGCGAAGTGGAAGGTCGGCGAGGAAGAGGCGTTCCGGACGCTCGGCCGGTTGCATGAGGCAACAGGTGAGGGCGGCCCGGTCGAGTGGCACAAGATGGGCGAAGGCTGGAGCTGGGCGCGCAAGGCCGGCACCGAAGAGGATCACGCGGCCGACGCCATTGAGGGCTGGCGCGAGATCCAGCGCCGCCTCGCCGCTGAAACCCACGACCTCTATGTGCTGGACGAGTTCACCTATCCGATGAAGTGGGGCTGGGTCGATGTCGACGAGGTCGTCGAGACCCTGGTCAATCGCCCCGGCCATCAGTACGTCGTGATCACCGGCCGCAATGCCGACCAGCGCCTGATCGACGCGGCCGACCTGGTCACCGAGATGACCAAGGTCAAGCACCCGATGGACGCCGGTCAGAAGGGGCAGAAGGGCATCGAGTGGTAGTTCCGCGGGTTGTGGTGGCGGCTCCTTCGTCAGGGGCCGGGAAGACGACGGTCGCCGTCGGATTGATGGCTGCGCTGCGGCGGGCCGGGCATGTCGTCGGTGGGTTCAAGGTGGGGCCCGACTACATCGACCCGGGTTTCCACGCGGTGGCCACCGGTCGGCCTGGCCGCAATCTCGATCCGATGCTGTCGGGTGAAGAGCGCGTGGCGCCGTTGTTCGCGCACGGCGCCCAGGGTGCCGATATCGCTGTCATCGAAGGCGTCATGGGCCTGTACGACGGCGCGTTGGGGACCGAGGGATTCTCGTCGACCGCCCACGTGGCGAAGTTGCTCAAGGCACCGGTTGTGCTCGTGGTCGATGCCTCCGCGGCCGGGCGGAGCGTCGGCGCGGTCGTCCAGGGGTTTGTTGCCTATGACACCGAAGTGCGGATCGTCGGGGTGATCCTGAACAAGGTCGGTTCGGATCGGCATGAGACGGAGGTGCGGGCCGGAGTCGCGCCGACCGGTGTCCCGGTGCTGGGTGTGCTGCGGCGTGACACTCGCCTGACTGTGCCCAGTCGGCATCTCGGACTGGTGCCGGCCGACGAGCAGCGCGAGCAAGCCGAGAAGGCGGTCGATGCGGCGGCTGAGCTCGTGCGGGCCGGTGTCGATCTGGAGGCGTTCGTGGCGGCGGCTCGTGCGGCCTCGGAGCTTGAGACCGAGGTGTGGGATCCGACCGCCGAGGTGACGCCGGCGGAGGAGGGGCGTCCGGTGGTTGCAGTGGCCGGTGGGCCGGTGTTCTCGTTCCACTACACCGAGACGACTGAGCTGCTGACCGCTGCCGGGGCTGAGGTGGTCCGCTTCGACCCACTGCTCGACCCGTTGCCTGAGGCAACTGCTGCACTGTATCTAGGTGGTGGATTTCCCGAGCTGCACGCGGAAGCGCTCTCGGCGAATGAGCAGCTGCGGCGCCAAGTCGCGACTGAGATCGCAGCCGGGCTGCCGGTGATCGCGGAGTGTGCCGGGTTGCTGTACCTGTGCCGCGAGCTCGACGGGCACCCGATGACCGGCGTGCTCCCGGCGACCGCGCGGATGACCGGGAGCCTGACGCTCGGCTACCGCACCGCGATCGCAGCCACGACGACGTCCTTCTTCGACGAGGGCCGTCGGGTGCGCGGACACGAGTTCCACCGGACCGCGGTTGAGCTCGACAGCGAGGTCGCTCCGGCTTGGTACCTGCCAGGCGGGGTCGAGGGAATCGCCCAGCCGCGCGTGCACGCGTCGTACCTGCATCTGCATTGGACTGCGAGCCCCGACGTGCCGGCTCGTCTGGTGGCCGCCGCACGGGTGCACGCCGGGCTAGAGAAATGAACCTGGTTGTCGGCGTCGGCCTCCGAGCCGGTACGTCGTACCGGGAACTGCGCGACCTGGTTGCGGCGACCGTGGCGGAGGCGGGCAGTGGCCGCGTCCGGATCCTCATCACTGTCGAAGGGCGCGAGACCGAGCCCGGTGTGCAACGGCTGGCGGCGTCGCTGGGCGCCGAGCTCCAGACGGTCGCTCCCGCTGAGCTGCGCCGGCAGCACGTGCCCAGCCCGAGTGAGCGAGTCGAGCGCCTAGCCGGTACGCCGAGCGTCGCCGAAGCCGCCGTGTTGAGCACAGGCGCCGAGCTGGTCGTCTCCAAGCAAAAGTCGGAGCAGGCGACTGCTGCGGTGGGGCGGCTGCTCTCTGCGCCGGGGTATGCGCCGGGGGAGCGGAGCGTCGTGCATCGCGTGATTGCTGAGCGGCGAGATGTTCGGCAGGGGTTTGTGGATCGGGCGATTCCAGACGACGTGCTGACGCGGGTGCTCGAGTCTGCGCATCGGGCGCCAAGTGTCGGGCTCAGTCAGCCGTGGGACTTCTTGCTGATCCGCGAGATCGCGACGCGGCGGAAGATTCATGATCTGGCGAGTGCGCAGCGGGATGCGTTTGCGGAGTCGTTGCCGGAAGTGCGGCGCAAACAGTTCGACGGGTTGAAGATCGAGGCGATTCTCGACACCCCGCTGAACATTGCGGTCACGTGTGATGCCGGGCGGGGTGGGCGGCACGTGCTCGGGCGGCACGCGGATCCGCGGACCACGTGGTTCTCGGCGGCGATCGCGATCCAGAACCTGTGGCTGGCGGCGCGGGCCGAGGGACTGGGCGTCGGGTGGGTTTCGTTCTTCGAGCCGGGCGAGGTCGGCGCGGTGCTGGATCTGCCCGCGCACATCGAGCTGGTCGGCTACCTCTGCGTCGGGTACGTCGAGGAGTTCGCTCCGGCACCGGAGCTCGTGCGGAGCGGCTGGGCTGCGCGTCGCCCGCTCGCCTGGGCGGTGCACCACGAGAGCTGGGGCAATCGAGGTCTGCCGGGGGTGGAGCCGACGTCGATCGTGGCGGACGCGGAGGAAGCGGCCGCACACCTGGATCGGGGAGCGCCGGGTGAGGGTGCCCCGGGCACCTCTGCAGTAGGCGGGTCGGCTCCCTCCCCGAATCCGCAGTCGGTTCGGGTGGTGGTTGGTGGCGAGCCGGCTGACTACCTGGGGCGGGCGGACACGGTCGTCGTGCAGCTGGGGGAGAAGCCTGCGGCTGACTTCGGGGTGTTGTGGCGGCCGGTGCGGGACGCGGTGGAGGGTGTCGAGACCGGGGTGGAGCTGGTGCGGGATCTCGTGTTGCAGGGCGTGACAGAGATCGTCGTACGGGTGATTGAGGGTGGGGACGTGGCTGCTGCGGTGGGGCGAGGCTTGCGAGTCGGGGCTCGTGCTTGCGGGGCTGGATGGAGTGATGAGCCGGTGGAGCTGTCAGACTCCTCCGCATGACTGTTCCACCCAGTGGGGGATCCATGCACGTGCCCGCCTTCTCGATGAAGCAGCGGATCACGCTGATGGCCAACAAGTACGAACTGATCACGACCAACCCGGACGGGTCCGACGGGCCGCTGCTCGCGTTCGCGCAGCAGAAGCGGATGGCGTTCAAGGAAGAAGTCACGTTCTACACCGACGACACCAAGTCGCAGGTGGTGTTCTCGTTCAAGGCGCGCAAGCGGATCGACCTCGGTTCGGGGTACGACGTCTTCGACGCGAGCGGCCAGCAGATCGGCTGGTTCAAGAAGGAGTTCGGCAAGAGCCTGCTGCGGTCGAGCTGGCAGTTGTCGGGCGCGGGCTTCGAGTCGTCGGGGACCGAGCGGAGCGCCGGAATCGCGATTCTGCGCCGGGTCTGGGACTTCGTCCCGTTCGTCGGTGAGATCCCGCTGCCGTTCATCTTCCACTTCGACTTCACCGACAACGCGAACCAGCAGCCGGTGCTGTCGGTCGAGCGGAAGATGTCGATCCGGGACCGGTACCGCGTGACGGTCCAGGACCAGCGCGTCGACTTCCGGGTCGCGGCCGCGATGACGGTTGCGCTGGACGCGCTCCAGAGCCGCTGATTCAGCAGATTTGCCAGTATTCGGGCCCGCCGTACGACCCAGGTCGTACGGCGGGCTCACTCTTTCGGGTGAACTGACCCCGAAGACCCTTGGCTGGGCTTGCGGGCGGTGCGAGTCTTGAGGACATGGGTGCAGCGCAGCGCAGTCGACGGTGGTTGGTTCCGGTAACAGCAGTGGCCGTGGTGGCCGGAGTGGGGACGCTCGGGCCGGTGGTCGCGGACGCTTCTCCGAAGTTGCCGGAGATCTCCGCACAGGAGTTGCTGGCCAAGGTGCAGACCGCGAAGGTCGACGGGCTGAGTGGCACCGTGCACTCGTCCGCGGATCTCGGTCTGCCCGCACTACCCGGTGTCACCGGTGGTGACAGCGGCTCGGCGAGCGGTCAGCTGACCGAGTTCCTGAGCGGTGAGCACACCGCGCGGGTCGCGTTCGCGGCGCCGGACAAGGCGCGGGTGTCGGTGCTCGACAACATGGCCGAGCGGGTCCTGACGACGGACGGCAAGTCCGCCTGGGCCTACGACTCGGCCAAGCGTGAGGCGGTCAAGCTGCAGGTCCCCGAGCACAAGTCGGGTAAGCCGGAGAAGCTGCCGCAGTCGTATGACCCGCAGGCAGTGGCCAAGCAGTTCCTGGCCGCGATCGACCCGAGCACGAAGGTCGACGTCAGCGGGACCGAGAAGGTCGCCGGCCGGGACGCGTACAAGCTGCGCCTGACCCCGAAGACGGATCAGACCACGGTTGGCTCCGTGACGCTGGCTGTCGACTCCAAGACTTACGTTCCGCTGCAGGTGACCGTGCTGCCGCGGACGGGCAAGGACCCGGCGGTCGAGATCGGGTTCACCGAGGTCTCGTTCGCCGTACCGGCTGCGAACACGTTCACGTTCACCCCGCCGAAGGGCGTCGAGGTGACCCAGCCGAAGGCGCCGACGACTCGCCCCGACGTTCCGAAGTCACTCCCCGGCAAGCCCGACACCGCCAAGAAGCCTGACATCAAGAAGCCGGGTACGGCGGCCAACGAGCCGACCGTGATCGGCGAGGGCTGGTCCTCCGTGGTGATGATCAAGGGTGTGAAGCTGTCCGGCGACGGCGGTCCGGTCGACCAGTTCCTGGCCGGCGCCAAGTCGGTCGAGGGTTCGTGGGGCAAGGGCAAGATCGTGACCAGCAAGATGGTCAACGCCCTGATCACGGATGACGGCCGAGTCTTCGCCGGCCTGGTCACCGCGCAAACCCTCCAGGACGCCGCAGCCAAGGCGCCCCGCTGACCGTGACAGAGACAGACGGGAGCCCCCTCGTCACGAGGGGGCTGACCAAGCGGTTCCGGGGTGGGCAGGTCGCGGTGGACTCGGTGGACCTTGAGGTCCCGGCGGGGAGCGTCTTCGGCTTCCTCGGGCCGAACGGGTCCGGCAAGACCACCACGATCCGGATGGTGCTCGGTCTGATTGCTCCGACCTCCGGCGAGGTTCAGCTGCTCGGCCAGCCGATGCCGAAGGCCTCGCTTCGGGTGCTGCCGCACGTCGGCGCGCTCGTGGAGGGCCCGGCGTTCTATCCGTTCTGGAGCGGTCAGGCCAACCTGCTCCGTTTCGACGCGGCTGACCGCACCGCCGACCCGCGCACCCGCAAGGCGCGCGCCGGGGAGGCGCTCGAGCGCGTCGGTCTGTCGAACGCGGCAGGCAAGAAGGTCCGGGCGTATTCGCTCGGCATGAAGCAGCGGCTGGCGATCGCGGTCGCGCTGATGCAGCGCCGCGACCTGCTGGTCCTCGACGAGCCCACCAACGGCCTCGACCCGCAGGGCACTCGCGAGGTCCGGAATCTGATCCGCGAGCTGGCCGACGACGGTACGACGATCTTCACCTCGACCCACCTGCTGGCCGAGGTCGAGCAGGTCTGCACGCACGCCGCAGTGATGAGCCGCGGCCGGTTGATCCGCCAGTCGAGCATGACGGAGCTGCGCGCCGAGCTCAGGCCACGCCTGATCGTTCGCACGCCTGATGTCACCAAGGCTGCGGAGACCCTGCAGAGCCTCGGCGTCACCGACCTGCGCACGGTCGGCGAGACCGTCGAAGGCGACGCGGGTGACCTGCCGATCGACAAGTTCGCCGCGGGGCTGGTCGCCGCGGACGTCCGCATCCACGGCTTCGGCCTGGAGCGTCCCAGCCTCGAAGAAGCCTTCGTCGCGCTCACCGGGGAGGGTTTTGATGTCGCCGAGTAGCGCAGTCGCGGAGGCCGCCATCGCGCGCCCGAGCGCCGGCCGGCACACGCTGGCGTTGTTCAAGTCGGAGCTGCAGCTGGTCTTCGGCCGTGTCCGGACCTGGGTGCTGCTGGGCGTGCTGGCCGCAGTGCCGGTGCTGATCGGCGTCGCGATCAAGCTGTCCGGCGCTGAGGGTGGCGCCGAGGGTTTCCTCGGTCAGATCGCCGGCAACGGGTTGTTCCTGATCGTGGCCAGCCTCGGGCTCTCCCTGCCGTTCTTCCTACCGACCGCGGTGACGGTGATCTCGGGGGAGTCGCTGGCCGGCGAGTCCAGCCTCGGCACCCTGCGCAACCTGCTCACCGCACCCGCTGGGCGCTCCCGCCTGCTGGCCGCGAAGATGGTCGCGCTGGCGATCTTCTGCCTGGCCGCGACCCTCACGATCTGGGTCGCTGGGCTGATCGTCGGCTTCATCCTCTTCCCGGTCGGTGATGTCCTGCTGCTCTCCGGCTCGACCATCTCGCTGGGCGAAGGACTGCTGCGAGCGCTCGCGATCGCAGTGGTGATCGCCCTGTCGCTGCTCGGCCTGGCCGGAATCGGCTTGTTCGTGTCGTCGCTGACCTCGACGCCGCTGGCGGCGATGGCGGCCACCTTCGGCACGTTCATCGTGCTCGGCATCATGTCGGCGATCCCGCAGATCGACGTGATCCACCCGTGGCTGCTGATGTACGGCTGGACGTCGTTCGCCGACCTGCTCCGCGACCCGCCGTACTGGGATGCGATCGGCCGCAACCTGCTCCTGCAAGCCGGGTATCTGGCCGTCTTCTACGCCGCAGCCTGGGCCCGGATCACCAGCCGCGACATCGTCTGACGACAATAGGCCGGTGGATTCCGAGCTGGTCGCCGTACTGCGCTGTCCGGTCTGTTCCGATGCGTTGGCGCTGACTGGGCAGACTGCGCGGTGTGCGCAGGGGCATGCTTATGACCTGGCCAAGCAGGGTTACCTGAACCTGTTGCCCTCGGCATCGAAGGGGATCGAGGGTGACTCGGCCGGGATGATCGGCGCTCGGACGGTGTTCCTCGGCGCCGGTCACTACGCGCCGATCCGGGACGCGCTGATCCTGCGTGCGGCCGAATACCTCCAACCCGACAGCAACGAGCTGGTCGTGGAGGTCGGCGCCGGGACGGGCTACTACCTCGTCGGCGTCGCCGGCCGATCGCGACGGGGTCTCGCCCTCGACGTCTCCCGGTACGCCGCTCGCCGGGCCGCGAAGGTGGATCCGCTGATCGGGTCCGTCGTGTGTGACGCCTGGCGCGAACTGCCCGTGGTGGACGGCGCAGCGCAGGTGGTGCTGAACGTGTTCGCCCCGCGCAACGCGGCCGAGATGGGCCGAATCCTTGCGCCGGGTGGTGTCTTGCTGGTGGTGACCCCGAATCCGCAGCACCTGGCCGAGCTGGTCGGCGTACTGGGGATGGTGTCGGTCGACGATGACAAGGAGCGGCGCCTGCAGGACACGCTCGGTGGGACCTTCGTCGAGACGGGCCGCGAGCTGATCGAGGAGCCGATGCGGCTCGATCGCGCTGCGGTGGAACAGCTGGTGCTGATGACGCCGAGTGCGCGGCACATCCCGCCGTACGAGCTCGCGGACCGGATCGCGGTCCTGCCCGAGCCGGCGCTCGTCACGCTCTCGGTCACGCTGACAACCTGGCAGCTGCACTGATTCGACGCCGGCTAGCACGGCATCGCATCAGGGCCGGTGGTCAGGCAGCCTTGGCGGTCAGTTCCTTCGCGACCACGGCGCCGAGCTCCTCGGCGGCGATGTGCGCCTCCGCCTCGGACACCTTGGACAGATCGATCAGCTGCTCCATCCCCGGGGTCACCGGTGCCAAGGTGAGCTCGGCGACTGCGATTCGGACATTCATCTTGAACACGTCACCGAAGATGCGCTCCAGATACGCCGTGGCGTGGTCCCAGCCGTGCTTCGGCGTACCGGGCTGGTAGCCGCCGCCGCGGGCTAGCGTGAAGATCGCCGGCCGGCCTTCCAACGGCTGCCCGAGGTGGTAGTCCATGTCCAGCAGGAGGAGGTCGATCCAGGCTTTCACCTGCTGGGCGATGCCGTAGTTGTACAGCGGGACCGCGAGCAGGACCGCGTCGGCGGACTTGAGCTCGTTGGTCACCTCCTCGGCCAGCACCCTGGCCTCGGTCAGTAGCTGCTGCTCGGTCTCGTTGGCCGGCTCCTCGCCGACCTGGGCCTTGGCCAGCGCGGGCCAGGCGGTGGCCGGGAGCGGGTTGCGGCCGAGGTCGCGCCGGATCACCACGCCGTCCGGGTGTTCGGCCTTCCAAGCCGCTTCGGCGCTATCGGCCAGTGCGCGGCTCACCGATCCGTTCAGCCGCACGCTGGCATCGATGCGGAGCAAGGTCGTCATAGTCGTTCTTCTTTCCTGAGGGGGTTGTTGCGGCCAGTCGAGCTGTCATCAAGATAATCTGCTGAACAGAACATATTCAAGTCAGATCGTATTCCGCGTGGCGTAGACCACGTAGACTGGGCTCGTGACCAGCACTTCGGCGGATGTGGGAGCCCAGACGGCCCGTGGTGTCTCACCGCGCGTGGCCAGTGGTGCGCCGGTCGAGGCAGACCTCGGCTGGGCGCTCGGCGTCGTGTTCCGCCGGTACGCGAAGGCTTCCGGGGCGGCGCTCGACGACGTACCGGGTGGACCGCGCGGCTACCAGGTGCTGGCGACGGTGAACTCCGACGGGCCGAAGCGGCAGCTCGATCTGGCCGCGCAGCTGGGCGTCGACCGGACGGTGATGACGTATCTGCTCGACGATCTGGAGAAGGCCGGCCTGGTGCAGCGGCAGCCCGATCCGGCTGATCGGCGGGCGCGCCTGATTGTGCCGACCGATGAGGGCAAGGCGCAGCTCTGTGACCTCGAGCGCCGGCTCTCAGCCACCGAGAACGAAGTGCTCGGCAGCCTCGACGCGGAGGAGCGCTCCAGCTTCCGCCGGCTGTTGCAACGGGTGGCGCTGAAGGCGGACGCGATCGATCCGCTGCACAACGCCTGCATGCTGGCCGACGAGAACGTCGACCCCGCTACCACCTAGTGGCCCACTAGTGCAGCGGTACGAAGCCTGACTCGTAGGCCTTGATGACGGCCTGCGTGCGGTCGCGGGCGTTCAGCTTCGCGAGCACGTTGGCCACGTGGGTCTTGACTGTCTGCAGCCCGAGGATCAACTCGGCCGCGATCTCCGCGTTCGACAGGCCGCGCGCCATCAGACGCAAGACTTCCTGCTCGCGATCGGTCAGCTGATACGCGTCGAGCCCGGCCGGTCGCGACGGTTGCGCCCCGACATGAGCGAGCGCGAGGGCTCGGATCGCCTCCGGGAACAACAGAGACTCGCTGCCCGCGACGGTGCGGATCGCGGCGATGATGTCGTCCGGCGGCGTCCGCTTGAGCAGGAACCCGGAGGCTCCGGCGCGGAGAGCGTCGTACACGTAGTCGTCGTTCTCGAAGGTGGTCACCACCAGCACGCGCGGCGCGGGGTTGAGGCTGTCGAGCAGAAGCCGGGTGGCCTGGATGCCATCGACGGCGGGCATCCTGACATCCATCAGCACGACGTCCGGGTTGGTCCGGCGAACCACCGGCAGCACCTCGGCGCCGTCGGCGGCTTCGCCAACGACGGTGAGGTCCGGCTCGGCGTTGATGATCGCGCGCAGCCCACTGCGGATCAGCGGCTCGTCGTCGACCACGACCACGGAAAGCGTCATTTCGTCCTCTTCGTCGTCACGGCGATCGGCAGCGAAACCGTCAGCCGCCAGTCGTTGTCGTCCCGGCCGGCTTCCACTGCACCACGCAGTACGGCGACCCTTTCACGAATCCCGGCCAAGCCCCGGCCGCCACCGGCGTTGTCCGTGCCGCCGCTGACCGGATTGGTCACCGTCAACCGAAGCCCCGATGTGTCGAGCCTGATCTGCATTGCCACGGTCAGTTTGTCGTCCGGGTGCCCAGCGTGCCGGATCGCGTTGGTGAGCCCCTCCTGGAGGATCCGGTAGGCCTCCCGCGATACCGCGGAGGGGATCTGGTCGAGGGCCCCGGAGCGGTCGATGGTGACCGTGATGCCGCCGGCCCGGGTCGCCTCCACCAGCCGTTCAAGATCGTCGAGCGTTGCTTGCGGTGCGGTCGCCGAACCCGCTCGCCGGTCGTCGCGCAACAGCCCGAGGACATGGTCGAGATCGGCCAGCGCCGAGCGCGCAGAGGTCTCGATGGCGCCGAGCGCGGTCTCGGCGAACTCCGGGTCACTGGCGAGCACTCGGCGGGCGGCGGCCGCCTGGATCGTGACCAGGCTGAGGGCGTGACCGACGCTGTCGTGGAGTTCGCGGGCAAGACGGTTGCGTTCGGCAAGGGTCGCCGTACGGCGTTCCAGTAGTTCGATCCGCTCGGATGCCGTGGGGCCGAGGATGCGCGGGGCGAGGTGGGCGAGCAGGGCGCCGACCGCCGAGGAGATGAGGAACAGCGCGGCCAGCGCGATCACCACGACGAGCGGCATCCAGACATCGGTCCAGCTGCCGGTGACGTCGTACGAGAGGCCGGGCGCGAACTCGTGCCGGCCGGTGGAGCGCAACGGCGCCGCGAGCAGGACAGGTCCGGCTCCGAAGACGATCGTGCTGAGGATTCCGACGAGCCCGCCGGCGATCAGGTGCAGGGTCAGCCAGGCGGAGGTTCGACGACGCTGGGCCCACGTTCGGGCCGGGCCGAGCGGGCGCTCCTCGAACTTCACGCCGAGCAGCGACGAGACCGCGATTCCCTCCACCTCGCGCACCGCGGGCAGGAGACCGATCGCGAGTGGAGGTGCGACGCCGAGCAGCGCCAGGATCACGACACTCGCGGGACCCGGCAGGCGGAGCTCATGGGTGAGCGCGCCGACCGCACTTCCGACCAGGAGAACGGCCAGGACCAGTGCAGCGCCGATCAGTAGATAGATCCAGCGCAGGTACGTCGACGCCCGGCCGAGGGACCTGAGTGCGTTCACCACCCCCTCATGGTGTCAAACTCGCGCGGTTCAGGCCTCCCTCGGCCGGGTGAGCGGCAGGTCAAGGCTTTGGAGAGTGCTCGGAATCACAAGAAGTTGAGGGTTTACGTAAATTTGATACGTATGTCGGGTTTCGGTCCGTCGGTGCCGTCGCGATCTGCTGTCCGGGCGGGTACGGTCTGTGGTCGGGGCGGGTGGTTCGGCCGGGAAGGGCCGCACCGCAGGGGATCGGCTCCAGGACTGGTGGCTCAGCGGGAACTGCGGGAAGCACAGAGATGTCACCGGCCGGACAGGCAGGTAAAGTCGCTGTGAAGTCCCTGGGGGCCGATTGACCACCTTTCCATATTTGATGTTTGATCAAATATCGGATGAGAGAGGTCGATATGAGGTTGAGGCGTTCCGTCGTCGCGCTGACGGCGGTCCTGGGGCTCGCCCTGGTCAGCGCGTGTAACAGCGGCGACGACAAGGGTTCCGACGAAGGTCTGCAGAAGATCAGTTATCTGACCTCGTTCGGTCAGTTCGGCCGCGAGGCCTACGCGTACGTCGCACTGGAAAAGGGCTACTTCAAGGACGCCGGTTTCGACGTCAAGATCAGCCCTGGCAGCGGCACCGTCGACGTCATGAAGCAGGTGGCCGGAGGTCAGGCCGACTACGGCATCGGTGACTTCACGGCGATCGCGATCACTCTGGGCAAGCAGAAGCTGCCGGTCACGACGGTGGGCATGATCCACCAGAAGTCGCTGGCTGCGATCGTGTCGCTGGAGGGGCTCGGAATCAAGGACGCCAAGGATCTGGAGGGCAAGAACATCGGTGACCAGCCGGGTTCGACCAACCAGGTGACGTTCCCGGTCTACGCCCAGCGCGTCGGCATCGACGACAAGAAGGTCAGCTTCGTGGGGGCCCCACCGCCCACGCTGCCGCAGCTGCTCTCGTCGGGCAAGGTGCAGGGCATCGGCCAGTTCGTGGTCGGCGTGCCGCTGGTCGAGAAGGCCGACGACAAGCATCGCAAGGCGGTCGTGCTGAGTTACGGCAAGGTGCTGCCGGAGCTCTACGGGAACGCGATCCTGACCCGGACCGACCTGGCCAAGGAGAAGCCGGACCAGGTGAAGAAATTCACCACCGCGCTGCTCAAGGGGCTCGACGACGCCATCAAGGACCCGGCCGGTGCGGCGGAGATCCTGAAGAAGTACGTGCCGACGACCGACGTCACGGTGGCGACCGAGGAATTGAAGCTGATGACGCCGTTCTCGAAGCCGGATAACGCGGGCGACCCGCTCGGCGCCGTGGACCCCGAGCGCGTCCAGAAAGTGCTGGATCTGCTCAGCACCGCCTCGGCGATCCAGCCGGCCGGTGCGCTCAAGCCGGCCGACGTGGTCACGGTCGACCTGGCACCGAAGGGCTAGTCACGCATGATCCGGCTGGACGGTGTGGGGCAGGTCTTCGACGGACGCGAGGGCCGGATCACGGCCCTGGAGAAGATCGACCTGCACGTCCGCGCCGGTGAGTTCGTCACGCTGATCGGCCGGTCCGGGTGTGGCAAGTCCACCCTGCTCCGGCTGATCGCGGGACTGTTGTCGCCGACGTCGGGCACGGTTCGGGTGGCGGGAGAACCCGTTAGCGGACCGCGCCCGGACGTCTCGTTCATGTTCCAGCGCCCGGCCTTGCTGGCTTGGCGGTCGGTGCTGGCGAACGTCCTGCTGCCGGTGGAGCTGGATCGATCAACCGCCGCCCGCGACAAGGCGGCGTACCGGGATCGTGCGCATGAACTGCTCGAACTGGTCGGGCTGCAAGGATTCGAACGGCGGCTGCCACATGAGCTGTCCGGCGGGATGCAGCAGCGGGTGTCGTTGTGCCGGTCGTTGATCCGCGACCCCAAGGTGATGCTGATGGACGAGCCGTTCTCCGCGCTCGACGCGCTCACCCGGACCGAGCTGTCCGAAGAACTTCAGCGGATCAAGATGGAGCTGTCGACGACGATCGTGTTCGTCACGCACTCGATCGACGAAGCCGTCGTACTGGCCGACCGTGCCGTCGTGCTGTCGCCGCGGCCGGGACGCCTGCGTGATGTGGTCGAGATCGACATCCCGCGGCCGCGCAGCCTGGGGCAGAACGGCCACGTGGCCGACGTCGCCCGGATCAGCTCGAGGCTGCACGCCTTGCTTGCGGACAAGACCCCGCCGATCGCCGAGCGGCTGGTCGACGAAGTGTGGCCGCGATGACGAAGCGTTCCTGGTGGACCGAGTCCCGGACTGCCGCTGTGCTGCTCCCGGTGGCCGGCCTGATCGCCGCGATCGGGCTGTGGTGGCTGGCCACGATCGTTTTCGCCGTCCCGAAGTTCCTGGTCCCCAGCCCGGCCGATGTCGTGGCCCGGGCCGCCGAAGACCCGATGATGCTGCTGGAGAGCACCTGGGTGTCACTGGCGGAGACGGTCGGGGGCTTCCTGCTCGCGGTGGTGATCGGGGTGCCGATCGCGCTGCTGATTGTCCGGTCGGCGATTCTGGAACGGCTGGTCTACCCGCTGCTCCTGATGGTGAACGCGATCCCGAAGATCGCGGTCGCGCCGCTACTGGCGGTGTGGATGGGCTTCGGGCCGTCACCGAAGGTCGTGATGGTCGTGCTGATGTGCTTCTTCCCGATCGTGATCTCGACCGCCCAGGGGATGAAGTCGACCCCGGTCGAGCTGGTCGAGCTGCTCCGGTCGCTGAACGCGAGCCGCACCCAGGAGTTCTTCAAGCTGCGGATCTGGCACGCGATGCCGCAGATCTTCACCGGCCTCAAGGTCGCGATCTCGCTGGCCGTGATCGGCTCGGTGATCGGCGAGTTCATCGCCGCCACCAAGGGACTGGGCTATCTGATCTACACCTCGGGCGCTAGCGCGGACACCGCGCTCGCCTTCGCGGCGATCCTGTTGCTCAGCATCATGAGCATCGTCTTGTTCTACGGGCTGGTGCTGCTGGAGCACCGCCTGCTGCCGTGGGCGCAGGAGAAGCGGTGACGACCCAGGCATCGGACGCGGACCGCCGCGTCCTGGTGCGGCCTTCGTGGCTTGAGGCAACCGTCTCGGCCGTCTTCAGCGCGGTCGGCTTCACGCCCGACGACGCGGCGTCGATCGCGACCGCACTGGTCGAGGCAGACCTGCGCGGGGTCAGCTCGCACGGGGTCATGCTCGTCCCGATGTACGTCGATCGGCTGAATGCCGGCGGGGTTACCCGCGAGCGCGAGCTCGATGTCGTGTCCGACGCCGGTGCTGCGCTGGTCGTGGATGCCCGCGGCGGGATGGGCCAGCTGTCCAGCCCGCAGGCGATGGGACAGGCGATCGAGCGGGCCGGGCGTTACGGCATCGGCTTGGTCTCGGTGCGCAATGCGCATCACTTCGGTGCGGCCAGCCGGTGGGCCATGCAGGCTGCGCAGGCCGGCTGCATCGGCATCGCGATGTCGAACACCACGCCGCTGATGCCGGCCCCGGGTGGGGCTGAGCGACTGGTCGGGAACAATCCGCTGGCGATCGCCGTACCGACTGCTGCGGGGGTGGAGATCGTGCTGGACATGGCGCTGTCGGCCGTTGCCCTGGGCAAGATTCGGCTGGCGGCGTCGGCCGGACGGCCGATTCCGGACACTTGGGCGACCGATCAGTCGGGGACGCCGACCACGGATCCGGAGGAGGCCGTGCTCGGCATGCTGCTGCCGGCCGCCGGGCACAAGGGATTCGGGCTCGCGCTGATGATCGACGTACTGACCGGGGTGCTGAGTGGTGGCGGCTGGGGTGACCAGGTGCGCCCGCTGTACCGGGAGCCGGACCGGCCGAACGACTGCGCCCATCTGTTCCTCGCCATCGACCCGGAGTTGCTCGGTGGCGCCGAAAGTTTCCGCCACCGCGCGTCGGGGCTGGCGGCCCGGGTCCGTGGCAGCTCGACTGCTCCGGGGGTGGACCGGCTGTATCTGCCGGGTGAGATCGAGGCGGAACGCGCGGCTCACCAACGGCGGAACGGCGTACTGATCGAGAGGTCGGGACTGGACGGACTACTGGCGGCCGCTCGTGCGGTCGGCGCCGTCGTCCCGGCCGGAGGGGTGCTGAACTGATGACGCTGAGCAAATGGTGAAGGCACAGGTCTCCACGACCGAACTGCACAGCCCGAACGGCGTGTTCTCGCAGGCGACCACGGTCGCGGCGACCGGACGGTTCGTGTTCGTGTCCGGGATGACCGCGCGCCGTCCGGACGGCAGCATCGCCGGTGTCGGCGACATCCGCGAGCAGACCCGGCAGGTCTGCGAGAACGTCTCCGCCGCGGTGCGTGCCGCCGGTGGAACGCTGGCAGACGTCTGCCGGGTGGATGTGTACGTGCGCAACATGGAGGACTTCGCGAAGATCCACGAGATCCGCGCGCAGTACTTCAGTGAACCACTGCCGGCCTCCACGATGGTCGAGGTCAGCAAGCTGGCACATCCCGATTATCTGATCGAGATCAATGCGATCGCGGTGATTCCGCCTGCATGAACGAGCGAAGCGAGTTCATCAAAAAGCACAGCGGTCTCCCAGGTCTTGTCCGCTCTTGGAGCGAAGCGACGCGGGCGAGTTCTGGTGATTCCATGCGCGGCGTTGAGTGGACCTGAGATGCGGTACGTGATGGTTTCGTGCGCCGGGTCTGAGCGGCCTGGCGTGCTTGAGGGAGACTCGGTTCTGTTGCTGGTGGCAACAGATCTTCGTGAGGTGATTGCCTCGGGCCCGGTGTTCTCGGGTGAGCGGATCCCTTACTCACCTGATCTTTTGGGTCCTCCGTTGCGGCGGTTCCGGCGGGACATCCTGTGTACGGGATGGAACTACTGGGACCACTTCGAGGAGAGTAAGGGTAAACGCGAAGGCCAGGACGTCGAGCGGCCGTTGCATCCGACGTTCTTCACCAAGGGACCGGACGTCGTGATCGGCCCGTACGACGACATCGCGTGGGACCCGGCGATCTCGTCGAAATGGGACTACGAGGCCGAGGTGGCGCTCGTGATCGGCAAGACCGGGCGGGATATTCCGGTGCATGAGGCTTTGGACTATGTCTGGGGCTACACGCTGGCCAACGACGTGTCGCAACGGGATCTGCAGCGTGCGCACGGCGGTCAGTGGCTGAAGGGCAAGAGCATCGACAACACCATGCCGCTCGGGCCGTGGATCGTCACGGCCGATGAGCTGGGTGATCCGCAGGACGTGCAGTTGCAGTGTCTGGTGAACGGTGAGGTGCGGCAGGACGCGTCGACGCGGCAGATGGCGTTCGACGTGGCCACGCTGATCAGTGAGCTGTCGTTCGGGATGACACTGCGGCCTGGTGACCTATTGCTGACCGGGACGCCGGCTGGGATCGGTAATGCGCGGGAGCCCGCGGTGTTCCTGCAGGACGGTGACGTGGTCGTCACACGCTCGGACAAGTTGGGTGAGCTGCGGAATCGGGTGGTGGCGGTATGAATGGGCCTTTGGAGTTGTTGCCTGGTGGTGGCCGGGGTGGGCGGCGGACCCTGGCTGAGCATGCGGCTGCGGAGCTGCACCAGCTGATCCTGTCCGGTGAGCTGCCCAGCGGTACGCCGCTGCGGCTCGTGGAGCTGGCCAATCGGCTCGAGATGAGCCAGATGCCGGTCCGGGAGGGACTCCGGCGGCTGGAGGCGCTCGGGCTGGTCGAGATCATCCCGCACCGCGGTGCGTGGGTGCGTGACCTGTCGCTGGAGGATCTGCGGGACACGCACGAGACCCGGCTGGCGCTGGAGTCGCTCGCAGTGCGTGCTGCAGCAGAGCGGTTCACCGAGGCCGATGCTGAGAAGGCTGCTGCTGCGCTGGCTGACCACCTCCGGTTGTCGCAGGCACAGGACCTGGCTGGTGCTCGGGACGCCCATGCGGAGTTCCACTTCGCCCTGTACCGGGCCAGTGGGTCGCAGTGGTTGCCGCGGGCGATTGAGCCAGTTTGGCAAAATTCCGAGCGCTATCGGTTCGGTAGCCGGCTCACGGCGGCGATGATCGAGCAGAACCGGCGGGAGCACCAGGCGATCCTCGATGCGTGCGCTGCGCGGGATGTTGACGGTGCTGAGACGGCTTTGCATGACCATCTGGCTGGCGCGTTCCAGCGGATCACCGAGACGATGACTTCTCGACAGAAGGAGTCGTCGTGAAGGTGTCCTTTGACGCGACCGGAGTGGTCGTCGTGATCACCGGTGGCGCTCAGGGCATCGGTGCGGCGTTGGCTCGCGCGATTACGTCGTACGGCGGGACTGCTGTGGTCTTTGATGTCGTGCGGCCGTCGGATCCGGCAGTGGTGTTTGTCGAGGTTGATGTGGCGGACCGTTCTGCTGTGGACTCGGCGGTGGCCGGTGTGGTCGCTGATTTCGGGCGGATTGACGGACTGGTCGCTGGGGCGGCGGTGCAGCCGCGGGCGGCTGTTCTGGAGCTGGAGCCGGCGGAGTGGACTCGCACGCTCCAGGTGAACCTGGATGGTGTGGTGTGGGTGTGCCAGGCCGTCGTACCGCACATGGTGGCGCAGCGGTCCGGTTCGGTCGTGGTGTTCACCTCTGGGATGGCAGCGACGGGCTATCCGGGCGCAGCGGCGTACGCGACGAGCAAGGCCGGACTGGTCGCGTTCGCGAAGACGCTGGCGGCCGAGGTGGCCTCGGACCGGGTGCGGGTGAACGTGGTGGCGCCGGGTGTGATCGACACCGAGCAGTTCCGCAGTGCGAACCAGGGTGCGGACCGGGAGCACTGGCGGGAGACGATAGGAATCGGCGACCCCGAGGACGTGGTCGGCCCGTTGCTGTTCCTGCTGTCCGATGCGGCCACGATGACCGGGTCCACGCTGACCCGGGAACGAGCCTTTGCGAGAGGTGACTCTTGACTGCTGACCAGCTGCCCGTCGTCGTCGTGGGAGCCGGACCGATCGGTCTGACCACGGCACTCGGTCTCGCGCACTACGGCGTACCGTTCGTGCTCCTGGAGGAGGACGCGACGCTGTCGTCGGACACCAAGGCCGGTACGACGCTCAGTCGCACCCTGGAGATCTGGAACCGGTACGGCGCGGTCGAGGAGATTCTGAACGCGGCTGTGCGGATCGACGAGATCGGCGACATCGACCGCGCCACCAACACGCCGCGTGCGTCGGTGCGACTGGCCGAGCTGGTCAACGACACGCAGTTCCCGTTCGTGATCAACCTGCCGCAGCAGCGGATGGAACCGATCCTCGCGGCCGCACTGGAGCGCGCTGGGCACACGGTCCGGACGCAGCACCGGTTGACGTCGTTCGAGGTGCTGGACGACCGCGTGGTGTTGCAGGTGGAGACACCGGACGGTCCGCAGACGCTGGAGGCCGCACAGCTGCTGGCCTGCGACGGCGGCCGGAGCAGAGTGCGTGACGCGCTCGGTGTGCCGGTGGTGGGGGAGACGCTGCCCGAGCGGTACATGCTGATCGACGTCGCGGTGGACCTGGACGTCGACAACGCCCGCGACTACCCGTACCTCGCCTACTTCGCGGACCGGACCGAGTGGATGGTGCTGATCCGGCAGCCGGACAACTGGCGGTTCCTGTTCCCGCTGGCGGCGGGGGCGGAGACGCCGGGCGACGAGGACCTGCTGGTGAAGGTGAAGCAGTTCATCGGTGAGGTCGACCGCATCGAGCTGCTCGGCACAGTCATCTACAACGTGCACCACCGGGTCGCGGAGAAGTGGACCGTCGACCGCAAGGTGTTCCTGATGGGTGATGCCGCGCATCTGATCACCCCGATGTGGGCGCTCGGTCTGAACACCGGTGCGCTCGACGCCTCCAACCTGCCATGGCGGTTGGCCTGGGTGCTGCGTGGCTGGGCCGATCCGTCGTTGCTGGATGGATACGAGCAGGAGCAGCGGCCTGTGGCGACCAATGGGTCCGCTGAGATGGCTGAGGCGGCCCGGAAGTACATGTCCCACCAGCGAGGTGCAGTGACTGCTGACACCAGCGACTGGGCGACGGCGTACACGCGGACTCTGCTCAGTGTGCGGCTGGACGTAGACGGAGTGGGCGACTGGTCGATGGTGGCTAATACCGCCGAGCCGCCCGCCGTACGGGCGGGTGATCGCGCGCCGGACCTCGCTCTGCAAGGGCCGGCTGGACGAGTGACGATTCATGAGCTGGTTCGAGAGTCGTTTGTGGCTTTGTACTTCACTGATGTGCGGCGGCGGCCGGACATTCCGGTCAACGACTCGCCTGCGCTGCGGCACTACGCGGTGTCCCGATGGGACGCGCCCCACGACTCTGGGCTGCGCGACCGGTCGCTGTTCGATCCGGGAAGCATTGCCACGAACAGGTACGGCGTACCGGCGGAGAGCGTCGTACTGCTGCGGCCGGATGGGCACGTGGCTGCTGTGGCGCCTCTGCGAGCTGGTGTGGCTTTTGAGTTGTACACGCGAGTCACCGGTCGGCCTGTGCCTCGGGAGGAGGGCTGATGAGCTTCGACGAGCCGCTGCGTGAGCTGTTGCTGCAGACCGAAGACCTGAACTGGGTAGAGAAGTCCCTGGACGGGTTGTCCCACAAGATGTTGTGGCGGGACCCGGAGACCGAGGCGTCGATCGCGCTGGTGCGTTTCGAGAAGGGGTCCGGGATCCCGTCCGAGCACAAGCATGCGTCGAACCAGTTCATGTTCTGCCTGAGCGGGCGGTACGTGTACGTGCCGACGGGAGTCACGCTGACCAAGGGCAGCTTCTACTGGAACCCCAAGGGCTGTGTGCACGGGCCGACGCTGGCCGAGGAGACCTCGGTGCTGCTGGAGGTGTACGACGGTCCGCACTACCCGGAGCGGCCGTCGTTCTACGACAACGACGAGGACGCGCGCTGATATGGCGGGCTGGGACGTCCACACGCACCTGATACCGCCGACCGTGCTTACGGCGGCGCATCGGGGCGAGTACGGGCTGTCCATCGACAGCGGCTCGCTGGTGGTCGACGGGCAGCGGCTACCGCTCAAGCGACTGGCGGACCCGGCTGCGCTGTTGCAGTGGATCGCTGAGCAGGACCTGGATGGCGCAGTGGTTTCTGTGCCGCCCGCCCTGTTCAGGTACGACGCTGGGGTCGAGTGGGCTGAGCTGGTGAACCAGGGACTGCGAGAGCTCGCCACACCGCAGCTGCGGGTTCTTGGCCAGCTCCCGCTGCTGGATCCGACCGCTCCGGCGGTGGCTGCATCGCTTGCCCGGGAGGGCGTCTTCAGCGGCTTCGCACTCGGTACGCCGGACCTGGCGGGACTGGACGCGGTGTGGCGGGTGCTGCACGAACTGGAGGCTTTCACACTGATTCATCCGGGACACAGTGACGACAAGCGGCTCCACTCGTTCTACATGTCGAACCTGTTGGGGAATCCGTACGAGACCGGCCTGGCCGCGGCGTCACTGGTCTTCACGGATGTGCCAGGCCGGTTCCCGGGGATCAGATTCTGTTTGTGTCATGGGGGAGGGGTGACGGCGGCGGTGGCCGGACGTTGGCAGCGCGGGGTCCAGACAGCCCGGCCTGGGATCGAGGAGCTCTCGATGCCGGTGGCCGAAGCAGTCCGCAGCTTCTACGTCGACGACCTCGTGCACGACGAGGCCATGCTGCAGTTGCTCGTCCGGACCTTCGGTGCCGCCCATGTGCTGGCCGGGAGCGATTGGCCGTTCCCGATGGGTAGTGACGGTGTGGTGGGCTCGCGTGCGCTGGCCGCTGACGAGCTGACGGTGCCGTTGGCCAAGGAGGTCTCGGCGGAGTGAGGTGGCGGTTAGCGCCGAGGGCTGTTGTGATCAGATATCAAATCGGGGTGGACGGGGTGAAGCGATGAGGTCGCAGGAAGGGACTGTGCTGCGCAGTCACGGGCCTGGGCCGGAGTTGGCGGTCGAGGAGATCTCGCAGACCGCCGGTCCGGGGGAGACGCTGGTCGAGATGCGGCTGGCTGCGGTCACCTCGCAGGACCGGGCATTGCTGAGCGGCAAGCAGCTGTATGCGCCATTTACTCCGGGCTCCGAGGGGTTCGGAGTGGTCATCAGCTCGGCTGTCGCCGCGACCGGTGCCGGTGTGGTGCTGCGCGGCGAGGGGATCGGTGTGACGAGGCCCGGGCTGTGGGGCCGGTACGCCGTCGTTCCCGATGCTGCTGTGCATCCACTGCCCCCGACACTGGAGCCGACGACCGCACTGACGTTGCTGACACCGGCGCTGACGGCACATACCGCCGTACGGCGTGTTGGTCAGGTGCTGGCTGGTGAGACCGTCGTCGTTACCGGCATCACCGGACTGGTCGCGCGACTGTGCGCAGCGGTTGCTCGGTCTGCCGGTGCGGCTCGGGTGATCGGGCTGGCCGGAGTGATGGAGTCGGTGGAGCTGGTTGGTGATCTGGTCGACCAGATCGTGCGTGTGGACGAGCTGGGCCAGGTCGGTCGTGACCTGCCGTGGTGCGATCTTGCGGTCGACACTCTGGGCGGTCCGGTGACCAGTGGGGTGCTCGGACACATCACCCCAGGCGGGCGAATCGCCCTACTGGGTTACAAGACTGGTGAGTTCACAACTCTCGATCTGCATCAGCTGATCGGCCGCGACCTGCGAGTGCTGCCGGTCAACGTGCAGCGAACGACACTTGAACCAGGTGCCGTTGGTCAGGCGTTGGCGGATATCGCACCGGCGCGGCTGCGGCCGGAGGTCGAGCTGTTGCCGGCCAGCCGGATCAGTGAGGTTCTGGACCGATCCGCTTCCGCTACACGGTTTTTACTGGATCTGACAGTGCTCAGCTGAACTTCGAGCTGAGCAATCTGTTGGCGAAGGCGCGGTGACGGCCCGCCCTGCCGTACGGTTACCTCCCAGAGCTGTTCTGTGTGGAGGAGAGAGGCAGCCCGCGCCCAATGACCCGACGACTCGAGCTCACGCCTGGGGGGCCGAGCGGCCGCCGTACTCTCGCCGAGGAAGCCGCCGCCGAACTGCACGAGCTCATCCTGTCCGGTGAACTGCCCAGCGGTACGGCGCTGCGTCTCGAGGAGCTCGCCAAACGGCTGGACATGAGCCAGATGCCGATTCGCGAAGGGCTCCGCCGGATGGCCGCGCTCGGACTGGTCGAGATCGTGCCCCACAAGGGCGCCTGGGTCCGCGAGCTCTCCGTCGAGGACCTCCGCGACACCCACCAGACCCGGCTCTCCCTGGAGTCCCTCGCCGTTCGCGCCGCCGCCACCCGCTTCACCGACGCCGACGCGGTCGCCGCCCGCACCGCCCTGGCCGAGCACGTCCGCCTGTCCAAGCTCGGCGACAACATCGCCTCCCGCCAGGCCCACACCGAGTTCCACTTCGCCATCTACCGCGCCGGCGGCTCCCGCTGGCTGCCCCGCGCCATCGAACCTGTTTGGCAAAATTCCGAGCGCTACCGCTTCGGTTCCCGCCAAACCAAGGCCCGCATCGAACAAACCCGCCGCGAACACCAGGCCATCCTCGACGCCTGCCTGGCCCACGACGAGGCCCAGGCCGAAACCGCCCTCCGCGACCACCTCGAAGGCGCCATGAAGCGCATCACCGAAACCATGGAACGCCGAACCAACCGAGCCTAGGCAGGTATGTCGCCCCAGTGCAGGTAGCCGTCGGTAACGTGGGGCAGCGCAGTCCCGATCCGCTCACCCGGCCGGGTGGCTCCATCCGCGTGAACCTGGAGGGCAGGACGTCCGTCGGCCAACGCACTTGCGACGTCGGCGAGCATCTCGCCGACGCTGCCCCAGTACGGCGCCGCCGACGCGAAGCCCTCGTCCCACTGCCCGACACACCCGAACTGGTCGCCGTCGCGCAGATCGACGTACAGGTGACCACCGCCGTACGCATCTGCGATCGGGAGAAGGGCGTCGAGCCAGTGCATCGGTGGTCGCCCGGCCGGCTCGCCCTCATCCGGCCACGGGCCGACACCACGAACCCGGCCGTCGATCTCCCGCATCATCGTCCGCGTCGACAGCATCTCCATCACCGGGACGAGGTTGTAGAACGACGGGATCAGGTAGCCGTAGATGTAGCGGTGGTTGGTCCCGTTGGCGATCTGCAGGAAGTCGACCAGGTCCACCGGTAGCGGGCGGTTCATCGCGGCCTGCAGGTAGCGCAGGTCAACCGCCGTCGCCGGTGGGTTGATGTGAGGTATCGACGCCGGGTGGTTGCTGGCAAGCCACCCGACGATCCGGGCCCACGACGTGGCAACCGACACGTGCTCAGTCGGCGAGGTGGGCCGGGAAGCCGCCGGTGGCCAACGGGCTCCAGCGGGTGGGGGTGATGCGGATCAGGCACTTGCCCTGGGCACGCATCGCCTCGCGGTACTCGTCCCAGTCGGGGTGCTCACCCGAGATCGAGCGGTAGTAGTCGACCAGCGGCTCCACGGCTTCCGGGAGCTGGATGACCTCACCCTCGCCATCCACCTGCACCCACGCGCCGTTCCACTCGTCCGACAGCACCACGACGCTGGTCTGCGGATTCCGCTCCACGTTGGTGCTCTTCGCCCGCCCCGGGTACGACGAGATGACGATGCGCCCCTCCGCGTCGACACCACCCGACACCGGCGACGCCTGCGCCGTACCGTCCGCACGAGTAGTGATCAGCAACATGTGATGCCGCGGCCGCACAAACTCCAGCAGCCCGTCGAGATCAACCTTGGTGTTCGTAGCAATAGCTCTAGCCATGCCACCACCTTAGAGAACGGCAGTCTCCTGGACGGACAGCCACTGGGGGCCGGTGAGTACCGCGGTGGTCCAGCGGGTGGTGCCGGTGGAGTGTTGTTCGAGGAAGCGGCAGACGGCGGTGTCGCCGGACTGGGTGATCAGCTCGAACTGGTCGATGGTGATGGTGAGGCCCGGTGCGGCGTTGTGGGCTGTGCCGAGGGCGGTCATCAGGTCATCGAGGGCGAGCTTGGTGCCGTCGATGGTGATGAGGGCGAAGTCCGGGTGGTGGGCGGCGCGGAAGTGGTCCAGGACCTCGGGACCGCCTTGGCCGCCGAGCCAGGCGGCGAGGGTGTCGTGGTGGTGGGCGACGGCGTCGTACAGGGTGTCCATCAGACGTCTCCGTAGAGGGGCCGTGGGTCGATGAGGCGATCGAGTTCGTCGTCGCTGAGCTGGTTGATCCGGTCCTTGGCGCGCTGGGCCTGTGGGGTGGTGGGCATCCTGCCTGCCAGCAGGCAGGGGAGGGCGAGCTCGTAGCCGGTGCGGGCCTGGGGGGTGTAGCGGTGCCTGGTGCGGGCGACGGCGGAGGAGACGCGGAGTGCGTGTTCGTTGCGGGACTGGGCGTCGGGGCGGTCGGTCTCCTGGGCGGCGAAGCGGAAGCCGTTGGCCAGGTCGCAGGCAGCGCAGCCGAGAGGGCCGGCGCCGAGGCCGTTGCCGCACTCGGTACAGGTCAGCTGTTTGAGCGCTCCGTCGACCACGCGCCAGTCGAACTCCGAGGTGTCCTGCAGGACGATCTGGGCGAGCTCCTGGGCTTCCGGCGTACCGGGGGTGACTCCGGAGCCGGCGCAGAACGTGTTCCAGGCGGCGTCGATGCTGGCCTCGATCTCCGCCAGCGCGCTGCGGAAGCGGTGATGATCGACACGAAGCATGGTCGGACCCTAGCGCGGCACTGGCTCACCCGCCCTTTGGGCACCCACCAGGCACCCAGAGCGCACTTTGAGTACCCACCAACCATTTTTTCGGGCGGAGAGTGGTCGGTGGCTACCCAAAGATGGCGTTCGTGCTCAAAGGTGGGTCGGCGTTTCTTTGGGTACTCACCAGGCACCCGGGGCGCACTTTGAGTACCCACCAACCATTTTTTCGGGCGGAGAGTGGTCGGTGGCTACCCAAAGATGGCGTTCGTGCTCAAAGGTGGGTCGGCGTTTCTTTGGGCACCCACCAGCCGCCCGGGGCGCACTTTGAGTACCCACCAACCATTTTTTCGGGCTGGAAGTGGTTGGTGGGTGCTCAAAGATGGCAGCGGGGGCGGGGCGGATTGACACAGTCGAACAGGTGTTCGAACATGGGGGCATGACGGGGATCACGGCGCTTGACGAAGCTCGTGCCTTCCTGTCCAAGTCCAAGGGGCGGGG
>NZ_SMKX01000122.1 GCF_004349055.1 Kribbella antibiotica
TCACCCGCGTCGCCTTCGGCTTCCACTCACCCACCGCACTCATCGCCCTGGCCATGCTCAACCTCGGCGGTCACCGGCCCACCCTCCCCAACCGAAACTGACCCACAGATCAGTCAGGAGAGCCCCAAATGGGGGCTCCCGGGTTTACGGGGTGCGCGCCGGAGGGGTGCGCGCCGGGGAAATGCGAAGCGCCCCGGTGGGATCCACCGGGGCGCTGCAGGAAAGAACGGGGGTCAGCCGGTGAAAGGTTCGGCGGCGACGATCTGGACGGTGACGGGCTTGCCGTTGGGGGCCTCGTAGGTGGCCTTGTCGCCCTTCTTCTTGCCGAGGATGGCGGCACCGAGGGGGGACTGCGGCGAGTAGACGTCGATGTCGACGGAGGCGTCCAGGGCGAGGAGCTCGCGGGAGCCGAGGAGGAAGGTCTCGACCTCGTCGTCGCCGGCGAAGGTGATGGAGACCTTCATGCCGGGCTCGACCCGGCCGCCCTTCTTCGGGGTCTCGCCGACCTGGGCGCGCCGGACCATGTCCTCGAGCTGGCGGATCCGGGCCTCCATCTTGCCCTGCTCGTCCTTGGCGGCGTGGTAGCCGCCGTTCTCCTTCAGGTCGCCCTCGTCACGGGCGTCGCTGATCCGCTGCGTGATCTCCGCCCGGGCCGGACCCTTCAGCTGCTCCAGTTCGGCCTTCAGCTGGTCGTAGCCCTCCTGCGTCAGCCAGACAACGCTCTCTTCAATTTTTTGCGTCATGGGCTGCTCCTTGAGGGTTGGATAGGTGGGCAGAAAATGATGCTGGCCGCCGTCGACGACGGCGACCAATCCACCCAGCCTAGCCTGATCCGCCCGAGAACCCCACTGTTCTACCGTCTTTCAGACGCCAGGAGAGCGCTTACCCGGAAGTTTTTCCCAGCCCGTACGACGCCAATCGGCAATCGGTTGCCGAGTCAGCTTCTCCGGCCTCCGGAAACCGGCCCTGACCTGCACGTTCGTCCGTCAGTGCGGGCGGTGGGAGTCGGCGGTGGTGCAGCCGACCAGGACGACCGAGGTGGCAGTGCGCTGGGTGGTGAGGGTGGCCGGCAGCGTCTGGTGCCGGGCAGAGTCCGCCGGGACGGTCAGGGTCAGCTCACCGACGATGGAGA
Source organism: Kribbella antibiotica (assembly GCF_004349055.1). GTDB lineage: Bacteria > Actinomycetota > Actinomycetes > Propionibacteriales > Kribbellaceae > Kribbella > Kribbella antibiotica. The sequence goes on from NZ_SMKX01000122.1 coordinate 1,133, forward strand.
AGTCGGCCGCCTTGGCCTGGACGCGGCAGGTGGCCTCGACGGACTTGCTGCGGTCGACCTGCACCGTGGCGGTCACCTGGGTCTCCGAGACGACCTTGAAGGCCAGCAGGCGTGAGGTCACCGGCGGGTTCGAGCCGATCACGGCGGCCCACAGCAACCAGCCCAGTCCGGCGACGGCGATCACTGCGACCAGGCCGATGATCAGCGGTCGGCGGGACCGCCCGGTCCGCCCGTAGCGGGCGTCGAGAATGTGCTCTGTCAACGGAGGTCCAGGGGGTTGGTTGTGGGTTTTGGGGTCGGGTGGAGGACCATTGTGTCTTGTGAGTGGAGAGTTGCGGTTGTTGCATGTGCATGCCCACCCTGATGACGAGTCGAGTAAAGGTGCCGCTTCGACGGCCAGGTACGTCGCCGAAGGCGTCGAAGTCCTGGTGGCCACGTGTACCGGCGGTGAGCGCGGATCCATCCTGAACCCGAAGATGGACCGGCCGGAGGTGCTCGCGAACATCAGCGAGATCCGCCGCAAGGAGATGGACGCGGCGCGTGAGATTCTCGGGATCCGGCAGGAGTGGCTCGGCTGGGTCGACTCCGGCTACCCCGAGGGCGATCCGCTCCCGCCGCTGCCCGACGGCTGTTTCGCGGCGCTCAAGGTGGAGGACGCGGCCGCACCGCTGGTGAAGCTGATCCGCGAGTTCCGTCCGCAGGTTGTCACGACGTACGACGAGAACGGCGGCTACCCGCACCCGGATCACGTCATGTGCCACCAGATCACCGTCGCCGCGTTCGAGGCGGCCGGCGACGCGAATGCCTACCCGGAGCTCGGTGAGCCCTGGCAGCCCCTGAAGCTGTATTACCACCACACGTTCCACCGTGAGCGGATGAAGGCGCTGCACGACGCGATGATCGCCCGCGGGCTGACGTCGCCGTACGAGGATCGTCTGAAGGACTGGAAGCCGGACCCGGAGAACGAGCGCCGCATCACCACTCGGGTCGAGTGCGCGCAGTACTTCGAGCTCCGGGACCGGGCCCTGCTGGCCCACGCGACCCAGATCGACCCCGACGGCGCCTGGTTCGCCGTACCGCTGGAGGTTCACCAGGCGGCCTGGCCGACCGAGGACTACGAGCTGGCGCGGAGTCTGGTCGAGTCGGAAATTCCAGAGAACGACCTCTTCGCGGGGCTGCGATGAGGGCGGCGGCATGACCGGGGTGGTGGGGTGGGGAAGGTATTAAGGGATGAGAGAATGGTGGCGTGATAGCGATGACCTCCCTTGCGCCGGTCGAGATCGACCCGAACTCGGTGCGTCCCGGCTGGGTCGCGCTGCTGATCGTGCTCGCTCTCGGTGCCGCCACGGTGCTGCTGTGGCGCAACATGAGCAAGCAGCTGAAGAAGATCAAGTTCGACGACGGTGGCGCGGACGACCCAGTAGCGTCTTCCGCCCCAGCGAGTCCCGCCAGTTCTGCGGACCCGGTCGCTGCCGAGCCGATCCCTACGGCGGGTACGACGTCATCGACCCCGACGCAGACTGAGCCCAAGTAACGCTCACAGCACGTTCCGGCGGCACCGTGATCACGAGATGGTGTCGAGCCGGGTTACGCCGGTTTTCCTGACCCTATAGTGGCCGCGTGCCCACCACTGCCGGGCGCAGGTCGCTGCGATGAGCACGACCCGTGCCACTCGCGCCGCCCGGCACCGCATGCCCGGACGCCTGGTGATTGGTGGACTGGCGGCGGTCGTCGTGGCTTCGGTCGCGCTCGTGATCGCCCTGTTCGCAGCAGGCAGTGAGCCCCACGACATCGGCGGTATCGGCGGCCCGAGCCTGTTCGTCGCGTGGCTGCTCCCAATCCTCAGGCTGATCGCGACCCTGGCCACTGTCGGTTGCGCCGGCGCGCTGCTGGCCGCGGTCGTCCTGCTCCGGATCGAGGGCGGCCTGCTCGGCACCCAAGGCCGGCGTGCGGTGCACGACGCCAGCAACTCGGCCGTCATCTGGGCGGCCTGCTCGTTCGCCGGCGCCGTGGTCACCGCGGCCGTCATCCTCGACACCCCGGTCAACCTGCTCTACCTCCGCCTCGACGACGCCCTCGCCGTACCCGAGGTGAAGGCACTTCTGATCACCGGCATCCTGGTCGTCGCCCTGGCCATCGGCATCCGCCGGGTGCAGACCTCGCAGGCCGCGCTCCTCGGCGTCCTGGTCGCGATCGGCGCCCTGATCCCGAACGCGCTCACAGCCTTCCCCCGCAACGAGTCGTACGTCGTCCTCGCGGGCGCGGCTCTGGTTGTCCACGTCATCGCCGCCACCACGTGGATCGGCGGCCTGGCCGGCCTCGTCCGCTACGGCCGAGCCAGCCGCGGCGGTCTCCCGGTCGTCCTCGATCGCTACAACGAGGTCGCCTACGTCTCCTCGATCGCCCTGGTCGCCAGCGGCCTGATCAGCGCCGCCGGCCGCCTCGCCGCCAAGGGCGATGGCTGGGGCGGCGTCCTCGACGTCCTCACTTCGGACGCGTACGGCGTCCTGCTGATCGTCAAGGTGCTTGCGTTCGCCGTGCTGATCGCCGCCGCCCGGCTCAGCCGCCAGCGAGCCACCGGCAACCTCCTCGAACGCAACATCCCGTTCTGGCAGATCGTCGGCCTCGAACTCGTCATCATGGCCCTCGCCCTGGGCCTGTCCGTGGCCCTCAGCCAGACGGCTTAACGTTGGGGCATGACCCCCGTGAACGAGCTCGGCCGTAGTACCAGCCCGTATCTGCGGCAGCATGCCGAGAACCCGGTTGCGTGGCGGGAGTGGTCCGAGGCGGCGTTCGCGGAGGCGCGGGAGCGCGACGTACCGGTGTTTTTGTCGGTGGGGTATTCGGCCTGCCACTGGTGTCATGTGATGGCGCACGAGTCGTTCGAGGACGAGGCGACGGCGCAGTACCTGAACGAGAACTTCGTGAGTATCAAGGTTGATCGCGAAGAGCGCCCGGACGTGGATGCGATCTACATGGCGGCGACCGTGGCGATGACGGGGCAGGGCGGTTGGCCGATGTCGGTCTTCTTGACGCCGGACGCGAAGCCGTTCTTCTGCGGCACCTATTTCCCCAAGGACGCCCGCCACGGGATGGCGTCGTTCCGGCAGGTGCTGGAGTCGCTGATCGAGGCCTGGCGGTCGAAGCGGGACCAGATCGACGGGATCGGCCGCCGGGTCGTCGAGCAGTTGGGTGCACGGCAGCAGGCGGCGGGTGGCGAGATCGATCTGGCGCAGGCTGCGGAGCTGTTGAAGAAGGACTTCGACTCGGTCGATGCCGGGTTCGGGGGAGCGCCCAAGTTCCCGCCGTCGATGGTCCTCGACTTCCTGTTCCGGCATCACCGGCGGACCGGTTCGCGGGACGCGCTCCGGATGGCTGCGGCGACCTGTGTGCGGATGGCTCGGGGCGGAATGTATGACCAGCTGGCCGGTGGTTTCGCGCGCTACTCGGTCGACGGCCAGTGGGTCGTCCCGCATTTCGAGAAGATGTTGTACGACAACGCCCTCCTGCTCGACGTGTATACCCAGTGGTGGGCAATTTCGGGGGAGCCGCTGGCCCGCCGGATCGTCGAAGAGACGGCCGAGTTCCTCCTCACGGAACTCCGGACGCCGGAAGGCGGATTCGCGTCCGCTCTCGACGCCGACACCGAGGGCGAAGAAGGCAAGTTCTACGTCTGGACCCCGGCCGAAATCCAGGCCGTGCTGTCCGCCGAGGACGCCGCCTGGGTCGTCGAACTCTGTGCGGTGACCGGCACTTTCGAGCTCGGATCCTCGGTTCTCCAGCTCCGCCAGGACCCCGACGACGCCGACCGCTGGCAGCGGATTCGGGCCCAGCTCCGGCAGGCCCGCAGCGGCCGCACCTACCCCGGCCGCGACGACAAAGTGGTCGCCGCCTGGAACGGTCTGGCCATCACCGCGCTCGTCCGCGCCGGCATCATTTTCGACCAGCCCGAGTACGTCGAGGCGGCGGCAAAGGCGGCTGAATTGATCCGGGCGGTCCATCTCGACCCCGCCACCGGACGGCTGCACCGGACCTCGCGGGACGGCGTCTCCGGTACGGCGCACGGCGTGCTCGAGGACTATGCGGCGTACGCGCAGGGGTGCCTCACGTTGTTCGGTGTCACCGGTGATCTCGAGTATTTCGAGACCGCACAGTCCTTGCTGGACCGGGCTCTCGAGCAGTTCGTTGCTGATGGCGCTTATTTCGACACGGCCGCCGATGCCGAGGAGCTGGTCTGGCGTCCGCAGGACCCGACCGACAACGCGAGCCCGTCCGGCGTGAGCCTGGCCGCGGAGGCGTTCACGACCCTCGCCGGCCTGACCGGATCAGTCCGGTATGAGACCGCGGCCGAGCAGGCGCTGAGCGCCTCGGCGACGATTGCGGCCCGCGCGCCCCGGTTTGCCGGCCGCGCGCTCGCAGTGGCCGAAACGATCGCCGCCGGACCCCTTGAGATCGCGATCGCGGGCCGCTCGCCGGAGCTGCTGAAGGTCGCGTTCACCGAGGCCCCGTGGGGTACGGCGATCGTCCAGGGAGCGCCCGATCTCGCCGTACCGCTGATGCTCGATCGCCCGTTGGTTGATAACCAAGCGGCGGCCTATGTGTGTCAGAAATTCACGTGCAAATTGCCGGTTTCCGCGCCTGGCGCTTTGCGCGAGCAACTTCGCTGACCATCGTGGGCAATGCGGGTTTTCCCTGCCATTTCGCCGCAATCGCTTGACTCGGGGCCTGCCGCAGACGAGAGTCCTCCCTCAGTCGGATGTAACAGAAATCGCATGTCCTGACACACAGTGTCACAAGTGAGCAGTGGCACTGATGGGCCAGAACATCCGGCGTCCCCAACTGAATTTGGTCGTTGCGCCCAAACAGCGACCACACCGTGAGGAGATGTTGTCTTGAAACGACTGACATCAGCAGGGGCGGTGGCCATCGTCGCAGCAGCTGGACTGGCTGCGGGCTTCACCGGCACGCCCGCCGGTGCGGCTGGCCGTGCGACACCGCTCCCGGCATCCGGCTTCGACCAGCCGGCCGCCGTACAGGCCGAACAAGCGCTGACCGCGCAGACGGCCGATGCCCTTGGCCTGGCCAGTGGCGAGAAGCTCCAGGTGCGCGACGTCGTCAAGGATGCCGACGGCACCGAGTACGTCCGCTACGACCGCACCTTCAACGGCCTCAAGGTCGTCGGCGGTGACCTCATCGTGAAGCGCAAGGGTGAGGCCGTCGGACAGGTGAAGTACAACTACGGCGCCAAGGCCGTTGGTGTCGCGACCAAGCCGACGCTGTCCCAGTCGGCCGCGCTCGCCAAGGGTGCGCAGGCCGCCAAGTTCAAGGCCACCGGTAACAAGGGGACGCTGGTCGTCTTCGTGACTCCGTCGAAGCCGGTCCTCGCGTACGAGGTCGTCACCACCGGCGTCAAGGCCGACCAGACCCCGTCGGTCCTGCACTCGTTCATCGACGCCAAGTCCGGCGCGGTGCTCGCTCAGGACGACGAGATCAAGACCGGTACCGGAAACTCGATGTACTCCGGCACGGTCAGCATCGGCACCTCGGGCAGCTACTCGCTGTCGGACCCGAGCCGCGGTGGCAACAACACCACGGACCTGAACGGCGGCACCTCCGGTAACGGCACGATCTTCACCGACCCGGACGACACCTGGGGAACTGGTGCGCCGGCGAACCGCCAGACCGCCGGCGTCGACGCGCACTTCGGTTCGCAGCTGACGTGGGACTACTACAAGAACGTCCACGGCCGCAACGGCATCTTCAACAACGGTCAGGGCGCACGGTCGCGGGTGCACTACGGCAACGCGTACGTGAACGCGTTCTGGGACGGCACCCAGATGACGTACGGCGACGGCGCGGGCAACACGAAGCCGCTGACGTCGATCGATGTCGCGGGTCACGAGATGAGCCACGGTGTCACCGAGGCGACCGCCAACCTGAACTACTCCGGTGACGCGGGCGGCCTCAACGAGTCCACCTCGGACATCTTCGGCACGTTGGTCGAGTTCTCCGCGAACAACTCCAGCGACGTCGGTGACTACCTCATCGGCGAGAAGATCAACATCAACGGCAACGGTACGCCGCTGCGCTACATGGACAAGCCGAACAAGGACGGTCGTTCGTACGACTGCTGGAGCAGCTCGGTCGGCGGTGCTGACCCGCACTACTCCTCCGGTCCGCTGAACCACTGGTTCTACCTGGCCTCCGAGGGCACCGGCACCAAGACCATCAACGGTGTCACCTACACCAGCACCGCCTGCGACGGCACCACCTTCGCCGGTATCGGCCGCGACGTGGTCGGCAAGGTCTGGTACCGCACGCTGAGCACCAAGCTCAGCTCGGGCAGCACCTACCTCGACGCCCGCGAAGGCGCCATCACCTCCGCCAAGGAGCTGTACGGCAACGACTCGGCCGAGTGCAAGGGCATCGCCGCCGCGTTCAGCGGTATCTCCGTCCCGGCAGGCGCCGCCGTTTGTGGCACCGTCCAGCCGCCGCAGGGCTCTGAGCGACTGCTGAACGGTGGCTTCGAGGGCGGTACGAACTGGACCGGCACTGCCGGCATCGTCACCAGCAGCACCTCCAAGCCGGCTCGTACCGGTACCTGGAAGGCGTGGCTGGGCGGCAAGGGCGTCACGGCCACCGGCAACACCGGTCAGTCCGTTGCCATCCCGGCCGGCAACCCGTCCGCTTCGCTCTCGTTCTGGTTGCGGATCGACACCACCGAGACCACCACCTCGACGGTGTACGACACCCTGAAGGTTCAGATCATCGACGGGTCGACCACGACCACGCTGGCGACGTACTCGAACCTGAACAAGAACACGACGTACACGCAGAAGACCTTCAACGTCGGGGCCTACTCCGGCAAGACGGTCACGGTGCGGTTCCTCTTCAACGAGGACTCCTCGCTGCAGAGCAGCTTCGTCGTCGACGACGCGTCGCTGATCGGCTAAGTCAGTACCCCGGGTCCGGGGGCCCTGAGCGGCCCCCGGACCCCCCGAATTTCCCCTGTGTCAAGGACGCGCAATTCCACCGCCCTGGCCGCTGCGCCCATTCAGCGACCACATTGTGAGGAGAGCTGTCTTGAAGCGAGTAACTTCTGTCGGAGCCTTCGCCGTCATCGCCGCCGCCGCCATGGTGGCCGCTCCCGCCGGCGCTCAGCTGGCGTCAGCGCCGTTGCCGGCCTCCGGCTTCGACCAGCCGTCCGCGGTCAAGTCCGAGCAGGTGCTGGCCGCGAAGACCGCCGAGGCCCTGGGCCTGGGCAAGGGCGAGGTCCTGAAGGTCAAGGATGTCGTGAAGGATGCCGACGGCACCGAGTTCGTCCGCTACGACCGCACCTTCAACGGCCTCAAGGTCGTCGGCGGTGACTTCATCGTCAAGCGCGACGCGGCCGGCACCGTCAGCCAGGTCACGTACAACCGCAACGCCAAGACCGTGGGGCTGACGTCGGTCAAGCCTGCGCTGTCGGAGGCGGCCGCCCTGGCGAAGGGCGCCAAGGCAGCCGGCTTCAAGGCCACCGCCAACAAGGGTGACCTGGTCATCTTCGTGAGCGAGACCAAGCCGGTGCTGGCCTACGAGGTCGTCACCAGCGGCGTCAAGGCCGACCAGACCCCGTCGGTGCTGCACGCGTTCTTCGACGCGAAGACCGGTGCACTGCTCGACTCCGACGACGAGGTCAAGACCGGTACCGGCAACTCGATGTACGCCGGTCAGGTCTCGATCGGTACCTCGGGCAGCTACCAGCTGAAGGACACCGCCCGCGGTGGCAACAGCACCACCGACCTCAACGGCGGATCTTCCGGCACCGGGACGCTGTTCACCGACGCCGACAACGTCTGGGGCAACGGTTTGGCGTCCAACCGCCAGACGGCCGGTGTGGATGCTCACTACGGTTCGCAGCTGACGTGGGATTACTACAAGAACGTTCACGGCCGGAACGGCATCTTCAACAACGGTGTCGGCGCCCGCTCGCGGGTCCACTACGGCAACGCGTACGTGAACGCGTTCTGGGACGGCACCCAGATGACGTACGGCGACGGCCAGGGCAACACCAAGCCGCTGACCGCCATCGACGTCGCGGGTCACGAGATGAGCCACGGTGTCACCGAGGCGACCGCCAACCTGAACTACTCCGGTGACGCGGGCGGCCTGAACGAGGCCACCTCGGACATCTTCGGGACCATGGTCGAGTTCTCCGCGAACAACGCCACCGACAAGGGTGACTACCTGATCGGCGAGAAGATCAACATCAACGGCAACGGTACGCCGCTGCGCTACATGGACAAGCCGTCGAAGGACGGTCGCGGAAGCCAGGACTGCTGGACCACCGGCACCAAGAACCTGGACCCGCACTACTCCTCGGGCCCGCTGAACCACTGGTTCTACCTGGCCTCCGAGGGCACCGGCACCAAGACCATCAACGGTGTCAGCTACACCAGCACCTCCTGCAACGGCACCACGTTCGTCGGTGCGGGTCGTGACGTGGCCGCCAAGGTCTGGTACCGCACGCTGACCACCAAGCTCAGCTCGGGTTCCAACTACGCGGCCGCCCGTAACGGTGCCATCACCTCCGCCAAGGAGCTGTACGGCGCCGGTTCGGCCCAGTGCCTCGCGGTGCAGCGCGCCTTCGCCGGGATCAATGCCCCGGCCGGCACCGCTGCTTGCTAGTAGCAACAAGTAGGAACTGACACTCGAGGTCCGGGGGCGGGCCATTGCCCAATGGCTCGCCCCCGGACCTTCCTTTGTAAGCAAGGAGAAAGTCCCCATGCGTAAATCCTTGTCTGCGGCTGCTCTCGGCGCCGCCCTCGCCGCCGGAGCGCTCGTTGTCCCCGGCAACCTTGCCTCCGCCACCGCTACCGACATTGCTGCGGTCGTCTCGCCGGACATCTCGGTGACCAACACCAAGGCTCACCTGGACCAGTTCCAGTCGATCGCCACCAGCAACGGCGGAAATCGCTACACCGGTCGCCCCGGCTACAAGGCCTCCGCCGACTGGGTGAAGGCCAAGCTCGACGCGGCCGGCTACACCACCACGTTGCAGTCGTTCTCCACCTCGGCCGGTACGTCGTACAACGTGATCGCCGAATGGCCGTTCGGCGACGCGAGCCACGTCGTGATGGCCGGTTCGCACCTGGACAGCGTCAGCGCCGGTCCGGGCATCAACGACAACGGCACGGGTAGTGCGGGTGTCCTGGAGACCGCGCTCGCCTACGCCGCCAGCGGCCAGACTCCCAAGAACCGTCTGCGCTTCGGTTTTTGGGGTGCCGAGGAGCTCGGTCTCCTCGGGTCCAAGTACTACGTCAACAACCTCCCCGCCGCTGAGCGGGACAAGGTCGAGCTCTACCTGAACTTCGACATGATCGCGTCGCCGAACCCGGGTTACTTCGTGTACGACGACAACCCGGCCGGCAACGGTGCGCGCGACGACCTGGTCACGTACTTCACGAGCAAGAGCGTGCAGACCGAATTCATCGACGTACAGGGCCGTTCCGACCACGCGGCGTTCCGCTCGCTCGGGATCCCGACCGCCGGAACGTTCTCCGGTGCCGAGGGCACCAAGTCGTCGGCACAGGCCACCAAGTGGGGTGGCACGGCCGGTCAGGCGTTCGACGCCTGCTACCACCGGGCGTGCGACACCATCACCAACCTGAACCTGACGTCGCTGGACCGCCAGATCGATGCCATCGGCCACATGATCTGGAACTACGCGCAGAAGGACTACGGCAGCGGCCCGCCCCCGGGTGGGACGAACCTGCTGCTCAACCCGGGCTTCGAGTCCGGCGCGAGCAACTGGACCGGTACGTCGGGCGTCGTCACCAGCAGCACCTCGAAGCCGGCTCGTACCGGTACCTGGAAGGCGTGGCTGGGCGGTAAGGGCGTCACCGGCACCGGCAACACCGGTCAGGCGGTCGCCATCCCGGCCACGGTCACCTCGGCCACGCTGGCGTTCTGGGTCCGGATCGACACCGCCGAGACCACCACGTCGACGGTCTACGACACGGTGAAGGTGCAGATCGTCGATGGGTCGACCACGACCACGCTGGCGACGTACTCGAACCTGAACAAGAACACGACGTACACGGAGAAGACCTTCAACCTCCTTGCCTACAAGGGCAAGACGGTCACCGTGAAGTTCCTCGGCGCCGAGGATTCGTCACTGCAGACGAGCTTCGTGATCGACGACGCCGCGGTTCTCGTTCCTTAGAGAGGTTTGCAGAGATTCCCTGGCGGGATCTTGGCCTCGGTGAGCAGCTTGCTCACCGAGGCCGTCAGCGGCTTCAGCTGCGGGTCGTCGAGCCGGGCGAGCTTGCCGTTGGCGCTGACCGCGATGATCATGTCGTCGGGGTGGCGCGCCGTCGGCTTGGTCGAGGTCACACTCGCCCAGTCGACCTGCTGCGCTGCGGAGGCCAGCGGCGTCAGGACAGTCGGGTCCAGCTTGCACCGGACCGTCTCCTTGCCGCGTGAGCTCACCGTGGCAACACCGTCGGCGTCGATCAGTACCTGGTCGTCGAAGCCGGCGAAACCACCGGTGCGAGTGATCGTCATCGGCAGTCCGACACCAACCGGAGTCGACTCGGTCACTGACGGCGTACTGGGGGTCGGAGTCGTGTCACCGGTCTGACCGGGGTCGGAGATTCCTTCGCTGCCGCACCCCGTCAGAACCAGTCCGGCGAGTACGGCGATGGCTGCGTAACTGCTCTTCGGGTTCCTCACGCACTATGGATACCCGATTCGCCCCGATTCGTTGCAGCTGAGACGCGACTGAAATCTAAACGACTGTGGCGACCAGGTCCACGAGTGCTCTCGTCAGCTGCACTCGCTGCTCGAACAGCGCGGGTGTGGCCGGCTCACTCAGCGGCAGTGCAGTGAACGTGGCTCTGGCGCACAGCGAACCCAGGTAGCCGTAGAGCACCTGCTCCTCGGTCACCTGCATTCCCTCCTCGGCCAGACCGGTCCGGAATGCCTCCACGATCACCTTGTGCACAACGGGCAGCGCATCCGCCGAGAGCTCACCAGCGTGCGCCAGCCCGATCAGCAGCTGCCCCAGGTCGAACCCGACGGCTTGTGGGCAGTCGAAGCCCCAGTCGATCACCACGAACTCATCCGGGCTCCCCTGCGGTACCAGCAGGTTCTGTGGACTCGCGTCCCCGTGCTGATAGCACTGCGGCAATGCGTCCAGTGCATCCAGTACGGCGGGCACTCGCGCGCCGAGCGTGAGCAGGTCCTCCCGCAGGTTGTGATCGTCCACCGTGCCCAGCAGCGGGTGGTCCCAGGCCTCGATGGCTGGTAGGGCGTCCTGCATCACCCGGCCGTTGGTGTAGTACCGCAGGGCGATGCCCGGCGTGGTCACACCGGTCCGGGGGAGGAGCGGTTCGACCAGGTGAGGCTGCCTGCGCGCCGACAGCCGACCGAGCAGGTACGCCGCTCGCTCGAACCGGCTGATCGGCCACGGACCTGGCTCCGGGATGACGTTCTCCATCCACAGCGTGCCGCGGTCGTCGTCGTCGTACAGGTCGATCCGGTAGGCCTTGGGTAGGCGCATGCCTTCAGGGAGCAAGTCCGCGAGGTTGCTGCGGTGGACTGCGATCTCCAGCTGCCACGGCAGGTTCCGGACGAACTCCGCACGGAATGGCTCCGGTACGACGACGTCGAGCAGCGGCCAATGCCGCACCGACTGGAGCTGCTTGACGAAACACGACCAGCCGACGCCATCCGCCGTACCGAAGGCGCGGTAGAGCCCTGCGGTCGTGGGGGTCCCGATGGGATAGTCGACGACCTCGAACCGGAGGTCACCGATACATGCGGTGGGCAGGCCGGTGACAGCGCGGCCCAGTTCGGTCAGTTCGTCGGCGGTCAGTGCCTGCACGGTGCTCATGGTTCAGAGTCGCTCCGGACCCTTCAGCCAGCCTTCAGATCAGGCCTGAAAGATCAGGACTGATAGGTCACGATGCTGACGGCGATGTAGTGGCATATGAAGGCGGCCACGGTCAGCGCGTGGAAGATCTCGTGGAAGCCGAACCAGCGCGGTGACGGGTTCGGGCGCTTGAGGCCGTAGACCACCGCGCCGATCGAGTAGAGCAGGCCGCCGACCGCGATCAGCGTGACGACCGCCGCACCGCCGTGGTGGTAGATGTCGCCCATCCAGAAGACCGCGACCCAGCCCATGGCCAGATAGATCGGGGTGTAGAGCCAACGCGGTGCACTGACCCAGAAGACCCGGAACAGGATGCCGAGCGTCGCGCCGCCCCAGACCAGGCTGAGCATCAGGATGCGGTCGTTGCCGCTCAGCAGCAGCATCCCGAGCGGGGTGTAGGTGCCGGCGATCAGCAGGAAGATGTTGCTGTGGTCGAGCCGGCGCAGGATCGCCTCGCCGGTCGCACCCCAGTAGAAGCGGTGGTAGAGCGCGGAGATGCCGAACAGCAGCATCGCGCCGATCGTGTAGACCACGGCGGCCCAGCGCGCGGTCGAGTGCGGCGCCAGGCAGATCAGGACGATGCCGCCCGCGGTGGCCAGCGGGAACGTGCCGGCGTGCAGCCAGCCGCGCAGCTTCGGTTTGAGCGCTTGCCCGAGCCGGCCGGACAATCCATGGCCAAGTTCCTGGGGCTGGGAGCTGGAAGTGGTCATCGCCGTCCTTTCGAAGAGCCAGGCTGCGGATACCTACTCAACCGTAACCTACGGAACCGTAGGTTCATCCTCCGGAAGGATGAATGTAGGCGACGTCACCAGTGTGCCGCACCAACTCCGGTGTCTACGATGCTGCGCGCAAGTGAAAAGTTCGGAGTCCCTTTCGCGGCCTGATCTGGGCTAGCCTCATTGGTGAGGACCTGGAGGCGAAGACCTGCTCATGCAGACACCCGGCAAGCAGAAACTGCGCGACGCGCTGATGATGATCTACGAGCGCCGCGTGCAGCGTTCGCTGCCGCCGGAGCGGATTCCGCGGCACATCGGCGTCATTATCGACGGCAATCGGCGGTGGGCCCGCTCGGCCGGCAACCCGGTGTCGCACGGCCATGAGGCCGGGGCGAGCAAGATCACCGAGTTCCTGCACTGGTGCGACGACGTCGGCGTCAAGGTGGTCACGGTCTGGATGCTGTCGACCGACAACCTGACCCGGCCGGCCGACGAGCTCGAGCCGCTGCTGCGGATCATCGAGCAGGCCGTCGACGAGCTGACCGCGATCGGCCGCTGGCGGATCCATCCGGTCGGCGCGCTGGACCTGTTGCCGAGTGCGACCGCCGAGACGCTCAAGCGCGCCGAGACCGCCACCCAGGACAGCGACGGCATGATCGTCAACGTCGCCGTCGGGTACGGCGGCCGCCGCGAGCTGGCCGATGCCGTCCGCTCGCTGCTGCTCGAAGAGGCCGCCCAGGGCATCTCGATCGAGGAGCTGGCCGAGCGCGTCGACGTCGAGCACATCGCCCGGCACCTCTACACCAAGGGCCAGCCGGACCCGGATCTGGTCATCCGGACGTCCGGTGAGCAGCGTCTGGGCGGGTTCCTGCTCTGGCAGAGCGCCCTGAGCGAGTTCTACTTCTGCGAAGCCCTCTGGCCGGACTTCCGGCACGTCGACTTCCTCCGCGCAGTCCGAAGCTACGCCCAGCGCGAGCGCCGCTTCGGGACGTGAAGTGAATAGGTCCGGACCAATTAACCAGTTGTCCGGACCAATTTCGCCCTCGTGAACACCTGATGTTCACGGGGTCTTCGCTTGCGCTGCGGAGCCTCGGGGGATGACCACCGTTTCCCGCCGTACGGTGCTCGGCAGTGCCGTCGGCGCCTCCGTTCTGGCCGCACTGCCGTCCAGCCTCCAGCAAGCCCTCGCCGCACCGGCCCGCCCCGGCCGGCTCGAGGACATCGAGCACGTGGTGATCCTGATGCAGGAGAACCGCTCGTTCGACCATTACTTCGGCACCACCGCCGGTGTCCGCGGCTTCGGCGACCGGACCGGCGTCCGCGGCGTCAACGGCCTGCCGGTCGGCTTCCAGCCGGACCCGTCCCGGCTTGAGGGCTGGCTGGCGCCGTTCAGCATGAACGCCGCGCACACCAACGCCTACCGCCAGGGTGCGGCCGACTTCGGCTACACCACGTCGATGGGCGCGCGGGCCGACGGCATCGCGGACGGGTATGTGACCCGGCGCAGCAGCGGCTGGCTCGGCCAGGGTTTCTACGAGCCGGCCGATATGCCGTTCTACGACGCACTCACCTCGGTCTTCACCGTCTGCGACGCCTATCACTGCTCGATCGAGACCAGCACCAACCCGAACCGCGAGCACTTCATGACCGGCACCTCCGGTGGCACGGTTCGCGACCTGCCGGTCTACGACAACACCGAGATCTCCGGTGGGTACGAATGGACGACGTACGCCGAACGTCTGGAAGCGGCCGGGGTTTCGTGGAAGACCTACCAGGCGCTGGACAACTTCGACGACAACGCGCTGGCCTGGTTCACGCCGTTCGTGAAGGCGAAGCCGGGCGAGTCGCTGTACGAGCGCGGGATGCGGATGGTCGGCGACGGCAGCCAGTCCGGCGACCCGTTCGCGATGGGCGCTGCGCTGGTGAAGGAGTTCGCAGCGGATGTCCAGGCGGACAAGCTGCCACAGGTGTCCTGGCTGGTCGCTCCGGCGGCTCTTTCCGAGCATGCCGCCTACACCCCGCCGAACGGTGAGCACCTGACCGCACAGCTCCTGTCCGCGCTGGCTGACAACCCGGCGGTCTGGGCGAAGACGGCGTTCATCCTGAACTACGACGAGCACGGTGGCTTCTTCGACCACGACCTGCCGCCGGTGCCGCCGTTGGGGAACGGCCGCGGCAAGAGCACGGTCAGCACCGACGGCGAGCTGGTCGTCCAGGTCAAGAGCGCTAACGGCAGTACGGCGTACCGGCTGGTGAACCAGCGTGGTCAGTACCGGGTGAACGGGGCCTGGGTGGACACGCTGCCGACCGGTGAGACCCGGACCGCCGGTCCGACGCCGCTCGGCCTCGGTATCCGGGTGCCGATGCTCGTGGTGTCGCCCTGGAGCCGTGGTGGCGCGGTTGACTCGACCGTCTACGACCACACCTCGGTCATCCAGTTCCTGGAGCGCCGGTTCGGCGTCCACGAGCCCAACATCAGCCCGTGGCGCCGGGCGATCACCGGCGACCTGGTGTCGGCCTTCGACTTCTCTGGTGAGGACCCGGCCTGGCCGACGCTGCCGGACACCAGCGGCAACCGTAAGAAGAGTGACGATGCTGCGCTGCGGCCCGCGCCGACTGTGCCGATTCCGCAGGTACTGCCGCGTCAGCGGCGCGGGACCAAGACGCTGCGGCCGCTGCCGTACGCACTCACCCTCACCAGCCGCATCCGCCGCGGGAAGGTCGAGCTCGGGTTCGGCAACAACGGCGATCAGGCCGCGGTGCTGGCGGTCTACCCCGAGCCGGGGGTTGCGCCCCGGAACTACACCGTCGGTGGGGACAGTCACCTGTCCGATGAGTGGTCCTTCGGCGCGACCGGCTTTGATCTGCGTGTCCATGGCCCTGCTGGCGCGCTCTGGCACCTGCGTGGCCGTAACGGCGATCTGAACGTCGAGCTGCTCCCCAGGGCCGGAGTGATGCTCGCCAAGCTCTCCAACAGCACCCGGCGCTCGCAGACGTTCCAGGTGGGTGATCTGGCCTACGGTGAAGGTATCCGCGAGGTCCGCGTCCCAGCTGGTCAGTTCCGCGAGGTGCCGGTCCGCATCGGCTCACACGGCTGGTACGACGTCGCTGTCACCGCTGACGGTGATCCGTACTTCCTGCGCCGCCAGGCCGGTCGCTTGCCGTCGCGCCGCGCAGGCAAGACCGACCCCGCGCTCGGACTACCCGATCCGGTCATCGCCTGGCTCAACCTGCCGGCGCCACTGACCGGGGACCGCACCAGCATCGTGCCGGGCCTCCCGACCCTGCTGACCGCGCAGTTCGCCGCTGACACCAAGGTGACCGGTCTGCACGCCGTACTCGATCTCCCGGCCGGCTGGACCGCGCACGCGGTCATCGCACCGCCCACGTCCCTGGCGGCCGGTCAGAAGGCGCTGGCCACCTGGCTGCTCACCGCTCCGGCTGGTACGACGGACAACGACCTGCGCCGAGTTCGTCTGCTGCTCCAAGGTCGTTCAGGCGACCGGTTGGCTCTTGCGGAGGCTGCTGCGATTCCGCGGATCGCGCCGGTGCTGGGGATCGCGATCGAACTGGCCAAGCCGTCGTCCACGATCGACGACCCGGTGGTTGTCCCCGGAAAGACCACCACGCTGACCGCCAAGTTCACTGCGGCCGACGACGTCACCGCAGTCACCGCGGCTCTCGCCGTACCGGCTGGGTGGGCGTCGAAGGTGGTGAGCCCGGCGCCGGTGTCCATCGGTGTCGGCCAGAACGCGACTGCGTCGTGGGAGGTGACCGCACCGGCCGGTCTGACGAGTGCCGACCCGCGGCTGCTGAAGGTCGTCGTACAGGGCAAGGCTCGCGGGTGGCCGGTGGCGGTTGAGCGGACGGTCACTCCGCTGGTGGCTCCGGTGATGACTGGGCACCTGCTGGACGAGGACTTCGAGTCGCTGGCCGACAAGCTGCAGGTCGCGGCTGAGCGTCCCGCTCCGGCCGGGCTGCTCGGGTGGACGCCGACTCCGCCCGCGGGCTGGTCGGTGGTCAACGCTCCGGGGATGCCGCAGGGGCCGAAGGACCTGCAGGGCTGGACGTTCATGACCAAGCGGATGCACAGCACTGGTGGTCAGGATCGAGACCTGTTCAAGCTGGGCCTCGGTGTGCTCGCCGTTGCGGACCCGGACGACTGGGACGACCTGGACGGTGCCTCCGGCCGCGGTGCGTACGACTCCACACTGGTGTCGCCCGCCGTGACGCTCTCCGCGGGTACGGCGAAGCTGTACCTGGTGTTCGACTCGCACTATCGCCAGGAGGCCCCGCAGAAGGTCGCAGTCACCGCCACGTTCGACACCGGTGCTCCGGTCGAGCTCCTGCGCTACAGCAGCGACGCGACCGGTAACGACAACGCCGGCGGTGATGTCGAGAACAAGGAGATCCGGAAGGAGTTCGCCGTACCGGCTGGTGCCCGTGCGGTGACACTACGGTTCCGGATCTACGACGCGCGGAACAACTGGTACTGGGCGGTCGACAATATCAGGTTGGATGCCCAGCCGATCCGTTGACCGCCCGCAGCGCACACACGCCGTACGGCGTCTGAGGTAGTAGGCGTAGGTCGCCGTGCCGAGTGCTGCGCCCCAGACGATCCAGAGAATGCCTGGTGCGTTCACCGCCCAGTTGTCGCCGTCCAGCGGCAACTGGGCGTTCATCAGGCCAGCAGGAATCAGTACGACGGCCACGACCGCTGCGGGGATGAGCGCAAGCCGCGGCGGGATCCGGCGGCCGGCCTTGAACCAGATCCAGCGCGGATAGACCTCACCCCAGCGGTGCACCAGACCGTGCGTGAGGATGCTGCCGCCGATGGCCATCACAGCCAGGCTGAGGCCCAGCTCCAGCATGCCGGGGGTGTCGGCCATCATCCGGTGGAAGTCGGCGCTGATACCGAGCGGCCAGCCGAAGAACCAGGCGATCCGGGTGGCCTCGTACGGCAGGTTCGCAACCACGGCCACGCCGACCGCCACACGTCCCCAACGCAGCGCTGACTCCGGTGTGGTCCAGGACGGTGCCGGCCGGTCGCTGCGGCCGCAGGAGGCACACGCGGAGCGGCTGCGGCGGTGGTACGCGACTGCGGTGGCCGCCCACAGGAGGCCGCCGGCGAATAAGAGCAGCAGGTTGACCCGATGCCAGTACAAGACATCACCAAGCCCGCCCTGTGCACCCGGAACCCCCGTGAAGGCAAACACCAGTAGCGCCGGGGACAGTGCCAGGACGGCGAGCGGTGTGTAGTCCGGAATCACCAGGGCGAGCCCGACCGCCAGGACGGCGGCGATTGTCTGCAGCAACCAACCACGAGGCCGCCGATACGCCATGACCACGGTCAGTACGGCGCCTCCGAGACCCACGACTGCCATCACTGGCCCTACAACGGCCACTGAGGCGCCTTCCAGTACCGATCCCGTACTCCGGTCGTCCGCCACGTCGGCGAACGGGTAGCCGGCGCCTCCGAGCGACCAGTAGATCCCCAATGCCCCGTAGGCGAACGACCACAACGCTGTGACGACCGGCCAGTTCTTCCGCATGTCATCAGCGTCGGCCGGGACGCCGTCGTACCGGATCACTCCGCGGGGTGAACGGGATCCCCCGGGTGGGGGGAACGTGTAACACCCTGTTAACCCCGTGGCCGGGCGTGTCGGGCTGCGGGGTTTGCGGGACCCTCCTACTCTGAACAGTGATGGTCGGAGGGGAAGCCGGCCGTTACGGGAGGTGCGATCAGCTTGAGAATCGTTCGCCAGCCGGTTACCCCGCTCAGGGGTAGAACGGAGTACCTGAGACGTTCTGTCTCGGTCTCAATCTCGGTCTTGCTGATTCCCGACTCCCGGTCCAACACCTAACACTGGTGGGCCGGGCGTGGTGCACGCTGCGGCCCGAGAGGACGTGCGACATGGCTGCCACCCACGCCAAGACGTCAAGTACCTCATCCACACCGGACCAGCGCATTTTTGTGCTGGACACCTCGGTGCTCCTGTCGGATCCGCATGCGATGCTGCGGTTCGACGAGCACGAGGTGGTCGTCCCGGTGGTCGTCGTCACCGAATTGGAGGCCAAACGGCATCATCCTGAGCTCGGCTACTTCGCGCGCACCGCACTACGCCTGCTCGACGATCTCAGGATCAAGCACGGACGATTGGACGCACCCCTGCCAGTGGGGGAGAACGGTGGATGCCTCCGGGTCGAGCTGAACCACACCGACCCCGCAAGCCTGCCGGCCGGTTTCCGGCTCGGCGACAACGACAGCCGCATCCTCGCGGTGGCGTGCAACTTCAAGGCCGAGGGCCGCGACGTCACGCTGGTCTCCAAGGACCTGCCGATGCGGGTCAAGGCCTCGGCCTGTGGCCTGGTGGCCGAGGAGTACCGCGCCGAGATCACCTTCGAGTCCGGCTGGACCGGGATGGCCGAGCTCGAGGTCGAGACCGCGGTGGTCGACGACCTGTACGAGGAAGGTGTGCTGGAGCTTCAGCAGGCCGGTGAGTTCCCGACCCATACCGGGCTGGTGCTGCTGTCCGACCGGGGCAGTGCGCTCGGCCGGGTGATGCCGGACAAGCGGGTCCGGCTGGTGCGCGGCGATCGCGAGGCCTTCGGGATCCGCGGCCGGTCGGCCGAGCAGCGCGTCGCGCTCGACCTCTTGCTCGACCCGGACGTCGGGATCGTCTCGCTCGGCGGCCGAGCCGGTACGGGCAAGTCGGCGCTCGCGCTGTGTGCCGGTCTGGAGGCGGTGATGGAGCGCCGCCAGCACAAGAAGGTGGTTGTGTTCCGGCCGCTCTTCGCGGTCGGTGGCCAGGAGCTCGGATACCTGCCGGGCAGCGAGTCGGAGAAGATGGCGCCGTGGGCGCAGGCCGTCTTCGACACGCTGGGTGCGCTGGCCGGTGGCGACGTGATCGAAGAGGTGATGGACCGCGGCATGCTCGAGGTACTGCCGTTGACCCACATCCGCGGCCGCTCGCTGCACGACGCGTTCGTGATCGTCGACGAGGCGCAGTCGCTGGAGCGCAACGTACTCCTGACCGTGCTGTCCCGGGTCGGCGCGAACTCACGAGTCGTGCTCACCCACGACGTGGCCCAGCGGGACAACCTCCGCGTCGGCCGGCACGACGGTGTGGTCGCGGTGGTCGAGCAGCTCAAGGGCCATCCGCTGTTCGCACACGTCACGCTGACCCGTTCGGAGCGCTCGCCGATCGCCGCGCTGGTCACCGAGATGCTCGACGATCTGCAGATCTGACTGACATGTAAGGAGTAATGGTGAGCTTCGCTCATCACTATCTGTAAAGCACGCGTAAGACTTCGTCAGCCACGGCGCGGTCGCCCCTGCGGCGGCCGCGCCGAGGCTTGTGACCTGCTTGTGATCACGCTCGGTTTAGGTCAAAGTATGGTTCTGTTGCACGCCGACGGGGGTCGGGTTCTCGGAAGGAAAGATGAAAGCGAAGCGCTCCGTCGCGGCTCTCTCATTGACAGGGATCGCCGTGGTCACCGTGGTCACAGGTATCGACCTCTTCAGCTCCGCCGGGAGCAGCTCCGCCTCCGGGCGTGCCGAGCTCGCGGTCGTGAACAGCGAGAAGGCCCACGCCGCCCCGCTGCCGACCCAGCAGATCCTGACTCAGCAGGAACAGGCCGAGGAAGCAGTCCGGCTCCGCAACCAGGTCGAGGCCCGGGCCATGGACATGCAGGCGTCCCAGGACGCCGCCTGGCGCGCGAGAGTGGCCAAGAACGCCGCCCTCAAGCGCTACCAGGCGCTCCAGAACACCGACCGCAGCTCCCGCGAGGAGCGCGCCAGCCGCGATGCCGAGCGGAAGAAGTTCGAGGGCACCCCCAAGCAGATCGCGATGAACCTGCTGCCCGACCACGGCTGGGGCCAGGGCCAGTTCAGCTGCCTGGAGAAGCTGTGGAACAAGGAGTCGCGCTGGAACCCCCGCGCCGACAACCCGACCTCCTCGGCGTACGGCATCGCCCAGGCCCTCCCCGGCAACCGCATGGCCGCGTACGGCGCCGACTGGCGCACGAACCCGGTCGTCCAGATCAAGTGGGGCCTCGACTACATCGAGGACCGCTACGGCTCCCCCTGCTCCGCCTGGAGCCACTCCCAGGCCAAGGGCTGGTACTAACCCCAGCTTCGAGATGATGGGCCCGTGACGGAGATTGCGCGGGCTCATTCGGAGCGTGGGGACCTGTTGCTGCGGCGGCGCGAGGATGGTGCGCTGGAGTTGCGGGTCAACGGGGTGTTCGTGATGGACGACGTGGAGACGTCGAGCGAGGAGCTGCTGGCTTCGGCGGCGTTGGCGTCGGTACGGCGGCCTGAGCGGGTGCTCGTGGGTGGGCTGGGCCTGGGGTACACGGTGCGGGCGTTGTTGCGTGATGTTCGTCTCGGCGCGGTGGTGGTGGCGGAGATCGAGCCGGAGCTGGTGGCGTGGATGCGGGCCGGCTTGGTGCCGTCGGTACTCGACGATCCGCGGGTATCGGTGGCGGTCGGGGACGTGCGGGCAGTGATCGCCGCGGCGGACGAGGCGTCGTACGACGCGATTCTGCTGGACGTGGACAACGGCCCGGACTTCCTTGTGTACAACGAGAATTCGGCGATCTACTCGGCCGACTTCCTGATCGTCTGCCGGGAACGGCTCAGGGCCGGCGGGGTGTTGACGGTGTGGTCGTCGTCGGAGTCGCCGGCGCTGGCTCGTGCGGTGGAAGTGGTGTTCGGAGCGTGCCAGGTGACGCCGGTGCCAGTGCGGTTGCAGGGGCGAGAAGAGCTCTACTACGTCTACCAGGGCGCGACGTAGGCTGACTGGTATGGGTGAGAACGTGGAATACCGGATCGAGCACGACACCATGGGCGAGGTCAAGGTCCCCAAGGACGCGCTGTGGCGGGCACAGACCCAGCGCGCGGTGGAGAACTTCCCGATCTCCGGGCGGCCGCTGGCCCCGGAGCTGGTGCACGCGCTCGCTCAGATCAAGGCCTCGGCCGCCGTCGTCAACGCTGAGTTGGGCGTGCTGGACGCAGAGCGGGCGGCCGCGATCGTGGCCGCCGCCGACCGGGTGACCGCGGGGGAGTACGACGCGGAGTTCCCGATCGACGTGTTCCAGACCGGCTCCGGTACGTCGACCAATATGAACGTGAACGAGGTTCTCGCGACACTGGCGACCCAGGCGGGCGTGGAGGTGCACCCGAACGACCACGTCAACGCCTCGCAGTCGAGCAACGACACCTTCCCGTCGGCGATCCACGTCGCCGCGACGGCCGGGGTGGTCCACGAGCTCCTGCCGGCACTCGACGTACTGGTGGCGTCGTTGTCGCGGAAGGGCGCGGAGTTCGCCGAGGTCGTGAAGTCGGGGCGCACGCACCTGATGGATGCGACGCCGGTGACGCTCGGCCAGGAGTTCAACGGCTACGCCCAGCAGGTACGGCGGGGTGCGGAGCGCGTGCAGTCGTCGCTGCCGCGGGTGTCGGAGCTCCCGTTGGGTGGGACCGCGGTCGGGACCGGGATCAACACTCCGCCTGGGTTCGCCGCCAAGGTGATTGTTGAGCTGAACCGCCGTACTGGGTTGTCGTTGACCGAAGCACTCGACCACTTCGAAGCTCAAGGAGCGAGGGACGGCTTGGTCGAGCTGTCCGGGCAGTTGAAGACGATCGCGGTCAGCCTGACCAAGATCTGCAACGACCTGCGCTGGATGGGTTCCGGGCCGCGGGCCGGGCTCGGCGAGATCGCGCTGCCGGACCTGCAGCCGGGGTCGAGCATCATGCCGGGCAAGGTGAACCCGGTGATCTGCGAGGCCACGCTGATGGTTGCGGCCCAGGTGATCGGCAACGACACCACGATCACGGTGGCCGGTGCCGGCGGCAACTTCGAGCTGAACGTGATGCTGCCGGTGATCGCGCGCAACCTGCTCGAGTCGATCACCCTGCTCAGCAACACGTCCCGCCTGCTGGCGGAGCGCTGCGTCGACGGCATCACCGCGAACGTCGACCATGCGCGGGCGCTGGCGGAGTCGTCGCCGTCGATCGTGACACCGCTGAACCGCTACATCGGTTACGAGAACGCGGCCGTCGTGGCGAAGAGTGCGCTCAAGCAGGGCAAGACGATCCGCGAAGTCGTGATCGAGAACGGCCATGTGGCGAAGGGCGATCTGACCGAAGAGCAGTTGGACGCGGCCCTCGACGTACTGTCCATGACCCGACCGGCCCAGTCGTGACCTACTGGACTCCTGGGACCACGATCGAGTGGGTCTACGCCAACGACCACAACCTGCCCACCGTGCGGCCGATGACGGTCGTTCGCGACGATGCGGATGGTCTGGTGGCCTGGCTCGCGCCGGGCACTCCGATCCTGAAGACGGTGCTGACCGACGGCCGTGAACTCCGGCACGCTGGTCCCGTCGGCATGTTCACCGAGCCGCGCGCCCTGAAGCTCGACACCTGGCGCGGCACCGGCATCCTGAAGGTGCTCCCCACTGGCAAGCCGTGGTCTGTCTGGCACTTCTGGGGATCCGACGGGAGGTTCCACGGCTGGTACGTGAACCTCGAGCTCCTCCACACCCGCGACTTCGCCGGGCGTCGCACCAGCACCCGCGACAACGTCCTCGACCTGTGGATCACCCATGACCGCGTCGTCCAGTGGAAAGACGAGGACGAGCTGGAAGGTGCAGTCGTCGCGGGCCGCTTCACCCAGGCCGAGGCCGACCGCATCACCGCGACCGCCCACGACGCCGTACAGGACATCGAGTCGTGGACGGCGCCGTTCAGCGACGGTTGGCGGACCTGGAGCGCACCCGCCGACTGGCCGCTGCCCGCAGCGCCTACTTCCCCCGTGCCCACGCTGATCGCCGACCACCTAGTCAGCTGAAGCGGACCCCAGCCACTCACCAACCTCCCCAAACCACCTACCCGGCCGCCGCGCTGAGCGTGCGAACCGGGTGCTCGGCGAAGTTGGTGAGTGGGGGCGGTCCGGGCCTACCTAGGCCGGGTAGTCAGCGGGACCGGCTTGCGGGTGTCGGTGAAGAAGTCGTTGCCCTTGTCATCGACCACGACGAAGGCGGGGAAGTCCTCGACCTCGATCTTCCAGACCGCTTCCATCCCGAGCTCGGCGTACTCGAGCACGTCGACGGACTTGATGCAGTCCTGAGCCAGTCGCGCCGCGGGGCCGCCGATGGAGCCGAGGTAGAAACCGCCGTGCGCCTTGCAGGCGTTCGTGACCTGCGCGGAACGGTTGCCCTTGGCAAGCATGATGAACGAACCGCCGGCCGCCTGGAACTGGTCGACGTACGCGTCCATCCGGCCCGCGGTGGTCGGGCCGAAGGAGCCGGAGGCGTAACCCTCGGGAGTCTTGGCCGGGCCTGCGTAGTAGACGGCGTGATCGCGCAGGTACTGCGGCATCGGCTCGCCGGCGTCCAGGCGCTCCTTGATCTTGGCGTGCGCGATGTCGCGGGCGACCACCAGCGGGCCGCTGAGGGACAGCCGCGTCTTCACGGGAAGCTTGGTGAGCTCGGCGCGGATCTCTGACATCGGCCGGTTCAAATCAATCCGTACGACGTCCGCGTCGTCGTCGAGGTGCTCATCGGTCGTCTCCGGCAGGAAGCGGGCCGGGTCACGCTCGAGCTGCTCGAGGAACACACCTTGCGGCGTGATCTTCGCCCGGGCCTGGCGGTCGGCCGAGCAGGAGACAGCGATCGCCACCGGCAAGGATGCGCCGTGCCGCGGCAGGCGGATCACGCGGACGTCGTGGCAGAAGTACTTCCCGCCGAACTGCGCGCCGATCCCGAAGTCCTGCGTGAGCTTGAAGACCTCCTCCTCCAGCTCCACATCCCGGAACCCGTGCCCCACCGGCGAACCGGTAGTCGGCAACGCGTCCAGGTAGTGCGCTGAGGCGTACTTCGCGGTCTTCAGGGCGAACTCGGCCGAGGTGCCACCGACCACGATCGCCAGGTGGTACGGCGGGCAGGCCGCCGTACCGAGGGACCGGATCTTCTCGTCCAGGAACTTGATCATCCCGGCCGGGTTGAGCACGGCCTTGGTCTCCTGGAACAGGAACGACTTGTTCGCCGAGCCGCCACCCTTGGCCATGAAGAGGAACTTGTACGCCGGATCGCCCTCGCCCGGAGTCGAGTAGAGCTCGATCTGCGCCGGAAGGTTCGAGCCGGTGTTCTTCTCGTCCCACATGTTCAGCGGGGCCATCTGCGAGTAGCGCAGGTTCAGCTTCGTGTAGGCGTCGTAAACGCCCCGGCTGATCCACTCCTCGTCGACCGCCCCGGTCAGAACGCCCTCGGACTTCTTGCCCATGACGATCGCCGTACCGGTGTCCTGACACATCGGGAGCACACCGCCGGCCGAGATGTTCGCGTTCTTCAGCAGGTCGAGCGCGACGAACCGGTCGTTCCCGGACGCCTCGGGGTCGTCGATGATCCGGCGCAACTGCTCGAGGTGCGCGGTCCGCAGGTAGTGCGAGATGTCGTGCATCGCCTCGGCGGTGAGCAGTTGCAGCACCTCGGGCTCAACCTGCAAGAACGTGCGGTCGCCCGCCGTGAAGGTGCTGACACCCTCGGTCGTGAGCAGCCGGTACTCCGTGTCGTCAGGGCCTAACGGGAGCAGATCGGAGTACGTGAAGTCGGCGGACACCGCTAGACCTCCATGGACAGTGGACTGGACTCATCCAGCCTAATCTCCGGGGTTGGATCAGGGGTCGCTAGGGGAGGTTTCGGAGGGCAAGCGAACTCCGGCGAGCGTAAGGTTTTGGACGTGGCACAGGATGAGGTTCCCCAGGACAACCGCCCGCAGGACGCCGTACCGGCACCGGTGGATCCGGCGCTGCGCCGCCGGGTGTCCGACGCCGAACGCGAAGAGGTCGCCGACGTCCTCCGCGACGCCGCCGGCGAGGGCCGTCTGTCCTACCTCGAGCTCGAGGAGCGACTCGAGACGCTGTACACCTCCAAGACGTACGGCGAGCTCGTCCCCCTCACCGCCGACCTCCCCAACGGCCTGGCGCAACCCACGGCGCCCGCCGCCGCACCCCAGCCCGGCAGCACCGTCCACACCGCCCCGGCGATCAACGTCTTCCTCTCCGACACCAAACGCCTCGGCAACTGGATCGCCCCCCAGCGCCAAGAGGTCCACGCCGTCCTGGGCGACGTGACGCTCGACTACACCGAGGCCCACGTCCCGTACGACGACATCTACGTCGACGTCCGGTGCATCTTGGCCGACGTCAAGATCCGCGTCCCCGCCGACGCCGTCGTCCTCCTCGACTCCAACCCCATCCTCGGCTCCGTCTCCGAACAAGCCGCCACCCTGCTCCCCGCCCCAGCCCCCAAC
>NZ_SMKX01000123.1 GCF_004349055.1 Kribbella antibiotica
GAGGTGAGGAGGGTTTGGCCCTTGGGGGAGAGGGCGGGGTAGTGGCCGGCCAGGGCCTCGACGCTGTTTTCGTTGTCGGAGGCAATTAAAAGTGCGGCGAGCTCGTCGGTCCGGGCGGCGTCGGATTCGGAGAACGTGGGGCCTAGGTTGCCCCAGGATTCCCAGAGGAGGAGCTCGTCGCCCATCAGGTGGGCGAGTTGGTAGTGGACGTAGGTGCGGATGAACCAGAGGCCGCCGAGCGCCAGGTCAGGGTCGGTGCCGGCAATCGTCAGGCCGGGCTGGACGCCGTACAGGTCGGGGTCGATGCGGCCGGCGCGGGCGTCGCGCCAGACCTCCGCGGCGGAGACGAAGGGGCCGGCGGGCATGTCGAGGGTGTTGAAGGGGTGGTCGTCGGTGGGGTCGAGTTGGGCGTCGGTCATGACCCAGCGGTCGCCGTCCCAGTACTCCGCGACGACGTGGTCGTAGTTGAAGCCTTCGCCGAAGTAGACGGCGAAGCCGATCCGGCTGCGGGCTGGAATGCCCTTGTGGCGTAGGGCGGAGACGAACAGCAGCGTGTAGTCGCGGCAGCAACCGACGACCCGGTCGACAGGTTCACGGGGGACAGCGAGCGCCGTACCGTTGCGGGTTTGGTCGACGTCGAGGATGGCGGACACCCAGCGGTTGTCGATCTCGGCGAGGCGGTCGCCGGTGAACTCGATGCCGCCGCCGCGGTAGTGGATGAGCAGGTTGCGGATGACGGCGCCGATGGCGGGGATGTCGTCGGGCAGGGCGTCGAACAAGTGCCCGTACGGGCCCGGGTCACTGAAGGGGGTCTGCTTCGCGTAGTCCATCAAGGTCTCCTTGCGAGAATGGGTAGTGCGATGTCGACGGCAGGTTCGTCGCGGGGGAGTAGGTGGCAGTCGGTGCGGTAGATCTCACGGGGGGCGCCGGCGTCGGGGAGGCCGGCGGCGCGGGCCCAGTCGAAGACGACCTCGTAGGCGCGCATGATGTGCGGGTAAGCGCAGTCGGCCATCGTGATCGTGCAGTACGCCTCGCGGTGCGCGGGCTCGACCCGGATCGCGATGGCACCGGCCGGATCGACCATCCCCTCGAACGGCACGCAGACCTCGATGGTTCCTTCCGTCTCCGGCGTGATCGTGTCGTGGTAGATCACCCACGAGCCGCCGGTCAGGGTGGCGCCTGCGTCGAGGAGGTAGGCGTTGATCTCGCTGGTCAGTGAGACGATCACGCCGACCAGCAACTGCTGGTTCGTCCTGGTGCGAATGGTGGCGACCTTCACGTCTGTCACCTCGCGCTCCAGAACCGGTCGTGGCGCGAACCCGGGCCGGTCGGTACGGCGAAGCTGGGCGCGCAGGTACTCGACGGTCGAGGCCCGCGCCGCCGCGGTTGCCTGCTCGCCGGCCCACCACCGCTCCAGCAGGATCGACGCCTCTTCGTCCGACCCGGCCAGGACGGCGGTGATCGTCGCCAGCGGCATGTCCAGTTGCCGCAACACGCTGATCCGGCGGGCCCGCTCCAGTTGCTCCTCGTCGTACAGGCGGTAGCGAGTAGCGGGGTCCACCTGGGCGGGCGAGAGCAGCCCAGACATGTCGTACAGCCGCAGGGCCTTGTGGGAAAGCCCTGCCCGCCGCCCGAACTCAGTGATCGTCAACACCCGATCATCAAACCCCCTGCCCCAGGGGCAGAGTAAAGCCCTCTTGTTTTCATGACGGTAACGATATATCGTTAGCGTCATGAATCCATATGAGGAGGAAGACATGAACACCCCCAACGAAACCCGTGGCCGCCGACGCGGTCACCACCATCCCCACCGCGGTGGACCGCGGATGGGCGAAGGCATGCCGATGCACCGCGGACGCGGTGGCCGGGGTCCCGGACGCGGCCCAGGCCGTGGCCGAGCCCCGCGCGGTGATGTCCGAACGGCCGTTCTGATGCTGCTCAGCGAGGAGCCGATGCACGGCTACCAGCTGATGCAGGCCATCGCCGACCGTAGCGGCGGGCGCTGGACCCCCAGCCCCGGTGCTATCTACCCGACCATCAACCAACTGGAAGACGAGGGGCTGGTCTCCGTGACTGCGGAGGCGGGTCGCAAGCTCGTCACACTGACGGATGCAGGCCGTGCATACGAGACGTCGGTCGACCCGTTCGCAGCGTTCGAGCAGACCGAGCCGGCCACTGACCTGCGCGGACTGCTCGAGGAGCTGCACATCGCTGCCCGGCAGGTCGGTCGCAGTGGCTCAGAGGAGCAGCGTGCCGCAGCCGCCAAGATCCTGGCGGAGGCCCGGCGCTCGCTCTACCTGCTGCTGGCTGACGGCCCGCAGACGCCCGAGGTCTGAAGCGCCATGAGTAGGGCATCGGCATGCCGCCGGTAGCCGAGGTTGTTCGGGTGGAAGTTGTCCGGCGCGAGCATGCCGCGCCAGGGCGGCCGTGCATACCTGGACACCTCGGCCACCGGGAGGCCGCGATCAGCGGCCGTGGTGCTGATGTGCTGATTGATGCCGGAGACATAGGGGCTGACTGCTCCACCGACGCGCCACAACCGGTCGGGGACGGTCAGATCCATCACGACAGAAGATGAGGGCAGCCGCCCGATCACCTGCTTCAGGTGGTCGCGGAAGCGCTTCGGTGGCGTGGCAAGGATGTCATTGCTGCCGATACCGCAGGTGACGAGCGCAGGTTGCAGTCCCTCGAGCAGAGGGAGCTGGTCGTCGAGCACATGCCGCGTCTGCGCACCGGAACGGGACAGGTTGAGCACTCGCCACGGAGTCCCCGTACGGCGAAGTGCGTTGAGCACCTGACCGACATAGCCGTGTAGCGGGGACGATGCACCGAGCCCCTGCGCTGTTGAGTCGCCCAGAACCACCCAGAGCGGACCGCCTGCAGCCAAAGCAGACTGGTTCTGCTGGGTCCAGTAGTCGGCGTAGTTGCGTGCCTGTACGTCGACGTACGCGACACCGTCCAACCAGCGCTGCACAGCGAGGCGGGAGCTGGTTCTCTCGGCCTGGCCCCAGCCCATGATGGCTCGATGCAGTGCGCCGATGGGCGTAGTGCGTTGCCGTAAGAACATTGGTCCCCCCGAACATGAACAGCAGGTGACCAATGAACTTACAAGGCGAAGATGAACAAGCTCAGAGAGCGCGGAGCAGCACCAAGCACAGCGGGGGCAGCGGCACGGTCGCACCGGCCTCGACCTCGGTCACCATGCTGTTGCTGGTGTCCAGCACAACCTCATAAGCCGGCGCCCATGAAGCATCCGGTACGACGACCGGTCGCACCTCGGATGTGGCGTTCAGGGCGAGCAGGAACGAGCTGTCCGTCAGCGCATTGCCCGCTGTGTCAGTCGCCCGAAGCGCATCCCCGGCCAGGAACATGCCGATGGTCCGCAGGTTCCCGTCGTGCCAGTCGGATTCGGTCATCTCGCCGCCGTGCGGCGCGATCCAGGACAGGTCCTTCCGGCCACCCGGTACGACGGGTTGTCCGGAGAAGTAGTGCCATTGCCGCAGTGTCGGGTGGGTCGACCGCAGCGCGATCAGCTTCTTGGTCAGCGCGAGTTGGTCGGCCCACTGGCCTGGCAGTGTCCAGTCGAACCAGGAGATGTCGTTGTCCTGGCAGTAGGCGTTGTTGTTGCCGCCCTGCGTCCGCCCGCACTCGTCGCCCATGGTGATCATCGGTACGCCGGTGGACAGGATCAACGTGGACATCAGATTCGCCATCTGGCGTTTCCGCAGTGCAACCACCGAAGGATCGTCGGTCTCACCCTCGACACCGCAGTTCCAGGACCGGTTGTCGTCGGTCCCGTCGCGGTTGTCTTCGTGGTTGTCCTCGTTGTGCTTGTGGTGGTAGCTGACCAGGTCGCGCAGGGTGAAACCGTCATGCGCCGTCACGAAGTTGATCGACGCATACGGGTAGCGGCCGTCGTCGCCGTACAGGTCGCTGGAGCCGGAGAGCCGGTAGGCCAGGTCCTGCACGCCGCCGGAGGCGTCGCGCCACACGTCGCGCACGCTGTCGCGGAACTTGCCGTTCCACTCCGACCACGGCGTACCGAAGTTGCCGACCTGGTAGCCGAAGTTGCCGACGTCCCACGGTTCGGAGATCAGCTTGACCCGGCCGAGCACCGGATCGGCGGCGACCTCGGACAGGAACGGGTGATCGACCAGGTCGACCTCGTGACGCTCGTTGCGGATCAGCGTGACCGCGAGGTCGAAGCGGAACCCGTCGATCCCCATCTCCTCTACCCAGTACCGCAGCGAGTCCATCATCAGCCGCCGGACCTGTGGGTGTGAGGTGTCGACCGAGTTCCCGGTGCCAGTGACGTCGTACATGGTCCCGCCGTCGCCCAGCCGGTAGTACGCGCGGTTGTCGATGCCGCGGAAGCTCAGCGTCGGCCCGTCGAAGCCGCCCTCGGCGGTGTGGTTGTAGACGACGTCCAGGATCACTTCGATGCCCGCAGCATGGAATGCCGCCACCATCGCCTTGAACTCGGCCACCTGCTCACCACGCGAGCCCGACGACGAGTACTCCGCATGCGGTGCGAAGAACCCGAGCGTGTTGTAGCCCCAGTAGTTCGGCAGACCGCGCGCAGCGATCGCAGGCTCGGTCAGGAACTGGTGGATCGGCAGTAGCTCCACCGAGGTGACGCCAAGCTCCTGCAGATACGCGATGGCCGAGGGGTGCGCCAGACCGGCGTACGTGCCGCGCTGGTGCTCCGGTACGTCGGGGTGCAGTTTGGTGAAGCCCTTGGTGTGCAGCTCGTACACAACCGTCTCGCCCCAGTGCACCGGCTTGCAGATCGGCGGGGGCGGCTCAGAGTCGCCGACCACGACACTGACCGGCACATGTCCGGCCGAGTCGCCGTCCGACGAGTCATAGATCAGGGGGCTGGCGAAATCGAGTGAGCCGTCGACAGCGCGCGCGTAAGGGTCGAGTAGCAGTTTGGACGGGTTGAACCGCAGCCCGTGCGACGGGTCGAACGGACCGTGCACGCGGTACCCGTACCGCTGGCCGGCACCGACACCTGCCACGAACCCGGTCCAGAACTCACCGGTGTGCGCCAGGTCGAGATTGCGCTGGCTGCCGTCCTCGGCGATCAGGGCGAGCTCGACCCGCTCGGCGGCCGGAGCCCAGAGCGTGAACGTCGTTCCATCGGTCTGGACCACTGCCCCCAGCCGCGGCTCCAGGTCGCCGGCTGGACCGGCAGTGATCGGAGTCGCGGTCGTGTCAGTCACCGGCACATTGTGCACAAGTCTGCCTTGATACCTTCCCCGCCCCTCCACCCCGAACCTGCAAACCCGTCGAAGGGCGGGGTGCCTTGACCCCAATTGCCCGGGTTGTGATCGTGAGACGGTGGTTGTGAACGTCTCTGCGCAATGATAGGCAAGGATCGTTCCTAAGTTACGACATACTTCCAGACTCAAGTGAGGGTCTCCATGGCGGAACAGCTGACCGATCTGACTGTCGGTCTGATCGGTGCGGGCAACATTTCTCACGTCCACGTCGCGGCGTGGAAAGCACTCGGCGCACGGGTCCTCGTCCACTCGGCGGAGGGCGCGGAGTCGCTGGCCGAGCAGTACGGGCTGGAGGTGGCGCCCACACTCGACGGACTGCTCGCAGAGGTCGAGTTCGTCGACGTCGTCACCCCATCGCCGACGCACAAGGACCTGGCGCTCGCAGCGATCGCAGTGGGCAAGGGCGTGATCTGTGAGAAGCCTCTGACGCTCACCGCGGCTGACTCGCACGAGGTGATGACTGCGGCCGCGGCGGCGGGCGTGAAGGTGTACCCGGCGCATGTGGTGCGCTTCTTCCCCGAGTACAAGGCCGCGTACGACGCAGTGCAGGCCGGCCGGATCGGTCCGGTCGCAGTAGCGCGCTTCTACCGCCAGGGCTCCTCGCCGGCCGGTGTGGAGTGGTACCGAGACGTGAGGCACTCCGGCGGCGTAATCATGGACCTGATGGTTCACGACCTCGACCAGGCGCAGTGGATGTGTGGCCCGGTCACCACCGTGTACGCGGTCCAGAGCCCGCCGAACGTGGATGGCATCAGCCCGGTGTGCGTTGCTGCGCACGTGACGCTGACCCACGAGTCCGGTGCGATCTCCTTCTGCCGCGCGACCTGGGGTGTCCCCGGAGCCCCGTTCCGGACCGGATTCCACGTTGCCGGTGCGTCCGGTGTACTGAAGTATGCGGCGGGGACCGACACCGGGTTCGTCGACGAACTGCGGGACGACGCGGTGGGCGGCGACGTACTGATCCCGGCGGCCGCGCGTGGGGAGAGCCCTTACCTGACACAGCTTCGGGAGATCGCGATCGCCTTGCGCGGTGGTCCGGAGCCGCGCGTTGCCGGTGCCGACGGTGCAGCGGCGGTCTATCTCGCTGAGGCGGCTCGTGCATCCATGGAGTCCGGCAAGACCATCGACATGAAGTCCTTCACCTCTTCAGGAGCTGTGGCATGAAGGTTGCGATCGCTTCGTTTGCTCACACCCACGCTGCGTCGTACGCCTACCTGTTGGCGCAGATGCCTGACGTTGAGGTGCTCTCTGCTGACCCGGACGGTGCGGCGGCGCCGGACGCGGGTCCGCGGGGTGCGGAGCTCGCCAAGAAGTTCGGCATCCCCTACGTGGACTCGTACGACGAGCTGTTCGCCTGGGGCCCGGACGCTGTCGTGGTGACGTCGGAAAACGCCGGCCACCGCGCACTGGTCGAGCGGGCCGCAGCAGTCGGCGCACATGTGCTGTGTGAGAAGCCGCTGGCCACTGAGGTCGCGGATGGCCAAGCCATGCTGGATGCCTGCGCTGCAGCCGGTTCGATCCTGATGATCGCGTACCCGGTTCGCTTCGCGCCGTCGTACCTGCGGCTGCGTGCACTGGTCGAAGCAGGTCGTCTCGGCGACATCTACGCCGTAGTGGGCACCAACAACGGCAAGATCCCGTACGCCGCTCGTCAGTGGTTCACGGATGCCGCCCTGGCCGGTGGTGGCGCGCTGGTCGACCACACCGTGCACTGCGCCGACCTGATCGACGGACTGACCGGCGGCGCTTCGGCTGCGCGTGTCTACGCGGCCGCTAACCACGTGCTGCATCAGGACAAGGATGTGCAGGTCGAAACCGGCGGACTGGTCACCATCACCTACGACAACGGGCTGCTGGCAACGATCGACTGCTCGTGGAGCGTTCCGGACAACGGTCCGACCTGGGGTGGTGTCTCGCTGCGCGTGACCGGGACCAACGGCTCAGTGGAGATCGAGCCCTTCCTGCCGCATGTCGGCGGGACGGATCCCGAGGGTGAGGTCTTCCTGGCTTTCGGTGGCAACTTGGACGAGTCGTTGCTGGCGACCTTCCTCAATGCGGTCCGCGCGTCCGGTGCGCCGGTCCCCGGCAAGGAGCCAGCCGTCGTACCGCAGCCGGACGGCGCTGTCGGCCTGCGCACACTGCAGATCGTCGACGCTGCTCGTCGTTCAGCGGTTTCCGGTCAGCCCGTGGACCTGTAGTACGGTTCCCGGTGATGTGACCCGTGGGTAGGTGACAAGGAGGCGACGTTATGGGTGAGTTCGTCAACCTGACCGTGAGTGATGGTGTTGGAACGATCCGCTTGGATCGACCCAAGATGAACGCCCTGAACGTCCAGGTGCAGGACGAGATCCGGGCTGCGGCCGAGGAGGCTGCGGCGAGCGACGACGTCCGCGCAGTGGTCGTGTACGGCGGCGAGCGCGTCTTCGCCGCCGGCGCGGACATCAAGGAGATGGCTGACATGTCGTACGCCGACATGGTCAAGCGCTCCGGTCCGCTGCAGGCCGCCCTGTCCGCCGTAGCGAATATCCCTAAGCCGACCGTCGCAGCCATCACCGGGTACGCACTCGGTGGTGGCTGTGAGCTCGCGCTGTGCACCGACTACCGGATCGCCGCCGAGGACGCCAAGCTCGGCCAGCCCGAGATCCTGCTCGGCGTCATCCCCGGCGCCGGCGGCACCCAGCGACTCGCCCGCCTGGTCGGCCCGTCGAAGGCCAAGGACCTGATCTACACCGGCCGTTTCGTGGCTGCCGACGAGGCGCTGCAGATCGGCCTGGTGGACAAGGTTGTCCCAGCCGCCGAGGTGTACGACGCCGCGGTTGCCTGGGCCGGGCAGTTCGCCAAGGGTGCTGCGCTTGCGCTCCGAGCTGCCAAAGAGTCGATCGATGCCGGACTGGGCGTCGATCTCAACACCGGCCTGGAGATCGAGCGGCAGCAGTTCGCCGCCCTCTTCGCCACCGAAGACCGCACGATCGGAATGAAGTCTTTCGTCGAAAGTGGCCCCGGCAAGGCCGCCTTCACAGGCCGATAGAGTAAGGGACAGTGAATTGACCACCTCAGCCGAAAAGCCCGCTGCCACTGCCGAACAGGTCGAGGCGGCCTGGAACGACAACAAGCTGGCCCAGGTGCTCTACCACGACTGGGAAGCCTCGACGTACGACGAGAAGTGGTCGATCTCGTACGACGAACGCTGTGTCGCCTACGCGCGCGACCGGTTCACCGACATCGCCGGTGACCAGGGCTGGCCGTACGGCAAGTCGCTCGAGATCGGCGCCGGCACCGGCTTCTTCACGCTGAACCTCAAGCTGGCCGGCGTGATGGACGAAGCGCATGTCACCGACCTGTCCCCGGGCATGGTCGAGGCCGCCAAGAAGAACGCGAAGACCCTCGGCTTCGCGGTCGAGGGCCGGGTCGCCGACGCCGAGAAACTCCCGTACGACGACGATTCGTTCGACCTCGTCATCGGGCATGCCGTCATCCACCACATCCCTGATG
This sequence comes from Kribbella antibiotica, assembly GCF_004349055.1. Taxonomy (GTDB): domain Bacteria; phylum Actinomycetota; class Actinomycetes; order Propionibacteriales; family Kribbellaceae; genus Kribbella; species Kribbella antibiotica. The sequence goes on from NZ_SMKX01000123.1 coordinate 8,778, forward strand.
TGGAGCTGGCGTTCCGCGAGATGCTCCGTGTTCTCAAGCCCGGCGGCCGTTTCGTCATCTGCGGCGAACCCACCCGGTACGGCGACTTCATCGCGCGCCGCCTGTCCCGCCTGACCTGGTGGGCGACCACCAACGTCACCAAGCTGCCCGCGTTGTCGGATTGGCGACGCCCGCAGGCCGAGCTCGACGAGTCCTCCCGCGCGGCCGCGCTCGAAGCAGTTGTGGACCTGCACACGTTCGATCCCGACACGCTGGCCCGGACGGCCACGCGTGCTGGGGCGACGGACGTGAAGACGGTGACCGAGGAGCTGACAGCCGCGTGGCTGGGTTGGCCGATCCGGACGTTCGAGGCCGCCGTACCGGATCAGAAGCTCGGGTTCGGCTGGCGGATGTTCGCGTACAAGTCGTGGCTGCAGCTGTCCAAGGTGGACAAGGTGCTGTCGAACGTTGTTCCCGACGAGCTTTACTACAACGTCTCCATCACCGGAGTAGCGCAGTAAGGTAAGTAAATGCAGTTGCTGTCCGTGGCGAATCTGCGCTGGGTGGTGCGCCACCGGGCGTGGACGCCGTACTACCTCAAGCGGTACTGGCGCTTCGCCGTGTTCAAGCTGCGGCACCCGCAGGTGATCACCGAGGGTTTCGTCTTCCTGGGCAAGAACCTGGAGATCGTGGCCCGCCGCGGGCACGGCCGGATCGTCCTCGGCAAGTGGGTGCATCTCGGCGACGAGACGCGGCTGCGCGCGCACGAGGGCACGCTGCGGATCGGCGACAAGGTCGTCTTCGCCCGCGACGTCACGGTGAACTGCTACCTCGACATCGAGATCGGTGCGTCCACGTTGATCGCGGACTGGACCTACATCTGCGACTTCGACCACAAGACCGAGGATCTCGGCCTGCCGATCAAGGATCAGGGCCTGGTGAAGTCGCCGGTCCGGATCGGCCCGGACTGCTGGCTGGCCACCAAAGTCACCGTTACCCGTGGAACCGACCTCGGTCGCGGCGTGGTGATCGGCGCCAACAGCGTTGCCCGTGGCAACATTCCTGCGTACGCGATCGCCGCCGGGGTTCCGGCAGTCGTGGTCGCGGACCGCGCTACCCGCTATGCCGCCGACGCTCCGCGCCGTGCCTATTTGGCCGGTCTTGCCGAGGTGAATGCAGCGACTGCCGCCCAGTTGCGTTCGTCCGTTCCACCGGAAGCCTTGCCGGTTCCACCAGAAGACAGCAAGCTCGCGACACCTCAGGTCACCGTGACACCGACTGCCGGCGGCGACAAAGAACGTGTCGAGGGGTTCTCAAGTTACTCACCAGTCGGGCACTATGTCCCGCACGACCGGTTGGCCGTCGGAGAGGAGACCCAGCGTGGCTGAGCACGCCAGAATCGACGGCTCCGCGGTTGAGCTCCCGGGCGCTACGGTGGAACCAGCGCTTGAAACGGTGGCAGGTGGGATACCTGTAGCCGATGACGTGGCACCGGCACCGATCGCCGGGGCGCGGCGCAGGTTGTCGCCACGGCCGGTCCCGGTCAGCCGTCGGAGGAAGACGGCAGCACCGGTTCCAGGCGCAGGTGAGGAACTGAACCCGGCTGAGGAGATGGGTGACGTGGGCAAGGACGACAAAGCGAAGACGACCGAGGCCGAGAAAGCACCCGAGGACACTCCAGTGGCAAGTGCGGCAACGGCGACCAAGACGGCCAAGCCGCGGACCGCCGCTGAGATCGTCGCCGAGCAGAAGGCGCGCGAAGCGGCTGCTGCGTCGGCCCCCTCTGGTCCCGACGACACCACGGTGACCAAACCGGTCAGTCGGGTGACGACGGCAGCTTCGTCAGCAGCAACCAAGACCAGTGCGACGCCGGCCAAGGGCGCTGCAGGCGGCAAGCAGGCCTTGAGCTCGGTCGGGACGGGTGTGCGGCAGGCGCGGAATCTGCTCGCCTCGGTGGTCTGGCTGATCGCCGTACTGGCCGCTGCATTGCTGGCGCTGGGCGCGCTGTTCACGGCGCTCGACCAGACCAACCAGAGCAACGAGATCGTGCGCTGGGTGCTGGAGCGCGGCCACGACCTGGTGGGCCCGTTCAAGGACCTGTTCCGGCTCGAGACCGCGAAGAACACCCTGCTGGTGAACTGGGGGATCGCGGCGCTGGTCTACCTGATCGCGGGCAAGATCCTCGAGCGCTTCATTCGCCCGTAGGTTTTACCGCCACAAGAATCAGGTCGAGCGACTCATCGAGGTTGCTCGGCCTGATCTCAAAATCTCTGTACGTCGTGCTTGTCACCAGCTCGCGCAGATCCGCCGGCCACTCGTCGTGTGGTGCGGCCAGTTGCGCGTCGACGCATGAGCCGTTCGACTCCTCCCAAGCCAGCAATCGCTTGCCGTGATGTAGCCCGAGCGTGTGCGTGATGTCGAATGACGGCTCGACCAGTTCGATGAACTCGGCCATCGTCAGCTCACGCGTGTGGTACCAGTTCCCACTCGGAAAAGTCAGCCGGTTCGGCGTGCTCAATACGGTCGTCCCGCCGGGCGCGAGAATCCGCGCGCACTCGGCGATGAACCGCGGCTGCTCCCACAGGTGCTCGATCGTCTGCAACGACGTGAGCAGTCCGAAGCTGGCATCGGCGTACGGGGTCTGGACGAGGTTGCCCCGAACCACCTGCACCTGCGGATACACCCGCCGTATGTGCTGCAGTGTCAGGTCCTCGTAGTCCAGCCCGAACACCGGCTCCGAACCAGCAGTCCGCAGCAGCTCCGCGCCATACCCCTCACCGCATCCGGCCTCAAGCGCCCGCCCGGCCACGGGCAGCAGCTCCGCCACAATCCACCGGTACGCCGCCTCATGGCGCGCGAACCAGTAATTCTCGTGCCAGATGCCGGGGGCCGTTCGTTCGCCAGTGAGGGCCAATGTCTCGGTCACCGGGTCAGCTTAGGCATACCTGGGTGTGGTGGACGCCTCGGTCACGCCCGCTGACCGGCCGTCAATCGAGGGGATAGCCTGGCGGGGCGCCGGCGGTGTGATGGGTCTCGCACGTGGCTTATGTTTCTCGCGAGTAACATCCGTGGCAGGCTGAGAGTGACCGAAAACCAGAAGGGGTCCAACACGCTATGAAGATCGTCGTCTGCGCGAAGTTCGTGCCGGATGCCACGGCGGACCGCCGCTTCCGCTCGGAAGACAACACGGTGGACCGTGCCGGTGTCGACGGGTTGCTGTCCGAGCTGGACGAATATGCCGTCGAGACCGCGCTCACTGTGAAGGAAGCCGGTGACGCTGAGGTGACCATCCTTACCGTCGGCCCCGAGCAGGCTGCGGACGCGGTGAAGAAGGGTCTCCAGATGGGCGCCGACGCCGGTGTCCACGTTCTCGATGACGCCATCCACGGGTCCGACGCCGTCGCCACCTCGCTGGTGCTGTCGAAGGCGCTGGCCAAGCTCGAGGCCGACCTGGTCATCTTCGGGATGGCCTCGACCGACGGCGGCATGGGCGTCGTACCGGCGATGGTGTCGGAGCGCCTCGGCCTGCCGGCCGTCACGCTGGGCTCCGAGGTCACCGTCGACGGCACCTCGGTGAAGATCCGTCGCGACGGTGACACCGCGAGCGACACCGTCGAGGGCACGCTGCCGCTGGTGCTGTCGGTCTCCGACCAGGCCAACGAGCCGCGGTACCCGTCGTTCAAGGGCATCATGGCCGCGAAGAAGAAGCCGGTCCAGACCTGGTCGCTGGCCGACCTGGAGATCACCCCGGAGCAGGTCAGTTCCTGGACCGAGGTGGTCGAAGTGACCGCCCGTCCGGCGCGGACCGCGGGCACGATCGTGACCGATGAGGATGGCTCCGGCGCGGGTCAGCTTGTCGAGTTCCTGTCCACCAACAAGTTCCTCTGAGGGGCGAGCAGTCTTATGTCGAACGTTCTGGTTCTCGTTGACCACACCGCGGGCGTCGTGCGCAAGACGACCGCTGAGCTCCTGACCATCGCCCGCCGCCTCGGCGAGCCCGTCGCGGTCTTCATCGGCGACGGCGTGCAGGACGCGCTTCCGGCCCTGGGTCAGTACGGCGCCACCAAGGTGATCGCGCTGACCAACCCGGAGCTCTCGCAGTACCTGGTGGCCCCGAAGGCCGAGGCGCTGCAGCAGGTCGCGGCCAAGATCGAGCCGTCGGCGATCCTGATCTCGTCGAACGCCGAGGGCAAGGAGATCGCGGCCCGGCTCGCGGTCAAGCTCGAGTCCGGTCTGATCACCGACGCTGTTGACGTTCAGGCCGATGGCAGCAGTCCGGTGACGACTCAATCCGTGTTCGCGGGCAACTTCACCGTCAAGTCGAAGATCACCAAGGGCATCGCGATCATCACCGTGAAGCCGAACGCCGCGACCCCCGAGGCCGCGGAGACCTCCCCGGAGGTCGAGGAGTTCGACGTCACGATCTCGGATGCTGCCAAGACGGCGCGCATTACCGACTCGAAGCCGCGGGCAGCCACTGGCCGCCCGGAGCTGACCGAGGCTGCGATCATCGTCTCCGGTGGTCGCGGTACCGGCGGTGACTTCGCTCCGGTCGAGGCCTTCGCCGACTCGCTGGGTGCTGCTGTTGGCGCCTCGCGTGCGGCAGTGGACTCGGGCTGGTACCCGCACGCTTACCAGGTCGGTCAGACCGGTAAGACCGTGTCCCCGCAGCTGTACGTCGCCGCCGGCATCTCCGGCGCGATCCAGCACCGGGCCGGTATGCAGACCTCGAAGACGATCGTTGCCATCAACAAGGACAACGAGGCCCCGATCTTCGAGCTGGTCGACTTCGGTGTCGTCGGTGACCTGCACAAGGTCCTCCCGGCTGCGACCGAAGAGGTCACCAAGCGCAAGTCCTGAATTCGCTGTAGTGCGGTGAGCGCCCGGCCTGGCTTTATTGCTGAGCCGGGCGCTTCGTTGTGTGTGAGGATCGGCCGGTGACCGGATACCCCGAAGGACTTGACCCCGAGGAGCTGGCGTTTCAGCGGCTGTACGGGCCGTGGAAGCAGTCGACGCCGGCCGATGCGATGGCGGTGCTTCGCGGGTACGGCGGTGAGTGGTGGATCGCCGGCGGATGGGCGCTCGACGCGTTCACCGGGGTGCGTCGTGAGCACGAGGATGTCGACGTGTCGCTGTGGCGACGCGACATCGAGCAACTGCGGCTGTACCTGCGGGAGACGTACGACTTGTGGTCGAACGACGGTGGGCGGCTGCAGCCGCTTACCGACAACCGGCCCGAGCAGCCGGAGCAGGCCGACCAGATCTGGTTGCGCCGGCATGCGCTGGCGCCGTGGGAGTTCGACGTGGTGGTGAACCCGGATCGCGACGGACGCTGGGTGTTCCGCCGCGACCCGGCGCTCGACTACGCGCTCGAAGACATCACCTGGCAGGCGGCGGATGGCATCCGCTACCTCAATCCTGAGATGGCCCTTGCCTACAAGGCCAAGCTGGCCAGGCCGAAGGACGAGCTGGACTTCGCTGCCGCCCTCCCGCTGCTCTCTGCCGAGCAGCGGGTCTGGCTGGCCGACATGATCGACCACCTCCACCCCGGCCATCCCTGGCCGGCGCGGCTGCGCTAGCTGGTGGGCCGAACCGGCACCTGGAGCTCGACAACCACCTGCTGTGGGTCCTGGGTGTCCACGCGGAGGTCGCGATAGACGCCGTACGACTCGAGGCCCTGCTCGTCGAGTGCGACGTCCAGGGTTCGCCAGGTGTCTGCAACGCCTTCCAGTGGCCCTCGGTAGGTGACTGAGGCGCCCTGGGGCTCGGCTGGTAGCTCCGTCAGCTCCAGACCGTGTCGTGGCTCCTCTGCAGCGACCCCGACCGACACCTCGATCTTGTCCGTCCGCCCGTCGTACGTGTGGATCCGTTGTCCGGGCAGGTCCATTGCGTCGAGCTGTTGGGTGAGCTTGGAGACAGCGCCGCCGATCTCGGACTCGTCGTTCACCTCCGCGCGGAGGTGAAGCAGACGGATGGCTGGGAGCGGTCCGAGCTTGAGAGTGCGGTTGGTCATGGTCAGGCCTCTTTCGATCGATCGGAGCCGCCGCTCGACCTCCGTCAGCCGGTCTGCGTCTGCTGTCATCCGCTGCTCGAGCTGGGAACGCCGGAGGCGCAGCATGCCGTGTAGTTGCTCGACGGGTAGCTGCTCGTCGAGGAGCGCACCGCATTCCTCCAGCGTGAACCCCAGCTCCTTCAGCGCGATCAGGCTGTCGACACGCCAGATCTGTGACAAGGCGTAGAACCGGTGTCCGGTGTGCGGGTCGACGCGCTCGGGCACAACCAGCCCTAGTGCGTCGTAGTGCCGCAGCATCCGCACCGAGATGCGGGTGTGCCGGGCGAGGTCTCCGATACTCAACATGGTTCGTCCAGCGAACCGCCTGACACGGTGTCAGCTGCAAGTACCCGTAGCTGGAGCATGGCGGCGAACCGGGCTTCCGGATCGCTCAGGTCGAGGCTTCCGATCTCCGCGAGCCGCCTGAGCCGGTAGCGGAAGGTGTTGGGGTGCACATAGACCGCAGCCGCCGCAGCGGTCACGTCTCCGAACGCATCCAGCCACGCCCGCAGTGTTTCGACCAGTGTGGAGCTATGGTCCCGGTCGTAGGCCACCAGTCGCGCGATCGGCCCGGTGGGCTGCTCACCCCGCGCCTCCACCAGGTCTCGCAGTTCCAGCAACAGCGCCTCAACCTGTACGTCGGCCAGCCGCGCCACGCGCTGTGTCCGCCGACCAGTTCGCAGTACTCGCAGTGCGCGGTCCGCACTCGCCCGTGCTTGCGGCAAGCGCACAGCCGTGGCGACTCCGATGGTCGCGCCGGAGCGGTCGCCCACTCGGTCTAGGAAGTCCTGGGCGATCTGGGCGGCGCGCTCCTCGCTGACTACTGGGACCAGCCCGTACGTCACGTCACCGACCAACGCCGCTACCGCGCGCGGCTGGACCGCCCCGAGGTGCATTGCGAAGGCATCCGCCAGTCGCTGCCGCTCGGTCGCCGCTGGTACGGCGAGTCCTAGGACGACGAGTGTCTGGTCGGCCAGTCCGAGCCGGTCGAGTGCGTCACGAGTGCCGTCGAGCGCCGTACGGACGAGGTCGGCGCGGAGTCGGCGTTCGACGTCCGCATCGGCGCGAATGCGCAGCATGTGTAGGGCAACGACCTTCGCTGCGTCCCGGAGCGCTTCTGATCGCTCCTCGCTCAACGGCTCATGCACAGCGACCCAGATGGATCCCAGGATCTCGTCGCCGGCGCGCACCGCGACGGCGACGCGGGGGAGTGCCACCTCGGGTTCGGTAGCTGGCATGGGGGCGACGTAGACCGGCTGGTCGGTCCGGTAGAGCTCCCTGAAGACACCGCGCTCGGAGAGCAGCCGTGAGTAGCGGTCGGGGACCTGTCTCCCCAGGACTGTCTCAACGCGAGCTGTGTCCGCCTCGTCCTGCCTCCCCGAGAACGCCAGCACCCTCGAACTGCGGTCCTCGATCGTGACGGGTGCATCCAGTAGAGCGGCGGTCGCATTCGCTAGCGCAAACAGGTCACCAGACGGCATCCCAGCAAGCGTCTCGGACTCCGCAACCCCCACATCGAGCACTGAGCGCAGCAGAATGCCCAACTGATCCCAGGTGGCTCCCTGCGTCAACCCAAGCACCGCAACCCCGGTCGCGGCAGCCACGGCTGTGATCTGGCCGCCACGCGGGACCGGGCTCCGCAGGACCAGCCCGGTCGCCTGTTGCCTGCCGAGATCCCGCAGCACGCGCGTGATCTCGTCGGGGTCGCGGAGGCCGACCCCGAGGACCAGGGCGTGCTGGGGGAGTAGCGGGTCGTCGAGTGGGTCGTGGATGACCACGCCGCCGATGGGTTGGTCCGGGTCGCCCGCCACGAGCTCAAGCAGGGTCGCGCCGAGGTCGTCCAGTACACGGCCGAGGCTGGCTCGGGGTCGCTGCGTCACCTAGCCATTGTGCATCCGGACAACATCGGTGCCTGGATTAGTCGGTTCCTACAGCGGCAGCCATTCGGTCCAGGTGGTGACCGCATCCAGCACGTCCGGCAGCGGATCGACGCCGATCCCCGGCCCGGTCGGTACGGCGAGGTGACCGTCCGCGAGCGTGAACGGCGCGGTGATGTCGGTCGAGTAGTACCGCGACGACCCAGATGTGTCGCCCGGCAGCGTGAAGCCAGGCAGCGCAGCCAGCGCGACATTCGCCGCGCGCCCGAGCCCGGTTTCGAGCATGCCGCCACACCAGACCGGGATGCCGTTGGCCACGCAGACGTCGTGGATGCGCCGAGACTCCAGATAGCCACCCACTCGACCAGGCTTCACATTGACGATCGAGCATGCGCCTAGCGAGATCGCCGCCGCGGCTGCCCGGGCTGAGGTGATCGACTCGTCCAGACAGATCGGCGTCTTGACCTGCCGCGCCAGCTCCGCGTGCCCGAGGATGTCCTCCTCGTCCAGCGGCTGCTCGATCAAGAGCAGATCGAACGCATCAAGCTGCGCCAGGTGCCGAGCATCCGAGACCGCGTAGGCCGTGTTCGCATCAACCTGCAGCAGGATGTCGCCGTACCGCTCCCGGACGGCCGCCACCGGCTTGAGGTCCCAGCCCGGCTCGATCTTCAGCTTGATCCGTAGATATCCCTCGTCAATGTATTGATCAACAGCGGACAACAGTTGATCAATCGAGTCCATAATCCCCACGGATACTCCACACGGGACCCGGTCGTGCACAGCACCGAGTTCGCGTCCCAGCGAGCGCCCCTCGGTCCGCAGCTCAGCGTCCAGCACTGCGGTCTCCAGCGCAGCCTTCGCCATCCGGTGCCCGTGGAACTTCGCCAGCGCCGGGGCCACCTGGGTCGCCCGATCAACCCCCGCCACCGCAGGCACGAAGTACCGGCGCAGTACGTCGATCGCACCGTCGACGTACTCCTCGGAGTACAGCGGTGCGGCCATGGCGACGCACTCACCCCAGCCCTCGGCCTCGGTGCCGACAGCCCGGAGCAGTAGCGCGTCCCGCGTGACCTCGGTCCCGAACGACGTCCGGAACGGTGATACCAGCGGTAGCGACACCCGCCGCAACTCGACTCCGGTCAGCTTCATGCCATTCCCTCTCGTTCGACTACGTACCATCCGGTCCGATCGAAGCCAGTCACCCGGCCACCGTCCGCCAGCAAGCCACCGAGCACGTCTCGCACCGCCAGCCGCCACTCTTTTGCCGCTGCGAAGTCCGTTGCCCGCAAGGCCTCTACATCATTCGGTACGGCGATCGCCACCGGACCCGTCGTCGGCAGCTCGGTGCGGACCGGCCGGCCGTCGTCTCCGCGGCCCAGCGCAATGGTTGCCGCTGGCAACTCAATTCCGCCGACAGGTTCGTCGAGCTGCCAGCGCACCAGCAGCCGATCGCTCTCGTCCGCGCCGTTGATCTCGTCGCGCATCTGCCCGTAGAAGTTCTGCAGGTACTGCGTCGGTCGTGCACCGAGCTTGATCAGGTTGAAGTACGCGTTGCGTCGGATCAATGGGTCGAAGGTCCACTCAATAGCCGTCAACCCACGCTCCAGTGCCCACTCCCGCTGGTGCAGCTTCAGGGCGAAACCGACGCTCCGGCCGCGCGCTTCACGAGACACCCCAGCCACGTGACTGTGCAGCGTCAGCTCAGACGGCGCACCGAAGAATCCGACACACGCTCCGACCAGTTGGCCGTTGTCGTACGCGCCTCCCACGTAGCTGCCGGCTTTGGACATTGCTCGCAGCAGGTCGGTCGTCACCGGTGGGTTGTGAGGGTCTGGACGCCAGATGGAGTGGAACAGCTGGTAGACCGCCTCCAGGTCGGCGAGCTCTTTCAGCTCACGCACCTGGACGCCAGTCGCTGTCTCAGTCATCGTCGCCCCAGCAGGTCTGCGATCAGCGTGGTGAGCAGAATGGTCCGGGGCGCGATCTCGTCGACGATGACGTGCTCGTCGTCGGCATGCGCGCCGCCGCCCACCGCACCGAGCCCGTCGAGTGTCGGCGTACCGACGCCGGCGGTGAAGTTGCCGTCAGACGCTCCACCCACGGAGACCTGGCGCAGTGGTGGCTGGCCGAGCTCTGCGGCCAGTGCGGAGGCCCGTTCGTAGAGGTCCTCGGCCATCTTGCGTTCGAACGGCGGCCGGTTCGGACCGCCGATCAGCTCGAGCACTGCTTCGGGGAGCACAGGTTTGAGCGCCCGCATTGCGTCGTCCACTCGCAGTTGCTCGGCGACAGTCCGGGCGCGCACATCGACCAGGAAGCTCGCTGCGGCTGGGACGGTGTTGCGCACCGTTCCGGACACCAGCTTGGTCGGAGTGACCGTCGTACCGAGTTCTGGGTTGCCTAGCTCGTTGATGGCGAGGATCTGGTGTGCTGCCTCAATGCTGGCGTTCACCCCGAGCTCTGGCTCCAGTCCGGCATGAGAGGCACGGCCGGTGATCTGGAGCTCGTAGTTGGAGACACCCTTGCGTTCCAGCTTGAGGGCGCCGTCCGCTGACGCCTCCAACACCAGTGCGGCGAGACAGCCGGCCGCCTCGGCCTCGATGAGCGCACGAGACGACGGTGAGCCCAGCTCTTCATCACCAGTGACCAGCAGTGTGATGCCACTCGGGTCGGGCAGAGCGGCAATTGCGTGGAACGCCATCACCACACCGGTCTTCATGTCGAAGGAGCCCGGCCCACGCAGTACGCCGTCCTCGATCTGGAACGGATGGGTCGCAAGCGAACCCAGCGGCCAGACCGTGTCGTGGTGGCCGACCACGAGCACCTGTGTCGGCCCGTCGCCGAACTTCCAGCGCAGATGCGTCCAGCCGTCGATGGCGAGGTACTCCGGTGCCTTGCCGAGGCGCTCGGTCCCCAACTGGGCGACCACGTCCGCGCTGGCCGCCACGGCCTCCTTGTCGGACGAGGGCGACTCGCAAGTCACCAGAGTCTCGATATCCTTGAGCAGATCCATCAGTCCACCTTCGGTGTGGCGCGGGAGCTGAGGTGAAGGTACTTCTCACCGGTCGGCAGTGAGTAGAACGTGACTGCGCTCCAAGCCAGCGCACCGTCCGGCCTGATGGCGAACAAGTCGCCGCTGTCATCGACAGGCACCAGTGCGCGCTCCTGCGTCGCCTCAGGAACCAGTGCAGCAAGCGGTCCGGTAACCGTGGTGCGCAGTACGGCGCTGCCATCGCGGACCAACACCTCGTGCGTCGTGCCGGCGCGCTCGTAGCGTCCGGTGTGCGGCTCCAGGTCGACGGCTGGCGGTGTGGCCGGCGGAGCCAGGGGAGTCGGCAGCTTGACGTCGGCCAGCTCCTGGAAGAGCTCCCCGAACAGTTCGTCGTACAGGTCGCCGGCGCTGCCGCCGTTGGTCAGCAGGGTGATCGCCAGGCCTTCGGTGGGCAGGATCCGCAGGAAGGCGGTCTGGCCGATCGTGCCGCCGTCATGGCCGATCACACTCTGGCCGTCCCAGGCGAACCTGATCCAGCCGAGTCCCCACGAGTCACCGAGCGAGTTGGCCGGCAGTTCGGCGTGCAGCTCAGCCATCTCGGTGACACTGGCCTCGGAGAGCAGCTGCTTGCCGTCAGGTGCCAGGCCACCGTCCAGATGCAGTCGGGCGAACGCCAATACGTCAGCGACCGTTGAGGAGATCAGCCCGGCCGGACCTGCCGACCGCTGCAATCCCCAGACCGGAGCGAGCTTCCCGTCGAGGTGTCCGACCGCCGTCCGGTGCAGCAGGGCTTCTTCGGGCAGCGTGACTGTGTGCCCGAGCCCTAGTGGCGTGATGATGCGCTCGCGCAGCACCTGGTCCCAGGTCTTGCCGGTGAGCTTCTCGATCACCCGTCCGGCCAGGGAGAAGCCAGAGTTGCAGTAGGACCAGGTGGCACCGAGCGGAGCGTTCTGGCTGACGTTGGCAAGCACGTCGACGTACTTCTCCAGACAGTCGTCACCACGGCCGGTGTCGTCGAAGACATCACCGTCGATACCGCTCGTGTGAGTGACGAGGTGCCGCATGGTGACCTGCTTGGTCACGTCCGGATCGCTCAACCGCAGCTCGGGCAGTACATCAACTAGTGGCGCGTCCAGGTCGATCAGACCTTCCTCGACGAGCTGCATCACCAGAGTGGTCGTCCAGACCTTCGTGATGGACCCGATCTGGAACAGCGAGTCAGTAGTGACCTCGACGCCGGTGTTCTTGTTCAGCACCCCGGTGGCTGCCTCCACCAGCTCGCCTCCACGCAGGATGCCAAGCGTGGCACCAGTGACACCGTGCTTTGCGGCCAGTGTGGTCAGCCTGCGTTGCCAGTGCGCCGCATCGAGCCGCGGACGACGCGGACCGTCCGCGCTACCGGCGTACTGGTCGACCCATTCGAGTGTGCGGCGGTTGAAGTCGATGCGGTGCGAGGGCTTGCCCTGCACGATGAACAGGTGGTCTGCCTCCGGGTAGAGCACCAGTTCGGTGGGTACGCCGCGCTCACGCAGTGCGGTGTGCCACTGCTGCGCTTGGCCGAGCGGGCAGCGGCGGTCCGCATCGCCGTGGAGGATCAGCGTGGGCGTCTGCACCTCGTCGATCTGGGTCATGGGTGACATGGCGCTGAGGTCACCACCGGCCAGCTGGAAGGCGGTCAGGTAGTGCCCGGCGTCGGAGGTGCCCGTCATGCTGGTCAGGTCGCTGATCACGCCACCAGCGACGGCAGCGGCGAACCTGTTGTCCCGGCTGGTCAGATAGCACGTCATGAAGCCGCCATAGCTGTAGCCGGCCACCGCGAGACGGTCCGGATCAGCGATGCCTTCGGCAACCAACTGGTCGATCGGCTCAAGGAAGTCCTTGCCGTCCGACGTGCCCCAACCGTTGATCACCCCGGTGAAGAACTCCTCGCCGTACCCGTCGCTGCCGCGCGGGTTCACCAGCAGCACATTCCAGCCGCGGGTGACGAGCTCCTGGTGGTAGGCATGCAGTTCGTCAGCTCCGGCACTCCAAGCGCCGTGCGGACCACCATGGATGTCCAGCAGCAACGGCTGCGCGCCGGTCGCTGCAGGGTCGCGAATCAGCCAGGCGGCGACGACAGTCCCGTCCGAGATGGTGAACTCACGCTCCACTCGGGCGAAATGCTCCACCTCCGCCAGCTTCTCGCCGTACGACGTCAGTGGTGTGCTCGCGCCGGTCTCCAGGTCGACGGTGACAACTTCGCCGTACGACGTCTCAGTGGTCAGCGTGGTGGTGGCGATCCCGCCCGCCACGCTGAGACCGGAGATATTGTGCCCGGGCTCGCCCAGTACTCGTTTCGGAGTGCCACCGTCGACCGGTACGGCGTACAGGTGTGTGCAGCCGCGGTCGCGGGCGCAGAACAGGACGGTCCGGCCACCGTCAGTCAGGACGGGGTGGCCACCGGGGTAGGCCGGTCCGCCCACCATCACGTTGCGGTCGAAGGAGGCTGTCAGGTCGGTCACCGTGCCAGAGGTCAGCTCCAGCCGCAGCAGTCGGCTGTGGCCGACTGGACCGTGCAGACCGCCGACCAAGAGCAGATCCTTGCCATCGGCTGTCCATCCGGACGCTGCGACCACTCCGTCGGCCAGACCAACCAGCTGGGGCACTGCCTTCGCATCGGTCGCGTCCAGGACGTAGGCCGGGGCCTTCGCGGTCAGGTCGGCGTCGGTCGAGGTGGCCGCGCCGAATGCGAGCTTCGTGCCGTCTGGCGACCAGGCCGGGTCTCCAGCGTGCCAGTCACCCTCAGTTGCTTGCCGGACTGTCTTCGCTGCGACCTCCAGCACGTGGACGTGCTTGCGGACTGTTCGCAGCCAGCCGACGCCGTCAGCCTGGTAGTCCAGTCGCTTGGTGGCGATCGGGGCGTCGTTGGTGGTGGGAGCGATTTCGACAGGTGCGCTGAAGGCGATCCGCGTTCCGTCCGGACTCCACTTCGGCGAACCAGCGCCCAGTGGGAGAGTCGTGAGCTGTTCTGGCTCGCCACCGTCGCTGGGGAGCACCCAGAGCTGCGCGGGGCCGTCCATGGCTCGCAGGAACGCCAACCGGCTGCCGTCAGGAGACCAGACCGGGGATCTGTCGCCATCGGAGCGGGTCAGCTGCCGGGCCTCGCCTCCTGCCGCCGGGACCCGCCAGAGGCTCCGCAGGTCGCGGTCTGCCTTCAGATCAGTGGTCCGCAGGACGTACGCGACCTGCGTGCCGTCGGGAGACAACGTGGGCTCCTCCGGGACAGCTAGCTCGGCCAGGTCGTCGATACGCAGACGTCGGGTCACGAAGTCCTCCTCAGAAGCGGGCAGCTGCCTGCAAGCGATGCTAGGTGGCCACACCGGGGCTGCACTTGTCGGATTCGACAAGTGATCACGCTGGGTTCGTCGAGATGAACAAACGGGCAATCACCGCGCTGGATCGGGAACATCCCGGCAGGACTTACCCTTGAGGGTGTTATGACCTCCTTGCGCCCTCGTTCGGTCTACCTCGATCACGCTGCGACGACTCCGATGCTCCCCGCAGCGATCGAGGCGATGGCTGCGCACCTGGGGCGCACTGGGAACGCATCGTCGCTGCACGGTGCCGGCCGAGCCGCGCGCCGGACGGTCGAGGAGTCGCGGGAGACCATCGCCGCTGCGCTGGGAGCGCAGCCGAGCGAGGTCGTCTTCACCTCCGGTGGTACCGAGGCGGACAACCTGGCCCTGAAGGGGCTGTGGTGGGCGCGCCTGACCGAGGACCCGCGCCGCCGCCGGATCCTGCTGAGCGGTATCGAGCACCACGCCGTCCTGGACCCGGCCGTCTGGCTGGGCCAGCACGAGGGCGCCGAGATCGAATGGCTGCCGGTCGACGAGCTCGGTCGGATCCGCCCGGACGACGTACGGCGGGCGATCGAGTCGGCGCCGGAGACGGTGTCGTTCGTCACGGTGATGATGGCCAACAACGAGGTCGGCACTCTGCAGCCGATCGAGGAGATCGCGGCGCTGGCCGCTGAGTACGGGATCCCTGTGCACACCGACGCTGTCCAGGCGATCGGACAGGTGCCGGTGGACTTCGCTGCGCTCGGTGTCGACGCTCTTACTGTTTCCGCGCACAAGCTGGGCGGTCCGTACGGCGTGGGCGCGCTGGTCGTCCACAAGGAGACCAAGCTGACCCCGGTGCAGCACGGTGGCGGCCAGGAGCGCGACGTACGCTCCGGCACGCTGGATGCACCGGCCATCGCCGGCTTCGCGGTCGCAGCGGAACACTCGATCGCCGACCAGCCGCTGGAGTCCGTCCGGCTGACCGGTCTGCGCGACCAGCTCATCAAGGGTGTGCTGGAGACCGTGGACGGCGCGCATCTGTCGGGTGACCCGGTTGGTCGCTTGCCGGGTAACGCACACTTGTCTTTCAGCGGTTGTGAGGGCGACTCGCTCTTGCTGCTGCTCGATGCACGCGGGATCGAGGTCTCCACCGGCTCCGCATGCAACGCCGGGGTCGCAGAGCCGAGCCACGTGCTGCTGGCCATGGGGTACGACGACCAGCGCGCACGCGGGTCGCTGCGCTTCACCTTGGGACACACGTCGAGTCAGGCCGACATCGACGCCGTACTGGAGAACATCGGACCGGTGGTGGAGCGGGCGCAGTCCGCCGGTCTGCAGAACGTGGGAAGGAACAGCTGATGCGGGTACTCGCAGCCATGTCCGGTGGAGTGGACTCCGCCGTCGCGGCAGCGCGGATGGCCGAGGCCGGGCACGACGTGGTCGGAGTGCACCTGGCGCTGAGCCGTAACCCGCAGTCGTACCGGACCGGTGCGCGCGGGTGCTGCACCATCGAGGACTCCCGCGACGCACGCCGAGCCGCGGACGTCATCGGCATCCCCTTCTACATCTGGGACCTGGCCGAGCGTTTCCACGCCGATGTGGTCGAGGACTTCGTCGCCGAGTACGCCGCCGGCCGCACGCCGAACCCGTGCCTGCGCTGCAACGAGAAGGTCAAGTTCAGCGCAGTGCTCGAGCGAGCGCTCGCACTGGACTTCGACGCGGTCGTCACCGGCCACTACGCGCGCATCGTCGACACCCCGGCCGGCCGCGAGCTGCACCGAGCAGTCGACCCGGCGAAGGACCAGTCCTACGTGCTGGGCGTGCTGACGCAGGAGCAGTTGGCGCATGCGTTCTTCCCGCTCGGTGACACGGCCAAGACCGAGATCCGCGAGGAGGCCGCCCGTCGGGGGCTGGCCGTCGCGGACAAGCCGGACAGCCACGACATCTGCTTCATTGCCGACGGCAACACGGCCGGCTTCCTCAGCGAGCACCTGGGGGAGGCGCCCGGCGACATCGTCGACGCGCAGGGGAACAAGCTCGGCGACCACAGCGGTACGCACGGCTTCACGGTCGGCCAGCGCAAGGGCCTCCGGATCGGTACGCCGGCCGCCGACGGCAAGCCGCGGTTCGTGCTGGACATCAGCCCGGTGGACCGCACTGTCACGGTCGGATCGCGTGCGGAGCTCGCAGTGACCGGACTGACCGCATCGAAGCCGCGCTGGTGCGGCCCGGTGCCCACCTCCGAGCTGCATGTGCGCGCGCAGCTGCGTGCACATGGCGAAGAGGTCGCAGTGATCGCACGCCTTGAGGGAGACCAGGTGCTGGTCGAGTTCACCGAGCCGGCCTCCGCCGTCGCCCCCGGACAAGCCGTGGTCCTGTACGACGGCACCCGCGTCATCGGCTCCGCCACCATCGACGCGGTCGACCGCGTAGCCGCAGCGCACGCGTGACGACTACTGGCCTGGGCTCGCTGCCAGGCGACGGCATTCGCGAGTGGATGAAGGTCCTGCTCGAGGAGGTCGATATCCCATTCCTCCCCGAGCTCCCAGCCCGCCCGTACGGCGACATGCTGAGCCGCGCGATCGCACTGGTGACTGAGCTGGCTGCTGATCTGCAACCGGCTGGCTGGCGGCTTACCGGGGGAGGGGACGCGACTGCGAGTCTGGATCAGCGCAGGGCGCGTGGAGTACTGCGGGAAGACCTGGACGTGCTGGAGGAGTACGCGGACGGCTATGTCGGTCCGCTGAAGGTTCAGGTCACCGGTCCGTGGACATTGGCCGCCACAGTCGAGCGACCGCGGGGCGACAAGATCCTGGCCGACCACGGTGCGCGGCGGGATCTCGCTCAGGCGCTGGCCTACGGGGTCGAGCACCATCTGGCCGAGGTGCGCAAGCGGGTGCCCGGTGCGGACGTCGTACTGCAGATTGACGAGCCGGCGCTGCCCGCCGTACTGGCTGGAGCTATCCCGACCGCCTCTGGCTGGAGCAAGCACCGCTCCATTGATGGCCCGGGTGCGGTGGAGCTTCTGAGCCTGTTCACTGGTTTCGGACCCACCGTGGTCCACTGCTGCGCGGCGCGACCGCCGATCGAGGTCTTCACGAAGTCCGGCGCGTCGGGCATCGCCGTAGACATCTCGTTGCTCAATGCACCGGGTTGGGACCAGCTGGGCATTGCTGTCGAGGCTGGTTCGACCATCTACGCCGGTCTGGTCCCCACGACCGGAGTCCTGCCGAACCAGGAACAGGCCGCGGCCCCGCTCATCCGCCGCTGGCGAGAGCTAGGCCTGGACCCCGAGCTGATGAAGCAAGTAGTCATCACCCCAGCCTGCGGCCTCGGCTACGCAACCTCCCCCCGCGACGCCCGAGCGCGGTTGGCGCTGCTCCGCAAGATCGTCGACGTCGTAGGCGAAGCCGCCGACGCCTAGGAACCCCACAACGTCCGAGCCCCCGCCGTACGTCGTCGGCGTGTTTTCGGACGTTGCGATCGCCGGCGTTCCACCCGCATCGCCCAGCGCTCCGGTGATTTCACCCGACGCGCCAGACCAGCCGCGTACGTCGACTGTGCGGAGTGTGCCGCTGGTAATCGATGGACATGCGCCCGGTACGCACACTCGACGCCGAGGTCCGCCCTCGGCGATCACTGCACGACCGCGTCCGCCATACCGGCCCATCGCTAGCTGCGGCGCCCTGCGATGGCGAGGTCCAGGCAACTCGCGGATCATCGCGCGACTGCCCTCCAGCCGCGTTCGCCGTACCAGCCCTACCGCCAGTACAACGCCCGACGTACCAGCCCATCGCCAGCTACGGCGCCTCCTCCCGCGACCGGCGACCGGCGAACCGGCTGATAGCTAGCTCCGGCGACCCGCGACCGGGGTGCCCGCCCCATCGCCAAGGCGGTGTGACGCGCCGTTCGTGCCCGTCCTTGAGCCCCCACCAACCATTTTCCGCCGAACCGATGGTTGATGCGTGCACAAGGTCAACCGCCCTCCCCACTCCCCGTCCCCACCG
>NZ_SMKX01000124.1 GCF_004349055.1 Kribbella antibiotica
CGGCCCCACGGATCCATCCAAGACCTGACACCAATCCAGGCCGAGCAGACTCACTACACTCACCGAACCCGTCTCGCCGAGGCCGGTTAACACCTAACGAAGCCTCCGGACACGCCGGGGCGGCTCACACCGGGCCGAGTGGCGTCGATTGGAAGGAGATTGCCGCCGGACAACGATTTCCCGCGACACACTCCGCACACTCGGGAGCAAACTCGCCGACTGGGTTCACTCGCGGAGGCCGCACCCGCCACCGGGTTCACTCGCGGGGGCCGCGCCGACCACCGGGTTCACTCGCGGAGGCCGCACCCGCCACTGGGTTCACTCGCGGGACTCGTCAGGCGTGCTGCGGTCGACTACTTGCTTCGCGAGCGACCCGGTACGGCGTACCTAGCGGCTCAGGCGCATTGCCCGGGATGACACGGCTCGCCGTCTTCCGCCATCAGGCGTTGCGGTCCGGGCCCTTTGGCGGCAAGAGCGTCGTACGGGTTCGCCAGGGCGCAGCGGTCCAGCGAGAGGCAGCCGCAGCCGACGCAGTCCTTGAAGTCGTTGCGGAGTTGTTCGAGGTGCAGGATGCGGCGGTCGAGCTCGGCTTGCCAGCACTCGGCGATGCGTTCCCAGTCTTGACGAGTGGGCGTGCGGTTCTCGGGTAGCAGCGCGAGGATCGCGGCGACTTCGGACAGCGGGATGCCGACGCGCTGGGCGATGCGAATGAGGGCTACCCGGCGGAGGGTGTCGCGTTTGTAGCGGCGTTGGTTGCCGGCTGTCCGGCGGCTGAGGATGAGGTTCTGGCGTTCGTAGAAGTGGAGTGCCGAGATGGCTACTCCGCTGCGCTGGGCCAGCTGCCCGACGGTCAGCTCGCCTGGCTGTACGTCTACTACTCCACCCACGGTTCTGCCCTCCGACCTCAACCTAGATCGAGGCTAGCTGACGCGCGATCGGCCACGCTCCCGGGGAGGTGTTCGACAGTACAGTCCAGGTCGTATCGGTCTGCGGGTCGTGCCGGGACTTGAACGACACCCCGGCGTCGCCGCCGATCAGCATGGCGGCGTCGGTGTGCTCGTCGAGCCAGAAGCCGAGGCCGTAGCGCTTGGATTCAGCCGGTACGTCGATCCGCGGCCGCAGCACATCAGCCACGGAACCGACGATGTCGCCGGCATAGAGCGCCCGCCAGAAGACCGCCATGTCAGCAGCTGTCGTGTGGATGCCGCCATCCCCCGTGGCCAGCACCGGAAGGTGGAAGATGTTCGAGCGGTCGATGCCGTCCAGCGGCAGGTAGCCGACGGCCGCATCGGCGGGAAGTTCGTCGGCACGCAAGAAGTCGGTGCGGGCCATACCTGCCGGCCGAAGCACCCGCTCCCGCACCAGTTCGTGGTAGCCGACGCCGCTGGCGCGTTCGGCCAGCAGAGCCAGGACCACGAAACCGCCGTTGCAGTAGCCGAACCGCGAGCCGGCCGGAAACTTCGTGGGGTGTCCGCCGAGCAACGGCAGGAACGCCTCCGTGGTGGTCAGCTCGTGCACCGCGCCGACGACGTAGTCGGTGACGTCCAGGTCGCTCTCTTCGTCCAGATAGTCACCGATACCGGAGGTATGGGTCAGCAGATGCTCGACAGTCACATCGTCCGCGATCAGGGGTAGGTCGTCACCGAGCAGCGACCGCGCGGTGGTGTCGAGCGCCAACGCCCCCTCACGCACCAGCGAGAGAACGGCCAGCGCCGTGAACCCCTTGCTGCCACTGGCGATACCGAATCTGGTGTCCACTGTGTTCGGGATGCCGTAGGTCCGGTTCGCCAGCCCGTAAGCCTTGGCGAAGACCTCCCCGGCCTGGTCGATCCTGACCACGCCGGAGAACCCCGACTCCTCAGCAATCTCGTCAATCATTTTCGCAGGCTAGCCGAGGTACGAGGCAGTTAGGTGAGAGCTGCGTCCGATGCCTTCACTCGGCGCCCGATCGCGGCGGACATCAGGGCAGCGGCAGCACACAGACCACCCGCCAGGTACCAGGCGAGGTTGTAGCTCCCCTGCTGATCGCGGATCAAGCCCGCACCGGTCGCTGCCAGCGCAGCACCGATCTGATGCGATGCGAACACCCAGCCGAACACGATCGGCCCGTCCACTCCGAACCACTCGCGGCACAGCGCAACGGTCGGCGGCACGGTCGCGACCCAGTCGAGCCCGTAGAAGATGATGAACACCCAAACACTCGGCTGTGCTGTCGGTCCGAGCAGCGAAGGCAGCACGAGCAGCGACAGACCGCGCAGGGAGTAGTAGGCGATCAGCAGGTAGCGCGGGTCCCAGCGGTCGGTGAGCCAGCCGGACAGGATCGTCCCGCCGACATCGAAGACCCCGACCAGCGCGAGCAAAGACGCCGCCGTCGTGATCGGCATTCCGTGATCGTGCGCTGCGGTGACGAAGTGCGTACCGATCAGACCGTTCGTCGACGCACCACAGATCGCGAAACCACCAGCCAACATCCAGAACGCCGGCCGCCGCGCAGCCGTCCGCAGCGCGGTCAGAGCGCGCAGTGCGCTGCTCCCCGTCGTCGCAACACGCTGCCCGGCCAGACTGCCCTCAGGAGCGCCGTACGCGCGCAGTCCGAGATCGCTCGGGTAGTCGCGCAGGAAGAACACCACCAGCGGTACGACGGCCAGCGCCGTACCGGCTGCGACCAGAGCCGGCGTCCGCCATCCGTAGGCCGCAGCAAGATGAGCGATCAGCGGCAGGAACACGAGTTGACCGGTCGCACCAGCCGCGGTCAGCAGGCCGGTGACCAGACCGCGCCGCTCGACGAACCAGCGACCGGTGATGGTCGCAACGAACGTCATCGACATCGCGCCCGTACCGACGCCGACGAGCAGCCCCCAGCAGAGCAGCAACTGCCAGGACGAATCCATGAAGATCGTCAGCCCGCTGCCCAGCGCGATCAGCACCAGCGCACCGCTCACCACACGCCGCAGGCCCAGCCGGTCCATCAGCGCGGCCGCGAACGGCGAGATCAGGCCGTACAGCATCAGGTTGATCGACACCGCCGACGAGATCGTCGCGTGCGACCAGCCGAACTCCTCGTGCAGCGGATCCAGCAGCACACTGGGCACCGATCGGAACCCGGCCGCACCGATCAGCGTCACGAACCCCACCGCAGCGACTGCCCAGGCAAAATGCACCCGGGCAGGCTTCTTCGTCTCCACAGTCTGTGTCACCCGACTACCTTGCCGTCCCGGCGCTCGCCGAACCAGTGGCCGGAACGCCATCATGTGTCAAGATGTGGCCATGAAGCGTGCGCTGCGATTGGTCGGTCCGCACAAGGTCGCCGTACTGGCCCTCGAGCCGGTCGTCGGGTTCGACCTGACCATCCCCTCGACGGTTCTCGGCGCGGCCAAGACCGCTGACGGCACCGAGCTGTACGACGTTCGCGTCTGTGGCATCAACGCCGGGGAACCGGTCCGGGCGGCCGCCGGCTTCAGCCTGATCCCGGACTACGGCCCGGAGGTCCTGGCCGACGCCGACACCGTGATCATCCCCGGCACCTATATCCCCCAGCCCCGCTACGAGGGCACGCTGCCGGCCGCGGTCGCCGACGCGCTGGCGACGATTCGACCAGGCACCCGGATCGCCTCGATCTGCACCGGGGCCTTCGTGCTCGGCGCTGCGGGTCTTCTCGACGGCCGCCCCGCGACCACGCACTGGATGCGAGCGGCCCTGTTCCGCGAGCGCTACCCGCAGGTCGAACTGCGCGAGGAGCAGTTGTTCGTCGACGACGGCGACATCCTCACGTCGGCCGGCCTCGCCGCTGGGGTCGACCTGTGCCTGCATCTGATCCGCCGCGACTTCGGCAGCGATATCGCCAACCGCGCCGCCCGCGCCTGCGTCGTACCGCCGTGGCGTGACGGCGGGCAATCGCAGTTCATCGAGCGCGCCGTACCGGATGAAGGCACCGATGGAACCTCGCCGACCCGGGCCTGGGCGCTGCAGAACATCGACCAGGAGTTGACGCTGCAGATCGTGGCCGACCACGCCGGGATGAGCGTGCGGACCTTCAGCCGCCGCTTCAAGGCCGAGACCGGCCAGTCGCCGGGCACGTGGTTGCTGCAGCAGCGCGTCCGGCACGCCTGTCACCTGCTGGAGACGACAGACCTGAGCGTCGACCGAGTCGCCGAAGCAGCCGGTCTCGGTACGGCGGCCTCCCTGCGGCACCATCTTCGCTCCGAGCTCGGTGTCTCGCCGCTCGCCTATCGCAAGACCTTCCGCGCCGGCTAAAGCACCACCAACTCATGCGGCCGATTGTTCATGGACTCGACGCCGTCCGCGGTCACCACGACGATGTCCTCGATCCGCGCACCCCAGCGTCCGGGCTGGTAGATCCCCGGCTCGATGCTGAACGCCATCCCCTCCTCCAGCAATAGCGCGTTGCCCGCGACGATGTACGGCTCCTCGTGCACGTCGAGCCCGATCCCGTGCCCAGTCCGGTGAATGAAGTACTCACCAAACCCAGCCTTGTCGATCACCTCGCGAGCCGCCGCGTCAATGGACTCCGCGGACACACCCGGCCGCACCGCGTCGACCGCGGCCTGCTGCGCCTCCTGCAGTACGGCGTACGTCGCGACCACGTCCGCATCCCGCGGAGTCCCGACGGCGTACGTCCGGGTCGAGTCCGAGTTGTACCCCTCCGGAACCGGCCCACCGATATCAACCACCACCACATCTCCGGCTTCGATCACCCGGTCCGATAGAGAGTGATGCGGGCTCGCTCCATTCGGCCCGCTACCAACGATCACGAAGTCCGCCGCCGCGTGGCCCTCCTCGACAATCGCCGCCGCAATATCCGCACCGACCTCGGCCTCGGTCCGCCCCGGCCGCAGCCACTCACCGACCCGCGCATGCACTCGGTCGATCGCAGCACCAGCCTTCCGCAGCGCATCGAGCTCAGCCGCGTCCTTGCGCATCCGCAACTCCCGGACGATCGGCCCAGCCAACACCTGCTCCACCTTCGGCAGCGCCGACCGCAGAGCAAGCACATGCAGCGCCGGAGTGAAGTCGCTAACCGCAACACGCTCGGCACCGGCCAACCGATCTGCGGCCAACGCATACGGATCGTCGCCATCAACCCAGGTCAGAACGTCGATGCCGAGTTCCTCCAGCGGAACCCCCGCATACCCAGGCGCTTCCAGCTTCGGCACCACCAACGCCGGTACACCGTCCGCCGGGATCACCAGCGTGGTGAGCCGCTCGAACGAACTGCCGCCTTGCCCGATCAGGTACCGCAGATCGGAGCCCGGGGCAATCAACAGTCCGGTCCCGGCGGCCGCCGTACGGGCTCGTTCGACGCGGGAACGTAGGACAGAAGCATCAGGAGCAGGCGTGTGACTCGACATACGGTGACTATAAACACGGCCACCGACAGAAATGGTCCTACGCTATTTTGGGGCATCCCCAGCCAGAGGAGCGCCCGTGGGCAAGGTAGTCATGTACAGCACGGTGTCGGTCGACGGCTTCATCGCAGACGAGAACGACCAGCCCGGGCTGCTGTTCGACTGGCTGACCAGCGGTGACGTGTCTCTGGACGAGAGCGGCGTACTGAAGGTCACGCAGACGTCGTACGAATACACCCGCCCGTACTGGGATCAGATCGGCGTGACTGTCGCCGGCCGCCACGTCTTCGACCTGACCGACGGCTGGGACGGAAAGCCTCCCGCCGGAATAGACCACGTGGTCGTCGTCACGCACCGCCCGGCCCCCGAAGGCTGGGATCCCAAGGCGCCCTTCCACTTCATCGACGGCATCGAGGCAGCCGTAGCCAAGGCCCAGGAGCTCGCCGGCGACCGCCTAGTAGAGATCGCCGCCGGCGACGTGGGCGGCCAAGCGCTCGCCGCGGGCCTGGTCGACGAGGTGCGAATGGACGTCGTACCGGTCGTCTTCGGATCCGGCAAACGCTACTTCGGCTCAGTCAACGCCCAGCACCTGCTGGAGAACCCCGACGCGGTCATCCAGAGCAACCGGGTCCTCCACCTCCGCTACCAGGTACGCCGCTGACCCGTCAGGCGCCGGACGTGTCCGCGGCTCCAGGCCCTAGCGGTCGGCGCCCCTCGGCGTATCCGCCGAAAGTACGAGAGACAGACCGTGCCATCGGCCAGGCGACCTCCGGCTTCCGGGCCGATGTTCCCGCGGCAGGGCTCAGCGATCGTGGACGTACCGATCCTCACGACACACGGAGCCCAGGATGAGCACACGTCAAACAACCACAACACTGGAAGACCAGCCGGTCCCGGTGCGAGCCAAACTCGCCGCCGCGTGGACAAGCTTCGTGTTCCTGTATGCCTACGTGGACATTCTCAACTTCTTCACGCCCGGTGCCATCGCAGACATCCTCAACGGCAAGGTCTTCAAGTTCGACCTCTCCCAGACTTTTTCGACCTCGGCGCTGGCCCTGGTGTCCGTCCCGATTTTCATGGTCGTGCTGTCGATGACGCTGCCCGCCCGGGCGAACCGCATCGCCAACCTCGTCGTGGTCGCGCTCTATGTCCCCGTCACGGTTTTCAACCTGCTGGGCGCGTCCTGGCTGTTCTTCTACGGCCTTGGCGTCGTACTGGAACTGAGCCTTCTCGCCCTCATCCTGCGGTACGCCTGGACCTGGCCCAGCACCGCACCGTCGGCGACCAGCCCGGACCGTGAAACGGCTCGCGCCCGACAGTAAGTGTGAACCCAAGAGCCGGCCGCTGGGCCGTCGCGTAGGGGCCCTCCAAGGCCCCTACCGTCAGGTCAGGTCATCAGTTCTGGATCCGTCGAGACACTGCTCGAGCTCACGACCCGGACTCCGGCGGTACGGCGAGGGTCGGGTCGGGTCGGCACCACCTTGGTCGAGCCGGAACGGCGGGTACACGTCGGTCATCAGGGCCGCGTAACCCGCGACTCGGAGCGCCCATCGGTTCATCCCGAGGATCAGGTCGTACAGCGATCGCGGGTAGGCACCAGTGAACGCGAGGATCACGGCAGCGATGAGAACCAGGATGCCGACCAAGCCACCGCTGTTGCCGAGATTCCCTTGCCAGTCGTCCGATCTGTCAGCCGCCCACGCTCCCCCGCCGACGAAAACACCGACGACGACGTAGTGCGGGATCGCCAACAGCCACCACTTCACCAGCACGAGACCCCGCGACAGCTGCTCCGGATAGTCGACCGTCAGATGGGCGGGATACTCGTCGACCTCCGCCAGCGTGAACGGCGGGTACTGATCCGTGCCGAGCGCCCCGTAGGCGTAGTAGGTCACCCGCCACGACCAGCGCAGTACGCCGACGTTGTAGTTGAAGATGCCGCGCGGATAGCGCCCGGTGAAGAGAATGGCGAAGAACGCCACGACCGAGGTGACTACAAAGCCGATCCACAGGAATAGCAGTACGACGTAGTGCGGGATCACCAGGACCCACTTCACCAGCCAGAGCCACCTGGACAAGTGCGGATCCGGCGCGGCGCTCACGTGCACCGGGTACGCCACGGATGTTGTCATCAGAACTGTCTCCCCTTACCTGGTTCACCGAATGAACCGTTGGACACCGGCCAAGCGGCGGCGCGTCAGACGTGGTGACGGATGCTGCTCACTGGGGACCGGGCTGGATACGGTCCGGTGATGTACCGGTTGACCTCGGCCACCGTGCCGTCGGCGTTGCGGATGACGTGGCACAGACCGCTCCATCGGGCGACCTCGACGCCGACCGCAATCATCCGGATCCTGCTGACCCCGGAAGCGAACGGATCAGCGGTATCGCACCGACGTGTGCACCACACGCCGTTCGCGTAGTAGGTCTCGATGTCCGCGTGGATCTCGGCACCGATCACAGACTCGGCCTTGTTGTCCCATCGCATCGGGCGGTCCTCCTCGTCCTTCACAGCGCAGCCCGGATCTGTTGCTGCCAACAGCCCCTGGGCCAAGCATGGAACGACTGAAGGCGGGCGGCCCCGGGCCAAAGGTCCTGATTTCGCCGGGACCTTCGCACAGACGCCGTAGGTCCTTCCCTGGTCGGGACCAACGGCACCTGTGCCGCTGCGCCGGTGCGCAGATGATCAAGGTCACGAGTGCACGGCCCGGGGAGGAACCATGTCCAAGTCAGCGATCGTCAGTCCACAGGCGCCACCTCGATCCGGCGGATGGTTCGTCTGGAACGCCGGCCTGTGGCTGGTCTTCTTCACTCTGCTCTACACCCAGCACCTCGAGGATGTCGCCGACAAGATCGGGGCGCTCCCGCTGCCGGTCGAGGTTCTCGTCTGGATCATCTTCTTCCCATGGGTGCTCGCGACCGCGGTCTGGACCAGCGGATGGTGGGACGACCTCCGGATCACCTTCGTGGCGCTGCTGGCGATCGTGTGGACGTTGATCTCCATCCCGCGCACCAAAACGCCCACCCGGGCCGGCCGCCGGCCCGCGCACTAATCCAAAGGCTGCCGAGGAGACCAGGGCCTGGCGACGTCCCTCCGGTCGCCGGGCCCTGAGGCTTCCGCCTGGCCCACGATGCGCCACCTCGATCGCAGGCCAAACGGAAACTCACCTCACCGGATTGTTCCCCGGCCGGACGAAGAGAGGAGCCACGTCCGGCGGTCCGGCGTCTGTGTGCCGGCGCCCCTTGAGCTGCCCAGCGGTGCCGGGCACGGCAAGGTCGTCGGCAGAATCGGGGATAATCGGCTCGCGCCTCGATGATCTACGGGCGCCCTCGCACGGCTGACACCAAGTTTTGCCCAAGCGAAGGTAACTTCGGCGCCGGGGTCTGGGGCAAGCCGCTACAGGAATCGAAGGCTACGCCCCCGTCCCCCTCGACACCAGGTTCAAGCACCCGGCGTCAATGCACCGTCACCTGAACGACGGCCACCGAAGGTCCCGTACTATCGATGCCTACAGCAACTTTCTGCTCGGCTGGACCGCCCGTGTCGGCTGCCGTCTCCCGGCGGTCATCATGCCAACTCAGATGTCCTGTCAGATTCAGGACCTTTGGCCCTGCTGCTCTTCGACCCGCTCAGTCGATAGTCGGAGGATGCAGCGCTTCACAACCATGTGATGACGCTGATATCCGACAACCTCTCCAGAGCTCCGCCGCCTCGAACTCCTTCGCACACAGGCCAGGGCGCCCGCGTCGCTGCCCTCCTCAATGCACTTCAGGAGTTGAGCTAGTCATCAGCAGACGATCGTTGCCAACGGCCGAAGCACCGCTCCCGCCAGAACGGTCGGGCGCCGCCTTCCAGGCAGTCTGGACAGTCCACGGCAACTCGTTGCGTGCGCTGGCAGCGACGATCCTGAGGAACTCTGGGGCCGCCGAGATGGTCGTGGTCGATGTGATCTCCACTCGGTGCATCGGACCTGGCGGCATCGTCAGACTGCCGTCGCGCCACGAACTGGCGCGGCTGACCTACCTGCGCTGCCTGCGGGCCGGAGCCATCGACGACCGCATCAAAGGCAGACCTGAGCGCGACAGGCCGGACAGCAACGCCGCAATCGCCCTGGTCGAGTTCGGAGACCACAGTTCGCATCAGGTCAGCGAGCTTCTCGACCTCTCCCACGAGGCCACAGCGAAGATGCTGGCAGCGGGTCAGCGCGACACGTCCCCCGCCGTACCAACAAGCCAAGACTCCGGTCCAGGGGTCCAGGAACTGCTGGCCATGCTGAAGGAGCAATGGGCCCATGCCAACCCGTGAAGTGATCGCGGCCGGCGGATCAGGTTTGCAGATCGACCTGGACGTCGCAGGAGAGATGACCATCGTCCGCCCAGCCGGCTGGCTATCGGCGTCGACCTCAGCCGACCTGGGCAACACCCTGCTCCACTGCCTCTCAGACCAACCGTCCGCGGTTCTGGTGGACCTGACGCAGCTGCGCATCGCCAGGATGCCAGTCCTGGACATCTTCACCAAGGCCGCCAGAAGCGCTGCCATCTGGTCCGGCGTTCCGCTGCTACTCGTCGCACAACCAGCCATGGCACGCCAACTGCACGCGATCTCGATCAAACGGTATGCCCAGGTGCATCCGACCATGGACACAGCGATCGCCGCGGCCGAGCAGTCACCGCCACGGACAATGACAGTACGACGGCTCGACAACGAGCCTCGCAGCGCACGGACCTGCCGCCGTCACGTCGCCCGCACTTGTGAAGACTGGGGTCATGGCAGGCTGACCGAAGCCGCAGTGGCAGTCAGCGACGAACTGGTCGGCAACGGTCTACGTCACTCCGTCGGCGCCCTCACCCACCGGCTCGAACTTCGCCGCGAATCGCTGACTGTGGCCGTCACGGACCACGCTCCGGCACCGCCGATCCCGATCGAGCCCGCAGCCGGAGAGATCCAAACCCACGGCTACGGATTGAAGATCATCTCCGCCCACGCCGCCGCCTGGGGCTCCACACCCACCACCACCGGCGGCAAAACCGTCTGGGTCGTCCTGCGCTGACCGGCCGCCCGGCCTCACGTTGGGCAGCCGAGTCGGATTCATCCGTACGACGGCACGCGCGGTCACGCCGGAGCCGATCGAAAAGTACTGCCCGCCGATCTGTCCGCGGCTAGCTGTCACCTGACGCAGCGGTCTCCCGCCGGAAGGCTTCCACGGCGGTGGGAAGCGTGGAGAAGATGTGATCAGCGCCGACCCGATCCAAGAAGCCAGTGGGTTCGAGGTTCGTTCGGAGATCCTGTTTGACGCGTGCCAAGGCCAGGACGATCCCGCGTTCTTCGAGTTCCTCGCGGAGCGCGTCGAGAGCGTCGACCGCCGTGATGTCGACCTCGACGTTGGCCTCGGCGTTCAGCAGGAGCCAGTGCACCGGCGTGCTCGACTCCTCGACGGCGGCGAGAGCGCGGCGCCGGAAGTCTTCCGCGTTGGCGAAGAAGAGCGGAGCGTCGTAGCGATAGACGACCAGGCCCGGGACGGGGCGAGCGTCCGGGTAGTCGTCGATGTCGTGCATACCGGCGATGCCTGGGACATAGCCCAGGATCCCGTCGTGCGGGCGGGCGACCCGGCGGAGTACGTCGAGGACCGACAGGGCGACTGCGACCAGGACGCCGTACAGGACATCCAGGACGACCACGCCGATCGTCGTCGCCACCGCCAGCACGAACTCGCTGCGGCGGAACGACGCGATCCGCCGGAACTCGGGCAGTTCGATCAGCCGGATCGCGGCGTACACGACCAAGGCACCCAGGGCCGGAATCGGGAAAGTCGCAAGCAATGGACCGGCGAACAGCAGGGTCGCGAGAATCGCCACCGCAGCGACCAACGAGTACACCTGGCTCTTCGCGCCAGAGGCCTCGGCCAGCGCGGTACGACTGCCGCTACTACTCAGGGGAAAGCCACGCACGAGACCGGCGGCAACGTTGGCCAGACCGAGAACCAGCAGCTCGCGATCGGGATCGATCTTCTCGCTGCCCCGGCTGGCGAAGGCCCGCCCAGTGAGGACTGTGTCGGTGTAACCGACCAGGGCAACGCCGACGGCAGGCAGAGCCAGCAGACCGAGATCACTGACCGCCAGGTGCGGCAACTGCGGTACCGGAAGACCACTGGGAATGTCACCGACGAGAGCTACTCCCCTGTCAGTCAGATCGGCCGCCCAGGTCACGAATGCTGCCAACGCCACGACGATCAACGGCCCTGGCAGCCGCGGCGTCCACCGAGCCATCACCAGCAACAGAGCCAGTACGGCGATCGACAGCACCACGGGCGCCGGCTTCCAGTCCCCGATCAGGCGGAACGCCGAGATCACCTCGTCCAGCGGCGTGTCACCCTGCACACGCACCCCAGTCAGACGGCCCAACTGCCCAGTCATCATGATCACGGCGATACCGGCCAGATAGCCGACCAGGACAGGCTTCGACAGCAGATTCGACAGGAAGCCCAGCCGCGCCAGCCACCCCACGACGCAGATCACGCCGACCAGCAAAGCCAGTACGGCGGCCAGTCCGGCGTACCGGGCGGGATCACCGGCTGCCAGCGGCCCGATGGCCGTCGCGGTCATCAACGCCGTCGTCGACTCGGGGCCAAGCGACAGCAACCGCGACGAACCGAGCAGGAAGTACAGCAGGAGCGGCGCCAGCGCCGCCCACAGACCCGTCACTGCAGGGAGCCCGGCAAGTTGTGCGTACGCCATCACCTGCGGAACGAAATAGGCCGCCACCGTGACCCCGGCCACGACATCCGCGCGCAGCCACTGCCTCTGATAACTCCGAAGGGTGCTCAACCCGGGAGCCGACCACGCCCGATCAGCCATCGGATATCCCGCTCCCCTTGTTGTCTGGACCCTCAGCTCATTGTGTCCCCCGCGGCAGGACTTTCGGCCCTAGTACGGCATCGGCTTGCCGCGCGATGGTAGGCGGGTGAACCCCGACAGAATGCAGACCACGACAAGCGTCGCCCCGCGCTTCGATCACTCGCGACTGGAGATCCTCAGCCCGGCAAGCTGCCTGGGCCTGCTGCGTTCCGTTCCGCTGGGGCGACTCGTGTACACCCACGGAGGACTGCCGGCGATCCGCCTGGTCAACTTCGTCCTCGACGACGACACCATCGTGTTCAGCACCGGACAGGGCGACAAGTTCCACGCCGCCGAACGCGGCGACGTGGTCGCCTTCGAGGCGGACGAGGTAGACGCCCACCTGCATACCGGCTGGACCGTGACAGCCATCGGCCATCTGTCGACCGTCAGCACGGAAGAAGCCGCTGAGCTGCGGAGGACGCTGCCGCTCCATTCGTGGCTCCCGATCGACGCGCCGCAGCTCATCCGGCTCGGTGTCGAATCGATCCATGGCCGACGGCTGCTGCCCTGGGCCCAGCGCCCGCGACTGAATGGTTCCCCTTCCCAGTGACTTTCCGTAGGGCCCACCTCCAGCTGGTTGCTGGCAGCAACAACCCCCTCGGCGACGCCACCCAAGTCGACACCGTCCTCACCACCTGCGCACCGGGCGTTTAGTCACAGCCCCCAGAGGGCCGCTACGTGCCTGGCGTCGGTGCCGCAGCAACCGCCGACGATGGACAGGTTGGGTAGCAACGGCTTGAGTTGCTCGTGGGTGCTCGCGAGCAACTCGAGGTCGCCTTCGTCGAGTTCAGTGGCCTCGTCGAGTTCCGCATGGCTCTTGGTGGAGGCGTTGCACCGCACGCCCCCGATGCGCTCAGCAGACTGATCTGCCAGCGCCAACTTGATGTGGGCCGGATGCGCGCAGTTCACCAAGAAGTAGTCCGGACCGCCCGCCTCGTCAACCATGGTGATCGCGGTCTGCAGCGAGTCACCTGACGGCAGCCGACCATCCGTCTCAACGGTGAACGAGATCGCTACTGGCAGGCCGGCCGCGCGGGCCGCGCGTACGATCCCGATCGCCTCACCGGCGCCGGTCAGCGTGTACGCCGTGACGATGTCGGCTCCGGCCTGCGCGAAGGCCTCGATCTGCGGAGCGTGATACTCGGCGGCTTCATCGGCATCAAGTTGCCGGTCCGGGTGGTACCCGTCTCCGCGCGGACCGACCGCGCCGCCGACGACCACCTCCGGCACCGTCGCGCGGTACCTGTCTCGGAGGCCGTCGAGCATCGCAATGGCTGCCCGGTTCGTCCGCGCCAACGCGTCGTCGGAATAGCCGAGAAGATGGCCCCAATCGCTGCTCGCCCGCCAGGTTGCGGACTCCAGCATCAACGCCGTCCCGGTCCGCTCGGCGATCGCGGCGTACCCGTCGTAGTACTCGGTCAGCAGCGATCGGCCCTTCTCGCTGTCCAGCAACGGAAACGCGGCGAAGTACGGCAACTCCTGACCGTGATGAAAGATCAGGTCGGTCTCCAACCCACCATCTGTGACCATCGGCCGGCCCGGCAACTGTCCACTCACGCCCCCACCCCCACGCATTGGACTACATAGCCTGTTTGTACCAGAGCATCTACTCCAGTACGAGTGGTCGAGGCTGCGCTCGCAGGCTGCCTTCAAGGGCTGACAAGCAGAGGTTTAGTTCGTCGGGCTTGGGGACTCGGCGTCGCGGGTGACGAGTTCGGGAGTGCCGTGGCCGTCGGCGGGCGTCTTCCAGATGTCCGCACCCTTGCCGCGCTGGTGCGGCAGACCGTAGGCGATGGTCGAGTCGTCGAGCCAGGCAGCCTGGTCGTCAACGCTGCGCGTCTCGGCGAGGGGTGTCTCGACCAGGTCGGCCAGACGCAGCACCGTCAGGCGCCACGTCCGGTCGGCCAGCATCTTCTTGTACGCGATGCGGGTACCGTCCGGCGACAGCGAGGGGCACTCGACGTTGTCCTTGAGGGGGTGCATGTCGCGCCGGGCGAAGTCGCCGCGCATCAGGCGCCGTTGGCCGCCGGCCGACATCGTCGCGTAGAAAACATTGTCGTCACGGGTGAACGTGATGCCCCAGAAGTTCGCAGTAGGCGCGGACGGCTTTCCGTCTACGGTGAACTCCTCCAGGTTTCCGGCGAGTGTTCCGGTGCGGCTGTCGAGGATGCCGGAGCGGGTGGAGAAGCGGCCGCCGTTGTAGGAGTCGCCGGTGACGAAGACAGTCCAGGAAACCATCCGGCCGGACGGCGAGACCCTGGCCCGGTTCGGGATGCCGTTGAGCGGGATGCTGCTCAGCTTCTTCAGCTCGCGATCAACGACGGTGAGTTCGTAGGACTCCGGCTGTTCACGCAGGCAAACGCCGGTTCCGGCGGCGGCGTAGACCCGGGCGCATCGCAGGTCAGACCGCTCGCGGGTGCCGTCAGGACGCTGGAGAGCGAGCGTTCCAGTGGCGGTGTCGCGGATGAGCACCCCCGGCCCGGCGAGACGGACCGGGCTAGTTCCTGCCGCCGGCGCGTCCGTCGCCCGCAGCGCGATGTAGCCGACAGCAACTATCGCCAAGAGCACGGTCGCGGCCACCGCGGTCAGGATGCGCCACTTCACGGCGTACCGGCTTTGAGCAGGCGGGTCGACGCGACCATTGCGACGGCGACAGCCGCAGCCGCGGCGAGGCAGGCTGGGCCGCTGCCCCACGACTGCCAGGCCAGGCCGAAGAGCACGGACGAGACGAGATAGGCCATGGCTTGACCGGTCTGGACGACGGCCATTCCGGTGGTGCGCAACTCGGCAGGCAGCAGCGGACCGGCGATAGCCATCAGTACGCCGTCGGTGGCGGCGTAGAAGGCGCCGTACAGGATCACGATTGTCCAAATGGGTGCGCTGGTGGTGGCCAGGAGAATGTAGACGACCAGGAGAGCCGCATAGCCGCCCAAGGCGATCGGGCGTCGGCCGATGCGATCGGCCAGTCGCCCCAACGGCGCAGCCAGCAACAGATATGCCAGCGCGGTGCCGACGGCGAGCAGTGGGAACGCGGTGACCGGCAGGCCGTCGCGGTGCTGCAGGATGAGATACACGAACCCGTCGCCGACCGTGCTCAGGCCGAGCAGCAGCGCAGCGACGCCGACAGATCGGAACTTCCCTCGCCGCAGCAGTCCAAGCGCGGCACGTAGCGACACCGCTTCCGGTGGCAGCTTGTCGCGCCGGTCCCGAACGAACAGCGCGAGCAGCACCAGGCCCAGTACGGCGAAACACAGACTGACCATGAAGACCGCGTCGTACCCGGCGGCCGAGCCGGCCGCAGCGAGGACGCCGACCGCGACGAGCGGCCCGGCGAACGCACCGAGGCTGTCGAGAGCACGATGCGCCCCGAAGGCACTGCCCAAGCGTTCCGGCGGTACGGAGAGTGTGATCATGGCGTCGCGCGGCGCCGTACGGAGGCCCTTCCCCGTGCGATCGAGAGCCAGTACGCCGCCGATCGCGGCCGGCGCCGCACTGACGAACAGCAAGGCCAGCTTGGCCGCTGCCGAGAGCCCATAACCGAGTGCTGCAACGAACTTGCGCTTCCGGAAGCGGTCTGCAGCGTACCCGCCCGCGATCCGGGTGAGCGCCGTGGCTCCGGTGAACACGCCGTCCACGAGGCCGTACTGGGCGACGCTCAGATGCAACCCGACGACGAGGTAGGCGGGCAGCACCGAGGTGACCATCTCGGCTGAGACGTCGGTGACGAGGCTGACCAGCCCCAGCGCCAGAACATTGCCGGTGAGGATTCGCCGGGCCGGGGCGCCCCGAAGGGAGGCCCCGGCGCGGACGCCGGTGAGATACACGGACCAGCCGGCCTTAGCTCCACACGTCGGTGATCGGCGTGGCAGTGGCGGCGTTGTTGATCGGAGTCAGACCGTAGGCGTCCTCGATCGTGCGCAGGACGCTGTAGTGGTTGATCTGCTCCGAATAGCTGCCCCGCTTGACCCGCTGACCGACGAAGAGAGTGGCGATCTGGTTGACGGAACTTTGGTTGTCCTCGTCGAACGTGACGATCAGCAGGCTGTTGTGGGTCTTGGCCCACTGGGCGTAGGCGTCAAGCTTGCTCTTGAGCCAAGTGTCGCCGGTACCGATCGAGCAATCGTGCATGTCGCTGCACATGTCCGGAATCACGAACGAGACGGTGGGCAGCTTCGTGTAGTCGGTGGGAAAGGTGCTGAACGCAACGTTGCTGGCGGCCGGCACATTGCCGAAGTTCACCCACGGGTTGTGCTTGCGCTTGTACTTGCCGCTGCTGCACCCCGTGTATCCGGTCGACGGCAGACCCTCGGAGTACCCCTTGAAGGTGAGACCGGCAGCGATCAGCTGACTGCCGAGGTTTACCTCACTGGGGAAACTGTGCGGGCACGAATCGTCGGAGACGTCCTGCCGCGTCCCGGAGAACAACGCGATGTAGTTGGGCTGGCTCGGATGCGTCCGGGCGAACGACTGCGTGAACTTCGCTCCCTGGGAAGCCAGCGAATTGAAGTACGGCGCCTGCGAACTGCCCATGATCTGGTTGTAGGCCTTGTTCTCGAACAGGACCACCACAACGTGATCCGGCCGCGGAACCGCGGACACCAGCGGCGCCGACGCGGGCACACCCTCAGCGTGACTCGCCAGCGCCGTCACACCACCACCAGCTGCAAGAGCCACCACAAGACCTGCCGCGACCAGAGGTTTCCTCTTCCACATACAGCACTCCTCCGTGCCGGCACTAGGGGCGGTGAGTCGCCGGCACTGGATTCGTTTCTACCGCCTAGGACCCCGAGCTGGCAAGATACATCGGATCTCAACCAGTCGAATCACGCGGCTTCACGCAAATTAATACACTCTTGAATGCACAATGACATATCACTCTGGAAGAGATCGGATGTCTTGAGTGAGGTCGGTCCGCCCACGATCGCCTAGCCCGGCGGCGGGCGCCTCGGCTCAGAGGCCAGGCACCGGCATCGCCGTACGGGAGGCCGCGGTCCCCCTCTACGCCTATTCCGACGCGCTCCACGCCCTCGTGCTCGGCCTGGTCCTCGGAGCAACAGTCGCGTTCTCGATCCACACCACGATCGCCGAAGCCCGCCGCTACCGCTACTGAGCGCCGCGTCAGCCTGTTCGCTGGTGCTGAAGAAGCAGCAAGGCGGCCACGGTGTTCGCAGACCTGATCGCTCCCCCACGCACGAGATCAGGAACCTGCTTGAGCGGAACCCACTCCCGCCGCTCCGACTCGAAGTCGTCCACCGGATGACTCACGTACTCAGCACCGTCAGCCCAGTACACGTGATGCAGCACGTCCGACAGCCCATTCGCCGGCTCGACCGTCATCAGATGCTGCAGCGGACCGGCCCGCCACCCCGTCTCCTCCAGCATCTCCCGCGCCGCAGCCTCGACCGGGCTCTCCCCATCCTCAACAACACCAGCCGGCAACTCCCAGCCCCACGTCTGCGTAATGAACCGATGCCGCCACAACAGCAGTACTTCGTTCTCCGCATTCACCGCCGCAGTCAACGCAACCGCCCGCTGCCGAATCACAAAGTGATCCAGGTGCCGCCCATCGGGTAGCTCGACATCAGCAAGATTCACCCGGAACCATGGGTTCTCGTAGACGGCCCGCTCGCCGAGGTTCTTCCACTCCATCAAACGTCCCGTGCCGTGCCACGTTCACCGGTGGAGTCCCACACGGTGAGTGCGCCATCCTTCACGCTGACACGCACCGCGCCACCGCTCTTGATCAGCGCCTCCTGATCCAGCTCAACCGGCGTCTCTGCAGCAGCAGCTACAACAACGGCGTGCGTCGTGGTAGCCACCAGCTCGGGAGCTTCCCGGTGCACGCTGTGCCCCGCAGTGTGCGGAACGACCAGATGCCCGGACCACCGCTCGGCAAGTGCGAGCTGGTGCCGGTGCCAGCGCTGATCGATCTCAGGGAGAGTCAACGGCCGGTACGGCGAGGGGTCGTCGAGGGACAGCCAGCGCCAGATCGCACTGCCGATCACAACCGTCTCGACCGGGCGCTCGGGACCAGGCTCGAAGTTCTGCAGAGTCGCCGGCATGGAGATGCGCCATCCCTCCCCGTCGCGCCCGTCCACGTAGACCTCCTCTGGCTCATCGAGGCCATCGTTGAACGCTGCGTCGCTGGCATCGACCAACACCATCCCACCGACAGACTCCGGCCAGCGACGAGCAAACGCGTCAGCAATCAGGCCACCTATCGAGTGCCCCACGGGCACCCACGGCCCCTGCACATCAGCGGCCTCAAGGAGCTTCCGCAGCTGCTCCGCACCCCAGACGATCGACCGCTCCTCAGACACAAGCGCCGCAGGCAGAGCCCCTGAGTCGCCACAACCTGCCCGGGCGTAAGTGAAGGTCGCCGTACCCGCAGGCATCAGGCCAATCACCGCATCCCATGCAGCACCCGACTCGCCCAGCCCGGAGATGAACACGACACACGGCCCATCGCCAGCCCGGTACGAATAGACAAGCTCCACGCCATCAATCACGCAGCTACTGACCTCGCTCACGCCCACCCCAATCCTGGTTGAGAACCCGACTCCAGAGCCTATGCACCATCCGAGCTCGCCGTCGGAGCCCTCACTGGCTGGCGAGTCCCTCGTCCCATCAACGCTCGCGCCCACGTGGCCAACTGACAGATCGGATCATCACGCTCAGCGGTGGCGAAGACGCGGATGGCCGACTTTGACCAATCTCCTCATATCCCCACGACCTATAGAGCTCGTGAACCTTTCCGTCGCCAGCGTCCGGGTTGACCATGAGCGTGACGAGCGGCTCGCTACGTGTCGCCAGGAGGGCATCGTGGATACGGCGGGCAGCTCCAGTCTTCCGCCAAGCCGAACGAACACCGATCTCCTTCAGAGCCACAACCGGCTGGTCGGTGTACCGCTCCGCCGGCGCCGGGCTGGTGCGCGACCAATACCGATCGCCCTGCTCAATGGTGTTCGCATAGGCATAGCCGACCGGGAACCCGTCTACATAGGCCAGCACCGCAACAAATCCCGGCTCAGCACCATGCCGATCCAGTCTCTCGCTGAAGATAGTCAAGGCGTAGTTCGGAAGATGGAGTAGCGCCGACCGCACGTCGGCGTACACATCAAGGAGATCACCTCGAACGGTCTCGGCCGTCGTGAAGGTGCGCAGTTCGACGTTAGATGCCTCGGTCATTCAGGCCTCATTCACCTGGCCGCTCAGAGACGCTGACACGATCCAGCCCTCGGCGGACCGAGACAGCTGTGCCCGGCTAGCCTCAAGTCCGGGCCGCCCGCCGTCGTACCACTCCCGGATAACGTCCTGCAGTTTCGTAACCGCGGGCGAATCTTCACGATTGCCAAGCAATTGCCCCTCGGCAGTCAGTACGGAGGCGTTGTTCCCGCTGCTGAAGCCGATAGCGGTGATCCAGTCCGGCGCTCCCGTGCCGAAAGCAGTGAGGTTCGATCGGCTTGTGCCCTCGTGACCAACGCAGTAGGCGCGAAAATCTCGCCACCGCGCCGCCTGTTCCTCTTCAAGGCCGCTAAAGGCAACTTTCTGAGAAAAGCTCGGGTGCTGGAGCAGCGCGAGGGTGTCTGTCGGATCCTGCTCCGGCGTCATGTCCCGCCACCCGACCGAGACCCATGCCGGCGAATCGCCCTCGACGCTGGCGTCAACGAAGAACAGCGGGATGCCGAGCGTGGTGTTGATCTCGACCCCCATATCGACGTACACCGCAGGGCCGAGCGTGGGATCCGTCGGTACGCCTTGCTCGTCGATGGTGACCGTGGCATGTCCGACGGTTCTTGCCACCGGCGCGATGTAAACAGGGGTCGCAATACGGCCGCCGGGAGCACATTGCTCAACCCACGCCGCAGGGATGTGAGTCGGTGTCGCCCACCCAATAACGATGTCGTACGGCGCGTGCTCGGCCGCACCGGCATGGCCATCCCCGCTGACCAGCGTCAGGTTCGAGACTCCCCGCTCCGCGTGCAGCTTGCCCGCTCGCGCGGTCAGACTCGGATCAATGTCGATGGAGACAACGTGCCCGCTGGCGCCGACCATCTCCGCGAGCAGAGCACCGGTGTATCCAGTGCCAGTGCCGATCTCCATAACCCGCATGCCAGGCTCAACGCCGGCCCTGGCCAAGTCTCTCTCGATCGCTGCTTGTGCAGTGGACTGCGGCACAGAGCCCAGCTCAGGATGGTTCGTGTAGTGCTGCCGGGATACGGCCTGCACAGCGGTGGAGATCAGGTCGGCGGACACAGCTATCCTCTCGCGCTCGCTCACTTGATCGTTGGAAGCTTCCACGAGAGCGGTCCGGCCGGGTCGCCGTGCCAGACCGTCTGGGCTTCCGGCGTCACGCTGATCCGGAACTGATCGAGCGAAGGGGAACCGGCTACCCGCCACTCCCCTATTGCTGCCTCGATCGGATCCCACAGGTCGATTGCCCCGGCCTGCCGTACGACGGCGGAGCTCTCCGGCGGTGCGTCGGGGATCGCTACCGCGTGTCGGCCGGCGTCGACGACGTGATGGAGCATCGGGCCGCCGTCTGTCCCGAAGGTGAAGACCTGGGCATCAGGCGCGGCAAGCTGGGCAATGAACAGTGTGGCCCATCCTTCCCACGGGTCCAGGATCTCGGGCCCCACATCGGTACCGCGCTCGCTGGTTTCCGCCTCGTCAATCCAGCCGTAGATGTCATCGCCGAGCACTGGAGCCGCGTGCGGACGTGCAGGCATGAAGGAGTCTGTACCGCCGAGGAACACACCTTCAGCCGTACCGTCGCCAGTGACTTCAAGGCGGACCAGCCCGGACGACGCTCCAAGCCAACCCAGCATGGTCGTCAGGATCAGACCTCCCGGACGCGTCTGCGTGATCCAGGAAGCCGGAATGTGCCGGACTGAGCAGGTCGCAATCACCCGGTCGTACAGCGCGCCGGGCTGATGCCCGAGAAGCCCGTCACCAACGACCAACTCAGGCGCATATCCGATCTGTGCAAGCCCCTGCTTGGCGCGGCCAGCTACGGCTGGGTCAACCTCGATCGACGTGACCAAGTCCTGACCAAGCCGAGCACACAACAGTGCCGTGGAGTACCCGGTGCCCGTTCCTATCTCGAGCACCCGACTGCGGTCCTCCGCCTGGAGTTCCTCCAACATCCGCACGACCAAACCAGGAAGCGTCGAAGAGGATGTCGGCGAGCCGGGAACCGGTACGTCGGTATCGAACGCGCTGACACTGCAATTGAGCTGCGTCACCCAGGTCTCGTCGGTATAGACCAACTCCAGTCGTTCGCGTACGCCGACCAACTCGGGAGTGATTGGACGCCACATCGTCTGATGCGGGTCATCAATCGCCTCGAAGAAGCCAGGGATGAACGCCTCTCGCGGCACAGTCTCGACCGCTGCACGCCAAGCAGGCGATCGCAGGTCGCCTGACTCCCTCAGCGCGTCTGCCATTCGCTGCCGAAGTGTCGTCGATCCGTCGTCCGGTTCGACCGTCATCGTGTACCTCGTTCCAGTAGGTCTGCGAGGGCCGCGGTCATTGGCAGTCCGGTCTCGTCCTCCAGCCAGCCCCACTGACCGTTCGGGTTGCACTCTAGGAAGACTGGAGTGCCTTCCTTGGGGACGGCGAAGTCGAAACAGCCGAAGACGAGGTCGAACCGCTTCAGGTAGGCCCTCATCCCGTCGACGAGTTCCACGGGTGGCTCGATCGCCGAGTAGCTCAGATTGTCGTAGTCATAACGCCAGTCCAGAAGGTCGGGGTCCTTGGCCACGATCTTGACGCAGAACACCTGGTCACCGATCACTGTGACACGCAGGTCCGCGACCTTGTCGCATCGAGCCTGGAACAAGTGCATGCTTCCGGCGATCGACTCATCCAACTCCGCTGCATCGACCTCCTTCACCCAAATACTCACGGGCTTGCCATCGCGGTCGTACTGCCCGAGGTAGAGCGGTTTGTAGACGATCCGTCCGACACCCTGTGCAAAGGCCCGCGCCTCCGCGGGGTCGTTGGTAATGATCGTGGGCGGCACCCGGAGGCCAGCCGCGGTAGCTGCCGCGAGCTGGACAGGCTTGTACTCGGCATCAGCGATCGCGTTGGGATGGTTGACGTACAAGCACCCGGGCAGGTCGGCCAACAGCCCGCCCAGTCCGAAACGAGCCTGACTCGCCGCGAACCGAGCGGCCTGAGGCTCCAGATGCGAGAAGTCGAAGTCATTCGGACGCCGGAAGTACAGCGACCGAACCGCCCGCAGATCAACCAGACGTGTGGGAGTCCGTAGCCAGCCACGCCATCCCCTCAACCCGTTGATGTCCGCTGACACGCTCAGGCTGGCCGGGAAGTCCGACGAGTCGAACCGGGCCACCGGCACATCCCGCTCATTCAATTCCTCGATCACCATGTCGGCAGTCGGGTCGTCCGCCTCGGTCATAACCATGACCGGCCGAGCACCGCTAGACATCAGTCGAGCACTGTCTCTTGCTTGGTATCGGTGTCCGGTACTCCGCGAGATCCATCGCGCTTCTCGTGAGTCTGAGTCTGCCGCTCCACGCCCCGGCGAGACCGCTCATGCTTACCCGGAGCCATGACGATCGTGCCATTGGGCAACTTATAGACACCTCGTTGCGTCGCCGGGTCGATTCCGGCCGGGATCTCGTCGATCACACCGACCGACCCGTACGGCTCCAGCCTCGACAATCCCCACGGAGCCGGAGAGCTGGTGCCGAGACGAACGGACGGGCTGACGGGAAACCGATCTGCGAACCTGTACATCCTCATACCTCCTAGATTGATGAAAGATCCACCGGCTGCACCGAGGTTCGCGACTGACCTCGGGATGGAACGGTTGGCGCAGGCCGGACTCGCCTCTCGGCCCGCGCCAACCGGCATGTGAGTCCCTGTCTGAGCGTTCGGGGACCTTCAGGAAGTCGCTTCGTTCAGACAGGGACAGATACGGCGGAACCAGCACCGTGCGGCGATCAATCCGCACGACAGTGAGGATCAGTACCGGTTCCGCCAGCTCTCGGGTAGGTCAATCGCGGGGGTCGTATGGCCGCTCAGGCGGGTATGCCGCCTCGCTCGCCGGAATCGGCTTGGCGCGGATCAGGTCCGCGAGAAAGCGCAGCGCGAAGACTCTGGCGTACGCCTTGGCAAGTGGTGCTCGGGGGACTCTGGAGTCGATGATCTGCCGTCACAGATGACCATTACGCGCCACCACTCCAGATCACTTATGGCTCCGGAGCCAAGGCTGGCTCGTTTGTCACACGCAGTCGACTGAATCGCTGACGATGTAGCGCCTCCAACCGGCTGGCCACGTCCGCCACCACCGTCGAGTCCGCGATGGCGTACTCGTTGAACCACACCCGCACTCGTCGCCATTCGACTGCAGCTCCCCCCTCGCTCGTCGGCGTTGCCGCCGCCTCCTCGCCCATCGGGATCCCCGTCCAGCTACTTCTTGTTGCCGGGCCATCCGCGATCGCCCAATAAGATGCTGGTAATCCTAGGACTACCAGTACTGAGCGTCAAGAGTCACTGACAGACAGAAGCGTGCCCGCTCTCCGGTGTATCGGAGTGCAAGCACGCGTCGGGGTAGTGGATAGCTACGGGAGACCAGGGGTCACATAAGGATCTCTCGCAGTCCCTTGACCTCGGTCAGGAAGCGCTCCTCGGGGATCTGTTGCTCGTTGCCCTTCTGAGCGAGCAGGGGGAACGGTTGCCCTGGCCGAGGGTCTTCCACATATCTCGGGAGCAGGTGCGTGTGGAGATGGGGGCTTGTATTACCAAGGGTCTCGTAGTTCATCTTCAAGGGCACGTAGTACTCCATCAGCGCCCGCGCGACCCTCATCGTCCCCAGCCAATAGCCGGCCGACTCGTCGTCCGAGAGTTCCACTGGCTCAACGACATGGCGTGATTTCCAGATGATCAGCGTGTACCCGGGCTGTATATCAGCGCTCTGCAGGTAGGCATCGACGTACTCGCCGAGGTAGATCCGGGCTCCCCATTTGTTGCGATCGTGCCCCATGCCTTTGCAGAAGTCGCAGTCTTCCCCCGACATCAAGCGATCCCAGTTCGTCGGCCATTGAAATGTCATGCGGGCGGCGATCCTCCCTCACTGGTCCACATAAAGGCGAACTCGTGCTGATCGGCAGCATAAAGGTCGTCCGCCACCTGAAGCGGGCAGTTGGACTCGGTGTAGTCGATGTGCAGCATGCGCACCACTGGAACCCCCGCATCCAGTGCGAGCAGGCGGCGCTCCTGCGGGTCTGGCATCCGCGCACGAAAGACCTCCGTGCCCCACGCTGCAGGATGCCCCAAAGCCTCGATCTCCGCATCCGGGCCCCGCTTCAAAGCGTCCGGCGACTCAAGAATCGTCCCGCCGGCAAGCCACAGCGGGTAGTAGCTCGCAGAGATCACAGCCGGCTGGTCATCCAGCAGTTGCAGGCGCCGACGCACCACAACATCCGCGCCAGCCTCGATCTCCAGCCACTGAGCAATGTCAGTTGGCGCCGGCTCCCTACTCACACCCAAGATTCGTCGCGACGGAACCCGCCCATGAATCGCAGCCTCCACATCGAACACCGGCTTGTTCGCTGTTCGATGCAGGTCATGACGGCTACGCGACGACACACGCCGGACCGGAGGCTGCTGCCGAACAAATGTGCCGAACCCTTTGCGCTTGACCACCAGTCCCTCAAGCACCAAGGCGTCAAGCGCATCCCGGACGACCGTGCGACTCACTCCATAGTCGTTCTCAAACTCTCGCTCACTCGGCAACTGGCTACCTTGCGAGCGGGAGCCTGCACGAATCTCAGTCCGCAAAAGGTCTGCCAACTGAACGGCCAGCGACCGATCAGACGTCGGATCCAATACTGTCCGACTCATCAAGGCACCTCCCTAGGGTCCTAGAACTACCACCGTCCCTGAACGCTACATCGTGCGTGAGATGAAGAACACGAGCGGCGCCCAGCCGAGGCCCGGCGAGCTATGAAGCGAGCCGGAGCGGCGGCCGACAGTTTGAGAGTCGCCACGGCACGTGGCAACGGCAACGCAGGCCATCTGCTCCATGCCGATTCGCGGCAAAGCACCAAGCCCGCGCTGACTTGCGCAATCACACGCGGACCCAAGCATTCCAACGACTTGGCTACCGAACAGCTTCTGCCGCGTCCACTATCCGTCGGCTGACTGCAAGTGCGACCTCGGCGGCGCCGGC
Source organism: Kribbella antibiotica (assembly GCF_004349055.1). GTDB lineage: Bacteria > Actinomycetota > Actinomycetes > Propionibacteriales > Kribbellaceae > Kribbella > Kribbella antibiotica. Next base: position 25,465 of record NZ_SMKX01000124.1, read on the forward strand.
GCTCAAGGCTGACGCGCTCACGAGTTCATCTGGCACTGCTCGTATCGGGCCGCCCGACATCAGTATCCTCGCTGACTGCCGAGGCATCCCGTCCGCGCGCCCAACGGAGACAAGGGTCGATGGCTCAACTCCTGCGGCGATCGCAATTTGGGCCGGCCCGAGGACACCCAGATTGCCGATCAACCGCAACAGGTCGGCGACTTGATCAGGCAGTCGAACCGGATCGAGGATCGAACCCAGGCCGTCGCGAGGCAGGCTCGCCCATGCCGAGACCTGACCATCTGCGCCGACTCGGATTCCGATCGTTTTGGACTCCTGCACCTCGCGCCACCGTCCGATCGGCTCAGCGAAGTTGACCTGCAATGAATCTCCAGCACGTATGACGTCAAGGGCTTCGCTGGCCGCCACCAGCCTGGCCTCACGGATCCGGTCCGGCAGGGTCTCTGCAAGCTGCATCATCTGCCGGGCCGATCGGCTCGGCTGTCCTATCGGCACGACGTGCAACTCGAGTGCAGTCGGCGAACTGCCAGTTCGACTGAACCGCGCGTCGTAATCGGAGCGCCAGGTTACCGTCACCGGACCTGAGAGTGGCGCGAACTCAAGCGGACTCGGCGCACGATCGAGTTCGATGATTTTGGCCGCAACCTTGGTCAACAGATCATGGGTCGTACGGAAGGTGTCGTAAAACAGGCCGTCTCTGTAATCTCCAATCCTGCGAACGAAGGCCTCCTGATCAGGTTCAAGATCAACCCCATCTTTGCGGTATACGAGCCGTGGCAGGCCCGTCGCCGTCGCTGCGATCCATTCATCGTGAGTAGGCGATTGCCCTGTGTCCTCAAACCTGTGGCCGTAGTTGGGACCGAGAAGCAGCAGGTACGCGTCAGCTGCCTGGACGCCTGCGATACAAGCCTCGCGACTAGGCACGGCCTGCGCACTGAAGTCCTCGAAGCGAAGCGGCGTGTGTCCAATTGCCGAGATCAAGCCAGGCAGGGCGTCTCGCTCTTCCTCAAGGCCCCGCCGCACACTGCTAATGAACACCTTCATCCATGATTGATCTCGCAGCGGATCGCGCGGGCGCGGTCCGACACCTCCGAACCCTCGGCTGCAGACTCGACTCTTGGGCAGCTTCTTCAATCACCCATGGCCTGTTCGCGCACCTTCTCGAAGTAGGCAGCCTCGCCGGACCCTTGCCGCCAAAACCCATCTTTGTGGAGTCGTACTGCCACATAGCGGCAGTACGACTCCACAAAGCGCGCCCGCCCGAAGCGCCTGAGCGCAGCCGCAGCCACGCCAGCCGTGGGTCGTAAGTGGGGCGCGTGGCGCTCAAGGGCGGGCGGCGTTAGCCAGCTGGTAGGACCGGGGATAGGCGGGCGGTGATCCAGCCGGTCGGCGTGACCGCGATTGGAGTGCGGATCACGCCGAGCACGGGTCGGGTGGGCGCGGTAGCGCCCAAGGGCGGGCGGTAGCCCGCAGGAGAGGTA
>NZ_SMKX01000125.1 GCF_004349055.1 Kribbella antibiotica
CACCAGATCCAACACCCCAACCGGCAACGCCATTTCGCTACAGCCTCATGGACCCGAAAAAGTCCCGCGTAGTGCGAATCGGTGGGCGGATACGCCGGTGGAACTCCCCAGCGCCCGATTCGTCGGGTATCCGGCCGGGCCGGGGAGCGAAACTGACCCGAAACGACAGGTAAAACTCCCCAGCCCCACCCCCAACCCGCCTGGCGAGCTGGGTGGAACGTTTGTGCAAATGGCGACATGAAGTTTCCACCCGGCGCCGCTTTTGCACCTCAGCCATAGCGAGCACCTCAATCGGCGCGAGCGCGATCTCCGGCCTCGCCAGTACCTCAACCCCGCGCCGGGCCCAGCCAAGCTCTTTATGTAACGCGGCCGCCGCGGCGACCAGCCACAGACAACGTGCCCGGCTTGTCCGGAGCGGCGAGCAACCATCCCGCCGTACGGGAGCCGGCCGCATCGCTAGCGGCGGGAACCAAAGGTTTGGGTCCACCGTTAAACTGGGTACACTGTACGGAGTTTACGACGAAAGAGCGGAGACGGACCTTGTCAGAGGCGAGTGTGCGGGAGTGGTTCGAGCGGTACGACGCGTTGGCGGCGGCGCGGGACTACGCGGGGATGGCGGATCTGGCGTTGTTTCCGCTGAACGAGGTGACGGATGACGGCAAGGGGAACGGGAGCGCGACTCAGATCGACCGGGCGGCCTACCTCAAGCAGATGGAGCAGGTGATGGGCGGCGGCGGTGAGGTCACGTTCGACACGACGCGGACGCCGCACTTCTTGTCCGACGATCTGGTGTTCGTGATTACCGACGGCACGATGACGTACGACGGCACCACGCAACCGATCCGGTACGGCGACCTGCTGGTGAAGGTGGCGGGCGACTGGAAATTTCAGTCGATGGTGCAAGGCGGTTGGGGCTAGCCACTATGCACTGAATTGTCGGTGCTCGCCGCTAGTGTGAGTGGTGATGAGGAAGCAGCACGAGTGGTATGACGAGCATGACGCCGAGCGGTGGGTCGCGGAGCCGGTGAAGCGGCCGGGCCGGACGGCGTTCGCGCGCGACCGGGCTCGGGTGTTGCACAGTGCCGCGCTGCGGCGGTTGGCGGCCAAGACTCAGGTCGCCACCGCCGGCAGTGACGACTTCGTGCGGAATCGGTTGACGCACAGTCTTGAGGTCGCGCAGATCGGCCGCGAGTTGGCGTCGACGCTTGGCTGCGATCCCGACATCGTGGACGCGGCCTGCCTGGCGCATGATCTCGGGCACCCGCCGTTCGGTCACAACGGTGAGCGGGCGCTGGATACGCTTGCTGCCGATATCGGCGGATTCGAGGGGAACGCACAGACCCTCAGGCTGTTGACCCGGCTGGAGTCGAAGACGTTCGATTCGGCCGGGCGCAGCGTCGGGCTCAACCTGAGTCGCGCCACGCTCGACGCAGCGACCAAATATCCGTGGCCGCGCCGCGCGGGCGTGCGCAAGTTCGGTGTGTACGACGACGATCTCGCGGTGTTCGAGTGGTTGCGGCAGGGCGTCGGCGAACGCCAGTGTCTCGAGGCGCAGGTGATGGACTTCGCCGATGACGTCGCGTATTCGGTGCATGACATCGAGGACGGGATCGTCGCGCATCACATCGACCTGGCCGCGGTCGCTGCGGACCGGGCGATGTACTGGGAGACCGTCCGGCAGAAGTATTTGCCGGAGGCAACTGATGCGGAGCTGGACGAGGGCTGGCGGCGGTTGACCGATCTCCACTACTGGCCGAGCGGGACCTTCGACGACAGCCGGCGCGCTCTCGGTGGGCTGAAGGACCTGACCAGCCAGCTGATCGGGCGGTTCGTGACTTCGGCCGAGCAGGCGACGCATGCGGTGTTCGGGCGGTCGAAGCTCATTCGCTACGAGGCGGATCTCGTCGTACCGGATGGGGTGCGGGTGGAGATCGGGCTGCTCAAGGGGGTCGGCATGTTCCACGTGCTGAATTCGCCCGAGCGACAGGCCCGGCGTGCGACGCAACGCGAGTTGCTGACCGAGTTGGCCGACGCGTTGTGGAAGACCGGGCCGACCCACCTCGACGCGGCCCTTCGTGCGGATTGGCACGATGCCGCCGACGACAAGGCGCGGCTGCGGGTGATTGTCGATCAGGTGGCGAGTCTGACCGATCCTTCGGCGCTCGCGTGGCATGCGGATCTCGTAGGACCGGCCTGATCGCGCGGAGCCTGGCGCGACACTCTGGTGACGCAGGGCTAAGGTCGGTGGCATGACTGCTGCAGAGCCCATCGTCATCGTTGGTGCGAGCCTCGCGGGAGCAACCGCGGCCAAGACCCTGCGAGAGGAGGGCTGGACCGGCGGCATCGTGCTGATCGGCAGCGAGACCGAGCTGCCGTACGAGCGGCCCCCGTTGTCGAAGGACGTCCTGCTCGCCAAGAAGGGGCCGGAGTCCGCGCAGCTTCACGACCAGCAGTGGTACGACGACAACACCGTCGAGCTGCGACTCAACACCACCGTGACCGCGATCGACAGCGCCGGGCACAACGTCACGCTGGACGACGGATCGACCCAGGCTTACGCGAAGCTGCTGATCGCGACCGGGAGCAGGGTCCGGCGTCTCGACGTACCGGGTGGGGACCTCGCCGGGATCCACTACTTGCGGACTGCGGCCGAGTCGCAGGCGCTGACCGACGCGTACGCCGCCAAGCCGCGCGTGGTCGTGGTCGGCGCCGGCTGGATCGGGCTTGAGGCTGCTTCGGCGGCCAAGGAGCGCGGGTGCGAGGTCACCGTGGTCGACCCGCAGCCGACCGCGCTCGCCGCAGCGCTCGGTGAGCAGGTCGGTGAGCTGTACGCCGAGTTCCACCGTCAGCACGGGGTCGAGTTCCGCTTCGGCTCAGGTGTCGAAGGCTTTGAGGGCACCGACCAGGTGACCGGCGTCCGGATCTCCGGCGGCGAGGTGCTCCCGGCCGATCTCGTGGTCGTCGGCGTCGGCGTGCAGCCGAACACCGAGCTCGCATCCGAAGCCGGCATCGAGGTCGCGACCCGCGAAGCCGGCTCCGGCATCGTCACCGGCGCCGACCTCAAGACCTCGGCCGACGACGTATACGCCGCGGGCGATGTCGTGCGCTGGAATCACCCGCTGTTCGGCCGCCCGATCCGCGTCGAGCACTGGCAGAACGCCAAGGACACCGGCGCCGACGCCGCGAAGGCGATCCTCGGCCAGGACGTCTCCCACGACGCGCTTCCGTACTTCTTCACCGACCAGTTCGACCTCGGCATGGAATACGTCGGCGACCTTCCGCACGGCACGTCGTACCAGGTAGTTCTGCGTGGCGACCCGAAGTCCGGCGCCTACTTCGCGTTCTGGCTGGACGACGACAACCACGTTCTCGCAGGCATGCACGTGAACATGTGGGACGACGGTGTCGGCGGCGTCCGCGACCTGATCAAGTCCGGCAAGCAGGTCGACCCGGCCAAGCTGGCAGACCCCGCGGTCGCCCTAGCTGACGTCTAAGGGATAGGCGACATACGCAAATGCGGTGCTGTCCGGCGACCAGCTAGGCACGTTCATCGTGCCCTGGCCGCCGAACAGCGTCGTGAGCTCGCGGATGCCTTCGGACGTCAGCAAGCGGATGCGGACATCCTCGATGTCGGCGGGGTGACCTTCGGTGCCGGGCGGGAAGCTGACGTAGGCGATCGACGAGCCGTGCGGCGCGGGGTGCGGGAACCAGTTGACGCGTTCGTCGTCGGTGAGCTGCTCGACCTCGTCCCCAGCGATCCGGAACAGCTGGGCATGCCCGGCGCGCTCGGAGTTGAAGTAGATCCACTTCCCGTCCGGCCCGTACTCCGACCCGTCGTCGGCATGCTCATCATCAGTGACCTGTACGTCGGTCCCACCGGCCGCCGGGATCGTCCAGACATTGGTGATCCCGGGCTCGAGCCCGATATACGCGAGCGTCGTGCCGTCCGGCGAGACACCGTGCAGGTAGTGGTGGAAGCCGGGACCACGATCGTTCGTCACCCGACGACCAGGCCCGCCGGCCAGCGGAACGGCGTACAGGTGTCCGTCGTCGGCGGAGACGTAGACGGTTGAGCCGTCCGGGCTGACCACGTGGTCGTTGTTGATGTCCGGTACGCCGCCGAGCTCGATCTCGACCAGTTCGTCGGCGACTCGGAAGAGCTTGCCGTTGCCGTTGACGATCAGGTCGCCGTCGGGCGTCCAGTTCGGTGCTTCGAAGAGCACATCCAAAGAGGTGAACACCAACCGGTGCTCACCCGTCAGGACATCGACGACGTACAACTCGGAACGTTGGCCGGGGCGCAGGGTTCGGGGCACACAGCAAAGCTAGCTGACGCAGCCGGGACCCTGGAGGGCTAGTTCGCTCTGCAGGATGTCCAGGTAGCGGCAGCCATCGCGTTCGTTGGGCTCGATGAAACCGCCTTCGTGCCACTCGTTCCACGCGTACAGATAGAGGTAGTTGTCGACCGTGGACGGGCGGGTGGACGCGGCCATATCAGCGTTGGCATTGCGCACCGCTTGGCGGAAGCCGTCGAAGGACTGGTCGGGCATCCAGCGGATCTTGGTCGCGTCGGGCTGCTCGATCGGGTGCCGCGGTCGCTCGTCGAAGTCCGATAGCACACAGCGCCCGTACGGCCCGGTCGGGGACTGGTTGTAGAACTTGCGCTGGTCCCGCAGGTACGTCGCGTACGAGCGCGCCTCGATACTCGGCCCATCAGTCGTGCAGTACGGCGAATTGGCGCCCGCGTTGACCACTTGCTGCGGATCGAACCCGGCCTGGTTGATCATCACGTACAGGTCCTGGCCGAACTTGGCTCGCACCGTGTCGATGAATTGCTTCACCGCAGCGTTGGTCCCGTCGCCGAGTCCACGAGCGTCGCAGATGTTCAGGATCTTGCGGCCGTCGTTGGTGCGCAGCGTGTTGTCCTGCTGCAGGTAGCGCACCAGGTTGGTCGCGACCGCGTCGTACTGGCTGACCGGGATGTTCAGGGGTGCATACGGGTGCGCGCAGACGCCTACGGTGAAGTCGATGCTGTCCTTGTTGCGCGCCTGCAGGAACGCTTCGAGCGCCTTGTCGGTGAGGTCCTGGCGCTGCTTCGTGCTGTCCCAGTAGTAGTAGAAGTTGAAGAAGCTCAGCCCGGCCGAGGTCGCCTGGGTGATGTGCTTCTCCAGAGTCGCCGGCTGCGAGTCGTCGTAGTAGCCGATGGAGGGCTTGAGGCTCGACCAGTCCTCGCCCGGCCAGTTGTCGGTTGCGTAGTGGGTGCCGTCGCGGAAGTCGCGGACTCCGCCCCACCAGTCGTTGTCGCGGCCGTAGATCGCCTTGGTGCGGGCGATGATCGTCGGGTGGCCGCCGGTGTGGAACATGCCGAAGTAGACCGCGCCGGCGCGGATCCAGTTCTGATGCACGTAGCCGACCGGGCCGTCGAGCTTGTAGCCCGCATTCAGCAGCTCGGTCGTCCGCGGTTCGAGGGCTAGCCGCCACTCGGAGCCGTTGGTGAAGCGGCGCAGTTGGACGAGACCCGCGCCCGGCTGAGTCCCGACGTACCCGGCGATGCCTTCGCTGACCCAGCCCTGTCCGACCAGCGCGTCGCGCTCCGACGTGGACGCGGTGAAGAGCCATTTCGACGCGCTCGCCGACGGCTTCAGGCGGAACAACGGGGTCGAGCTGGTGGTCGCCGTACGGTCGATGAAGCCTGTCGTACCGGGTTGGCGGCGGTAACCCGCGGCGGTCGCAGCGTCGAGCTCGCGGGGGTCGGCGGTGTAGAGCCGACCGACGCCGCCGGGGGAGACCAGCTCCACGAAAGGCGCCGGCTGAGGTGATTGCGATGCGGCTTGAGCAGGGTTCGCAGTCAGCAGCGCAGCGACGGCGGCGGCACTCAAAGCAAGCAGCCCGAAAATTCTTCGCACGAGTTATCCCCAGATTGTCGTCCCGCGGCCAGGAGTCCTTGCCGGAGATCGTAGACTCGCGGGGTGGCAGGCAGGATCAAGGACGAGGACATCGCGCTGGTGCGCGAGCGCGCGCGGATCGACGAGATCGTCGGCTCGTACGTGACCTTGAAGAACGCCGGGGGCGGCTCGCTCAAGGGGCTGTGCCCGTTCCACGACGAGAAGTCGCCGTCGTTCAACGTCACCCCGGCCCGCGGCTTCTTCTACTGCTTCGGCTGCCAAGAGGGCGGCGACGTGATCGACTTCATCCAGAAGATCGATCAGATCACCTTCCACGAGGCGGTCGAGACGCTGGCCTCGAAGGTCGGCATCCAGCTCCGGTACGACGAATCCGGCGCACCGATCCAGCGCGGCCCGGGGAACCAGCGGCCGCGCCTGGTCGAGGTCCACAAGGTCGCCGCGGAGTATTACGTCGAGCAGCTGTTCGGTGCGCCCGAGGCGGCGCCCGGCCGGCAGTTCCTCGACAAGCGCGGCTTCGACCGCGACGCCGCCGTACTGTTCGGGGTCGGTTTTTCGCCGCGCGGTGGTGAGGCGCTGACCAACCACCTGCGCCAGCGCGGGTTCACGAATGCTGAGCTGGTCACGGCCGGCGTCTCCGCCGAGGGCCAGCGCGGGCTGTACGACCGCTTCCGCGGCCGGCTGATGTGGCCGATCCGCGACGCCTCCTCGGACGTCATCGGCTTCGGCGCCCGGCGCCTCTTCGACGACGACAAGATCGAAGCGAAGTACCTGAACACCCCCGAGACCCCGATCTACAAGAAGTCCAAGGTCCTGTACGGCGTGGATCTGGCCCGCCGCGAAATCGCGAAGAGCCACCAGGCGGTCGTCGTCGAGGGGTATACCGACGTGATGGCCTGTCACCTGGCCGGGGTGCAGACCGCGGTCGCGACCTGTGGCACGTCGTTCGGTGAGGACCACGCTCGCGTGCTGCGGCAGTTGCTGCTCGACCATGACCAGTTCCGTGGCGAGGTGATCTTCACCTTCGACGGCGACAGTGCCGGGCAGCGTGCGGCGATCAAGGCGTTCGAGGGTGACCAGGCCTTCGCCGCGCAGACGTATGTCGCGGTCGAGCCGGATGGCATGGACCCGTGCGACCTGCGGTTGGAGAAGGGCGATGCGGCTGTTCGCGAGCTGATCGGCCGACGGACTCCGCTGTACCGGTTCGTCCTGGGGAACGTCCTGTCGAAGTATGACCTGGATCGCGCCGACACCCGGATCGATGCGCTGCGGGATGCGGCGAAGCTCGTGGTCAGCATCCGCGACCGCTCGAAGGTGGACGCGTTCACTCGCGAGCTGGCCGGACTGCTCGGCATGGAGGTCGACCAGGTTCGCCCCGAGGTGCATCGCGCCGCGTCGCGCCCGGCCGCTGCGCCGCAGACTCAGCAGGGGCGGACGCCGGTGACGACCACCACCGAGGCGCCCGCGCCGCCACCACGCCAGGATCTGCCGTCGCCGCGCGATCAGCGGTTCGTGATCGAGTGGGACGTGCTGAAGGTCGCGATGCAGTATCCGCATCTGGTCGGAGCCGCGTTCGACGAGCTGGACGATCACGACTTCACGCATCCGTGGCTGGCCGCGGTGCGCGGCGGGATGGAGAAGATCGGTGGGCCGGCTGCTGCGGCTCCCGGTGAGGCGTGGGTGGTCGGCGTCCGGGACGCTATCGGCAACGATCCGGCAGCTGCTGTGGTGGGTGCGCTCGCCGTCGACCCGCTGCGCCTGGGCCGCGAACCCGACGACCTGTATGCGTTGGCGCTGGTCGCGCGCGTGCAGGAGTTGACCTGTGCCCGCCGAATCATGGACCTGAAGTCCAAGCTGCAGCGGACCAACCCGATCGACAAGGCCGACGACTACAACCGCATGTTCGGCGAGCTGATCGCCCTCGAGGCCTACCGCGCCGACCTGCGCAAGAAGGCCATCACCGGCGCGATTTGAAACGTGACACCAGTACGCCGACCTGTTCGGCGTACAGGTCTCCGAAGTCGGGGTTGTCGGGGTCGAGCCCGAGGGCGCGCGCGATCTGCGGGAACACGACCGGCGCTGCGGAAATCCCGAACAACGCCAGCGCGGCGTACGCGGGATCGACGTCGCTCGGTAGTTCGCCCTCGGACTGGCGGCGGGTGAAGTCGGCGAGCATGCGCTGGAAGCGCTCGTCCTGCGCTTCCTGGTCGTGGCTCGCGCTGTCACCGTCGACGCCCTCGCGGATCAGCAATCGCAGCAGGTCAGGCTGCGCGATGGTCGACTTTGCATAGGCCCCGACCAGGTCGCTGAGGGGACCCGGGGGTTCGGTGACGGACGGTTCGCTGGCTCGCCAGCGGTCGACGACGGCCTGGTAGAGACCTTCCTTGCCGCCGAAGTAGTACGAGATCAGCTGCTTGTTGACCCCGGCCCGGTCGGCGATTGCGCTCACGCGCGCACCGCTGAATCCGTGCGCGCCGAACTCGGTCACGGCCGCGTCGAGCAGTTGCTGCTTGGTCCGCTCCGCGTCGCGCTGCCGCTCATCGGGCCCCGGTGATCTCCGCACGACAGGGAGTCTACCTCCGTGCTACTTTAGTCATCCAGATGGTTGATTAAATTTGATGGAAGGGTGACTGCGATGAAGGTCGCGATCGTCGGGGCGGGGATCGGTGGGCTGGCGCTGGCGCAGGGGCTGTTGAAAGCGGGCGTCGAGGTGCGGGTGTTCGAGCGGGATCCGTCGCCGGTCTTCCGCCGGCAGGGGTATCGGATCCACGTCAGCCCGGCGGGGGAGGAAGCGCTGGCCGCGGTGCTCCCGGAGCGGGTGCGGCGGCGCGTGATCGAGACGGCGACCCGGCCGGGCGACCTCCTCGCGGGGTTCGACACCCAGCTGAATGCGTTGTTCGAGCAGACCTTCCCGATCGGCGGCCCGGACAGCATCACGTCGATCGACCGGTACGCGTTCCGCCGGGCGATGATGACCGGGCTCGACGAGTTCATTGCCTTCGGCAAAGAATTCGCGTCGTACGGCGTGGTGGGCGAAGGGGTTGAGATCCGGTTCGCCGACGGTACGACGGAAGTGGCCGACGTACTGGTGGGTGCGGATGGTGCCGGCTCACGCGTGCGGGCGCAACTGCTGCCGGAATTCGAGGTTCACGACAGTGGGATTCGGTGTATCTACGGGAAGATCCCGTTGACCGACGCGGTCCGGGCGGTCGTGCCGCCGTCGTTCCTGCGGGGGTTCTGTTTTGTGCAGGGAGCTGCGTTTGCGCCGGTGCTGTTCCGGACACCGCCGGAGGAGTACGGCGACTATCTGATGGCGGTCCTGACCGGGACTTCGGAGCAGCTGGGCCGGACTGATGACGAGCTGTTCGCGATGCCGGCCGAGGAGCTGTGGAGCCTTGTGGGCAAGCAGATAGCGGACTGGCATCCAGTGATCGGCTCATTGGTGTCGGCGGCCGATGCCTCGGCCGCCTTCCCGATCGCGCTCCGAACCTGTACGTCGGTCATGCCGTGGCCCGAAGGTCCCGTCGTACTGCTGGGCGACGCCGTCCATCCGATGCTGCCCTCAGCCGGGGCCGGCGCGAACACCGCGCTGTGGGACGCCGCGCGCTTGACCGATGCGCTCACCGGGGGCAGCACGCTGGCGTCGTACCAGGAAGAGATGTTGGAGCATGGGATGGCGGCGGTGACGGAGTCGCTGGAGAACGGCAGGCGAATGTTCGACCTGCGGACTATATGAGGGGGTGCGGGTAGCCTTCCGAGCGGTTCTGGAAGGCCAGAATCGCCGGGTTCTGGATCACGCCGTCGCTGATCTCGATGGCCTTGCTCAGTGTCTCGTTCTCCTGCCAGGCGTCCGGGCCGGCGAGCATCGTGGACAGATAGGGGAGCAGCGCTTCGCTGATCTCCCAAGTCGCCGAGTCCCACAGGTACGACGGGCTGTGGTCGACGCCGTAGTACAGGACGTTCGGGCCGACGATGAACGTCGGTTCGTCGAACGTGGTCGGCTTCGCCCAGCTGAAACCCATACCCTCGTCGCAGGAGACGTCGATGATCACGCTGCCCGGGGCGAACTGCTTCAGGTCTTCCTCGATCAGGAAGGTCAGCGGCTCGGCGGTGTCCTGCAGGACGCAGTTGACGACGATGTCGTGCTCGGCGAGGAAGCCGGCCAGTGGCACCCGGCCGTCTTCGGTGGACGCATAGCTGCGCCGCGGATCGTCGGTCTCGTCGTGGATGTCGTGGTCGAACTGCACGATCCGCGCGGAGTGGATCGGCGAGGCGACCGCGGCGACGTCGCGGTTCGTCAGGATGTCGACGTCATGCACGCCGAGCGCGCTCAGCGCGGTGACCGCGCCTCGGGCGGATGCGCCGAACCCGATCACGGCAGCGGTCATCCGGCGGCCGTAGTCGCCGGTCAGGCCGGCGAGCGAGAGTGCGTGCAGCACCGAGGCGTACCCGGCGAGCTCGTTGTTCTTGTGGAAGACATGCAGGCTGAACCAGCCTTCGGCCGTCCAGTGGTTCATCGCCTCGAAGGCGATCATGGTCAGCTTCTTGTCGATCGCCAACTGCGTGCCCGCGGTGTCCTGGACGCAGTGCGGCCAGCCCCACAGCGTCTGGCCGGTGCGTAGCTCGGCGAGATCCTGCGGGAGCGGCTTGGTGAGCAGGATGATGTCGCACTGCTCGATCAGCTCCGCGCGGGAACGCATTCCGCCGACCAGCGGAGCCAGTTCGTCGTCCGCGACGCCGAAGTGGTCGCCGTACCCATGCTCCAGGAAGATGTTCGGTCTGAGCTCCGGATCGATCCGCCCGAAATGGCGTGGATGGATCGGGAGGCGGTGCTCGTTCTCTTTGTTGGTTCGCGCAATGATGCCGAGATTGAGCTGGTCCACAGGGGCCCCTTTGATTGACCCCCTGTTTAACACATCGACAGTTGAGTAGTTCAGCGGATGCTGCCGCGGGCGAGGGCCGCGAGGATCTCAGCATGACCAAACCGATCCAGCCTTCGCAGACCAACGCCTACTACGTCCAGGCCATCGTGTCGTTCGGTATCGCGCTCACCGCGATGACGATCGCCGTCGTCTACCTCCCGGCCGCCGGCTGGGTGCGGGCGTTCCTCGCCCTCGGCCTGATCTATCTCGTGACCTCGACCATCACGCTGTCCAAGGTCGTCCGCGACCGCCAGGAGCTCGCGGTCGTCGCCACCCGCGTCGACCAGGCCCGCCTCGACAAGCTGCTCACCGAGCACGACCCGTTCCGCGTCGACTGAAGATATTCCTTGACAAGAATATTCACTATGGGGAATGCTTTGGGTCATGGAGCAGATCGCGGCGGTACTGGGGGATGGAGCGCGGTGGCGAATCGTCGAGTTGCTGGCGGAGCGACCGCGCTCGGTCGGTGAGCTGGCCGAGCTGACCGGCCTGCGCCAGCCGCAGGCGTCGAAACATCTGCAGACGCTGAATCGGGCCGGGCTGGTGACCGTCTTCCCGCTCGGGCAGCGACGGGTGCACGCGCTCGAGACTGGGCCGCTCGTTGCTTTTGGGGACCGCCTGCGAGGGCTGATCGAAACGGCCGAAGCGCATGCGGGGGAGCATGACGTGCTCGCGCGCTACCGGGATGCGATCGATGTCGAAACCGCCCGCGCTGTGGATGACCACTGGGCCGACGGGCGGACGTTCGCGTTCGAGCGGATGCTGCCGGCGAGTGCTCAGTCGGTATGGCGACATTGGGTCGAACCCGACTTGCTCGCTATCTGGTGGGCGCCGCCGTCGATGACAGTCAGCGAGGGATTGCTCGAACCGTTCACGGGCGGGCGCGCGGTGCTCGAATACCGCGACGCCGAAGGCCGGTATCGGTCCGAGGGGACGGTTCGCGAGGCGACGCCGTACGGGAGGTTGGTCTTTGATCTCGCTGTCAGCGGCGCATCTTTTCGTTCCCTGTATGAGCTCACGCTGACTTCAGTTGCCGAAGGCACGCATCTCGCACTCCGGCTGACGCTTGACGAAACCACCGTCGCGGCGGCGCCGTCCATTGCCGGGATCGAGACCGGCTGGAACCAAGTACTCGACAACCTCGCCGACGTGATCGGTGCCGACAGCAAGGAAGCGCAATCATGAGCAACCGTTTGGTGACCGCCAACCTCGCCCTCAGCCTCGACGGCCACTACCACGGCGCCGGCGGCCCACCCGACTTCGGTCAGTTCATCCCGTATGTCGCCACCGATGTCGCTCGCGCCCAGTTGACCCGGATCCACGAGAACGCCACGACCGCCGTCCTCGGCCGCACCAGCGCCGAAGGCTTCCTCGGCTACTGGTCGTCCGTTGCCGAGGACAACAATGCCGACCCGCGCGACCGCGGCTACGCCCAATGGCTCGTCGCGGTCGAGAAGGTTGTCTTCTCGACCAGGCTGACCGATGCTCCCGGCGACAACTCCCGCCTGGTCGACGGTTCTGTCGTCGACATCGTCACCGAGCTCAAGTCCAGCGGCGAGGGCGACATCCTGGTCAACAGTTCGCCCGCGATCATCAAGCCACTGCTCGCCTCCGACGCGGTCGATCGCCTCTATCTGATGATCTTCCCCGAACTCACCGGCGGCGGCGAACGTCTCTTCGACAACGGAATCCCCAGCACCAAATGGTCTTTGACCCACCAGGAGACCGGTGCGACGGGTGAGTTGGCCCTGGTCTACACGCGGGCCCGCTGAACTGAGGATCTGTTCTACCAGCAGGTAAGAAAACTTACTGTGACCTGTTGACTACCTCAGGTGAGGGATTTAGCGTCATTGGCGGCAGCAGCTGCGACTCAATCCGCCCCCCTCCCATGGAGGTCGCCATGCGCTTCCGTACTGCCGTCCTGTCCGCCCTCATGCTCGCGACGTCCGTCGGCCTGTCCGCCGCACCGGCGTCGGCCCGGCCCGATGCCAGTGGGTCCGGCACGATCACCTTCCAGGGCACGTCCTGTGCGTTCACGTTCACCTACGCCGGCGGTCCGCCACCGGCCGCCGTACAGATTCAGTCGATCGACATCGACAACAGTTGCTCCGCCGACGGAACGGCCTCGGGGTCGCTCACCTTCGGTCCCGGCAACGCAGCCAAGCTGACGCTGACCGTCAACGTCACCAAGCCGATCGGCTGCGGCTACTCAGGCACGCTGACGGGAACCTACGCCGGTAACGCCGGCACGTTCCCCGAGCAGAGCGTTCCCAAGAAGAGCGGGAGCTTCCTCTGCCCGAACCCGGCCAAGATCGCGATCACCGCAACTCTGTGATCACAGTCCGCTGACGACCGTCCGGGGAGCACTTCACGGTGTTCCCCGGACGGCCCGCTGCTAGCAAGTGCGGTTGATGGCTTTCACGGAGTCGCGGTCGGCGGCGGTGATGGGCAGGGACCACTTGCGAGCGGCCTGTAGGTAGCGCAGGACGTAGGTGCAGCTGTACTTGCGGTTGATCGGCAACCATTCGCCCGGCCCGGAGTCGCCTTTCGACATGTTGGCCGAGCCTCCGACGGCGAGCAGGTTGTCGGCTTCGTCGTTGGCGAAGTCGACGCGACGCTGCTGCGGCCATTTGGAGGCGCCCATGTCCCAGGCGCGCGACAGCGGGTAGATGTGGTCGATCTGAACCTCGGTGGCTTTCGCCTTGCGGAACTCGATCGTCTTTCCGGTATACGGATCGGCGACCAGAGTGCCCGCGATCACCACGCACTGGGACTTGCCGCGATACTTCAGGTTCTTCAGCTGCGCGGCCAGTACGTCGTTGCGGGTATCGCAACCGTTGTGTCCGCCGAGCCCGTCGTGGCTGTCCGACCAGGCGCCGCCGAATCGATCCCGCTGGTACCCGGCCACCTTGGGGCGCGCGGCCACTACCTTGACGCGGCCCAGCGCCGTACTGATTGTTTTGGCTGACGGTGATGCGGTGGTTGGCTTCGACGGCTTTGGCGTTGGGCCGGGATCAGCTCCAGCCGCGGGAAAGGTGCAGCCTGTGGCGAGCGCAGTGACGATGGACAAAACTCCGAACAGGCGGCGATTCACCGGCCGGACAGTACCCGGACCTCGCCGCTAGCCGACCCGGGGCGCGCCGACTCCAGCATCGCAGTCACTCGTCTACCTGGTTGTTCCACATCCTGAAGATGGTGACGCGGCCTCGGGGGTTGCTCAGAAGTTGGTGAGGAGGAGAAGGAGGTACACCCCGACCGCTACCACAACGACGGCCACGACGAGACCTGCAGAGCGGAGCACCCGCCACATGGTCCAGCGCCGCCCGTCGGTCTCCGAGGACACGTTCACGACGTCACCTCCGCACGAGAATGCTCGCTGAGAAATCCGAGCGTGGTCTGGAAGAACGCCACAGCTTGCGGCAGAGCGAAGTTGAACTGGTACTCATGGTTGAGACCGTCTCCGCTGTAGAAGGTACTCGTCACGGGCACCCCTTTGCCGTGCAGGGCGGCGACGAACTCGCGACCCATAGCGTCGAACGGATCCTTGTCGCCCACCGTGAGCAAGGTCGGCGGGTAGGCGGCCGTGGCCTGGTCGACGGTCGACAACTCGTTGATCCGCTCGTAGTTCAGCCAGTCACGGCGCCCGAGATAGGACCACATGAACGTCCGGACGAACGGGAATCCGCTGGCTGCGAATCCCGGCATGTCGTAGATACCGCAGAACAGCAACGCGCCGCGCAAAGACGATGCAGGTACGGCGGGCTTCAGCGGCATGTCGTTGGCGAGCGCGGGGTTTGTCACGAGTGCCGCGAGCTGGCTCGCGAGCTGACCGCCTGCGGAGTCGCCACCCACGAACAGCCGGCTGGCGTCACCGCCGAAGGTTCCGGCCTGAGTCGCAAGGTAACCGAGCGCGGCGTTCGCCTGCCGGATCGGCGTCGGGTACTGAGCTGCGGGAGCGAGCGTGTAGTCGAGACTGGCCACGACGTAGCCCTGTGCTGCGAGCATCATCGTGTAGTCCCCGACGGACTCCTTGCCGCCCGAGATGAATCCGCCACCGTGGATCCACAAGATGATGGGCAGCCTCCCGCCCTTCGACGCCTTGGGCGCGTAGACGTCGAGCGCCGCCGGCGGCGCGTCGGCCGCGGTAACCGTGATGTCGCGGGTCGCGGTGACGCTCTGCCGCACCGCGTCGAAGTCCGGCGGCGTTGTCACCGGGGCGCCCGCTTCGAACAGCGTCTTGACCAGCGCAGCCCCGGGCTGCAGCGACAGCCGAGCAACGACGAACGGTGAACCGATCGCCACGACGGCCGCGATCAGTCCGATCAATAGGCGACGCCTGCCTTTTCGCATCTTCACTCCGTAGGTCGGGCCGGGGAGATCAGATCCCGGCCGTTGTCGATGATCTTCTCGGCGAAGGAGTCGATCGCGGCGGAGAAGTCGCTGCGGTCGTCCTGGTCCCAGTCCGCGAGCTCGGCGAGCAGCCAGCTCCGCCAGCCATTCACCAGCTTGGTCATCACCTCCATCCCTGCGGCCGTGAAGCCGTAGGTGCCGCCGGACTCGACGAGGTACCCCGCGTCGACGAGGTGGCGCGCAGTCGGTTCGAAGATCTCGCCGGGCACGTTCACCAGCGCCCCGATCTCATCCGTGGTCGCGCCGCCGTTGCCGGCGACGGCGGCCCGGAAGACGTGTCCGAGTAACCACCCCTGCGCCGGGCTGACATCCAGGCCCGATCGAGCCCAGATCTCCGGACCGGGATCGGTCTTCGCGCGCGAGACCACGTTGCCCACCAGCTTCTCCAGTTCCTGCAGGGATGTGGTCGAGGCCGGTGCGGAGAACCCCTCTCCGACGCCGTGACTGCCCGCGACCGCGACCCGCGACGTGTCCCGCAGCGGAACCTGCTTGAGGAACAGCGCAACAACGAAGGCCACCGCGCCGACCGGTGCGACGATGCGGAACATGGATTGCAAGGTGTCGGCGTACGCGTCGATGATCGGTGCTGCCACCGACGCGGGCAGCGCATGCAGGGCCTGCGGGCTCTGCGCGGCGTGTGGATCGGCACCGGCGGGGAGCGGGTGTGCCGCGAGCGCCGCGGCGAGCTTGTCGGGCAGCATCCCCGCGTAGATCGTGCCGAAGAGTGCCACCCCGAACGAGCTGCCCATCGTGCGCAGGAAGCTGACCCCTGAGGTCGCGACGCCGAGGTCGGCGTAGTCCGTCGTGCTCTGTACGACGATCATCGGGACCTGCATGATCAACCCGATCCCCGCGCCGAGCAGGACCATGAACGCGGCCATCAGCCAGTAGCTCGTGGTTGCGTCCAGCAACGACATCAGGAACAGCCCGAGCGTCATGACGAGCGAGCCGACGATCGGGAACGATCGATAGTGGCCGGTCTTGCTGATCACGGTGCCGCTGACCAACGACATCGCCATCAATCCGAAGATCAACGGCAGCATCCACAGGCCGGAGGCGGTGGCCGACTCGCCGCGGACGAACTGCAGGTACGTCGGTAGGTAGGTGATGCCGCCGAGCATGGCGAACCCGACGACGAAGCTGAGGATGCCCGAGATCGTGAACACGCTGCTGCGAAACAACCGCATCGGCAGCATCGGCTCGGCAGCCCGCTGCTCCACCAGCACGAACGCCACGAGCAGTACGACGGATCCGGCCGCCATCAGCAGGATGGTCGGCGAAAGCCACGGGTACTCGGTGCCACCCCAGGTGGCCACCAGCGTGAGTCCCGTCGCCGCGAGTGCGATCAGCAGGATGCCGAGGTAGTCGATCCGGGGCTTCCCGATGGCCCGCACCGTCGGAAGTGCGACCAGGGCGACCAGAAGCACGACTGCCCCGAGCGGAAGGTTGATGTAGAACGACCAGCGCCAGCTGAGATGGTCGACGAACAGCCCGCCCAGGAGGGGACCGGCCACGGTGGACACACCGAAGGCCGCGCCGATGAACCCCTGGTACTTCCCGCGCTCGCGTAGCGGTACGACGTCGGCCATGACGGCGGAGGCGGTGACCATCAACCCACCGCCGCCGAAGCCCTGAATCGCCCGGAAGATGATCAGGGTGGTCATCGAGTCGGCGCCGCCGGCGAAGAACGACCCGACCATGAACAGCACGACGCTGACGATGAACGCCCGTTTGCGGCCGAACTGATCGCCGAACTTGCCGATCAGCACCGTCATGATGGTCTCGGCCAGCAGGTACGCCGTGACCACCCACGACAGGTGCGATCCGCCACCGAGGTCGCTGACGATCGTCGGCAGCGCCGTCGCCACGATCGTCTGGTCCAGGGCGGCCAGCAACATTCCGAGCAGGATGGCCGCGACCACCAGGTTCTTGGTGCGCGCGCTCAGCTCACGCGGTGCGGGCAAGAAAACACCTCCGACGCAGTCAACCTAGAACCCTGTTTCGATTATTGCCACCCGGCGAGCTTGTTCACAACACCAAGCGGTGAAGCTGACACCTGATTGCAAGAATCGGGTTCTGCCTTAGGCTCGAAGACATGAACAACGTTCCCGGGCTGCCGTTGCGCGATCTCGCGGGCTTCACCCATCGCTGGGCCGACGCGGACGGCATCCAGTTGCACGCCGTGGAAGGTGGTCGGCCGGGTGCCCCCACGGTCGTCCTGCTCGCCGGATTCCCGCAGACCTGGTGGGCCTGGCACCAGGTGATGCCGCGCCTGGCCGAGCGCTTCCACGTGATCGCGATCGACCTGCCGGGCCAGGGGCACTCCGATCGTCCCGCAGCGAGCTATGACAGCCACACCCTCGCCGCGCGCGTGCAGGCCGCGCTGACAGCACTCGACGTACCGGCGTACTGGCTCGTCGCCCACGACATCGGTGCCTGCGTCGCCTTTTCGCTCGCCCTGAAGTACCAGGACCACCTGTACGGCGTCGCGCTGCTGGACGCCGGTATCCCCGGAATCACCGCCCCGGACCCCTCGAAGGCCTGGCACTTGGCCTTCCACCTGGTGCCCGAACTGCCCGAGACGCTGATCACCGGCCGCGAGCGTGAGTACGTGGGCTGGTTCCTGAGGAACAAGACACTGTCCCCGAACACGTTCGACGACGCCGACATCGACCTCTATGCGGCGTCCATCGCAGCCGAGGGCGGGCTCCGGGCGGCGCTCGCCTACTTCCGCGACGCCCCGGAATCAGGACGCCTGAACCGTGAAGCTCTCGCCGCGAACGGCAACCTGACGATCCCGGTCCTGGGAATCTCCAGCTCCCACGGCTCGATCCCCGACATGGCCGCCGCCCTTGGTCCCTGGGCAGACAACGTGACCGGCGTCGTCATCCCGGGAGCCGGACACTTCATTCCCGAAGAGCAGCCCGACGCCACCGTGGCCGCGCTGACCGCATTCATCGATTCGAGGCGGACGGATCCGAGTGGTAGTAGCTGAAACCGCGTTCTAGAGAGAGCTGCTGGTGCGTGGTATAACTGCTGTCGTGGCCGACGCCGATTCGCAGGGCCCACTGCCTGTCGAGCAGATGACGAGTCGCCAGCTTGCCCGCAGGGCCCGGCTCATCGAGACCGTGATGGAGCTGGTCGCCGAATCCGGTACGACGGCGATCCAGATGCGTGACGTGACCGATCGGTCCGGTGTTGCCCTCGGCACCGTTTACCGGTACTTCCGCTCCAAGGATCACCTGCTGGCCGCCGCGCTGACCGAATGGCAGGGGAAAGTCACCCGCCGGATCCTGTCGGCGAAGCGTGACGAGAACGCGGATGCGCTGCCGCTGGTGCAGGACTTTCTGCGCCGCGTCCTGCAGGCGTTCGATCGTGCCCCGGGCATGGCCGCGCTCCTGATGCAGATGGCGGTCTCGACCGACCCGGATGTGCGCAAACTCCTCGACCAGAGCGGCACCTCCTACACCGCCGCATTCGATCACCTGCTCGCGGCCGAATCCGGCGACGACGTCTACTACATCGAGCTTGCGATCGGTTGTGTTCTGGTCGATGCGATCAACCGGATGTCCAACGGCCGGATCACGCTGCGGGAAGCGCTCACCCAGGTCCAAGGTGTCGCCGAGATCCTGGTGAGCGCACGCCGTACGTCACGATCCCGACCAATGCGACGAGACTGAAGCATGGGTGACCTGCTACGCATCGGCGTTCTTGGCGCGGCCCGGATCTCGAAGAACGCCCTCCTCGCTCCGGCCTCGACCAACCGTGACGTCGCAGTGACGACGATCGCCGCGCGCGATCCACAACGCGCCCAGCAGTACGCCGCCAAGCACGGCATCCCGAAGGTCGTCGGGACGTACGAGGAGCTGGTCACCGATCCGGAGATCGACGCCGTCTACAACCCCCTGCCGAACGGCCTGCACGGGCGATGGACACTCGCGGCGCTCGCGGCCGGCAAGCATGTCCTGTGCGAGAAGCCGTTCACCGCGAACGCTGACGAGGCCCGCACCGTCGCCGCTGCCGCCGACAAGTCCGGATTGGTGGTGATGGAGGCTTTCCACAACCGGTACCACCCCCTGGCGCAGCGGATGCAGGAGATCGTCGAGTCCGGCGAGCTGGGCAAGCTTCGGCTGGTAGAGGCGAGTTTCTGCTTCCGACTGCCCATGTTCAGCGACATCCGCTACAACTTCGACCTTGCTGGTGGCGCGCTGATGGACGCCGGCTGTTACGCGGTGCACATCGTCCGTCGGCTGGGCGGTGCCGGAACCGGAGGCGAGCCTGAGGTCGTCAGCGCCGAGGCGAAACTGCGCGGCGCGAACATCGACCGAGCCATGCGCGCCGAGTTGCGATTCCCCGCGGGCCACATCGGACGCGTTCAGTGCTCGATGTGGTCGTCGGCCGTGTTCAAGATCAGTGCGCGCGCTGTCGGCGAGTACGGCGAACTGTCGGTCTTCAATCCGCTCACCGGTCACCGGCTTTCGGTGACCACCAAGGCAGGCAAGCGGGTCGAGCACCTCAGCAAACGGACCACCTACGCGTATCAGCTGGATGCGTTCGCCGGAGCGGTATTGCACGCCGAACCCGTCCTCACACCGCCTGCGGACTCGATCGCCAACATGACGGTCATCGACTCGATCTACACCGCAGCCGGACTGCCGATCCGGCAACCTGTCCCTCCCCGGTTCACCTGAGAGCGCTCTCAGGTCTAGGGTGCGGGCCCATGAGCAGGAATCAGCCCACGATCGCGGATGTCGCGCGCGTGGCCGGTGTGTCCCGGGCGACCGCGTCCCGCGCGATCAACAATGGGCCGGGCGCGTCCGAGCCGCTGCGTGAGCGGGTCCGCGCGGCTGTGGCCGAGCTCGGCTACCAGCCGGACGAGACCGCCAGGGCGCTGGCCACCGGACGTCAGCGCGCTGTCGACGTCATCGCGGTGAGCTACGGCTCCAGCGCCGGCTGGCTCGGAACACATCCGTACTTCAGCCGCGTCCTGGCAGGCATGATGCCGGTCCTCGAAGGTGTCAACGCACAACTGCGACTGCATGCCGTCGGCCAGGAGAACGCCGCTGAGGAGATCGAGGAGATCGCGGCGAATGCCACCCTCGGAGCCGTTCTCGCCGACATCACACCGGCCTTGGCGACCCGGTTCCACCGGCGGAGCCGCCGGGTCGTCTCAATGGTTCCCACCGCGACCGCCGTACCGGCTGTGCAAGCCGACAACATCGGCGGTGCAGACGCCGCGGTCAGCCGCCTGCACGAGCTCGGCTGCCGCCGGATCGCTGCCATCCACGGACCAGATCTCAACCCCTGTGCCATCGACCGGCGGGCCGGGTACCTGCAGGCGGTGCAACGCCTTGGCCTGCCGGACCTGAGCGCCGACGGCGGCTTCCTCCGGGAGGGTGGATACCGAGCCGCGCAACAGTTGCTCGCACAGCACCCGGACATCGATGCGATGTTCGTTGCCTGCGACCTGATGGCCGCCGGAGCCATCCAGGCCATCACGGCCGGCGGCAGGCGGGTGCCGGACGAGGTGAGCGTCATCGGTTTCGATGACAGCATCGCTGCTGTCTGCGCGAACCCACCCCTGACCACGATGCGGCTGCCCGTCGAGGAAATGGCAGCAGCCGCCACCCGCCTGCTCCTGGCGGGTACTCCGGCGACCGGCCATCGACAGCGGTTTCCGGTCGAGCTCGTCGTCCGTGCGAGTACCCGAAAGTGACCGCGCACGGCACCACGGACCCGGCGGTCGACGAGCCTGTGACCCGTACGTCGGCGCTGCGGCTGATGCTCGCCTCGCCGCTCTACCGTGGCGCCACCATCGCGCTGTTTCTGTCCGGCCTCGGCTTCTCGGCCGCTGCACCCCAGATCGCGTCGTTTCTGGTCAACGAACTGGGAGCCTCGCTCAGCGCCGCCGGCCTGTTCTATCTCACGAGTCTGACCGCACCAGTGATCGGCTACCTCGTGGGTGCGAGATCGGACCGCACCGGCGCGCGGTTGGGCCTGTTCCGCGTCTGCGCTGTCGCCGGGTTCGCGGGCTGGACGGGCATCGCCTTCTCAACACAGCTGTGGATGCCGTACGTCATCAGTGCGGTCGTGCTCGGCTTCGCCGGCGCCGCCACCTCCCAGCTCTTCGCTGCCGTCCACGATGAGCTGGAGACGCACCCGGACCCGGGCAACGACGGTGTAGTCGCTGGAGTCCGGATGGCGATGACCGGAGGCTGGGTGGTTGGTCCGGTCGCCGGATCCTTCCTGGCAGCCCAGACCTCACTACGTGTCATGCTTCTCGCGACTGCGATCTGCACCCTTGCCCAAGTCGTCCCGCTGGGAGTTCTCCGGAAGCCATCCTCCGCGCCGTCGACGGAGCAGCCGACCGGACGGCGTACTGGCGCACCCGGCCTGCGGGCGATGCTGCCGTTGCTCGCCTTCACCGCGCTCTACGTGCTGGTCTACGCCGGGGAACCGGTCAAGTACGCCTATCTGCCGATCTATATGAACGGACAGTTGAACTTCCCCTCCGGGCTCGCCGGCGCAATCATCGGAATTCAGCCGCTGGTCGAGATCGTGCTGATGCCAGTGGCCGTCCTCGTGGCACGCCGGGTCGGAATGATGCGGCTGATGGTGGTCGGCGCGGCGTTCGGGGTCGCTGCCAACATCTGTTTCGCGACGACCGGCACCGCCGCCGGGCTGTTCGCAGGACAAATCCTGATGGGTGGCGTGTGGGCAGTCTTCGCCGCCCTCGGGATCATCGTCGCCCAACGGCTGCTCCCGACAGGCGTCGCCACCGCCTCCGCCATCTTCCTCAGCTCCACGGCTCTCGCCTCGGCCCTGGGCGGAGCCGCCGGAGGTATCGGAGCCGCAACCCTCGGACTACCCCACGTGTTCTTCATCCCGGCCGTTGCGGGCCTCGCGGCCGTTGTCGGCCTGGCCGCGATGACCCGCTCGTCCGGGCACAACCTCTGAGTCAGTGTCTCCTCACAGCTCCAGTGGCGGGGTCGAGGAGTACCGGGCGGGTGTTCGGGCGCGGCCAGAAGTCGAACATCGCGGTCAGCGAGTCGGCCCGGGCGTCGTACGAGGCGTCGCCGATCTGGCCGGTCCGCCAGTTGTCCTCGATGAACTTGAGGATCGAGGTCTGGTCGGTCTGGTGGTGGTCGACGTAGTTGGTCTTGCTGTACGGGCTGATGACCAGTAGCGGTTGGCGCGGGCCGTAGCCGCACCGGTCGGCGTACCCGCCGGCGGCCGGCTTCGTGCCGCACAGTGCCGCCTGGTCGTTGGCCGCATCCGCGGAGCCGTTGACCTTCGGCGGCGTCACGTGGTCGTACCAGCCGTCGGAGTCGTCATAGGCGACGATGATCGCGGTGGACGCCCAGTCCTTCGACTTCTGTACTTCGTTGATCGTGTTGACCAGGAAGTGTTGTTCGTCGAGCGGGTCGGAGTATCCGGCGTGGCCGTCCTGGTACTCACCGGCCTTGAGGAAGCTCACCGACGGCAGGTTGCCCGCCTGCGCTGCGTCGGCGAAGTCGGTCAGATCGTAGTTGTGGTTGGCCTGGTCGGTGTGCCCGATCGTGGCGACCGAGGTCGGCGCCAGGTGCTTCGGGTTGCTCGTCGACTTGTAGTACGCGAACGGGTTGTGGTGCGGGCTGTAGTCGACCGCGGCGTTCCCACCGATGTTCTGGTGCGTGGCGCCGCAGACGGAGTAGCCGTTCGCCTTGCCGGTCGGGCGGAAACCGCCCTGGAACCAGCCCCAGGTCGTGCCCTGCTTGTTCAGCAGATCGCCGATGTTCTTACCGGTCAGCACGCCGAGCGCGTTCTTCGACGTGTGGTTGTTGTCCGAACAGTCGTCGTACGCCGGGTCCGGGTCGTTGATCATCGTGCCGACACCGTTGGCATCCGGTGAAGCGACGGTGTAGGCGTCGGTGACTTTGTCGCCGGTGACCGAGTCAACGGCGTGGATCCCGTGCGTCTGACCAGAGATCAGGTTGACCGCGCCAGGCGAGGAAGGACCGAAGACGCTGCTGTACGAGTTGTCGCTCAGGGCATAGTGCTGGGCGTAGTTCCACAGCCCGGTCACGGTGTTGCCGTCGAAATAGTCCATCACCAGACCGGGAGCGCCGTACAGGATTGGTTGCCCTGTGCACTTATCGGTCTCGGTGTACTCGACGAACTTGTCGGCCTTCCCGCCGTTGTACGCCTTCTGCTCTGCACCGTAGCCGTGGTTCTGGTCGCAGGTCAGCGCCTGCTCGTGACTGAGCCGGCTCGGGTTGTACTGGTTCGGGTTGTGCTTCAGCAGCGCCGGCGTCAGTCCGTCGACCTTCGGGGTGTGGCGGGCTGGCTTGAACTTGGTGCCGTCGGTGTTCGCCGCGTTCGGGTAGGTGCCGAAGTAGTGGTCGAACGAGATGTTCTCGTCGAAGATGACGACTAGGTGCTTGATCGGCGTGGCGGTGATGACCGGCGGCTTCGGGTTGTGGTGCCACCAGTCACCGGCCCAGGCGGGGCCGGTCACGGCGACCAACGCCAGCACGCTCACCCCGGCCGCGGCAGCGACGACCGCCGTACGGGTTCGTTTGCTCCACTTGAGGACCACGTTCGTCTCCTTGTTCATGTCAACAGCCCACGGCCGAGGTAGTCCTCGGTGTTCTGGACGCCGGGCAGCACCAGGAAGTAGCCGCCCCCGACGGGCTGGATGTAATCGACCAGCGGCTCATCGGCCAACCGGTTCTGGATCGCTTCGAACTGGCGCTGGAGATCCTGCTGGTAGCAGACGAAGACCAGCCCCATGTCGAGATTGCCGACGGTGTCGACACCGCGGTCGTAGTTGTACGGGCGGCGAAGGATGCGGCTGTCGTCGCTCTGCGGCGTCCGCGGATTCGCCCGGCGGATATGACTGGTCAGCGGGATCGCCGAGCCGATCGGGTCGGCGGCAAAATTCGGTACGTCGTTCTCGTGGTTGCCGTCGAGCGGAGCGCCGGTGTCGCGGCGTCGGCCGAACATGTTCTCCTGCTCGTTGATGGAGACGCGATCCCAGAACTCGACCAGCATCCGGATCCGGCGCACGACCTGATAGCTGCCGTTCGTGGTCCACGGCTGGTCGTTGTGCTGGACCCACACCATCCTGTCCATCAGGGCTGCGTCGTTGGTGTCGAGGTTGGACGTGCCGTCCTTGAAGCCCATCAGGTTGCGCGGGGTGCCGGCCGGTCGCGGCGGTGAGTTGAAGCCCTCGTAGCGCCACCGCATCTGCATCGCACCTCGCGTATGGCGAGCGATGTCGCGCAGCGCGTGGACGACCGTGTCGCGGTTGTCGGCACAGAGTTGGACGCTGAGGTCGCCGTGGGACTCGGCCGGGTCGAGGTGGTCGTTGGGGAAGGTCGTCATGGGGGTGAGCTGTTTGGGCTTACGGTTCGCGAGTCCGTAGCGGTCGTCGAAGAGCGAGGCGCCGACGCCGACTGTGACGGTTAGGCGGTCTGCGGGGACTGTTGGCCCGAGTACGCCGGAGTCGGTCGGGGGAGCGGAGATGCCCGGGTCGGGCGGGGTGCCGCCGGCGGTGAGGAAGCGGGCTCGCTCGGTCAGGGTTTTGAAGAGGTCGGTCAGCTCGGCGCGGTTGTCGGTGAGGACGTCGAACGCGACATGTACGGCGTGCGGCTGGGCCGGCGTGATGATGCCGGCCTGGTGGATGCCGTGGAAGGGCACAACTGGATCGGGGGCCGTGGCCTCTGCGCGGGTGGGCAGCGTTGCTCCGGTCGCTCCGACAGCAACCCCAGCGCCAAGCGCACCCCATAAGAACGCCCGCCGCGGCGTACCGTTGCTGCTCACGAAGTCCTCCGAACATCACCGATGGCGGCAATTGGAGCCAGTACTTCGACCAACTGGCTGACCGCTGCGTTGAGGCGCCGGCGGTCCATCGCGGTCCCGTCCTGCTTCTTGATCAGCTCGCGGGTCTTCGCGATCCAGACCGCGATTTGCGGCCAATCGGCGTACCGCTTCGTCATCAGAGGACCGAGCGCGTCGAGCACGGCTTGGGTGCCGTCGAGGTTTGCTTGGATCGTCGCGCGCCCAGTGCCACTGCCTTGGTCGGCCTGGCCCGTCAGCTCGAACTGCAAGGCGTTCTCCATGATTTCGTGGGCTCGCAGCGGAAGATCGTTCGGGTCGGTGCGGGCGCTCGGGAATTCCGCTCGGAGGCCGGCAACCGCCGTACCGAGTTGGTCGCCGTACCGGGCCAGTGTTTTTGGCGGCTGCCCGTGCCACAGCCCGTACTCGATGCGCCGCAATCCAACGAACTCGGGATCCTGCACGCCTTTGCTCAGGCCGTCCGGCAATCCGTCGATCTGGTCAGCGAAATCGCCGAACGTGTCATAGGCCGCGCCAAGCCGCTCGTACGCGAGGTGCGCCCTCAGCCAGGCCGCTCGCGACGCTGCGACATCCCCAGCCCGCAACGTGCGCGTCAGCGCCGCGGTCTGATCGGCCAGCGTTTTGAGGCCCTTGGTGACATAGCCGCGATACGCGCCGACCGCTCCGCTGAGGTCCTGACTGCTGATCGGCAACACCGCCGGCGACGCCGGGGGAGACCCCTCGGTCACCTGAATCGTCGGCCCGGTCACCGCATCCGTGTCCTCGGCGAAACACCTGAATGCGTAGCTGGATTTGCCGAACGTGACGTCCATCGTCCGCTCCGTGTTGGGCGCCAACGCCTCAACCTCGGCGTACACCCCACCGGTCCCCGGATCGATCAGATCAACCTCGGTGGTAACCGTCCCTACGTTCCGCACTAAAACCTTTTGCGCCCCACTCGGCGGGGTCTCCCACGCGCTACCGCAGTTCCCCCTCGACACAGTGAGGGTCAGCTGGTCCTGCGCCGAGTCATGGCCGGTGCAACCGGCCAACACGGCCGCACCCAAAATCCCGCCAGCAAGGCGCACAACAAACGGCACGAGAGCTCCGAAACCCCAGGGGTGAACAGCCGGTCACCCCAGAGCGTAAGCCTGCCCGCGATCGAGCTCAACGTTGCCCGGGAGTGTTGGCCCCCAGGTAACGCACCGTTTCCCTACTCCTGGTCACCGCGCCGTGCTGATGAGGCCGGTGCGGACCTGATCGGGTCGCTTACTCGTCGGCAGCCCGCCACCGTCGGTAAACGCCATCGCGCTCACTCACCGGTTCGCCGTCGAAGTCGTGGCCAACCTCCCTCGTCGCCGAGTTGACGACGAGACTCGCGAGCGACGGCTCGCCCCTGCGCTCGCACTCCACCGAGATCAGATCCAGAAGTCGCCCGAGGCCGTTCGTCGCATGCGGCATGCCGAGCTCCTGTTTGAGCCTGCCGTAGGTGATGGTCTCCCCGTCTGCGGCGACCTCGATCAGCCGCACGCGCATCCGCGGGAGCCAGTAGGCATCGAGCGTGGTGACCGAAACCCGCCCTGCCTTGATGAACAGCTTTTCGCCGACCCGCAGCGTGACATCCATCGACCGATCGTGGCACGCACGAGACGAGTCGGGAAGGTGCAGAGATGAACGGCCGGTCGCCCCTGCACCCCACCCG
>NZ_SMKX01000126.1 GCF_004349055.1 Kribbella antibiotica
GGGTGGGGAGGGCTTGGGCGATGGCTGCTCGGGCGGTGTTGGCGAGGACGTCTTTGGTGGCTATGAGTTCGGCCACGGCGGGGTCGTGCTGGGCTTCGCCGAGGAGGGCTCTGTAGGCGGTGCCGGCGTGGGAGCGGGCGAGAAAGTGGATGAGGGCCTTGAGATAGGCGGTGAGGTCTTCGGTGGGGTTGCCGGTGGGCGGGATCGTGAGTTCGTCCTCGGCGTCGGTGGCGCTGGCTTCGAAGAGGATCTCGGCCTTGGTGGACCACCAGCGGTAGACGGTCTGGCGGGAGACGCCGGCGCGTTCGGCGATGCCCTTCATGGTCATCGCTGCATAGCCGACCTCGATGAGGAGGTCGTCGACGGCGTGCAGGACGGCTTCTCTGGCTTGTTCGCTGCGCGGGCGACCGGCCTTGGCGTGCTCCATGACAGCACTATAGCTGGACACAGTGACTCGATATTGCTAGATTACTGGACGCAGTGCACCGAAATTGAATGAAGGAGAGCAGGCACATGCGTGTCTTTGTGACTGGAGCATCGGGCTGGATCGGTTCCGCGACTGTCGACGAGCTGCTGACTGCGGGTCATGAGGTGGTGGGGCTGGCTCGCTCCGACACCTCGGCCGCTGCGGTGGCGGCGAAGGGGGCGGTCGCGCACCGGGGGGACCTCGACGACCTCGGCTCGCTGCGGGCAGGCGCCGGGGACGCCGACGCCGTCGTACACCTGGCCAACAAGCACGACTGGGGCAACCCTGCAGAGACCGACCGGGCCGAGCGGGCCGCAGTCGGGACCATGCTCGAGACCCTGGCCGGGAGCGATCGTCCGTTTGTGATCGCCAACGGCTTGTCCGGCATCGTCGAAGGGCGTTCGGTCGTCGAGACCGACCCCTCGCCGGCCGTTGGCCCCGGATCCGATCGGGGTGGTAGCGAGAACCTTGCGCTGGAGTACGCCGTACAGGAGGTGCGGGCGTCGGCGGTCAGGTTCGCACCGTCGGTCCACGGGCGCGGCGACTGGGGATTCGTCACCTGGCTCGCGGGCGCTGCCCGCAAGCATGGCGTGTCGGGCTACATCGGCGACGGGTCGACCACCTGGTCAGCCGTCCACCGCACCGACGCTGCTCAGCTGATCCGGCTGGCCATCGAACAAGCGCCGGCCGGATCCCGTCTGCACGCCGTGGCGGAGGAGTCCATCACCACCAAGGCGATCGCCCAGGCATTGGGCGAGGCTCTCGGCCTTCCCGTCACCTCCATCGACCCCAGCGAGGCCGACGAGCACTTCGGCGTAGTCGGTCATTTCTTCGGCACCACGATGACAGCCAAGTCGGACATCACCCGCGACCTGCTCGGCTGGAAGCCGACCGGTCCCGGCCTGATCGAGGACATCTTGGCAGGTGCCTACGCATGAGCGAACTGACCGCGTTCATCCTGGTCAAGACGCGCCGCGAGTGGCTCGACCTGACCGTCCCCGAACGCATCAATGCCTTCGAAACCGCAGTTCTTCCCACCGTCCGCGACCGCGTCAGCAACGTTCGCTCACGCTTCTACGACACCGAGTTCTACTCGGCCCGCGTCACCGACATCTGGGTCTGGGAAGCCGACGACCACGAGTCCTTCCAACTGGTGATCGAGGCGCTGCGCGAGACCCCGTTCTGGGACCACTACTTCGACATCGCCGAAATCCTGGTCGGCGTCGAGAACGGCTACGCCAAGCACTACGGCACCGAGACCCCCACCACCATCAACGCCTGAGCCGCCGCCGACCCCGCAACCATCTGAGGGGTCAACCCCTGAGCTGGTGGGTTGCACCGCCGGATTCTCGGGGGCCAACCAACCAGCTGCGGGGTTGACCCCTCAGACGTCGCACAGCGCGCGGCGGGGGTGGTGGTGGATGTGGGACGAGGCGGGCAGCTGGTGAGCTGCCCGCCTCGTTCGTCTGTACGGCGTTCTCTACGGGTTGGGAGTGCGGTAGGCCGGGGCCCGGCCCTCGATGGCGTCGCCCATGCGGTGGACGCGCAGGGCGTTGGTGGAACCGGGGATCGAGGGCGGCGAGCCGGCCACGATGACGACCAGGTCGCCCTTCTTCAGCTTGCCCAGCTCGAGGAGGCGCTGGTCGACCTGGCGAACCATCTCGTCGGTGTGGTCGACGGTCGGGACGATGTAGGTTTCGATGCCCCAGACAACCGAAAGCCAGGCGCTGACCGAGGGAACCGGCGTGAAGGCCAGGACCGGGATCTCGGTGCGGTAGCGGGCCAGGCGCAGGGCCGTGTCACCGGACTGGGTGAACGCGACCAGGAGCTTGGCGTCGAGACGCTCGGCCACATCGGCGGCCGCGCGGGCGATGACGCCGCCCTTGGTGCGCGGCTCCCACTCCATCTCCTTGATGCGGGACAGGCCGTGCTTCTCGGTCGACTCGACGATCCGGGCCATCGTGTTGACGGTCTCGATCGGGAACCGGCCGACGCTGGTCTCACCGGACAGCATCACCGCGTCGGCGCCGTCGAGGACGGCGTTGGCGACGTCGGAGGCCTCGGCCCGGGTCGGCCGCGGGGCGGAGATCATCGACTCCAGCATCTGGGTGGCGACGATCACCGGCTTCGCGTTCAGCCGGGCCTGGTCGATGATCAGCTTCTGGACCAGCGGGACCTCTTCGAGCGGGAGCTCGACGCCGAGGTCACCACGGGCGACCATGAAGCCGTCGAAGGCCTCGACGATCTCGTCGAGGTTGGCGACCGCCTGCGGCTTCTCGATCTTGGCGATGACGGGGAGCCGGAGCCCCTCCTCGTCCATGATCTTGTGCACGAGCTGGATGTCGGCCGCGTCCCGGACGAACGACAGCGCGATCATGTCGGCCGGCAGGTGCAGGGCCCAGCGCAGGTCCTCGACGTCCTTCTCGGACATCGCCGGCACGCTCACCGCGACGCCGGGCAGGTTGATGCCCTTGTGGTTCGACACCGGCCCGCCGACGGTGACGCGGCAGATCACGTCGGTCGCGGTCACCTCCTCGGCGACCAGGCCGATCCGGCCGTCGTCGATGAGCAGCTGGTCACCGGCCTTGACGTCACCCGGCAGACCGTCGTACGTGGTTCCGCAGATGGTGACGTCACCCGGCACCTCCCGGGTGGTGATGGTGAAGCGCTCGCCGTAGGTCAGCGTGACCTTGCCCTCGGCGAACTCGGCCAGCCGGATCTTAGGACCCTGCAGGTCGACGAGGATGCCGACGTTCTTGCCGGTCTCCGCGGCGGCGGTGCGGATCCGCTGATAGATCCGCTCGTGCTCGGCATGGGCACCGTGGCTCAGGTTGAGACGAGCCACGTCCATACCGGCTTGGACGAGTTCAAGGATGCGCTCGGGGGCGGCCGTAGCCGGGCCAAGCGTACAAACGATTTTTGCGCGACGCACGTCACAAAACCCTACTCCTAGTAGACCACTGGTCCGCTGGTCCACCCCCATGACTGGCCGGTTAACACCTTGTGACGAGCGGCAGCAAAGCCTGAAACGTCAGGAAGGCAACGGCGTGTAGGGGCCGACGGTGATGTCGCCGGTCAGCTCGGCGGTGACCGTCTGGAGGCCGATCGGCTTACCGTCGGTGTAGGTCACCAGTGTCATCTCCCCCGGCCGCCGCAGCGTGTAGCCGAGCGCGAACGCGTACGCCGCTCCCCCGGTCGTACCGTTCGTGTACGTCGTCACGGGTCGCTCGTCGACTACCTTCGTCTCCGGCCCGACCTGCCGGTGCAGATGTCCGGACAGAAGCAGTGTCGCGCACCCCCGGGTGGCCGTCTCGGCGAACGATGACGGATCGTGGACGACCATCGTGGAGATCCGCTTGTCGTCCGGCTGCTCGCAGGCAATGTCCGCGAGGCGCTTGGACTGGTCGGCGATCGTCTCGGCACCGGGGCTGTCCGCGCTCCCGAGACCCGTTTTGGTCGGGTCGCTGTCGCCCAGGAACCGGATGCCCTCGACCTCGACCGGCTTGCTGTCGAGGACCGTGAAGCCGTTCTTCCGCATCGACTCCTCGATGTGCCCGCCGGCGTCGTGGTTCCCGGCGACGGCGACCACTTTCAGGTCTTTGAAGTGCTGACGCAACGAGTTGATGCTGAAGACTTCCCAGGACTGTCCGGACGACGAATCGTCTCCTGCGTCGATCAGCAGCTTCGCCCCGGCCACCTCGGCGACCTTGGCCGCGACCGGGTCCATCCCGATGTTGTCGTGCCGGTCCGAGACCAGCAGTGCGACGGTCTCCCCCTCGCTGGCCTGGTGGATCCGCCCGCCGACCCGCTGAACCTGCTCCCGCAACCGCCCGTAGAACCGGGTGGAACGCTCGTACGTCTCGACTGCTGTCTTGATCACGCCCACCCCACCGGTCGTGGAGAATCCGGACGCGACCTCGACCCGCTTCAGCCGTGGATCGAGCGACAATGTCGGCAGCAGCTCGGTCAGCGGCCGCCATTCGGTCGGCGCGACCTCCGCCGTACGGATCTGTCCGGGGCCGAAGATCGACGCGATCGTGATCAGCATCGCGACCAGTACGACGACCGCGCGGTGCTCGAGACGCCGTTCGTGCCGATGCACGAGATCCCACAACTCGCGGCGCCGGCGGCGACCGAGCGACGTCCACAAGGTCGTCACCACTACGACCACGAGCAGCCCGGAACCGGCTCCGGCGACCGCGTTGTCGAGGGCCATCTCCTGGATGACCTGCTGGATCCGCGCGATCTCACCATCGGGTTGCGAAGCGATCAACGCGTCCCGGGTCATCAGCTCGGTGAGGTTGTCGGCGTCGGTCTCCTGTACGTCGACATTCACACCGACCCCGCCCGGTGTGTCGGTCGCGATCCGCAACCGCGGCAGGACCGCCCCGAGATCGAGTGTCGCGTGCCCGTCGAACGTCGGCGAGACCGTTGCCGCGTGGGCCCCGATCGTCACCCGCTCGGAGTCGTTCGCGAACCCGAGCGCCCCGACGACCAGCCCGGTCACCGCCCACAGCACGAAGAGCCCGGCCCACGGCGCCACCGCCCGGACCTGCTTGCGCGTCACCAACCGCCTAACCACAACTCCAACCTATCGGGACACTCCAGCTCGGGCCCGACCATCCACTCCGCGCCCCGAAATCCCGCCGGTCGCCCCCAGCCCGCCGTACGAGGTGCCCAAAGAAAAGCCGACCGCTCCTTGTGCACCAGACGCGACTTTGAGTACCCACCAACCACATCGCTGCCCGAAAAATGGTTGGTGCGTGCCCAAAGTCGACCGGCGACGTCAATCCGTGCCCAAAGAACAGCGGGCTGCTCTTTGGGCACGAGGGGCGGCTTTGGGTAGCCACCAACCAGTTCGGCAGGGAAAAAGTGGTTGGTGGGTTCCCAAAGTTGCAGGTACGACGGTCAGACGGCGAGAGGGCGTGCGGTGGGTGGGATGGGGGTGTGGAGGGTGGAGGAGCCCGTCAGGTGGGTGTCCACGCCGTTCGCGCAGGAGCGGCCTTCGGCGATGGCCCAGACGATCAGGGACTGGCCACGGCCGGCGTCACCGCAGGCGAAGACGCCTTCGACCGACGTGTGGTAGTTCTTGTCCCGCTTGACGTTTCCGCGCTCGTCGAGCTCGACGCCGAGCTGCTCGAGGAAGCCCTCGCGCTCCGGGCCGAGGAAGCCCATCGCGAGCAGCACGAGCTGCGCCGGGATGGTCCGCTCCGAGCCTTCGACCGGGTTGAACTTGCCGTCGGCGAACTTCACCTCGACCAGGTTCAGCCCCGAGACGTTGCCGTCGGCATCGGCCTCGAAATTCACCGTGGAGACGGCATAAACCCGGTCGCCGCCCTCCTCGTGTGCCGAGGCGACCCGGTAGATCATCGGGTACGTCGGCCACGGCTGACCGGCCGGTCGATCCGTGCCGGGCTGCGGCATGATCTCGAGCTGGGTGACCGAGCGGGCGCCCTGCCGGTGGGCGGTGCCGAGGCAGTCCGCACCGGTGTCACCGCCACCGATGATCACGACGTCCTTGCCGGTGGCAACGATCTGATCCTCGACGGTCTTGCCGAGGGCGACCCGGTTGGCCTGCGGCAGGTACTCCATCGCCTGGTGGATCCCGCCGTGCTCACGACCGGGCACCGGCAGATCGCGGGCCGCGGTGGCGCCGGTCGCGATCACGACGGCGTCGTACCGCTGCTTGAGCTGGGTGCCGGTGACGTCCACGCCGACGTTGACGCCGGAGCGGAAGACCGTGCCCTCTTCCTTCATCTGCTGGATCCGGCGGTCGACCTGTTCCTTCTCCATCTTGAACTCAGGAATGCCGAACCGCAGCAGCCCGCCCGGCGCCTCGGCGCGCTCGTAGACGGCGACCGTGTGCCCGGCGCGCGTGAGCTGCTGCGCGACGGACAGCCCGGCCGGGCCGGAGCCGACGACCGCGATCGTCTTGCCGGTCAGCCATTCCGGCGGCTGCGGCCGGACGTGCCCGGTCTCCCAGGCCTTGTCGATGATCGCGACCTCGACGTTCTTGATCGTGACCGGGTCCTGGTTGATTCCGAGCACGCACGAGGTCTCGCACGGCGCCGGGCAGAGCCGCCCGGTGAATTCCGGGAAGTTGTTGGTCGCGTGCAGCCGCTCGATCGCCGACGACCAGTCGTCGCGCCAGACCAGGTCGTTCCACTCCGGGATCAGGTTGCCCAGCGGGCAGCCGCTGTGGCAGAACGGGATCCCGCAGTCCATGCAGCGGCCGGCCTGCTTGGTGATGATCGGCAGCAGCGCCTTGCCGGGTCCACCGGGGTAGACCTCTTTCCAGTCCTGCAACCGCTCGGTGACGGGCCGCCGCTCGGCGACCTCACGACCGGTGGTGAGAAAACCCTTGGGGTCAGCCATCAGATGGCCTCCATCATCGCTCGCGTGGTGGCGTCCTCGTCCAGCCCGTCGCGCTCGGCAGCCGCCTTGGCTGCGAGCACGCGGGCGTAGTCGCGGGGCATCACCGTGGTGAACCTGGCGGCCGCGGAATCCCAGTCGCCGAGCAGCTTGGCAGCCCGCTCCGAACCGGTCTCCTCGTGATGACGCCGCACCAAGTCCTGCAACAGGTCGGACTCAGCCTCGGTGAGCGGGAGCAGGTCGACCAGCTCCTTGTTCACCAGGGCACGGTCCAGGTCGAGCACATGGGCCACGCCGCCCGACATGCCCGCTGCGAAGTTCCGGCCGGTCGCGCCCAGTACGACGACGCGTCCACCGGTCATGTATTCGCAGGCGTGGTCGCCGACTGCTTCGACGACCGCGGTGGCTCCGGAGTTCCGGACACAGAATCGTTGCCCGGCGCCACCATTGATGAACAGTTCACCGGACGTCGCGCCGTACGCGATGACGTTGCCGGCGATGATCTGGTCGCCCGCGTCGAACCGGGCGTTCCGGTCCGGGCGGATGACTACGCGACCACCGGACAGGCCCTTGCCGACATAGTCGTTCGCGTCGCCTTCGAGGCGAAGTGTGACACCGCGCGGGACGAAGGCGGCGAACGAGTTCCCGGCCGACCCGGTGAAGGTCAGGTCGATGGTGCCGTCGGCCAGCCCGGCCGCGCGGTACCGCTTGGTGATCTCGTGGCCGAGCATCGTGCCGACGGTCCGGTTGACGTTGCGGATCGCGAGCTGGGCCCGGACCGGTTCGCCGTTCTCGATCGCCGGCGCGCAGATCCGGATCAGCTCGTTGTCCAGGGCCTTGTCGAGCCCGTGGTCCTGCGTGGTGGTCTGGTGCCGCGACGCGCCTTCGGGCAGCGACGGCACGTGCAGGATCGGCGTCAGGTCGAGACCGTCGGCCTTCCAGTGGTCGACCGCGCGCTTGATGTCCAGCACCTCGGCGTGGCCGACGGCCTCTTCGAGGGTCCGGAAACCGAGCTCCGCCAGGTACTCGCGGACCTCCTGCGCGATGAACTCGAAGAAGTTCACCACGAACTCCGGCTTCCCGGAGAAGCGCTCGCGCAGTACCGGGTTCTGAGTGGCGACGCCGACCGGGCAGGTGTCCAGGTGGCAGACGCGCATCATGATGCAGCCCGAGACCACCAGCGGTGCGCTGGCGAACCCGTACTCCTCAGCACCGAGCAGGGCCGCGACGACCACGTCCCGGCCGGTCTTCAACTGCCCATCCGTCTGTACGACGATCCGGTCGCGCAGCCCGTTGAGCAGCAGCGTCTGCTGCGTCTCGGCCAGACCGAGCTCCCACGGACCACCAGCGTGCTTGAGCGAAGTCAGTGGCGCTGCGCCGGTGCCACCGTCATGCCCAGAGATCAGTACGACGTCCGCGTGGGCCTTGGAGACACCCGCCGCAATCGTGCCGACGCCGACCTCGGAGACCAGCTTCACGTGGATGCGGGCCTGCGGGTTGGCGTTCTTCAGGTCGTGGATCAGCTGCGCGAGATCCTCGATCGAGTAGATGTCGTGGTGCGGCGGCGGCGAGATCAGGCCGACGCCCGGCGTTGAGTGCCGCGTGTTCGCGACCCACGGGTAGACCTTGTTACCGGGGAGCTGACCACCCTCACCGGGCTTGGCGCCCTGCGCCATCTTGATCTGGATGTCGTCGGAGTTCGTCAGGTACTCCGACGTGACCCCGAACCGTCCGGAGGCGACCTGCTTGATCGAGCTGCGCCGAGCCGGATCATGCAGACGCTCGGAGTCCTCGCCGCCTTCGCCGGTGTTCGACTTCGCGCCGAGCTGGTTCATCGCGATCGCGAGCGTGGTGTGCGCCTCGGCGCTGATCGAGCCGTAGCTCATCGCACCGGTGGAGAACCGCTTGACGATCTCGCTGACCGGCTCGACCTCGTCGATCGAGATCGGCTCGCGGTCCTTACTGTGCTGTTCTTTGAAGCGAAAGAGACCGCGCAGCGTCATCAGCCGCTCGGACTGCTCGTCGACGCGCGCCGTGTACTGCTTGAAGATGTCGTACCGCCCGCTGCGGGTGCTGTGCTGCAGCCGGAACACGGTCTCGGGGTCGAACAGGTGCGGCTCACCCTCACGCCGCCACTGGTACTCACCACCGACCTCGAGCTTGCGGTGCGCGGTCAGAATGCCGTCGGCCGGGTAGGCGCGCAGGTGGCGCTGGCGGACATCCTCGGCGATCTCGGCCAGGCCGATTCCGCCGAGCTTGGACGACGTACCGGTGAAGTAGGCCTCCACCAGATCCGCCGAGAGTCCGTTGGCCTCGAAGATCTGGGCCCCCGTGTACGACGCCACCGTCGACACGCCCATCTTCGACATCACCTTGAGGACGCCCTTGCCGAGCGACTTCACGAGGTTGCGGACAGCCTGCTCGGGCTCGATCCCGGGCAGGTAGGTGCCGCGACGGCACAGGTCCTCGACCGACTCCAGCGCGAGATACGGGTTGATCGCCGCCGCGCCGTACCCCATCAGGAGCGCGACGTGGTGGACCTCGCGGACGTCACCGGCCTCGACGACCAGACCGACCTGGGTGCGGGTCTTCTCGCGCACCAGGTGGTGGTGGACGGCACCGGTCAGCAACAGCGACGGGATCGGCGCGCTGTCGGCGTTCGAGTGCCGGTCGGACAGTACGACGATGCGCGCGCCCTCACGAATCGCGGCGTCGGCCTCGGCGCAGATCTCGTCGAGCCGTGCCTTGAGCGCTTCGCCGCCGCCCTCGACGTCGTACACACCGCGCAGGACCGTGGTGGCCAGGCCCGGCATGTCACCGTCGAGGTTGATGTGGCGGATCTTGGCGAGCTCGTCGTTGGTGATCACCGGGAACGGGAGCACCACCTGGCGGCACGACGACGGACCCGGGTTCAGCAGGTTGGACTCCGGGCCGAGGCTCGACGACAACGAAGTGACGAGCTCCTCGCGGATCGCGTCCAGTGGCGGGTTGGTGACCTGGGCGAACAGCTGGGCGAAGTAGTCGAACAGCGGCCGCGACCGGTCGCTGAGCATCGCCATCGGCGTGTCCGTGCCCATCGAGCCGATCGGCTCGGTGCCGTTCTTCGCCATCGGCGTCAGGATGACGCGCAGCTCTTCCTCGGTGTATCCGAAGACCTGCTGGCGACGCGTCACCGACGCGTGGCTGTGCACGACGTGCTCACGCTCGTGCAGGTCCTCGAACCGGATCAGGCCGCCGTGCAGCCATTCGTCGTACGGCGCCTCGTCGGCGAGAGCGTTCTTCACCTCGGCGTCGGTGACGATCCGGTGCGCCTCGACGTCGACGAGGAAGATCCGGCCCGGCTCGAGCCGGCCCTTCTCGATGATGGTCGCCGGGTCGATGTCCAGGACACCGGCCTCGGAAGCCAGGACGACAAGGCCGTCCTCGGTCACCCAGTAGCGCGAGGGACGCAGGCCGTTGCGGTCGAGCACTGCGCCGACCTTGGAACCGTCGGAGAAGACGACCGAGGCCGGTCCGTCCCAGGGCTCCATGACGGTCGAGTGGAACTCGTAGAACGCGCGCTGCTTCGGATCCATCGTGGTGGCGTTCTCCCACGCCTCCGGGATCATCATCAGCATCGCGTGCGGCAGTGAGCGCCCACCGAGGTGCAGCAACTCCAGCACCTCGTCGAACGAGGCCGAGTCCGAGGCACCCGGCGTACAGATCGGGTACAGCTGCTCGAGGTCACCAGGGATGACTTCACTCGAGAGCAGCGCTTCACGAGCGCGCATCCAGTTCCGGTTGCCCTGGACGGTGTTGATCTCACCGTTGTGGGCGATGTACCGGTACGGGTGAGCCAGCGGCCACGACGGGAACGTGTTGGTGGAGAACCGGCTGTGCACGACGCCGATCGCCGAAGCGAGGTCCGGGTCGGTCAGCTCGGGGAAGAACTTGTCCAGCTGGTCGGTGGTCAGCATCCCCTTGTAGGTGATGGTGCGCCCGGACAGCGACGGGAAGTAGGTCTCGGTGTCCTTCTCGGCGCGCTTGCGCAGCCGGAACGCCATCCGCTCCAGCGCCAGGCCGAGCACCCGGCCCCCACTCGAAGCCACGAACAGTTGCTTGAACGTCGGCATCACTGAACGCGCGGTGTTACCGAGCAGGTCCGGCGTGGTCGGCACGTCGCGCCAGCCCAGCACGGTCAGCTTCTCCTCGACCGCGATCTCCTCGATCCGCGCGATCGCCTTCGCGGCGTCGTCAGCCTCGGCCGGGAGGAACGCGATACCGGTCGCATATCCACGCGCCACGGGCAACTCGAACTCGCACACCTTGCGGTAGTACGCATCCGGGACCTGGATCAGGATGCCGGCGCCGTCGCCGGAATCCGGCTCCGCACCGGACGCGCCGCGATGCTCGAGATTGCGCAGAGCGGTCAAAGCCTTCGCCACGATGTCGTGGCTGGGAATTCCGGTCAGGGTTGCAACGAAGGCAACGCCACAAGCGTCGTGCTCGTGGCGGCCGTCGTACAGGCCCTCACTTGGAAAGGGGGCGCGACCATACATTCAGGGGCTCCCGTCGTCCTACGGTCAACAACTGGCCGCGGGACAACATTGGCCCAAGCCGGGTGTCCCGAGACTACCTCATGACGCCCGACAGGTGGACAGACATTCCACCGCAGACACGCCTTTCAGAGTCAACAGTTACGCCTTGTAAGCAAGCGCTCACTAGTTCGTCTACCCATGGTGACACCGTCGGGTTAAATCTGGGGGATGCGACGACTCGAATCCGGTACGGGCCAGTCCAACGGTGGCGTCTGGATCACCCCCGAAGGCCTGGTCGCCAAACGCCTCGTCCCCGGCGTGACCGACCCCCGCTAGCCCTAGCCACCCCTCGCCGCAACTATCGCCGGCCCTCGGCCACCGCTGAGCCCCCGCCACCGTTTACCTCAGCCACCGGTAGCAGGCTCTGCGTCACAACCAAACGGCCGTAGCGGCGGGATGTGACGCCGACTGAGTCGGCCGCATTCGTGGCGGCCCCGGCCGAGGGTTCGGTTGCCGGTCATGCGGCCGGTGATGTCTGTTGGGGTCCTCGCCGCGGCGGCCGTTGGGTTGTGATCCTGAGCCTGCTACCTGTGGCTGAGGTAGGCAGTGGCTGGCGTGCGCGGTGGCTTGCCCCGGGGCCTGGGGCGGGCGCCTGGGGCAGGCGCGTGCGGGCGGCTGGTGCGGCTGGGTGAGCATGCCGACGACGTGGGGTGGGCCAGCAAGCGTGCAGGTCTGACCGGCTGGGACGGCGAGCACGTGATCGCGCTCGACTGGGAACAGTTCGGGCTCGGCCCGGCGGGCTTCGACCTCGGCTACCTGCTTGTCGCGCTCCCCGGCGCCGAGATCCTCGCGGGCGCCGACTCGGTCCTACGGCGGGGCGCGGTGCTGACCGCCGCGTTCACCGCTGCGTCGCGGGCGGCGTGGTCGCTCGGGCAGCCCTCGCCTGGTGATCACCTTGAGCAGTTGGTTCAGCTGGCTGACTACATCGAGGAGGCTTCGAGCCAGGCGCGGTAGGGGTGTTGCATCAGGGGCGGGCTGTTGGTTCGTCGGCCTCGGCGCGTTGGCGGAGCAGGGAGAGGGTCGTGCCGAGCTCGGCCAGGGGCTTCGGGGGCAGGGCAGAACCGAACCAGGCGGCCAGTTCGGTTTCGAAGGTGGGCGTCGCTTCGGCGAGCACGCGCCGGCCGGACTCGGTCAGAGCGACCAGAGACGAGCGGCGGTCGTCAGGGTTGGCCGTACGGCCAATCCACTCGGCGGCTTCGAGCCGGTCCACGGCCTTGCTCGTCGCGCCGACGGTGATCGCCATCTCCTGCGCCAGGTCGTAGACGCGGCAGGTGCCGCGCTCGGCGATGTACCGCAGGAACTCGTACTGGCCGAGCGAGATCTCGTGCTCCGCGCGCAGCCGGTTGGAGATCGCGGTGTAGAGCCGGGTCTCCAGCCGCACCAGGTCGGTGAAGAGCACCGAAAGATCGGTCACAAGAAATCCAGCTTCCCGGGAATTAGCTTCCTATGAATGTAGTTAGGAGGAAGTGGATTCCTCCGAATCCATCCTGACAGACAGCCCTTCCGGAGGCCGGTATGAGTCACGAACAACGCGCAGCGATCATCGAGCTGATCCGCAGCGCCCCGCAGTCCGAGGACCGCACGACGGCCGGACAGCGGGCCTCGTTCGACAGTCAGTTCAAGGATCCCGAGCTGGGCGCGGACGTCACCGTGCGGCCCACCACCTTGGGCGGGGTCGAGGCCCTCACCGTCACCGTCGGGAATGCCATCCGCGACGGGGTGATCCTGTACCTGCACGGCGGTGGTTACGTGGTGGGCTCGGCCAACACGGGAAGCTTCCTGGCCACGGCACTCGCCCGACGCGTCGGCACCCCGGCTGTTTCGCTGGAGTACCGGCTGGCTCCCGAGAACCCGTTCCCGGCTGCGATCGACGATGCGTACGCCGCCTATCGCGCGCTGCTCGACGGCGGTACCCAGGCGAGCGACATCGTCCTCGCGGGCGATTCGGCCGGTGGCGGACTCGTGCTCGCCGTACTGCTCTCGGCCCGCCGTGACGGCCTGCCGCAACCCGCCGGCGCGGTCCTGTTCTCACCGTGGACCGATCTGGCAGTGTCCGGGGCCAGCCTGGACGATCGCGCGCACCTCGACCCGATCTTCGACCGGGAGAACATCCAGTGGTACGCCGACCAGTATCTGGCCGGCCAGGATCCCCACAACGAACTTGCCAGCCCGGTGTACGCCGACCTGAGCGGTCTACCGCCGCTCCTGATCCAGACCGGATCCTACGAAGTCCTGCTTGACGACTCGCTGCGGCTTGCGGTCCGGGCAGCCGAGTCCGAGCTCGACGTCAGTCTGGAGATCGTCGCCGGCGTACCGCACGTCTTCCCGCTGCTGGCGGGCCATCTCGACGCGGCAGACGAAGCGCTCGACCGCGCCGGACAGTTCCTCGTCCGTCGACTCGGCTACGAAACCTCCAGCCAGGCGCTGTAGAAGGCTTGGTAGCTGTCGTAGCGGGTGGTGGTGGCTTCTTCGAGGATGGCGTACTGGGCGTCGGTGCCGCGGAAGGCCGGGCGGTCGAGCGTGCCGTCGGACAAGAGGACCAGGGCTGTCCGAGCCATCACGAAAGTTGTCGTGCGGTCGTCGATGACGTCGCCGAGGGTCAGCTCTTCGGGGGCCATGAAGCGGGTGGAACCGAACATGCGGCCCATGTCGTTGCTGTAGGCACCGGGTCGGTAGTCGTCGAGG
This sequence comes from Kribbella antibiotica, assembly GCF_004349055.1. Taxonomy (GTDB): domain Bacteria; phylum Actinomycetota; class Actinomycetes; order Propionibacteriales; family Kribbellaceae; genus Kribbella; species Kribbella antibiotica. The sequence continues at coordinate 14,101 of NZ_SMKX01000126.1, forward strand.
TCCATGACGGTCAGCTGGTGGGTGTCGAAGTCGTACAGCAGGGAGCCGTCGTAGAAGTCACCTTCGACCCAGCCTGCTGAGCTCAGGACGTCGTGGAGATCGTAGAGCTGGTCGAGCGCTTCGGTGATTTCGTCTGCTGACAAGGCACGGAAGCGATCGAGGTGGGTGCCGAGGTGGTCGCCCTCGCGCCAGTCGAAGACGAGGGCCGGGCCCCACGGGGTCTCGATCAGGCCGTGGTACGCCGGGAGCGTGTCGTGTTCGATCTCGGCGGCCAACTGCCCGGCGCGGCGGACGCCTTCCTGGCGCTGCTCGGCGGGGGAAAACGGCTTCGGGTCGTCGGGACGGCCGGCGGTCTTCACGAAATACCGGTAGCCATCGACTGTGACGCCGTACGAGATGTTGCCGGAGTCCTGGGTATTGGCACCGAACTCGGCGAAAACCTCGCCGATGCTGTTCAGGTAGACGTCAGGCTGCTCATCGATCTTCGCGGGAAACACGCGTTGACGTTAGCCGATTCCAGGCCCGACGAGGGAACCGACGAGGGAACCGACGAAATAGGTGAGGGCTGCGGCGAGGCCGCCGAGGAGGAGTTGGCGGAGGCCCGAGTACCACCACGAGCGGCTGGTGACGCGGGAAACGACGGCCCCCGCGGCGAAGAGGGCGGTGAGGCTCATGATCAGCGCCGGTACGACGGACGTCGCGCCGAGGAGATAGGGCAGCAGCGGGATGAACGCGCCGACGGCGAAGCAGACGAACGAGGATCCGGCGGCGACAACGGGGTTCGGGAGATCGTTCGGGTCGATGCCGAGCTCTTCGCGAACGTGCTCGTCGAGCGCCTGCTCGGGGTTGGTGTGGAACTGCTTCGCGACCTTGTCGGCGAGATCCGGGTCGAGCCCCTTGGCACGGTAGGTCTCGGCGAGTTCGATCTCCTCGTCGATCGGGTGCCGGGCGATCTCCAGCCGCTCGACCTCGATCTCGGCGCGGGCCAGCTCACGCTGCGAAGCGACCGAGGTGTACTCCCCGGCCGCCATCGAGAACGCGCCTGCCGCGAGCCCGGCCAGTCCGGCGAGCACGACGAACTTCGAGCCGGACTGGGTGCCGCCGTCCATACCGGCGATCAGGGCGAAGTTCGAGACCAGACCGTCCATCGCGCCGAAGACGGCCGGCCGAAGCCAGCCGCCGTTCACATCGCGGTGTTTGTGGTCCCCGTGATGCTCAGCCGATACCTGCGGTCCGTCAGTCACGGGCCCCATCACTCGGTACGGCGGGCTTCGTGGTGTCCGTGTCCTTGGCAGCTTCGGTGGATTCAGCGGCTTCCGCTGCTTCGGTGCTGGTCAGCTCGCCAGTTGGTGCCGGTACTTCGCTCGCCGGGTCCGCGTTCTCCACGACAACACTCTCCGCGACGGCGTCCGCGTCGACGGGCGCAGCCTCGGGCTCGGCGTCCGTCGTACCGGCGGCTTCTTCGTCCGGTACGCCGGCAGCAGGGCCGGTGGAGATGTCCTGCTGACCGGGCTTGGTACGGAAGCTGATGATCAGCGCCACGACGGCCAGGACGAAGAGGATGATCGACGTCCACACGTTCAGGCGCAGGCCCAGGAAGTGGTTGACCGTGTCGATGCGCATGTTCTCGATCCAGGCGCGACCGGCACAGTAGGCGGCGACGTACAGGAAGAAGGCGCGGCCGTAGCCGAGGGTGATGCGGCGGCCGACCAGGATGACGAGCGCCATCACGCCGAGGTTCCAGATCGCTTCGTACAGGAACGTCGGGTGGAAGGTGGCGAAGTCGGTGAAGCCCTCAGGGCGGTGCGCCGGGTCGATCTCGAGGCCCCAGGGGCGGGTCGTCGGCTTGCCGAAGAGTTCCTGGTTGAAGTAGTTGCCGAAGCGGCCGAAGACCTGCGCGAGCGCGATCCCGGGAGCGACCGCGTCCAGGAAGGCCAGGAACGGCACCTTCGCGCGGCGGCAGGCCAGGTAGGCGCCGAGGGCACCGAAGCCGACCGCACCCCAGATACCGAGCCCGCCGTGCCAGATCTTCAGCGCGTCGATCGGGTGCCGGCCTTCGCCGAAGTAGAGCTCGGCATCGGTGGCGACGTGGTAGATCCGCGCGCCGACCAGGCCGAACGGGATCGCCCAGAACATGACGTCGGACAGGACCGTCGGCGAGCCACCGCGGGCGACCCAACGGCGCCGGGTCAGCCAGTAGCCGATGAAGATCCCGGCCAGGATGCACAGCGCGTAGGCACGGATCGGGAGACCGAGGAGATGCCAGACGCCCTGGCTGGGACTGGGGATGAAGGCCGGCACAATCACGGCGGGGATCAGACTAGACATGGCATCCGAAACCTACTCGACGGCCACCGGCAGCGGCCAGGAACCCAGGGTCACGATGGGGACTCAGTGCGTGAGGCACGTCAGTTCGCCGCCTTCGCCGCGTCGTCGACGGCCTTCTGCAGGCCCTCGGGAGCGAGGTCCTTGGTCTCCAGCTTCTTGTCGTTGACGAAGACCGTCGGCGTGCCGGTGACGCCGCGTGCGTCGGCGGACTTGCCGACCGACGTGACCCAGCTGCCGTAGGTGTTGCCCTGAACGGCCTGCTGGAACTTCGCGTCGCCGATCCCCAGCTGCTTGGCCAGCTCGATCAGCTGGTCGTCGTTCCACGACTTCTTGAAGTCGCGGTACATCTCGTCGGCATACGTGAGCGCCTTGCCGTTGGCGGCCGCCGCGGCGAACGCGTTGGCCAGCCGCGGCGAGGCGTCCGGGTTGACGAAAGCCAGCGGCCAGTACGTCAGCTTCGCCGTACCGTCCGCGACGAGCTTGTCGATCGTGGACCCGGTCAGCTCCTCGAACTCCGCGCAGTGCGGGCAGCGGAAGTCCAGGTAGAGGTCGATCTGGACCTTCGCGCTGTCCTTGCCGACGGTGACGCCCTCGCCGGCCCGGCCCGGGCCGATCAGAACGGCCGGCTCGGTGAACGTGGTGCCGCTGGCCTCGACCTTGAAGTGTCCGCGCAGGTACTGGAACCCGACACCGGCGGCGAGCGCCAGCACCAGGACGATCACCACGATGACGCCGGGGGCTACCCGCTTCTTCTGCTGCTGCAGCGGGCTGGCGTTGGGACTGCTCACGGTGCTTGGTCTCCTGTCGAGGTGTTCGGATCGGATTCAAGAGCGAATTTGCTGGCCGGCTTCACGCAGAGCCACATCGCCAGCACGAGCAGACCGACATCGCGGAGGATCTCCTCGAGGTACTTCGTCTGGCCGGGGTCGACCCGCCCACCGCCGCCGAAGCAGCCACAGTCGATCGCCAGCCCGCGGCTCCAGGCCGAGCCCACGGCGGCGATGAACACCACCATGAAAACACCTGCCGCCGCGGCGGAATGCCGGACACCGAAACCGAGGATCAACAGCAATCCGATTGCGATCTCCAGGAACGGCAGCCCCCAGCCGACCGGATCGGCCAGCCCGGGCGGCAGGATCTCATAGGCCCGGACCGCCTGCGCCGCGGTCTCCGGATCGGAGACCTTCAGCGCGCCGGCGACCAGCATCACCCCGCCGAGAATCAGTCGTGCCCCCAGTGAAACCCAGGCCCCCCAAGGTTTCACTGGTTCTCGTCGACCAGCTTCCCGAAGTCGTGCGCCATGTCACCGATGGCGGCGTTCGACATCCAGAGCACGGTGGCCTTGTCGTCCTTGCCGAACCCGAGCACCTGCGCGCCGTGGCCGACCTCGTACCCACCCGAGGGCAGCTTCTTCATCCCTTCGACCGGTACGCCGACCGCCTGCGCGATGTCCTTGATCGACGGCAACGCGCCGGTCAGGCCGACGAACGACGGGTCGAAGCGGTCCAGGTACTTCCGCATCACCGGCCCGGTGTCGCGCGCCGGGTCACTGGTGATGAACAGCACCTGCACCTGCTTGCGCACCGACTCGTCGAGCTTGGTCAGCGCGGAGGCGACATCGGCCAGCACCGTCGGGCACACGTCCGGGCAGTTCGTGTACCCGAAGAAGATCAGCGTGACCGGCTTCTTGGTCGACGTGACCAGGTTGAACGCGTTCCCGCCGGTGTCGGTCAGCGTGGCCGCCGGCAACTTGTACGGCTGGTCGAGGGTGGCACCCCGCATCCCGTTCGGGTCCTGGGTGGTGCGGATGATCGCACCACCCGGGTTGTCGGGTTTCTGTTCCTTGCCACAGCCCGCGAGGGCGAGCAGACCCACTGCGGCAAGGAAAACGACCGCGTTCCTGGTTCGAATCACAGCAGGATCAACGTCCGGCCGCCGCTGACGGTTCCCTGCGGACACCCTCGGCCAGGCTCTCCGTGAGCGATCGCACACCGGCCGGGCCGGCGCCGTCGAGCAACTGCTTCACCAGCGCCGATCCGACGATGACCGCATCGGTGAACGCTGCGAGAGCAGCCGCCTGGTCCGCGTTCGAGACACCGATCCCGACCCCGACCGGCAGTTCGGTCGTGGCCTTGGTCCGGGCCACGAGCGGCGCAGCAAGATCCGAGGCAGCCGACCGTACGCCGGTCACACCCATCACCGCGGTGGCGTAGACGAACCCGCGGCACGCCGCCGTGGTCGACCGGATCCGCGCGTCGGTCGACGACGGCGCAACCAGGAACACCTTGTCCAGCTCGTTCTTGTCCGCGGCCGCGATCCACTCCGCGCCTTCTTCGGGAATCAGGTCGGGCGTGATGAGCCCCGCTCCCCCGACGCCGGCGAAGTCGGTGGCCCAGCGATCGACGCCGTACCGCTCGATCGGGTTCCAGTACGTCATGACGAGCACCGGTACGTCCGTGTACGCCGTGACAGCCTCGACCGTCCGGAGCACGTCCTTCACGCGGAAGCCGCCGGCCAGCGCGGCCTCGGCGGCCCGCTGGATCGCGGGACCGTCCATCACCGGATCGCTGTACGGCAGGCCGATCTCGAGCACGTCGCAACCACCGTCGACGAGCGCCTTGATCGCGTCGATACCACCGTCGTACGACGGGTAGCCCGCCGGCAGGTAGCCGACCAGCCCGGCGCGACCTTCGGCGTTGGCCTTCCGGATCGCGGTTCCAGCCTTGCCCAGGGCAACTACTTCACTCACGACCGGCCTCCCCATCGATCAGCCCGAACCACGTGCTCGCAGTGTCCATGTCCTTGTCACCGCGACCGGACAGGTTCACCAGAATGGTGGCGTCCGGGCCGAGCTCCTTGGCGATCTCCAACGCACCGGCGACGGCGTGCGCCGACTCGATCGCGGGGATGATGCCTTCGGTTTTGGCGAGCAGCTTGAACGACTCCATCGCGTCGGCATCGGTCACCGGCCGGTACGTCGCCCGCTTCGTCTCCGCGAGCCAGGAGTGCTCGGGGCCGACACCGGGATAGTCCAGCCCGGCCGAGATCGAGTGCGACTCGATCGTCTGGCCGTCCTCGTCCTGCAACAGGAACGACCGGGCACCATGCAGTACGCCGACCTGTCCGGCCGTGATCGTGGCTGCGTGCCGACCGGTCTCGAACCCGTCGCCGCCGGGCTCGATGCCGTACAGCTTGACGTCCTCGTCGGGGATGAACGCGGCGAACAGACCGATCGCGTTCGAGCCACCGCCGACTGCTGCGACGGCCGCGTCGGGGAGCTTGCCGAGCAGTTCGAGCGACTGGGCCCGCGCCTCGTCACCGATGCCGCGGACGAAGTCGCGCACCATCGCGGGGAACGGGTGCGCGCCGGCCGCCGTACCGAGGAGGTAGTGGGTCTTGTCGACGCTGGCGACCCAGTCGCGCAGTGCCTCGTTGATCGCGTCCTTCAGGGTCCGGCTGCCGCTCGTCACCGGGATAACCTCGGCGCCGAGCAGCTTCATCCGGGCCACGTTCAGCGACTGGCGCTCGGTGTCGACCTCGCCCATGTAGACCACGCACTCGAGGTCCAGGTAGGCACAGGCGGTCGCGGTCGCGACGCCGTGCTGGCCGGCGCCGGTCTCGGCGATCACCCGCGGCTTGCCCATCCGCTTGGTCAGCAGCGCCTGGCCGAGCGCGTTGCGGACCTTGTGCGCACCGGTGTGGTTGAGGTCTTCGCGCTTGAGCAGAATGCGCGCCCCGGCGACCTCGGACAGCCGGGTAGCGTCGTACAGCAGGCTCGGTACACCGGCCCACTCGCGCAGCATCCGGTCGAATTCACCGGTGAACACCGGGTCGGCCATGGCGGACTGCCAGGCCTGCGTGAGCTCGTCGAGCGGCGCGATCAGCGCCTCCGGCATGAACCGGCCGCCGAAACGGCCGAAGTGCCCGAGCTGGTCGGGCAGCGTGTTACTCATCCGACTAAACCTTCCAAACCCGGCCCTGCGGCCAGGGAGAGATTCTGCCCCTGGCCGTTTGGACCGGTCGGGGAGGTCAGTGCTCTAGGTGTGGCGTAGGTCGAGCGATAGCGGCGTTCAGGTGCGTGCATCGGGGTGCTTTGTCAGTGGCCTCGATGCGGAGCATCATGGGCGCTGGCGAAGTGCCGCGAGGTGCGTGCCTGGGCGTCGGTAGCGCCGACTTACGCCACATCTAGAGCACTCAGTGCCGCTGCTGGATGGCGGGATGCGATCCGGCGGCGACGAGGTCGGCGACCGAGGCGCGAGGATCGCGGCCGGTCACCAGGGTTTCACCGACGAGGACGACATCGGCCCCGGCGCGCGCGAACTCGATTACATCATGCGGGCCCCGCACCCCGGACTCCGCCACCCGGACCAGTTCGGTCGGGATGATCGGCGCGACCCGGGCGAACGTGGACCGGTCGACCTCGAGGGTCTTCAAGTTGCGGTTGTTCACGCCGATGAGCTGAGCGCCGGCGTCCACCGCACGCCGGGTCTCCTCCTCGTCGTGGACCTCGACCAGCGGGCAGAGCCCGATCGAGGTCGCTCGCTCGATCAGCGAGACCAGAGCCTCCTGCTCGAGCGCCGCGACGATCAGCAGCGCCATATCGGCACCGGCCGCCCGGGCCTCCCAGAGCTGGTACGACGACACGATGAAGTCCTTGCACAGCACCGGTACGTCGACCCGTCCGCGCACTGCTCGCAGGTCGTCCAGGCTGCCGTTGAACCGGCGCTGCTCGGTCAGCACGGAGATCGCGGACGCGCCGCCTGCCTCGTACTCACCCGACAGAGCGGCCGGGTCGGTGATCTCGGCCAGCTCGCCCTTGGACGGGCTGGACCGCTTCACCTCGGCGATCACCGCGATCCCGTCACCACGGAACACCGGCATCGGGTCCTTGGCGTCGGGCTTGCGCTGAGCCTCCAGCTTGAGGTCGTCCAGGCTGACTAGAGCCTGGCGCTCCGCGAGGTCCTCCCGGACCCCGGCGATGATGTCGTCAAGCACAGTCATGGTCTGTCCGCCCTTCAGTGGTCGTCGGCGGGGACGCCGAAGCCCAGCAGTTGCAGCACCTTGCCGGCCAGTGCACCGAGCACCACGATCCCGACCGAGATCCAGAACAGCAGCCAGTTCGGGCCGAGCACCATGGCGATGGCACCGACGGTGAACCCGACCAGGATGATCGCCACCGCGGCCCAGGCCGCCGTGCTGTTGCCGTGCGCGTCATGGGGAGCCTCGTTGCTCACCCGGGTCGCTTGATCGGCAGTCGTATTGTCCATGGTTGGCGCCACTCCTCGTCGTCGTCCTGTCCTATTGTGGCGGTTGCCCGCCGCGATCAGAGAGTCGGGTCCTCTCCCGCGTCGATCGCCTTCCATTGATCGACGTCCTGACCGGATTGCTTCTCGGCAGCCACCGCTGCCGGTTCACGCTCATACCGATCGGTAGGGCGCTTCCAGCGGTGTGCGGTGAGCACGGTGACCAGACCGGCTAGCAGCAGCGCCGCTCCCCCGGCCAGTGCCGGCCACGGCGCCGGCCCGGTGGCCACCGTCACGGTGTCGGTCACGGCCTGGCTGAGCTCGGGCCGAAGCCGGCTGAGCTCGACATCATCCGGCCGCACCTGCAGCGCCACCGCGGTCGCCGCGAACCCCATCAGCACCATCAGTACGCCGATGATGCGGCGGAGCGCCGTACCGGCGAGTTTGGTGATGACCAGGGCGACCACTGCGGCCAGAGCCAGCGTGGCTGGCGCTCTGGTGATGCTGTAGCCGTTGAACTCGACGGGAAGCCGCCCGGTGCCCGGATCGGCCGTTGCCCACGTCAGATAGGCAGACAGGCCCAGCAGGGCCAGCGCGATCAGGGTGAGCAGGTCGACCAGTCTCTGCGGGCGCATCCCTCTAGACCTCGCTGAACGTTCCCGCGACGGCGATCGCATTCAGTACGGCGGCTGCCTTCGTCCGGCACTCGGCGTCCTCGGACGCCGGGTCGGAGTCGGCGACGATGCCGGCACCGGCCTGGACATACGCGGTCGAGCCGCGCAGGACCGCCGTACGGATGGCGATTGCGGTGTCTGCGTCACCGGCGAAGTCGAGGTAGCCGACGACACCGCCGTACACACCGCGGCGGGTGACCTCGAGTTTGTCGATGATCTCCATCGCCCGCGGCTTCGGGGCGCCCGACAAGGTGCCGGCCGGGAAGGTCGCGGTGAGGGCGTCGAAAGCGGTCTTGCCCGCAAGGAGCTGACCGGTGACGGTCGACTCGAGGTGCATGACGTGGCTGTAGCGGCGCACATCCATGAAGTCGATCACCTCGACCGTGCCGGCCACGCAGACCTTGCCGACGTCGTTGCGGCCCAGATCGACCAGCATCAGGTGCTCGGCGCGCTCCTTGGCGTCGGCACGCAGCTCCTCTTCGAGCGCGTGGTCCTCCTCCGGCGTCGCGCCACGGCGGCGAGTGCCGGCGATCGGGTGCACGATCACCTTGTTGTCGGTGACCTTCACCAGCGCCTCGGGGCTGGAGCCGACGATGTCGAAGCCGTCCAGGCGGACCAGGTACATGTAGGGGCTCGGGTTCGAGCGGCGCAGCACGCGGTAGATGTCGAGCGCGGACGCGGTCGTCTGCAGCTCGAAGCGCTGCGAAACGACGATCTGGAACGCCTCGCCGGCCCGGATCTCCTCCTTGGCCGTCTCGACTGCCTCCCGGTACTCAGCGCTCGAGCGCTGCCGGTGCGGGTCGGGCTCGGCCGTGCGGTCGGCACGCACGACGTACGACGGGGTCGGCCGCGCGAGGTCGGCCTCCATCGCGTCCAGCCGGCGAACGGCATCGGCGTACGCATCGTCGACGCGCTCGTCGGTGTCGTCCCAATTGATCGCGTTGGCGATCAGCCAGATCTCACCGGTCTCGTGGTCGAGCGCGGCCAGGTCGGTCGCGAACAGGAACGTCAGCTCGGGCAGGCCGAGGTCGTCGGTCGTTGTGTCCGGCAACTTCTCCAGCCGGCGGACGGCGTCGTACCCGAGGAAGCCGACCATGCCGCCGGTGAGCGGGGGCAGGTCCGGAAGCCGCGGGGTGTGCAGGATCTCGAGGGTCTCGCGCAGCGCCTGCAGCGGGTCGCCGGTCTGCGGCAGGCCGACCGGTGGGTTGCCGGTCCACACCGCCTCACCGTTCCGCTCGGTCAGCGTCGCGGCGGACCGGACCCCGATGAACGAATACCGCGCCCAGACGCCACCGTTCTCGGCGGACTCGAGCAGGAAGGTGCCCTCGCGCTCGGCCGCGAGCTTGCCGTAGACGCCGATCGGCGTCTCAGCGTCCGCGAGCAGCCGGCGCGTCACCGGGATCACCCGGCGGTCCTTGGCGTAGTCGCGGAAGGTTTCCAGAGTCGGGACGTTCACGCTGTCTTCACCTCGATGGTGCCGTGCTCGAAGCAGCTCCGGGTGCCGGTGTGACAGGCCGGGCCTTCCTGGTCGACCAGGACCAGCAGAGTGTCGGCGTCACAGTCGACGAGAATTTCCTTCACATGCTGGCGGTGACCGCTGGTCTCGCCCTTCACCCAGTACTCCTGGCGGCTGCGCGACCAGAACGTGCTCCGGCCGGTCTCCGCGGTCCGTCGAACGGACTCGGCATTCATCCAGCCCACCATCAGCACCTCGCGCGTGTCGTACTGCTGTACCACCGCCGGGATCAGCCCGGCCGCGTCGAAGGTCAGCTCGTCGATACTCACCCAACTATTGTCACCGATGGCACGGACAGTTCTGACCAGGAGGGCGCGCCGTGGACCTGAAGGCGTACTACGCCGAGAACCGCCGGCGCCTGGAGATCGCGCAGCGGGAGTTCGCCGACCGCAGCCACGGCTGGGATTTCACGCTGGCCCCGCACGCGTCGGCCTGGGCCGCGAGCCAACCTGCGCTGGTCAACGCGAACGCCTTGCCCGGCCTGGTCGAGCGGGCAGGAGCAGCCGGTGTCATCCGAGTGCCGGAACCAGGCGTCCTACGCAGCGCGTTCGCCAGCCGGCATCCGGAGACGGAAGTGGAAACCGGCGTCGGATTTGGGTTCTGGCCGGATACCGCTGAGTACCTCGTCGTGCACGCGAGCGCGACGATCCCCTACGCCGAACTTCCCGCGCTGGACGTGCTCGGAGTGCTGGAGCGGGTGGTCGAGACATTCCTGGGTCCGAGGCCGTCGTACCGGCAGAGCTGACAGGATGGCCGGATGACGAGCACCCCTCTGGTCATCGACGGCCACAACGACCTGCCGATCGCGTTCTACGAGCTGTGCGAGTACGACCTGGACGCGCACGACCTGAGCGGGTCTGTGCCGCAGCTGCACACCGATCTGCCGCGGCTGCGGGCCGGGAACGTCGGTGCGCAGTTCTGGTCGCTGTGGGTGCCTCAGGACGAGCACGCCGTACGGCGGACGTTCGAGCAGCTCGACTTCGTCCACCAGCTCGTGGCGCGGTTCCCCGAGGCACTGCAGCTGGCGACGACTGCGGATGAGGTGGATGCGGCGATCAAGGCCGGGCGGGTGGCGTCGCTGATGGGCATGGAGGGCGGCTACTCGATCGGTGAGTCGCTAGGCATCCTGCGGACCATGCGGACGCTCGGTGTGCGCTACATGACGCTCACGCACAACAACAACGTGCCGTGGGCCGACTCCGCCACCGACAAGCCGGTGCTGGGTGGACTGAACGAGTTCGGCGAGCAGGTGGTTCGGGAGATGAACCGGATCGGCATGCTGGTCGACCTGTCACATGTCTCGGCCGACACCATGCGGCACGCACTGCGCATCACGACAGCACCGGTGATCTTCAGTCACTCGTCGGCGCGTGCGGTCTGCGACGTACCGCGGAACGCACCGGACGACGTACTGGAGACGCTGGCCGGCAACGACGGTGTCTGCATGGTCACCTTCGTCCCGTACTTCGTCTCGCAGGAGTACGTCGACTGGGTCGCCGGTCTGCTCGCTAAGGCGGAGTCACTCGGGCTGGACAAGGACGACCCGGCGCAGCGCGACCAGGTCCTCGCCGCCTACGACAAGCCGAAGCCGCTCGCCTCGATCGCCGATGTGGTCAAGCACCTCGAGCACGTGCGTGAGGTGGCCGGGATCGACCACGTCGGGATCGGCGGCGACTACGACGGCGTACCGGAGACGCCCGTGGACCTTCCGGATGTGGCGTCGTACCCGCGGCTGTTCGAGGCCCTGGCCGATCGCAAGTGGAGCGACCAGGACCTCACAAAGCTTGCCGGAGGCAACATCCTCCGGGTGCTGCGCGCTGCCGACGACCTGTCTGCTTAGGCGCCTCTAGGCATCTCTAGGCGTCGCGGCGGAGGTCCCGCAGATCTTCGCCGCGGACGAAGCCGGCCGCTTCGTAGGTGGCAACTGCGCCGACATTGAAGCCAGGGGTACAGGTGTTGGCGCTCGACGCGCCCATCTCCTGCAGTGCGCGTGCTGCAGCGAGAGTGATCGCTTCGCCGTAGCCGCGCCCGCGGTGCATCCGGTGCACACCCATCGGCTCCAGATACCCCGGCTTGCCTTCACCTGCCGACCACACCGTCACCGCTGCCACGGACTCCCCCAGCTGGTTGCGTCCCACGAGACACCGCGCGTCGGCGTACGGGATGCCGTCCGCCATCGCGAACCACCGCGCGTTGGTGAACGTCGACCCCTCAAACGACTCCCGCTGCACAGTGACCCGCTCATGCGCCTCCTCGGCACCAATGACGTCCACCCTCAACTCCGGCGCCGGCACCGGCTCGCTCAGGTCGCGCCGCAACGGCACCCACGGCTCGTCCAAGCTCCAGCCCGCCTTGAACAGCACATCCTTCACCAGCGCTCCAGGCGGCGCCTCCACGTACACCTTGCCCTCAACGAGCACTCCCCGCGCTGGCTCCGCCACATCCGCCGCCACCTGCTCAGCGAGCTCCGCATCCTGCAACGCACTGGGATCAAACGCGATCCGCACCAGATCCGCCTCGTCCAGCAACCCCAGTGCCACGATCGCACCGTCCCGACGCCAAGTCCGGAGCGCCGCCGCAGTCTGCTCCGCCCCGAACCGCCAGTACCACCCGACATCCCCCGGGTGCAGCTGATGCGGAGTCCCCTCCCCCTGCCACTCCCGCAACGCCGTCACAACCTCGCCCAGCCCACCAACCGTCGCCGTACCCAACTCAATCGCCATCCCCCGATCCCACACCATCCATTCCCCC
>NZ_SMKX01000127.1 GCF_004349055.1 Kribbella antibiotica
GCCGACGGGGGAGGGGCTCGGAAGGTGCGGCCCTGATCCACCGCGAGTTCGTGCGGATTTCGCGCTGGCCGCGGCGGCTGGTGATCGGGTTTGCGCTGCTGGTGGTGCCTTATGCCGTCGCTGGAGCTGGGTTTGATCCGCTGGTTCCGATCGCGGCTGGGTTTGCCGGCTTCGCAGCGATCCGCCCGCTCATGGACGGGTTGCGGTCGGTGTGCCGGTCGAAGGGGCTCGTTCGAGCACTCGGATATGACCTGCGTGAGCTCCGCATCCTGATGGCAATTGCGCCTGGGCTCATCACCGTCGTGTGGGCGATCGCGGCGTACCCGGTGATCGGGAACGGCGCGCACACCTTCGCCATCGGGGCGGGCGTGATCGCGGGTGCGGTCCGGCAGGCGTCGGCGCGACCGCCGTCGTACGCGGGTCCGCTGGTCGCCTCGCCGATGGGCGCGATCCCGCCGGGGCTGTTCTCGCAGCCGATGCGCGGGTTCGACGTACTGCTGATCTGTCTGGCGCCGGTCCTGCTCGGGCTGGGCTCGACCTGGGTGCTCGCGATCCCGGGCTTCGTGCTGGCCATCATGTTCGCCGTCCGCCCGAAGACCGACTGAGCTGCCCGACCCCTTGGCTGTTCTATTCTGGCGTGAACAGGTACCTTGTTTCGCATGGTAGCTGAGAAGGTCTTCACCCAGCTGCGGCGCGGGACGCTGGAGTACTGCGTCCTGGCGCTGCTGCAGGGGGAGGAGCGGTACGGGTTCGACCTGGTGAAGGAGCTCGGCGAGATCGACGGGATGGTCACCACCGAAGGCACGATCTACCCCCTGCTGGCGCGGTTGCGGCGGGAGGGAATGGTGGAGACGAGCTGGCGCGAGTCCGAGTCGGGGCCGCCGCGGCGGTACTACCGGTCGACGGCCGAGGGTGGTCAGGCGCTGGCCGACTTCACGGCGGACTGGGAGCGGTTCAGGACATCGGTCGACGGGATTCTGCGACGCGGCAACGAGGGGAGACGGAAATGAGCGGGGAACGACTGGTCACGGCGTACCTGAGTGATCTGGTGCTGGCGGCCGAGCCGCTGCCGGAGGAGCGTCGTACGGATCTGATTGTGGATGTCACCTCGCACATCGAGGAGGCGCGCGCGGCGGGTGCTTCGTCGGAGGACGAGATTCGGCAGATGCTCAAGCAGTTGGGGGAGCCGCGGGACATCGTTGCCGCCGCGGCCGACGGGCTCGTGCTGGTCGAGCCTGCGCCGGTGGCGCCGCCGCAGCCGCGCTTTCGTGGGCGCGAGATCGCGGTGTTCTTCCTGCTGCCGTTCGGGGTCTACATCTTTCTCGTCGGCTGGTTCGCCGGGCTGTATCTGCTGTGGACCTCGGACCGGTGGACGGGCCGGGAGAAGTGGCTAGGCACGCTCATCACACCGTTCGGGTATGCGTCGATCCAGGCCATCGCGACCGTTGACACCGGCTACGTAATGGCGGGGTGGCTCAGGGTGCCCGTGCTGCTCGTACTCCTCCTGGCTCCACTGGCGACGGTCATTACTCTGGCCGTCAAGGGACGGCCCGGGCGGTCAACGCAGTAGTGGCAGGAGCTGGTCGCCGATGCGGATCGTCTCCTCGCGGTACGGCGTATCGGACAGGATGAAGTGGGTGATCCCAAGGTCCTGGTACTTCTTCAGGGACTTGGCGACATCTTCGGCTGATCCGACCAGCCACGTCGTACCGGCTCCGCCACCGCCGTACTTGCCGGGGGCCGTGTAGAGGTTGTCGTCGAGGACGTCGCCGCGCGCCGCGAGGTCGACGAGCCGCTGCTGGCCGACCGCCTTGAACCAGCGGTGGTCGCGGTCGCCGACGTTCTCCGCCATCGTCGCGACCTTGGCCTCGGCGTCGGCCCAGGCCTGCTCGGTCGTGTCGCGGACGAGCGTGGTGATCCGCAGGCCGAACTCGAGCGGCTTGTGTTCGCGGTCGAGCTCGTTCTGCAGCTCCTTGAGCTTGCTGATCCGGGCTTCGATGCCGTCGAGAGGCTCGCCCCAGAAGAGCTGCACGTCGGCGTCGGTTGCTGCGACTCGCTGCGCTGCGTCTGAGGCTCCACCGAAGTACAGCTTGGGCGGTACGACGGGACGCGTGGCGACGGTGGAGTCGGTGACCTGGAAGTACTCGCCGGTGTAGGTGACGCTCTCCTCGGTCCACAGGCGCCTGGTGAGCTGGAGGAACTCCTTCGTGCGCGCGTAGCGCTGGGCCTGGTCGCCCTCTTCGTCGCCGTAGGCCTTGAGGTTGTCCTGACCGGAGACGATGTTGACCAGCAGCCGGCCGCCGCTCAGCTGGTCGAGTGTGCCGGCCGCGGATGCGAAATGCGCCGGTCGCCAGTAGCCCGGGCGAATCGCGACCAGGGGCTGGAAGGTCGTCGTACGGGCTGCCAGGGCCGCTGCCACCGTGAAGGTGTCGGGGCGGCCCCACCCGGTCCCCAGGAGCGCGCCGCCCCAGCCGTGCTGCTCGGTGAGCACGGCGAGCTCGGTCAGCCGCTCAAGGCTGTTGTGCTCGCTGGTGGCGTCGTCGCCGCGATGCCCGGGCTGGACCTGGTTCGGGATGTACCACAAGAATTCGGCGGTCATGGATCGAGAGTATGTCGACTGACTTACTCTAGATGGGCTGTCTCAGGCCGTGGATGAGCAGGGTGAGGAGTCGCATGGCCTGCGCATGATTTTGTGCAGTGACGGCCGCGCCGACCATCGCGGCGACCACGTCGTCCGGCGGGGTGCCGGGCGGGAAGACGCCCGTGCTCGCGCCGGCCTCCAGGAAGAAGCTGACCGCGGTCGCGACCCGCTGGCGGGTCTCCGCCTGAGTGACGGCGCCCGAGGCGACAATCGCGCGCAGGCTGTCGCCCATCGCTCGTTTGGACTCGATGAAGTCGAGGTAGCTGGTCATCCAGTCGAGGAGCGCTTTGTCTGCGGGGCCGGTCTTTGCCAACTCGGGCGCCGCGTCGCACAGCCGCGCGAGCTCCTGGTGGTAGACCGCCGCAAGCAGTGCCTCGCGGGTCGGGAAATGCCGATACAGCGTGGCGATCCCGACGCCGGCACGGGCCGCGATCTGGTCCAGCGAGAGTTTGAAGCTCTCGCCTGTCCGCGCAGCCTGGGCGAGATCGGCCAGCTCGTCGATCGCCGCCGCGACGATCTGCTCCCGCTTCCGGGCGGCATCCGCTCGCATAAGTGGAGAAACCTCCGTTTGGTGCTAGGCTCGCATTGAAGTGGAGAAACCTCCAGTTAGCCACCACTGTACCGGGAGATCCGATGGACTCGCTCACCCTCGCCGGCCGGCCGATCAACCGCCTCGGGTACGGCGCCATGCAGCTCGAAAAGGTCGATCGCGCGGCAGCGACCGCCGTACTGCATCGTGCCGTCGAGCTCGGCGTCAACCACCTCGACACTGCTTCCTTCTACGGCGATGCGGTGGTGAACGGACACCTGCGCGCGGCGCTGTCGCCGTACGCCTCGGATCTCGTCATCGTCAGTAAGGTCGGCGCTCGTCGCGTGGATGCCCCGGTCCCGCTTGCGCTCGCCCAGCGCCCTTCTGAGCTCCGAGCCCAGGTTCAGCTCGACCTCGACACCCTCGGCCTCGACCAGATCGCCGTAGTCAACCTCCGCCGAGCCGACCAAGGCCCCGGCCTCATCGCTTCTGGTGCTGATGTAGTTGCTCTGGATGACCAGCTGGCCGAGCTTGTGGCGCTCCGCGATGCCGGGCTCATCGGCGCCATCGGCCTCAGTAACGTCAGCCTGGATCAGATCAAACAAGCCTTCCCTGTCGGCATCGCCTGCGTCCAAAACGCCTACGGCCTCCTGGATCGAACCCACGAAGACGAGCTTTTGTTCTGTGCCTCCAATGACATCCCGTGGGTCCCTTACTTCCCCCTGGGCTCCGCCTTCGACCAATTCCCGTCCCCGACCGAACACCCCGCCGTACAGGGCATTGCGGCTGCGCATGCCACCACTCCGGCCGCCATCACGCTCGCCTGGATTCTTGCCCACAGCAACAACACTGCGCCTATTCCTGGCACCCGAACCCTCGCGCACCTGGAAGAAAACCTGAGTGCAGCCGACGTCGTCCTCACCCCCGAGGACCTTGCAACTCTGGACGCCCTCGCCTAGCCTTCCCCGCGCAGACCACTCTCTGGCTGAGCTTTGCGTGGAGTTACTGCCTCTCAGCGGCAGTAGAACTCCGCTAACCGACGGTCTCGGCGAGCGCGCGGAGATACCGCCTCCGATAGAACGGCTGCGCCAGGCGAGCGCGTGGATAGCCGGCTCGCCGCAGGCCGCGGGCGGGGTAGGTGAGCGACCGAATCGTCAACCACACCGAGTCGTCCGTACGGCGCTCAACCACGAACGCCTCCTCGCCCCGGATCGGATGCCCGTCCAACGTGCTGTAGGCGAAACCCTTCTGGTCCACCTCGTCAACCACGGCAACCACCTGCACCGGCTCGTGAATCCGCAACGGCCCCAGTCGAGCGACAATCCAGTACCTGTTGCCCACAGCAACCACCCGGCCGTCCGCAACTGAGAACCCACTCCGAGTCTTCACACCCCACCGCAACACCTCAGCCCCGGCAAACGCCCACACCGCCGCGCCTTCCCCAAGCCGCGCACTCCGCTCCACCCCACCACCAGCCAACGTCACCCCGCCCCCATCAAACGTGGACGAGCGCTCGACCAACGCCGTACGAGATCTCATGGACCCATCATCTACCCGGCATCATGGATCACATGGAATTCCCCTCCCCGATCAGCGACCGCCAATGGATCGACGGCACCGGCACCGTCTGGCGCATCCGCCGCGGCGAACTCCGCTGGAGCCGTATCAGCGGTCTGATCCGCGATCCCGCCGTACAGGTCCTGCGCTTCTATATGCGTGACGCCATGCAGGTCCCACCCGGAGAGCGCGAGGCCCTCCTGGCCACCATTCGCCCCTACCTCCGCGGGTCAGAGCGAGCACCAGACGACCACACCGACTTCGCCGTCGCCGAGTTCAAGTCCGACGACCACCGCTCAACCCTCATCATCGAGGAGTCCTGCTAAACGACGCCCGGCTGTGGCGTACCGATCAACGGGTAGTGGTCCCGCAAACCGGCCACCGGACGCGCCGGTACGCCGCGGCCGTCCCCACCTCGCCGACCACTACCCGTCCATCGGTACGCGTCGAGCGCCAGACGGCGTTAGCAGCGCGCGGTTATCCGCCACCCAGCGCAGTTCGGCCGCTTCCTCGTCGACCACGCCGTCGGCCACCCAAGTGCGTTGGGGTTCAATACCTTGGGCCGCCAGGGACAGCTCAAGGTTGATCGTTGCCTGCCCGCGCTTGATGATCGCGTCGACCACGTCGAACGGTCGCGTCGGCCCGTAGGCGCTCAAGAAATGCTGGATGCGCTCGCGACGATCCGGTACGGCGGGGAAGTGGTGCCAGTCGAGGCAGTGATGGTCCGCGCGAGTCGGGGTAAACCAGAAGAGTGCGTAGGCGACATCGTCGACGGGATCGCCTGGATGCAGATAGTCCCAGTCGAACAGCCCCACGGCCTGCCCGTCTCGCCAAGCGAAGTTCCACGGACCCGGATCCCCATGACAGAACACCTGCCCCGACCTCGCAAGCACAGTCTGCCCAAACACCGCATCAACCGGCGGCACCCAGCCGCGCGATGCATCGTGAATCCGCCGCAGCAACCTGGCAGCCGACTCCACACCCTCAAGGCTGTGCTGATACCGCCACGCATCACCGCCCGCATCACCCTCGACGATCCGCAACGTCTCCGTCGTACCGTCATTCGACAACGGCTCCGGAATCGCATCCGCCAACCCCTGCTCACGCAGATACCCAAAAAACGCATGCACCGTAGCCGTCTGCGCCCCCGCCGGCCGACTGACCACGCCCTCCGCAACACGCACCGGCCGAAACGCGGCATTCGACTCGACAGCCCTAGCCCGCGCAGCAGTCCCGTCGTCCTCACTCATACCGCCGACTGTGCCATGCCCGGACCCGATCGGCACCCGAGTTCCGGCTGTCAGAGGCCGCCTGCCGGATTGACCTTCTGTACGGCGTACCGGTGAAGTGTGACGCCCGGGGGAGCGAGGCGGATGAGGTCGTGCACCGTCAGAACCTGGTGGGGGCTGAGCCATTCCTGACCTGGTTTGTGCAGGCCCCAGCCGCCGCCGAGAGTGACTGCCGCATGGGTGTTGTTGCCCTGGGCGTCGCGCCAGACCAGCACGGTTCCGGGCAGGTCGTCACGGCCTTCAGCCGTGCAGTGAGCGGTCAGCCACGTTTCGAAGGATGCCTCGTCGGGGGACTCGACACCTGCTGCTGCCATCACGGTCGCGAAGCAGGATGTGGCACTTCCGCCGGCGAAGGCGCTTCCTCTGCTTCCGCTGGCGAAGGTTCCGCTGAGGGCTCGGGCGCGGGGGAGTGCGGGTGCGGCCGCGCGCCAGATCTCCTCTGGCACCGAGTTGCGCTGGCAGGGTTGCTGCCACTCGCTGACGACACGTTTGAGGACGGCATCGAGCTGGGGCTCAACCAGGGTCGGCCACCAGACGAACCGCTCTCCGTCAGCCTGCTCCCGCAGTACCGGGGCATGAAGAAGATCCGCCCAATCGGCGACGGCCGGTACGGCGCCTCGCCCGTGCCGGACTTGCGTTCGGACGAGCTCCGCACGCGCCTCACGCGGCTGACCGTGGAACGCACCTTCGTCAAGCCACACGACTTCCAGATCCTTGGCGACGTTCCAGACCTCATAGGTGTCGCGAAGCTCAGGCGACAGATCGCGTACGGCAGTTTCGAGCCCGAGTTCGGCCGCTTCGGCGGCGGTCAAGAAGAACGGCTGACGGGCCGGCGCCAGCCAGCCGGCCCAGCGCCGAGCCAGCGCCGGCTCGACCTCGATCCCCAGGACATCCACCGCCACACAGTACAAACCGGGTGACAGGAGGTGCGACGTGATTTCCCAAGCGGCAAGATCAACTTCACGCGGGACAAGCTGAACGAGCCGGTCGCGCTAACGCTCGGCTGACACCTCGCGCTGGGGTACGCGTCGTGGACGGCATACCTGTCCGAGGAGACGGGGGAAGAGCCGTTGCGTCTGGCAAGAGATCAGTGGCAGGAACTGGTCGGCTTCCTTGCAGGCGAAGTGACGGCGAATATGCGACTGTTGGCGGATTATCTGCTGCGGACCATATCGGTACACTGCAGGCATGACTGCACTGGTGCCCGCCACGTCGGACCTCTCGTATCTGCTGGACCACACCAGCCATGTACTCCGGACGCAGGTGGCGGCCTCGCTGGCCGAGATCGGGCTGACGGCCCGGATGCATTGCGTGCTTGTTCACGCGCTGGGTGAGGAGCGAACGCAGATCCAGTTGGCCGAACTCGGCGATATGGACAAAACCACGATGGTGGTCACGATGGACGCGCTGGAGAAGGCTGGACTGGCTGAGCGTCGTCCGTCCAGTACGGACCGTCGGGCCAGGATCGTGGTGGTCACTGAAGCCGGTGCAGCGGTGGCCAAGCGCAGCCAGGAGACCGTCGACGGGGTTCACCGGGCCGTACTGGAGGCGCTATCCAAGGGTGAGCGCGAGGTGCTGGTCCGGGCGCTGGATCGACTGGCGACCGGCCATCTGGCGACGCCGGACAGGGGAGCGCAGGCGGTCCGGCGCGCCCGGGAGCGCTCAAACTAGTTCCGTTAGAGATCGATTGTTAAAAAACTATCTGCTACGGTCTCTCTTGTTCGTCCTTGCCGGACCGAAATCAGGAGAAGCCGATGTCGTCCCCCTTCACCTCCCGCAGTACGGCGCTGGGCGCCCTGTCCATCGCCGGGCTGATGACCATCCTCGACGGCAGCATCGTCACCGTCGCACTGCCTGCGGTCCAGGAGGACCTCGGCTTCTCGGCCGCGGGACTGAGTTGGCTGGTGAACGCCTACCTGATCGCCTTCGGCGGGCTGTTGCTGCTGGCCGGGAGGCTGGGTGACCTGATCGGCCGACGGACGATGTTCCTGGCCGGCAACGTCATCTTCACCGTCGCGTCGCTGCTGGCCGCCGCTGCCACCGGACCGGGCTTGCTGATCCTGGCGCGATTCCTGCAGGGCGTCGGAAGCGCGGCGGCCTCAGCGGTCATCCTCGGCATCCTGGTGACGCTGTTCACCGAACCGGGCGAACGGGCCAAGGCGATCGCGGTGTTCAGCTTCACCGGTGCGGCCGGCGCCTCGATCGGGCAGGTACTCGGCGGGGTCCTGACCGACCTGCTGAACTGGCATTGGATCTTCCTGATCAACGTACCGATCGGGCTGACCGTGGTAGCGCTGGCGCTGCGCGCGATCCCCGCGGACCGTGGGCTCGGCCTCTCCGCCGGAGCCGACGTGCTCGGTGCGCTACTCGTCACCAGCGGCCTGATGCTCGGCATCTACACCATCGTCAAGGTTGAGACCCGCGGCTGGCTGGTCGCGCATACCCTCGGATTGGGTGCGCTCTCACTGGTGCTGCTCGCCGCATTCGTCGCTCGGCAGGCCACCGCCAAAACCCCGTTGATGCCGCTCCGGATCCTCCGCTCGCGCAATGTGGCCGGGGCCAACCTGGCCCAGATGCTGGCACTCTCGGCGATGTTCGCATTCCAGATCCTCGTCGCGCTCTACATGCAGAAGGTGCTTGGCTACAGCGCGCTGGGCACCGGGCTGGCGATGCTGCCCGCCGCGGTGGCGATCGGCGTCGTCTCGCTGTTCGTATCGGCCCGGCTCAGTGCCCGTTTCGGTCCGAAGGCCATCCTGCTGGCCGGGCTGGTGCTGCTGGCCGGCGCGATGATCCTGCTGACCCGGATTCCGGTCCAGGCCGAGTATGTCGCCCACCTCCTGCCTGTGATGCTGCTGATCTCCGGCGGTGGGCTGGTCCTGCCGGCGCTGGCGATGCTCGCGATGTCGGGCGCCCGTGAGGAGGACGCCGGTCTGGCCTCCGGCTTCTTCAACACCACCCAGCAGGTCGGAATGGCGATAGGTGTCGCCGTGCTCTCCACCCTCGCCGCCGGCCGGACCGAACACCTGCTGGCGGGCGGCACTGACCAGGCCACCGCGCTGACCAGCGGCTACCACCTGGCCTTCACCATCTCGGCGATCCTGCTCGGCGCTGCGTTCGTGGTCGCCCTGATCGTCCTGCGCTCTCCCGTCCAGAAGCAGGCCGAGGTCCGGGCCGACGAGGAGTCAGCGGTTCTCTAACCTGCCTGCACCGATGCGAAACGGCGGCCGACCATGGGAGACATCCCAGGTCAGCCGCCGTTTTCAGGTACCTACGGGTGGATCACACGTCGTAGTACAGCTCGAACTCGTGCGGGTGCGGGCGGAGCGCGATCGGGGCGATCTCCTGCGTGCGCTTGAGGTCGATCCAGGTCTCGATGAGGTCGGAGGTGAAGACGCCGCCTTCGAGGAGGAACTCGTGGTCTGCCTCGAGGGCGTCGATGACGGCCGGGAGGGAGGTGGGGACCTGGGCGATGCTGTTGTGCTCCTCGGGCGGGAGCTCGTACAGGTCCTTGTCGACCGGGTCGGCGGGCTCGATCTTGTTGCGGATGCCGTCGAGGCCGGCCAGGAGCTGGGCGGCGAAGGCCAGGTACGGGTTGGCCGACGGGTCGGGGCAGCGGAACTCGATGCGCTTGGCCTTGGGGTTGGAGCCCGTGATCGGGATCCGGATGCAGGCCGAGCGGTTACGCGACGAGTAGACCAGGTTGACCGGGGCTTCGAAGCCCGGGACCAGGCGGTGGTAGGAGTTCACCGTCGGGTTGGTGAAGGCCAGCAGTGACGGGGCGTGCTTGAGCAGGCCGCCGATGTACCAGCGGGCGGTGTCGGACAGGCCGCCGTACCCGGACTCGTCGTAGAAGAGCGGGTTGCCGTTGGTCCACAGGGACTGGTGGCAGTGCATGCCCGAGCCGTTGTCGCCGAAGATCGGCTTCGGCATGAAGGTCGCGGTCTTGCCGGCCTGCCAGGCGGTGTTCTTGACGATGTACTTGAACTTCATCACGTCGTCGGCGGCCTGGAGCAGCTCGCTGAAGCGGTAGTTGATCTCCGCCTGGCCGGCGGTGCCGACCTCGTGGTGGGCGCGCTCGACGATCAGGCCGGACCGCTCGAGGGCCAGCGTCATGTCGTCACGCAGCTCACCGAAGTGGTCGGTCGGTGCGACCGGGAAGTAGCCACCCTTGTAGCGGACCTTGTAGCCGCGGTTGCCGCCGTCCTCGACGCGGCCCGTGTTCCAGGCGCCGGCGACCGAGTCGATCGAGTAGTGCGCGGAGTTCGCCTTGGTCTCGAAGCGGACGTCGTCGAAGACGTAGAACTCGGCCTCGGGAGCGAAGAAGGCGGTGTCGGCGATGCCGGTCGACTTCAGGTACTCCTGCGCCTTGCGGGCGATGTTGCGCGGGTCGCGGGAGTACGCCTCGCCGGTCAGCGGGTCGTGCACGAAGAAGTTGACCACCAGCGTCTTGGCGCTGCGGAATTCGTCGATGAAGGCGGTGGTCGGGTCCGGCAGGAGCTTCATGTCGGACTCGTGGATCTGCTGGAAACCGCGGACCGACGAACCGTCGAACGCGAGGCCGTCTTCGAAGACCTCTGGACCGAACGACGACACCGGGACGGTGAAGTGCTGCATGATGCCCGGCAGGTCGCAGAACCGGACGTCGACAATCTCGACGCCTTCGTCCTTGATGTAGGCGAGCAGCTCCTCAGCGCTGGAAAACATACGTACTCCTCGGGGTGGCTCAGAGAATACAGCTGAACGTAGGGCCTGCCGATTACTTGGCGGTGACCCCGATGTTTCGCGGATGTTACGCCCAGCGTGTCCGCGCTGACCCACTGGTGTACGACGGTCACACCCTGAGATGTCGCAGTCCGCCGGTTGGCGGTCCAAGGTGCGCCCGTAGGCTAGCCATCATGGCATCATCGGCCCAGCCGGGCACAGGACCCTCCGATGAGTTTCGATTTCCGGGCAATCGGCTCGGCCTGCCGGACGCCGGTCCAGGCTCGGTCGCCGGCTGGGGCCGGCGTGTCGTGGCGCTGCTGCTCGACTGGCTGATCGCCGGCCTGATCGCGTCCGCGGTCGTCGGCAAGCCCATCTGGGCCGGTGGCAACGACTTCGGTACGGCGCAACTCGTCACCTTCTTCGCGATGACCGCGATCCTGTCCGGCCTGGCCGGCGGAACGATCGGGCATCGTGCTCTCGGCCTGCGTGTCCTGAGTCTGCGGACAACCGAGAACAGCACCGGGTACGGCGCTCAGGTCGGACTCCTCGGTGGTGTCATCCGCGCCGTACTGCTGTGTCTCGTGCTCCCGGCCGTCGTCTACGACCGCGATCGCCGAGGCCTCCACGACCGCGCCGCCAACACCATCGTCGTACGGCGCTGATCTGCGCTAGCGGCGCGTGAAGCGCAGCTGGACGTCGTCCAGGTAGTTCGTCCGGAAACCCGCCTCGGAGTAGGCGAGGTAGAACTCCCACATCCGGCGGAAGGTCGGGTCGAAACCGAGGTCTTCGATGGCCGGCCACTGCTCGATGAAGCGGTTGCGCCAGATCCGCAGCGTGCGGGCATAGTCGCCACCGAGGTGCATCAGGACCTCGGCCTTCAGCCCGGTGTGCTGGGCGGTGACTTCCTCGATCACCTTGACCGAGGGGATGAGGCCGCCGGGGAAGATGTACTTCTGCACCCAGGTGAAGGTGTTGCGGGTGGCCAGCATCCGCTCGTGCGGCATCACGATCGCCTGCACGACGGCGGTACCGCCGGGAGCGAGCCGCCGTTCGATGGCGTCGAAGTAGACCGGCCAATACTTCTCGCCGACCGCCTCGATCATCTCCACACTCAGCACGGCGTCGAACTCGCCGATCTGGTCGCGGTAGTCGCGCAGCGCGACCTGCACGCGGTCGCCCACGCCCGCATCGGCGATCCGCCGCTGGGCGAGCAGTGCCTGCTGGGACGCAATGGTGATCGCAGTCACCCATGCGCCACGCTGGGCCGCGCGGATCGCGAGACTCGCCCAGCCGCAGCCGATGTCGAGCACCCGGGATCCGGACACGACCCCGGCCGCGTCGAGGATCGCGTCGAGCTTGGCCAGCTGCGCCTGGTTCAGTTCGTCGTACGACGCCTCTCCGAGCCCGGCCGTCGGATCCGCCGTACCGAAGTAGGCGGCGGAGTACGTCAGCGTCGGATCGAGGAACTCCGAGAACATCGCGTTGCTCAGGTCGTAGTGGCGGCTGACGTTCTCCCGGGAGCCGGCCCGGTCGTTCTCCTGGTCGCCGGGCTGGGAACGCGTCACCAGCCAGCGCAGCGACTGCGCCCACTTCGGCAGCAGATGCCGGGTCTCTTCGTTGCTGAACCGCTCGGCGAAGGGGACCAGCAGGTCGGCCAGATCGGTGCCGGGCTCGGGGTCCCAGTCACCGGCCAGGTAGGCCTCGCCGAAACCGGAGCCGGCGTCCTGCCCGAGCCGGTCCAGGAAGGCGGCGCTGCGATGCACGCGCATCGCGGGGCCGCCCAGGCCGTAGGACTTGTTGTCGAGATTGATGGTCGCGGGCAGGTCTTTCGCGATCAGACGGATCGCGGCCAGTGCGCCGACCCGGCGAAGCGGGTTCGAACGCGGCCTGGCCAGCGAGGGCCACGTCTCGGCCGCCGGCTGGTGCACGGCCGGCATCAGGTCCGTCATCTCTGTCTACCTCACCCCTCGAATCCGCTCCTGGTCGCACCTTAAGGCCCGGAGCCGACACGCGGCGACGACACGTTGACATTCTCGTGCCAAATGGCGGTCTGTGCGGTGGCGGACCTTGCTCCCCGCCCCTTCAACTGTCCCGGGGGTCTTCGGGTTACCCACCGGGACAGATCAGCGAGCGGTCAGCGACCCTTCATGGCCTGCCGCGCGCCCTTCATGCTCGTCGGCACCGGACCCTTCGGCATCGGAACCTGCGGACGGACGGCGTCGAGCGCCTTCAGCCGCTGGAGCAGGTCGGTGATCTCCGAGGGCTGCAGCGCCTGCGGCAGCTTCATCACATGCTTGGTCAGCTTGCGGATGTCGATCTCGTCCTCGCCCTGACCGGCCATCAGCGTGATCACCGGCGCGCCACCGGCGACCCGGCTGTGCTTCTTGCCCTCGGCCGCGAGCAGGTTCTTCACGCGGCTCGGCTGGCCCTCGCCGACCAGGACGATGCCCGGCCGGCCGACGACGCGGTGCACGATGTCGGCGTTCTTGGTGACCGCGACCGCGGGCGTCACGTTCCACCCACGGCGCAGCGTCTGCAGGGCCGAGGCGGCCGCGCCGGTCTGGCCCTCGATCTGGCTGTACGCCGCCTTCTCGACCTTGCGGCCGAAGATGATCGTGGCGGCCAGGAAGCCGAGAGCGACACCGAGCGGGATCCAGACCAGCAGCGGCCCGACCAGGAATCCGCCCAGGACAGCGAGCCCGACGATGCCGAGGAAGATCCCGGCGAGCACGAGTCCGACCGTCGGGTCGGACTTCTTGGTCAGCTGGTACGCCGACCGGATCTGCTTGAGCCGGCTGGTCTTCTCTTCGGGCGCGTCGTTCTTGGCCATCTCTACCTTGTCCTGGTCTCAGCCTGCGGCTCTAGGCCTGCGGGGCGTTCATACGTGACTCGACGGCCTGACGGTACAGCCGTCCGGCGCGGTACGACGACCGTACCAGCGGACCGGACAGTGCACCGGCGAAACCGATCTCTTCGGCCTCGGCCTGCATCTCGACGAACTCCTCCGGGCGGACCCAGCGCTCGACCGGGTGGTGCCGCACGGACGGACGCAGGTACTGGGTGATGGTGATGATGTCGCACCCGGCGCCGTGCAGGTCCTTGAGGGCCTGGCTGACCTCTTCCCGGGTCTCGCCCATGCCGAGGATCAGGTTCGACTTGGTGACCAGGCCGTAGTCGCGGGCCTGGGTGATGACGTCCAGCGAGCGCTCGTAGCGGAAGCCGGGACGGATCCGGCGGAAGATCCGCGGGACGGTCTCGACGTTGTGGGCGAACACCTCGGGCCGCGACGAGAACACCTCGGCCAACTGCTCCGGTACGGCGTTGAAGTCCGGCGCGAGCATCTCGACGCCGGTCCCGGGGTTCAGCTCGTGGATCTGGCGGATCGTCTCGGCGTACAGCCAGGCCCCGCCGTCCTCGAGGTCGTCACGGGCGACACCGGTCACCGTCGCGTAGCGCAGACCCATCTTCCGGACCGACTCGGCGACCCGGCGCGGTTCGTCGCGGTCCAGGTCCTCCGGCTTACCGGTGTCGATCTGGCAGAAGTCGCAGCGGCGCGTGCACTGGGAGCCACCGATGAGGAAGGTTGCCTCCCGGTCCTCCCAACACTCGAAGATGTTCGGGCAGCCGGCTTCCTGACACACTGTGTGCAGCTCTTCGGATTTCACCAGCTTCGACAGGGCCTGATACTCCGGGCCCATCTTGGCGCGGGTCTTGATCCACTCGGGTTTGCGCTCGATCGGGGTCTCCGCGTTGCGCACTTCGAGTCTGAGCAGCTTCCGTCCTTCAGGGGCGATCGTCACAACTTCGAGGATACGCGCCCGCGTTCAGGCGTCATCCACCCGTACGCTGATGAGCTATGGCCACCCTTCAACTCGGCAGTACGCCGGCCTCCGCCGTACCGGGTCCTGCGCCCGAGCGTCCGACCTCCGAGCCGGGCTGGGTGCGGCCCCGGCCGACCGCTCGGGAGCGGCGCAACGACCTGATTCTCGGGGTGGCGATGGCGCTTCTCGGGGTCCTCGGCACCGAGCTGGCCCGGACCGCTTCGCCGATGGCGGTCGACCTCCGCATCGGCGGCGTCGAGCCGTACGTGCTCACAGTGGCGATCGCGCTGCCGCTCTGTTTGCACCGGGTCGCGCCGATCCCGGTGATGCTGGTGGTCGCGGTCCTCTTCATGGTCACCGGCATCCGGGACCCTTTCGCCTACAGCGGGAACCTCGTCACGCAGGTGGCGATGTTCATGGCGATCTACGGCGCTGCAGCGTGGTCACGGGAACGCCGCCTGATGAAGGCCGCGTCGGGCCTGGTGGTCGCCGGGATGTTCACCTGGCTGGCCATCAATTTCGTCGAGGCGCTGCGCGTCAACGACATCACCGGACCGAACAAAGGCCTGGCGTCGCCGTACGTGTCGGCTGTGACACTGACGGTCGCTTTGAACATCCTGTACTTCTTCGGTGCGTATCACTGGGGCCGTTCCGCGTGGGGGACAGCGCGGCAGCAGGCCGAGCTTGAGCAGCAGGCCGTCGTCCTGGCCGCACAGCAGCAGGCGAACGCGCGGCGGGCGGTCATCGACGAGCGGCTGCGGATCTCTCGCGAGCTGCACGACGTGGTTGCCCATCACATCAGCAGCATCGGCGTACAGGCCGGGGGAGCACGCCGGGTGATGGACACTGACCCCGCTGCGGCGAAGAACGCGCTCGGAGTGATCGAGGAGTCCAGCCGGACCGCAGTGAACGAGATGCGGCAGCTGCTCGGCATGCTGCGCGCGGCCGACCCCGATCTGGATGTCGACGCACCGGACGAGAAGGCGCCGCAGGCCGGTGCCGACCGGTTGCCCGCCCTGATTGCGGAGGTCAATGGCCAAGGGTTGGAGGTCGGGTTCCACCAGATCGGCTCGGTGCAGGAGCTCCCGAAGACGGTGTCGGTCTCGGTCTACCGGATCGCCCAGGAGGCGCTGACCAACGTGCGGAAGCACTCGACCGCACGTAGCGCGCACATCACCCTGCGGTACCTGGGGGACGCGGTTGAGCTCGAAGTGATCGACGACGGCCGCCCCAAGCACGCCTCGGTCGGCAGCCGGCTGGGCCATGTCGGGATTCGTGAGAGGGTCAGCCTGCTCGGCGGTGAGAGCGAGATCGGCCCCCGGCCGGTCGGTGGGTTCCGGGTCCGCGTGCGGATTCCGGTGCAGCGAGGAGTAGACGAATGATGCGCGTCCTGCTGGTCGACGACCAGGACCTGGTCCGGGCCGGTTTCCGGATGATCCTGTCGGTCGAGCCGGAGATCGAGGTGGTCGGTGAGGCGGCCGACGGCGAGAAGGCGGTCGAACTCGCGCTGCAGTTGCGGCCGGACGTCGTACTGATGGATGTCCAGATGCCGGGGATGGACGGGATCACCGCGACCCAGAAGATTGTGGCGGCGGACGCCGGCAAGGTGATCATCCTGACCACGTTCGATCGGGACGACTACCTGTTCGAGTCGCTCGGTGCGGGGGCCAGCGGGTTCCTGCTGAAGAACACCGCACCGGAGGACCTGGTCGAGGCGATCCAGATCGTGCACGAGGGGCATGCGCTGCTCGCCCCTGAGGTGACCCGGCGGGTGATCAAGCGGTTCAGCGGTGGCGGCGAGCGCGTCTACCGCCCCGACCTGATCGCCGACCTGACCGATCGCGAGCGAGAGGTCCTCGGGCTGATCGCCCGCGGGCTCACCAACACCGAGATCGCCAACCAGCTGTACGTCGGTGAAGCCACGGTCAAGACCCACGTCTCCCGCGTGCTGCTCAAGCTGGGCCTGCGGGACCGTGTCCAGGCTGTCGTCTTCGCCTACGAGTGCGGCCTGGTCTCCCCGGGCGACGACTTGGCCGGTTAACCGGCTGTCACAACTCGGCGAGGTGCCCTGTCTTGTCTGGTGAGTGGCGCCAATCGGGCGCCTGGCCGGCAGGAGACTGGTTATGAAGGTCGTCGTGATTGGTGGCACCGGGCTGATTGGATCGAAGGTCGTACGTCGGCTTGAGGTGCACGGGCACAAAGCGGTCGCGGCGGCGCCCAACACCGGAGTGAACTCGCTGACCGGCGAGGGGCTGGACGAGGTGCTGACCGGCGCGTCGGTGGTCATCGACCTGTCGAACTCACCGTCGTTCGAGGACCAGGCCGTCCTGGACTTCTTCCGCACCGCCACCAGCAACGTGCTTGCCGCGGAGAAGAAGGCAGGGGTCGGCCACCACGTCGCACTGTCGATCGTCGGCACCGAGCGCTCGCCGCAGATCGGCTACTTCCGCGCCAAGATCGCGCAGGAGGAGCTGATCGAGGCATCCGGCATCCCGTTCTCGCTGGTGCATGCGACCCAGTTCTTCGAGTTCGTGAAGGCCATCGCCGACACCTCTGTGGTCGACGGCGTGGTCCGGATCCAGCCGGTGGACTTCCAGCCGATCGCCGGTGACGACGTCGCCGATCAGGTCGCCAAGGTCGCAGTGGGCGAGCCGCTGAACGCACGGGTCGACATCGCCGGTCCGGACAAGTCCCGGATGGATGAGTTCTTCCGCAAGGCGCTGGCCGAGCTGAACGACCCCCGCGAGGTCGTGACCGACCCGGAGGCGCAGTACTACGGCGCTGTGGTCAGCGAGGACGCGCTGGTGCCGACCGGCGACGCAGTCCTCGGCCGCATCCACTACGCCGACTGGGTGAAGCAGTGACTGGCGAGCGGGAGGAGTTCCTGGCCGGCCTACAGGCGGAGGTCGAGCAGGAGCTGACGGTGCTCGACTCCGCCGCACCGGACACTGAACTGCCAGTAGAGCAGTGGACGATCGACCCGGCGGAAGAAGCCATGGAGAAGGCGAGTCTGCAGAGCCTCCTCGGGGCAGTGAAGGCGCTGGAGGAGTGAGACCGGCCCTGGGGTGTGTGGCCGCACACCCCAGGGCCTCTTCAGCTGTGCGCTTGGGTCAGCTTGTCCGGGTTCATCTGTACGTTGATCTGGTAGATGCCCTCGGGAGAGGAGCTCACTGTCAGGATGGTGCGGACACTGCCGTCGACAGTCAGGACAGCAGCAGGCTCCCCATTCATCTGTGTCCAGACGATCTCCACACCAGCCCAGAACCGGGTGTGGAAGGAGCGGAAGAACTTCGCCACCCGCTCGGACCCGACCACCGGGAACTTCGACGCGCGCGCCTTGCCGTTGCCGTCGGAAACGCTCGCCACGTCGGCCGCGAACAGGCCCTCGAGCTCGTCCAGGTCACCTGACTTGGCGGCCTGCACAAAGGCAGTGAGAAGCCGCTGCTGCTCGGCAGCGTCCACCTCGGCCCGTCGCTCCCCGTCCACATGCTTGCGCGCCCGGCTGACCAGCTGCCGCACCGCGGGCTCACTCAGTTGCAGGATGTCTGCGATCTGGCTGTACGGGTAGTCGAACGCCTCCCGCAGCACGTACGCCGCACGCTCGTTGGGGGACAGGCGCTCCATCAGCAGCAGTACGGCGAACGCCAGCGCCTCACCGCGTTCCGCGCCGAGGTACGGGTCCGCGCTGGTGTCCACTGGCTCCGGCAACCACGGTCCGATGTACGACTCCCGTCGTACGCGGGCTGACTGGGTTGCGTTGATGGCCAGCCGGGTGGTTGCGGTGGACAGGTACGCCGCAGGGTTCAGTACGACGCTGCGGTCGGCGGTCTGCCAGCGCAGCCACACGTCCTGGACGATGTCCTCGGCCTCGGCCGCACTGCCGAGCATCCGATACGCAATGCCGAACAGCCGCGGCCGCACCTGTCCGAAGACCGCCGCCGCCCGATCGAGGTCGTCGCTCACAGTTGTCATCATCCTCCGTCGTCGTACCGTCACCAGCTCCGACCGTCCGGACACGCCGGATGTGACAGCTCGGCGCCGTGGCCTACGTCATGCCGCTGTCTCCACCGTGCGGATGACACGGGCGGTCACCCTCGTGGCCGACGTTCAGCGGGGTCCGGAGTCGCTAACTTTGGGTAGCGGTCGGGCAGACGTCCGGCCGAGGGGTCAAGGTGACAGGAGCGGTGACGGATGCTGAGGGTGGCTGGGCTCACTCGGCGGTTCGGTGAACAGCTCGCACTGGACGACGTGACGTTCGACGTCGTGCCAGGGCGGATGACCGGGTTCGTCGGGGCCAACGGGGCCGGGAAGACGACGACGATGCGGATCATCCTCGGCGTCCTCGCGGCCAGTGCCGGCGAAGTGCGCTGGCAGGGCGAACTGCTGACGCCGAAGGTACGGCAGGACTTCGGCTACATGCCGGAGGAGCGTGGGCTGTATCCGAAGATGAAGATCCGCGACCAGCTGATCTTCTTCGGCCGGCTGCACGGGATGACTCAGAACCATGCTGCGGAGCGGACCGACAAGCTGCTGGGCCGCCTTGGACTGGCTGAGCGGGCGACCGACGTACTGGAGACGCTGTCGCTGGGCAACCAGCAGCGGGTGCAGATCGCGGTGGCGCTGATCCACCAGCCGATCGCGCTGGTGCTGGACGAGCCGTTCAGCGGCCTCGACCCGCTGGCCGTCGACGCGATGGTCGACCTGCTGCGCGAGGAGGTCACACCGGAGATTCCGGTGCTGTTCTCCAGCCACCAACTCGACCTGGTCGAGCGGCTCTGCGACGACCTCGTGGTGCTTTCACGGGGCAAGGTCGTTGCCGCGGGCCCGGTTGCGGAACTCGCGGCCAGCCAGACCCCGACGTACCGGTTGGTTGTTGACGGCGATGCCGGCTGGCTGCGCGACCTGCCCGGTCTTCGGGTGCGTGATGTAGCCGGCGGTACGGCGCTGTTCGACGTCGAGGATGCCGGCGATGCACAACAGATTCTTCAGCAGGCGATGAGCCGTGGACCGGTCCTGGAGTTCGGGCCGGAGCGGGTGGCACTGAGCGACGTCTTCCGGGAGGCGACCCGATGAACGACCGGACACTGGATCGACCGTGGCTGCTGATCGCGGAGCGCGAGGTCAGTACCAAGCTGCGGGACAAGACTTTCATCGGATCCACCTTGGTGATGCTGGCCGTCGTACTGGCTGCGGTGATCCTTCCCGCACTGCTTGCCGGCGGCAACAACTCCGACAAGATCGCGGTGATCGACGACGGCGGGGCGGCCGTCGTCCAGCGTGCCTCGCAGACGCAGGGCGGCAACGCCTATGAGCCGTTGCGCGTCGCGGATCAGGACGCGGCGGAGGCTGCGGTGACCAAGACGGACGCCACTGCCGCGTTGCTGCCGGGACCTGACGGGTACGTCGTGATCGGCAAGGACAAGGTGGATTCCGGGGTCGGGGCAGCGCTGCGCGCGGCTGTGGCCGAGGTCGGGATGGAGAAGAACGCGTCGGCGGTGAAGCTGACGCCGGAGCAGTTGCGGGCCGGGACGCAGGTGTCGGAGAAGATCCTGGAGCCGGGGCCGCTGCCTGGGTATGTGTCCGACTTCGTCAACATCGGGCTGGCGCTGGTGTTCTACATGACGGCGCTCGGGTTCGGCATGATGATCGCGCAGAGCGTCGTCCAGGAGAAGGAGAGCCGGGTCGTCGAGATCCTCGCCGCGTCGGTCCCGATCCGGTCGCTGCTGTGGGGCAAGGTGCTCGGCAACACGGTGCTCGCCCTCGGGCAGATCGTGGTGATCGCCGCCGCGTCGCTGGTCGGGCTGGCCGCGACGGACCGCCTCGACATCCTGTCGGTCGTGGCGCCGGTGGCCGGCTGGTTCGTGATCTTCTTCGTCCTCGGGTTCGTCGCCCTGGCCGGGCTGTGGGCGGTCGCCGGATCGCTGGCGACCCGGCAGGAGGACCTCGGATCGACCACGTTGCCCGGGCAGATGATCTTGATGATCCCGTTCTTCTTCGCGGTGTTCGCCGGGCCGGGGCCGCGGGAGATCGCGTCGTTCGTGCCGATCGCATCCTCGATGTCGATGCCGGGGCGGATGCTGACCGAGGATGTCCCGCTGTGGCAGCCGCTGGTCGCGATCGCGATCCTGCTGGTCAGCACGGTGCTGATCATCCGGGTCGGCGCCCGGCTCTACGAGCGGACGCTGCTCAAGACCGGTCACCGGCTCGGTTACCGCCAGGCACTGGCGCTCAAGGCGGAATGACTTATCGTCACTGCCCGGGCGAGCGTTACAACTTTCGCCCGGGCTGTAATGAAACCGCAATCTTGGGTACCTGTGTCCTGTGTATCCACTTGGACTACGGTCTCAACGCATGAACGTGGAGCTACGCCATCTCCGTGTGGTCGTCCTGGTTGCCGAGGCAGGGTCTGTCGGCCGGGCGGCCCGTTGGCTCAAGGTGAGCCAGCCGAGCCTCACCGCGCAGCTCAAGCGGATCGAAGGCGCCTTCGGCGGTGAGCTCTTCGCACGCTCCCGCACCGGCGTCACCCCTACCGCGCTAGGCCGGTACGCCGTCGATCGGGCGCGCGCGATCCTCGTCGACGTCGATCACCTGGCGTCGACCGTGTCCGCGATGACCGCGGTCGAGTCGAGCGCCGTACGGCTGGGTGGCTTTCCGACCGCGCCGATGTCCGGGATCGCTCAACGGCTGCGGGACCACGGGCAGATCGAGCGGGTCAGCATCGAGGTCGAGTGGTCGACCAGCGTGCTGCTGCAGCAGTTGGAGAGCGGGCGGCTGGATTTCGCCTTGCTGCGTGAGTTCCCTGGGTTCGAGCTGCGGCTCCCGACCGGGGTCGAGGCGTGCACGGTGGTCGAGTCGGAATCGGCGTACGTCGTGATGGCGGCCGGGCACCCGCTGGCTCTGGTCGGTGGCGACGAGCTCGAGCTCGGTGCGCTGTCCGATGAAGAATGGATTGGTGAGCCGCCGGACGACAGTGGCTTCCATGTTCTTTTCCGCGCCGCGTGTGAGCAGGCCGGGTTCCAGCCCAAGGTCGAGCACCACTCGGTCGACACCTCGGTGCTGATGGGGTTCGTCACCAGTGGGCAAGGGGTTGCGCTCGTCTCACCGACGTCGTACCGGATGCTGTCCCGCGATGTCGTCACCCGTCCTTTGAGTGGGGACCCCATTCATCGCCGGCTGTTGCTTGCCTGGAGCACCGATTCCCCGCGAGCGCAGATGTCGTCCGATGTGCTGGGTATGGCGACCTCTGCGTACGACGAGGCGCTGACCGAGCATGCTCGCCGGGACCAACCGCATCGGCGCATGCACGTCGCCTGAGGCTGTTTGAACAAAAGAGTGGCGCGAGTCCTATTGGACTCGCGCCACTCTCGTTTCGTTCTTCAGGCTCCGGCGGGCCGAATTCCTGGGGTGTTGAACGGCCCCTCGAAAGCACTCACGTGGAACTCCCCGGTGTCCTCGGGGTCCTCCATCCGCTCCCGGTACTGCTGACCTACTCGCTCGGGCGCGCCCACGGCTGATGCGGACTGCCACCCAACGTCATCCCGCCGGGGCTGCTTGGTCTCGGCAGGCGCCGCCGGTGCGGGGGACTGGGCGACCGGCGCAGAACCCTGCCCGCCGCCACCCCCGGCCGGAGGATCGAACCGCTCGTCCTCGGGGTCGTGAGCAGGCTCAGTCTCTTCGGCCTCAGCCGGCGTTCCGCCAACCGGTGCGCCACCCACGGGCACGCCGTAGACGCCTCCGTTGGCTCCTGGCGTTCCGTCGACCGGAGCGTCGGTCATGGGGGCGCTAAACGCGCCTCCGCTCGCGCTCGGGTACTCGCGGGTCTCGTCGTCGTCCGCGGCGGGCTCATCCGGCGCGGCCGCGTGGTCAGGTGCGGGAGCGGTAGGTGTCTCGGGCGCGGGAGCAACAACTGGTGCGGGCGCCACCGGCTGAGCTGCAGCAACCGGCGCCTCGGCGACCGGTGTCTCAGCGTCGCTGCTGGCTTCTGGGTACTCCCGTGTTTCATCGTCAGCCGGTGCGGGCTCAGCTACCGCGGTCTGCTCGGCCGCGTGAGCAGGTGCGGGAGCCTCAGGTGCATCAGCCTCGGGTGCGACAGCCGCAGGTGCGACAGCCGGAGCGGTCGCCACCGGCTGAGCAGGCGCTGTAGGCGTTCCGGCGATGGGTGCGCTAGCCGCAGGAGCGTCGTGCGCGTCACCGCTGGCCCCCGACCACTCGCGTGTTTCCTCGTCAGCCGCGGCGGGCTCCGCCACCACGGTCTGCTCGGCCGCGTGGTCAGGTGCGGGAGCAACGGGTGCCTCAGCCGCAACTGCGGCCGTGGGGTGCTCGCGTGTTTCTTCGTCGACTACTGCGGTCTGCTCGGGCGCAACGGTCGCGGGAGCCTCGGCGGGCTCGTCGGCGATGACGGTGACCTCGTCGGCGTCGGGCCGGGGAGCGACAACCGTTTCGTCGCGGTCGGATGGGACGAGCGCCGTCTCATCGTTGCCATAAGCAACATCATCCGTGACCACAGGGAACGGCGACGTGTGCTCGGGTGCCGACTCGGCGACCGGGTACTGGGCCGTCTGCTCATCCGCCTGGTTACGCGGATGCTCCGGCTCCTCGTCGAACAGGTCGTCGTACCGGTTCGACGGCTCGAACGACGGCGCGGCGTACGGCGTACCGGCGTCGGCGTACTGCTCGGCCGGATAGGTGCTGGCGGCAACTGGATAGACCGCCGCGGCAGCCGCCTCCTGCTGAGCCTGCGCCGCTTCCTGCTCGCGCTGCAGGCGCTCGGCCTCGACGCGAGCGCGGCGGCGACGCTGCACGCTCCGGACGATGAGCTGGATCGAGTAGACCAGCGTGATCACCGTCAGGATCGGTACGACGCCGTTCAGCGTGTACTGCCGCGTTCCCTCGACCATGCCGTTCGTGACACCGGGCACGTCGTCGAGGAAGTTCGTGGTGCGGTTCGGGATCCACAGCCAGCAGTAGATCAAGGTGCCGAAGGCGAGGAACGCACCGATCGCGCCCGCGCCGGAGAAGTACGACACGATCGCCCAGAAGACGAGCGCACCCACACCGTAGGCGAGCGCCATCTCCTTGGTGTTCAGCTGAATACCACCCGGTGCGCTGAGCACTCCGAACATCGCCGGTCCGGCCAGTGCGACCGCAACCCCAAGCAAAAAGCCAAGAAATTTGGACACCCCTCCACCGTAGCGACGTTTGTGCGTCACACCCGGGCAGACATCCCCACGGTTGACTACTTTCAGTGCACACTCCCGACAGCGCGCATCGTGAGAGCCTATTGACAATCGATAGATTAACCCCGACTCTCGATACATGCTGAGTGAGAATCGAGCCGTCGCCGCGCTCCGGGTGTTTCTGGTGGTGTTGTTCGCGATCCTGGTCGTGTTCCAGACCCTGTCCCTGCCCGGCCAGTTCCGCCATCAGGCCGAGGTGAACCCGAACGACGCAGACCTGCGCTGGCCGGCCACCTTCGTCGCGGCGTTCGTGGTGCTCTGCATCCAGGTCGTCGTGGTCGCGACCTGGCAACTGCTGACGATGGTCAAGCGGGACCGCATCTTCACCCCCGCCGCCACCTTCTGGGTGAACCTGATCATCGGTGCGATCGGCGGCGTCTGGCTCGTAGTCGGCACGGTCTTCCTGCTCGTCGTCCTGAACGCCGACGACCCCGGTCTGCCGATGGTGCTGCTCCTGCTGGAGGTCGTGATCACCGTGCTCGGTCTGCTGCTGGTGGTGATGCGCGCTCTGCTGCAGCGCGCAACCACCCTGCACACCGACATGGAAGCGGTGATCTGATGCCCATCGTCGTCCGCATCGACGTCGAACTGGCCCGCCGCAAACTCAGCGTCGGCGAGTTCGCCGAACGTGTTGGCCTGACCCCGGCCAACATCGCAGTCCTCAAGAACGGCCGCGCCAAAGCCGTCCGCTTCAGCACCCTCGAAGCCATGTGCCGAGTCCTGGAATGCCAACCCGGCGACCTCCTCGAATGGATCGAAGAAGACCCCGCCGAATAGCCCGATTGCTCGCACAGCCTGAGCTTCCGCCGGGCCCGCCTGACCTCGGTCGCCGCGCTGGTCTTCACTACGCGTGAGTTTTTCGGCGTATGGACCCGAAAAAGTCACGCGTAGCGCGAACAGCAGGCGACGCGAAGGGGAAACTCCCCAGCGTCGGATCTGTCAGGTATCCGGGCGCGCGGGGAGCGAAACTGACCCGAAACGACAGGTAAAACTCCCCAGCCCCACCCACCAGCCGACCCGGAGAGCTGGGTGGAACGTTTTGTGCAAATGGCGACATGAAGTTTCCACACTCGGCGCCGCTTTTCCACCTCAGCCATAGCGGGCACCTCAAGCAGCGGTCACGCGATCGCCGACCTCGCCAGTACCTCAACCACGCGCCGGGCCCAGCCAAGCTCTTTATGTAACGCGGCCGCCGCGGCGACCAGCCACAGGCAACGTGTCCGGCTTGTCCGGAGCGTCGAGCAACCACCCCGCCGTACGGGAGCCAAACCCCGCATCGGCCACCGTCGTACAGACCAACCCCATCAGCCCGGGCCGAGAAGCTAGACGGTGAGGCCGTAAGTGATGCCGGTAGCCGGCGCCTCGGGCTGAGCGATGTCGGGGCTGCGGTCGAACGGCTCCCAGGCGAGGAAGTGGTCGAGGTGACGGCGAACCGACTCGAGCACCTCGGTGACCGGTACGTCGCGACCGAGCTCCTTCGACAGCGTGGTGACGTCAGCGTCGGCGATCCCGCAGGGGACGATCCGGTCGAACCACGTGAGGTCGTTGTCGCAGTTCAGCGCAAACCCGTGCATGGCAACGCTCTGCGAGACGCGGATCCCGATCGCGGCGATCTTCCGCTCGCGGCCGCGCTCATCGGCGGCGACCCAGACACCGCTGCGCCCCTTGACCCGCCCGGTCGTGACGCCGAGCTCGGCGCAGACCGCGATCAGGGCTTCCTCGAGCCGGCGAACGTAATCGACTACATAGACATGTGAGGCCAGCTTGACGATCGGGTATCCGACGAGCTGCCCGGGCCCGTGCCAAGTGATCTTGCCGCCGCGGTCGACGTCCACTACTGGCGTGCCGTCGACGGGACGCTCGTGCGGCTCGGTCCGCTTGCCGGCGGTGTAGACCGGCGTGTGCTCAAGCAGGATGACGGTGTCCGAACCACTGCCTTCGGCGACGGCCGCGTGCAGGCGGCGCTGCTCGTCCCACGCGGTCTGGTAGTCGACTGCCTCGGCCCCGAACCCGGCCTCCACGTACTTGATCGCACTCACGGCTTCGAGTGTAGGCCGGGGGCCTGTGGATAACTTCCGCGGGGCTCTCGACGATTGGTGCACTCTCTTGGCATGGCACTCGAAGACCTCGCCGGCTACAGCCTGCGCCGGAGGCTCGGGTCCGGATCGGCCGGAACCCTCTGGCAGGTCCGCGACCTCGCCACCGGCCGTAATGCCGTGCTCAAACGTATCCCCGTCACCGCGATCCAGCGAAAGGAGCAGTTCCATGACGAGTTGCTGGTCCTGCAACGCATCCGCCACCCGCACATCGCCCGCGTCCTGGAGGTCCGCAAGTCTCCTTCCGAGTGGCTCGTCTTCAGTCAGTACGTCGTTGCCCTCAGCCTGACGACTGTCCTGAGCCGCCGGGGGAGCCTGCCGCCCGGCGAG
This sequence comes from Kribbella antibiotica, assembly GCF_004349055.1. Taxonomy (GTDB): domain Bacteria; phylum Actinomycetota; class Actinomycetes; order Propionibacteriales; family Kribbellaceae; genus Kribbella; species Kribbella antibiotica. The sequence continues at coordinate 26,204 of NZ_SMKX01000127.1, forward strand.
ATCGTCACGCTGCTGAGCCCACTCGCCGACGCCATCAACTACCTCCACCGCTGCGGCCTGATCCACGGCCACCTCTCGCCGACCAACGTCCTGATCGATGCCGAGGGCCGCCCGATCCTCACCGACGCAGCCCTGCACTCCCTCAACATCAATCCCCTGAACGGCGCCATCACCGACCCACCGTCCACCACCAACGACCGCCAAGCCCTGTCCACCCTCGCGATCCACGCCGGTGGCCCCGCCGCCCTCTTCCCACCAGCTCTCTTCACGACCAC
>NZ_SMKX01000128.1 GCF_004349055.1 Kribbella antibiotica
TACGCTTCTACTTGATAGTATAAATTCTACTAAATCACTTTTTTTTTTTCAAGCAGAAGACGGCATACGATATCGCTCAGTGTCTCGTGGGCTCGGGCGGCTTGGACCGGGAGGAGGATGCGGTCGTGGGTGCCCCAGGCGATGGTGACCGGTACGTCGGGGACGTCGCCTTGGAAGGTGATGCCGCGGCGGGCGTGGGCGGCTACGCGGTCGAAGGCGGGGCAGTCGCGGAGGGCGCGGGACTCGGCGATGACGGCTTCGGGGTCGCGGAGGGCCGGGCGGTGGTAGATGCTGCCGATGAGGACGCGGCGGCCGGAGGGGGTCCGGGCTAGGCGCTGCACGGTGGCTTCCGGCGTACGGCGGGCTACCCGGCGGAGGTTGGTGAGCAGGCCGATGGCCCAGCGGTTTTCGCGGGGTGACCAGAAGCCGGCGGGGGAGAGCGCGGTGACCGAGCGAACCAGGCCGAGTTGGCCGAGGCGGAGAGAGACCAGGCCACCGAGGGAGTTGCCGGCGACATGCGGGCGGTCGATGTCGAGGGCTTTGCAGAGGGCGTCGACGGTGTGGGCGAGGCTGTCGAGCTCGTCGGGAACACCCAGCGGTACGTCGGGGGATTCGCCGAAACCGGGGAAGTCGAGCGCGATCACGTCGTGCTTCTCGGCGAGCTGGTCGAGTACCGGGCTGTAGGCCTGCCAGTGGTGGCCGATGCCGTGCAGCAGCACCAGCGGCTCGCCCGAACCCTTGCGGTAGTAGGCGACCTCGACACCCGGGACGCCGGCCACACTCACGCTCGCGGTTGCACTCATGACCTCATCGTGAACCTACTGGCGCGTCCTGTCATCGTGACATGGTCGATGTCACATAGCCTTAATAAGCTTCCACCTCGCTGGTGGCCGCGTTTCCGGTGACTGTGGGCTGCAGATTGATCTTCCACGACTTGTCCGGACCGAAGGCCTGGTCGAACTTCAGGTACGAGCACCCCGTCCCGAACTGTTTCCGCGCGGAACTCCAGTCCGCGCCGCTCTTGTAGTACAGGTGATAGGCCCCGCCGATCCGCGTGATCGCCGCCGACTTCCCCGCCCGGATGTACGTCATCACGTGCGGTTCCCGCGGCGGCTTCCCGTCGGTGACGACCGAGATCGCGACATCCTTCGCCGTACCGTTCGTGATCTCCAGCCGCCCGATCCCGGCCTCGCCACGACGTACCACGGTCGCTCCGTTCGAAGGCCGCTCCAGCTTCGGCGCAGCGCCCGGGTCCGGCAGCGTCTTCCCGAAGGCCAGCTTGAGTTTCGTCAACGCCGCCAGCGCCGGTGCGAGGTCAGTGCGCAACTGCCGCTGGATCTTCTGCGACGTGTACGCGCCACCACCACAGCGTGCATCCAGCTCAGCCTGCTCCGAGTCGGACAGCTTGTACGCCGCGACTCCGATCCGGTCCTGCAACAGCTGATGTACGGCGCTCAGTCGCCCCTCGACCGTCAACGCGGCCAGCCGTCCGGAGGCGCCGTTCAGCGCCTTCGACACGTCACCCATGGCCTGCGCCAGCCCCTCGGCCGTCTGCGCCCGCGCGAGCGCCCGCAGACTCGACGCCAGCGCCTTCTCCGCCTTGGCTAGCTCAGCCTGGTACGCCGCTTGTCCCAGCGGCCCACTCGGTGCCGACGGTACGACGCTCGCCGGCCCACCGCTCGGTGTTGGCGTCGCGCCGTCCACCGGCGAAGCCGTGCACCCCGCGACCACGTACAGCAGTGCCCCAACTACCGCAACCTGCCTCATCCACCCCGCCCCAGTTCCAGCCCCGCTCCCTCTTCAAGGCTACGGGGCCGACACCAGGGCGACGACCCGGTTATCCGTTAAGAATCACGAGATGCAGGCCGGACGAACGGGAACGCGAGCGTGGCGCGAATGTTCTGGCCGGTCAGCATCATCATCACTCGATCGACACCGATCCCGAGCCCACCGGTCGGCGGCATCGCGTACTCGAGCGCACTCAGGAAGTCCTCGTCCAGCGACATCGCCTCAGGGTCACCGGCCGCAGCTTTGAGTGACTGCTCGGTGAGCCGGCGCCGCTGCTCAACCGGGTCGACAAGCTCCGAGTACGCCGTACCGATCTCGGCGCCGAAGGCGACCAGGTCCCAGCGTTCGGCGAGCCGCGGTTCGGTCCGGTGCGTCCGAGTCAACGGCGACGTCTCCAACGGGAAGTCGGTGTAGAACGTCGGCAGCGTCGTGTTCGGCTCGACGAGCTCGTCGTACAGCTCAAGCACCAGTTCACCGGCCGAGAGATCGAACGTCGTGTGCACACCGTGCTTGATGCACAGCTCGCGCAGCGTCTCCACCGAGGTGTCAGGAGTGACCGGTACGCCGGCCGCTCGCGCCACCGCGTCGTGCACAGTGATCACCGGCCAGTCGCCGGAGATGTCGATCTCGCCGTCCGCCCGCTGCACGACCGGCTTGCCGAAGACCGCGGTCGCCGCCTCGATCAGCAGCTCCCGGGTCAGCTCGCGCATCACGTGATAGTCGGCATACGGCTGATAGGCCTCGACCGACGTGAACTCCGGGTTGTGGGTCGCGTCGGCGCCCTCGTTGCGGAAGTTGCGGTTCAGCTCGAAGATCTTGCCGAGCCCGCCGACGCTCAGCCGCTTCAGGAACAGCTCCGGCGCGATCCGCAGGAACAGGTCCGTGTCGTAGGCGTTGATGTGCGTCTGGAACGGTCGCGCGTTCGCGCCGCCGTGCACCGCCTGCAGCATCGGCGTCTCGACCTCGATGAACCCCCGGGTCTCGAACCCGTTCCGCATTGCCCGTACGGCGGCGCTGCGCTGCCGCATCATCCGCAGCGAATCGGGGTTCATCACCAGGTCGATGTGCCGCTGCCGGACCCGGGCCTCGGGGTCGGTGAACCCCTTCCGCTTGTCGGGCAACGGGTGCAGGCACTTGGCCGCCATCATCCATTCGGTGGCCGCGATCGACAGCTCACCGCGCTTGCTGGTCACGACCTCGCCGGTGACGCTGACGTGGTCGCCGATGTCGACGAGCCGCCGCCAGTGATCGAGCGCCGCCTCGCTACATGCCTCGGCGGACAGCATCACCTGCACCTGAACCAGCCCGTCCTGCAACTGAGCGAACGCCAGGCCGCCGTGGTCCCGCATCCGCAGCACACGGCCAGTCACGGAGACCGTGTGGCCGGTGTGATGGTCAGGCGGCAAGTTCTGGTGCAGCTCGCGGATCCGCTCGATCGTCTCCGTCCGCAACACCGAGACCGGGTAGGGATCGATGCCTGCGGCAACAAGACCGACCAGCTTCGTACGGCGGATCTGCTCCTGCTCGGTGAGTTTGCGCTCCGGCAGTGCTGGCCGCAGGAGCGTCTCCTCCTGCTCGCGGACCGAGGCGGCGAAGGTGTCACCGTCGCCGGCCTGGATCGCGTGCCGGTCGTGGGTATCGGCGCTGTCGACCCGGGTCCAGGGGCGCGGCGCGGGCAGGAAGCCCTCGGCTGTCCCAGCCGCCAGCAGGACCTGAGCGATCGAGGCGCCGCCGCGGGCGTAACAGATCAGTCGGGGTGACCAGCGCGGCAGATACTTCTCGTTCGATTGGTAGAGACTCTCGAGCTGCCAGAAGCGCGACGCCGCGGTCAGCAGTGCGTTCGTGAGCCGCAGCACCGGGCCGGCGCCGACTCGCTCGGCGTCGCTGAAGATCTCCCGGAACATCGCGAAGTTCAGCGAGATCCGGTGCAGGCCGAGGTCACCGCAGGCCTCCACCAGTGACGCGACCATGAACTCCATCAGGCCGTTCACGGACTCCGGATCGCGGCGCATCAGATCCAGCGAGACTCCGCGCACACCCCACGGCACGAAGGACAGCAGCCCACGGATCTCGCCGTCGGCGTCGCGCGCGATCACCATCACGCAGCGCGCATCCGCCGGGTCGCCCAGTCGGCCAAGCGCCATCGAGAAGCCACGCTCGGTCTGCCCGCCACGCCACTTCTCCGCAAGCTCGACATACGACGCGAGTGCATCGGGGGAGAGGTCGCCGTGCCGGACGACCTCGGCGCGGTAGCCGGACCGCTGGGCCCGCGTCACCGCCTGCCGGACCGGTCGCATCGTGCGGCCCTCAAGACTGAAGTCGGCCACGTCGATGATCGCCTCGTCGCCCATAGCCAGAGCCCGCAGCCCGGCGTCGACGTACGCGCGCGCAGCCTCCTCGCTGGCAGACAGGACCGCCGGGGACCACCCATACAGCCGGGCCTCCTCGGTCCACGCCTCGATCGCTCCTGGCCAGGCCGCTGGATCACCCAGTGGATCACCACTGGCCAGGCTGACCCCGTTGACCACTCGATAGGCGATCGCGGAGTCACCGGCCGAGGAGAAGATGACCGCCTTGTCGCGACGGGTCGCGAAATACCCCAGCGAGTCGCGCTCACCGCTCTCGAGCAGCAGACGCCGTACGCCGAGCTCTTCGGACTGCGACAGGTAGCGGACGCGGCGGGCCGAGCGCAGGAAGATCGCGAACGCGACCACCAGTGACATGGCCGAGATCGCGCTGACGACCAGCCCGACCCAGGCGTGCCCCTTGTGGCCGTCGAGTTTGCTGTGCTGCTGACCGACCGCGGCGACCAGCGCCCAGCCGATCTTCTGCCGCTGGCCGGTCAGGGTGTTCGGGAAGACCTGGGTCAGCGAGATGCTGACGGCCACCGAGATCAGCATGCCGGTGATCAGCGCACCGACGGCGAGCCGCCGGCTACCCGGAGCGAGCCGGGCCGGGAATGCACCGCGGATCTTCCACAGCAGCACGATCAGGGCCGTCACCACCAGGACCTGCAGGATGCCGAACTCGAGATCCTTGATCGTGATCCGGTCCAGGTCGTCGATCCAGTCGGCCTCCGGGTTGGCCAGCAGCACCGAGCTGAACGCGACGAACGCGATCAGTCCGAGCAGCCACAGCCCCTCGAAGACCCACAGCACCCAGAGCAGCGCGGCCCGTTTTCCGCGCAGCAGCGCGCTGCCGACGACGGCCAGATACACCGCCGGGAAGAACGTGTGACCGGCCGGGATCCCGAAGAAATCGAACCCCTGGTCGATCCGTCGCACGTACGCCGGTGCGAAAAGATGCAACGGAATCGCAAGAAACGACCACACGGAGGCGAGCACGACAACGCGCCCCACCCACACCGCAGCGCGGTGCTGCCACGCCGGAATCACCTTTGTCTGTTCGGACCGCACCGTGCGATCATCCCACCTCGCTGGCCCACTGTCGGTCGACTTAGGTCTACTCCCGGGGTATACCTGAGTCTGAAGTCAAGGCCTTGGTGGATGTGGAAGGCTTACCGCCATGTTCGCCGTACCCGCCGGGTTCCCGTACCGCCTGACCAGGAACCTGATGATCGCCGCCGGCGTTCTCTACTGCAGCCTGCTGCTCGAGGCCGCCTGGGGCTACCCACTGAACGTCCACACCTCGTTCCTCAGCGAGCTGGGGGCGCGGGACCAAGAGACCAGTCTGTATGCGCGAGCGATGGATCTCGGCGCGAGCGTGCTGGTGCTGATCGCCTTCATCCTGGCCCGGCCGGCCGCGCGGATGCATCGCGACATCCGCGGCTTGATGATCAGTACGGCGCTTTTCGGCCTCGGGACGCTCGCCGACTCGTTCTTCCCGATGGACTGCGCGCCGTCGGCCAGCGAGGCGTGCCGGATCGCCGAGAAGCACGGCCATGACGGCGCGGAGCTGGTTATCCACGAGGTGACCTCGACCCTGGCCGGGATCGGGACGATCGCCCTGGGCATCTTCACGATCCTGGTGCTGCGCCGGATCGGCTGGGCCGGCCGTCGGGGCCGGGCGGTCGCCGTACTGGGCGGTGCGGTCTCCTTGACCAACGCCTGGCTCGGGATCGAGACCAGTCTGGAGGTGCTCAGCGGCGACGACCTGCACCTGCCGGGTGTTTTGCAGCGGGTGGCCATCACACTCGCCTGTATTTTGCTGGCAGTGTTGCTTCCCGCTCTGAAGCGAGGTTTTCAGCGATGACCACCTGGATCGTGCTCCCCGGCATGGCCGAGACCGCGGCGGAGTTCGATCGCGTCCGCGAGTTGCTGCCGGAGCTCGACCTCCACGTCATCGACCCCTGGCAGACGCCGGTGAACGCAGACCCCGCCGTACTGCGGACTGCCGCCGGGGTGCCGTCCGGCGAAGCGATCGGATTGATCGGGCACTCGATCGGCGGGCTGGCGGCGATGCGCTGGGCACTGACCCGGCCGCAGGAGGTTGCGCGGCTGGTTCTGGTCGACACGACCTTGCCGTCGGAGTCCGGTCGCAGCTGGCTCTATCCCGGGACGAGTGCGGAGCGAGTGGTTCGTGTCGTGCTGGGTTTCCCCGGCCGGATCGGGCTGCCGTGGCTCGTCGGCCCGCTCGTCCGGCGCTCGATGGTGCGGGTCGGCAGCGTGACCAAGAACGATCCTTTGCCCAAGGCAACGATCAGGAAGCTGTACGGCGATTCTCGTTCGTGGCAACGGTTCTGGGCAGAGCTCACGGCTAGCTGGATCGCGGCCAAGGATGTCAGCAAGTTGCTTCCGGCGAGCGGCGTACCGACTGTGTTGCTCGTGGCAACGGGTGGTAGCTCGAGTGTCGGCGCCGACACTTGGCTGGCCGGTCAGCGCGAGTTGGCAACGGCTTTGTCCGGCACCGTTGTGGTGCTCGAGGACTCGGCGCACCTCGTGCATCTGGACCGCCCCGACGCGATTGCCGAGGCGGTCCGGACCTTGCGTCCTTAGGTGGTGCTGGTCAGCGTCGGGGTCGGGAGCTTGCGCTGCCAGACCTCGTCGAGGGCCATCCGCATTGCGCCGGTGACGACCGCGTCCTCGGCCAGGGCCGACAGCTCCAGCTTCGGGTGGTTCAGCGTCAGCAGCCGCAGCTGGTCGGAGATCGCATCCAGCAGCACGGCACCCGCCCGGGCCACACCGCCACCGATCACGACCGCCGTCGGGTCCAACACCAGTACGGCGGGCGCGAGCGCGCGGGCGAAGTCGCGAGCAACCTGCTGCACGACCGCCTGAGCCACCGGGTCACGCTCAGCCGCAGCGGCGAAGACATCAGCAGTGTCGAGCTGGTCACCGCCCAGCTCGGCGAGTCGCGACTCCGGGTGATCGAGCGCCGCCTGGCGACCGAGTGTGGCGATCGCCTCCGAGCCAACCGCGCGCTCCAGCGGGCCGCGGCTGTCCTCGGGGTTGATGACATCGTCCGGAGCGGTGGCGATGAAGCCGATCTCACCGGCCGCGCCGGTGCCACGGTGCAGCCGACCGTCAATGACGATGCCGGCACCGAGCCGCTCGCCCCACTGAATCGCGAGCAAGGTGCCGGTCCCGCCGCGAGCCGCCGCGATGGCCAAAGCGGCCAGGTTCGCGTCGTTGTCCAGGATGACCGGGCAGTCGAGCAGACTCCGGACGTGCTTGATCAGGTCGATCGCAGACCAGCCCGGCACACTCGGAACCAGCTGAACCCGGCCAGTGTGCTCATCCACGATGCCAGGGCTCGCCGCAACGGCAGCAGCAATGTCATCGGCCGGCACCTCGGCCTCCGCGAGCGCCTCGGTGATCACCTCGCTGATGACCCCGAGCAGCTCCTGCGCAGTCCAGCCCGGACCAGAGCGCCGTACCAGAGCCAGCTTGCGCCCAGCCAGGTCAGAGACGCCGACCGTCACCCGGTGCGGGCCGACATCCAGCCCCAGCACCGGCGCAGCGCGACCGCGCAGCGACACCCGGATCGCCGGCCGCCCCAGCGAACGGTCCGCCGAATCCGGCCCGTGCTGCTGCAGCCAACCAGCATCCAGCAGCTCATCAACGGCCTGCGCAACGGTCGGCCTGGCCAGCCCCGTGCGCTCGACCAGCTCGGCAACGCGCAACGGCGCGGGCGCGGACCGGCGAACCGCGTCCAGTACCGCTGCGACGTTGATCCGCCGCAGCATCGTCGTACCGCCGCCGCCGACCGATCCCTTGCTCATGTCCGACCCCTTGCCTGCCACCCGCCCACTCTATATACAAAGCGAGGGTTCATAAATTACGCCTGGCAAATCTGTACCGTGGGTCAGTCTTGCAGCACGGTTCGCGCAAAACTGCTCAACGCCTCCCGATCCGGCTGTTGAGTCTTGGTCATCAGGCTCGCAACGTGCTTCTCCACGGTGCGCGGCGAGATGTGGAGCCGGGACGCGATCGACTTGTTTCCGATCCGATCGACGAGCAGCCGGCACACCTCGTACTCGCGGGTGGTGATGCCCAGGCGGCGCAAATCCGCCGGCACTTGGTCACTCCCGGTACGTCGCTGGGACACGGTCGCCCCGAGCTGCCGGAGCAACCCGCGGCAGGCGCTCGAAACCGGCTGAACGTTCGCGCCGTGGAAGTATTCCTCGGCCTGCCGAAGCCAACTGATCGGGTCACCCCAGCCATCGGCATGCGCCGGCTCGGCCACCAGCCGCATCCCGAGGTGCCGAGCCATCGGGTACAGAGATGACGTCTCCATCGCCTCGATCATCTTGGCGTTGGCCGCATCGCGCTGCCCATCGCGACCCAGCAGAATGGCATGAGCCATCTGCACGAACTGCTTGTTCCACCGCATCCCGCCCGCGGCCGTCGCGCTGATCACCTCGAAGTGCGGCCAGCTGTTCCGGCCCGCCAGCACGCCAAGGAGCAGCGAAAGGCCGTTCTTGCCGGAGGTATGGAACATCGTCGGATTCTGTGCGTCGTAGGCGAGCGCCTGAGCCATGTCTCCCTCCGCGAGCTCCCGGTTCTCCTCCAGCAGCGCACAGAAGGCGCGGCCGAGTCCGTAGGTGACCGGCAACTCGTACGGCGTGTTGTCGCGGGCCAGACTGGTTGCCTCGTCGAAGGTCTGCTCCATCGCGTTCCGGAGACCCCGATGGGCTTCGAGGATTGCCTTGTAGGCCAGGAAGACCGTCGCAGTGCCGTTGAGCTGGAGCCGACGGGTCACCTGGAAACCCTCGTCGGCGATCGTGGCCGCGAGCGTGTACTCCGCGCGCATGACCGCCTGCAGAGTGAGGATGCAGTTGACCTCATAGACGAGCGCGATCGCGCCGATCCGCAGTCCCTGCTGACGGGCCCGCTCCAACTCGACGAGACTGCCGGTGGCCAGACAGATGTTGGCGCCCTCGTACACGTGCGCCAGGACCCGCTGCAGGGCCATCCCGTGATTTTCGGCGACCTGACGGGCGCGCCGGAAGTAGGCGATCGACTCGTCGAGATCCCGCTCGCGAGCCAGGAGCCCGAGCAGCTGGAGCGCCTCGCAGGCCACCTCTGGCAGGTCGGCCTGCTCGGCGGCGGCGGCGGCCCGGGTCGCCAGCTCGGTGGCCGTCCGCAGGCGGCCGGGATTCGTCCGGGCTACCTCGAGGTTTGCCGCCAGAAGGTCGACCGGCGCTGTGTCGACAGGATCCGCGGCGTTGCCGAGCAGCGACCGGGCCACGGCCAGATGCGTCCCGGCGGCAGCCTGACGACCGGCCGCATGTTCGGCAAACGCCAGCTGCACGTGCAGTCCAGCCACCTTGCGGTGGTCGAGATTGCGGTCCGCCATGTCGTCGGCGGCAGCCGAGTGGAGGGCCAGGTCGTCGAACTGCCCCGCCGCTCTCAAGGCCACCAGCAGCAGACTGAGTACCTCGGCGCGCCGCTCGAGGTCGGCATCCATGGCCAGCAGGATATTCGCGCGCTCGAGGAGCTTGATCGCAGAGCTGGTGGATCCCTCCTCGAAAGATCGTCGACCGGTCTGCGCGAACAACTGGCCCGCCCGGCTCAGGTCGCCGCCGGTCTCGGCCAGCTCGGCCACCATCGGGGACCACTCGCCGGGCAGGCCGGGATGCAGTTCTTCGATCGCGTCCGCACACCGCCGCGCCAGCCCGGCGCGCTCGGTCGGCGTCAAGCCGGCCAGCAGGGCATCCGCGGTCAGCGGATGGCAGAACGCGTACCAGTCCGGGACCGGTTCGTCCGGCCCGACCAGTTGGGCGGCGACGCCCGCTCGGAGCGTTGCCAGCAGCAACCGTTCGTCCGTGCCGGTGGCCTTCCGGACGACACTGAGCGGAAACCGATGCCCGATGACAGCGGCCAGGACCAGAATGTCGCGCGACTCGCTGCCGAGTTGGTCGGTCCGGCTCGTGATACTGCGGACCACCGCGGCCGGCACGTTGGTGCGCAGGCCGTCGATCATTTGGAGACTGCCATCCGGTTTCGCCAGGAGCTGCCCGGCCCGGCTGGCCTCCTGCAGCAGTTCCTCGACGATGAACGGGACGCCGGCGCTGTCCTGCCACAACCGTTCGCACAGCTCTTGCGGCAGGCTGTCGACCGGCACCTCGAGGCAGGCCGCCGCGAGCTCGATGACCTCGGCCGGCCGGAGTGGTTGCAGTCCGAGGAGGATCGCCGAACCACGCTGGGCGGCGATGCGCGCCAGTTCCGTGGCCGGGCACTGATCCGGGCGCATGGTCGCGACCAGGGTGATCGGCTGGTCCTCGAGGTTGTCGAGCAGATACTCCACGACGGCCATCGTCTCCGGGTCCGCGTCGTGCAGGTCCTCGAGGACCAGCAGACAGCCGCGGTCACGGCCGACCAAGGAGAGCAGGCGCAGTACAGCCTCACCGAGCACAACCGGTGAGGCTGTGGTGTCATGGGCGGTCCCGTCGTCCCATTCGGGAATCAGCCGCCCGAGCACCTGCCGGTAAGGGCCGAGGCTCTCCGGGTCGGGCATCTCGCCGCGCCGGATCAAGGCCAGTAGCGCCTCGGTGAAAGGGCGGAAGGCAACCATGGTCCCCAGCGCGCCGACCCGGCCGCGCAGCGCGGCCATCCCGTCGTCCAGGGCGCGAGCTGTAGCGAGCGCCGCGAGGCGGCTCTTGCCGATTCCGGGCTCGCCGACCAGAAAAACGGCACCCCCGTACCCGGCGCGTGCTGTGGCCAGCAACTGAAGGAGCTGGTCGATCTCCGAGTTCCTGCCGACCACCCTGGGCGAACGGGTCTGCATGGTGGCCACTGTAATCACCGATCCTTGTTACCGCAGCGGCATCGGCGAAGTCGGCCCGGCAGAATGCCCGGCCGACTTCCCTGATTCAAACGCTCGCTGGATGGCTCGGTCAGAAGGGCCTGGTCGTGGTGGTGGTGTTGCCTCCGTCCGCTGCCACGGCCATCGCGATTGTGGACAGGCCGACTATGCCGGTCAGGGCCAGTGCCCTGGCGCCGATCCGGATGCGGGTGGGCAGGGAGACCGGACCCAGTGGGTCGGTCTCGGTCGCGGCCTGGTCAGCCAGGTCGCGACACTCGTCGTTCTGGAGGTCATGGTTCTCGGCGGTCATGGTTGTCTCCTGTTGCGGATTGAATGATTCCGGCAACAGCACGGACAGGCCGGGGTTCCCGCCAGACCGGTCAGCAGACCTGGAGATGGAACCGCACGAGGTGTACCGCACTGTGGACGTCGTACTGCGGTCGTGGACAGCTCGGTCAGCAGGTGGTTGTGGTGATGGTGATGGTGTTCGGATCGGTTCCGACGACTGCTGCTGCGGCGGCGGCCAGTCCGACCACGCCGCTCAGTGCCAGCGCCCTCGCGCCGATCCGGAGGCGGGTGGGCAGGGTGATGGGGCCCAGCGGGTCGGTCTCGGTCGGGGCCTGGTCAGCCAGGTCGCGACACTCGTCGTTCTGGACGTGATGGTTCTGGGCGGTCATTGGTTCTCCCCTGGTGCTGATTGGACGTCAGCGGCGCATGGCTCGCTTCCATCCGGTGGTTGATTCCAGCAACAGCACGGAGGGCACGCGTTCTGGGAACGCCAGCCGGAGCAACCCGTATCCGATTCCCGCCAGACCGGTCAGCAGACCTGGAGATGGAACCGCACGAGGTGTACCGCACTGTGGTCCGTACTGCTGTAGTGCAGCGAGCACCAGCCGGATACGGTTGTGCCGTACCCCCTCAACGGCTGGGTGATCGCTTTCGGTCAGCCACGCCAGTGGCTCGACCGCGCCGAGCTCGCCATGACACAAACTGAGGTCTGCGAGTACCGGACGTTCGGAGGCGGCCCTTAAATACACTTCAAGGTCCACAGAGTTTCCGGCCACGAGCTGAGCCAGGGTGATTCCGGCGTCGCCGGAACACCAACCAGGGCTGGGCTTCTGGCCATTTCGGTCTAGATCAGCTGCGGTGGCAGCTGCAGCCGCGTACTTGTCGCCGGGCGTGGCGTAGCGGCCGAGTGTCCAGGCGAGACCCTGGTAGCCGCGAGCGAAGCCTGGGCGGGGTGCGACCTGACCGCTTCCGACGACCTGGACGAGCTCGTCGGCGTAGCGCTGAGCCAGCCGCACGGCAGCTGGTACGTCGCGGATCGCCTGCATGGCCGCGAGTCCGCCGGCTGCGCCTTCGGTGTACGTCGGGAACTCGGCCGGGTCCGGTGTGAGCTGAGCCGCGAGGTCGAGCGATGCGCGCAGCCAGGTCGACAGTTCGGCATCGCCGAGCAGCGAGGACAAGCGGTCCAGTCCGTAACTGATCCCACCGAGGCCGTGCAGCCCCGGACCGATCATCTGCGCTGACTCGAGGTCGGATCCGAGTGCCTGCAGCAATTGGGGGATCGGGCGGATGACATCGCGGGCCAGTTCGCAGTACTTGCGCTCTCCAGTCAGCGCGCCGACCTGTGCCAGGAAGAGTGCCGTACCGGTGTAGCCGTTGGTCAGGCCGGCACCCATGGGGCGCACTGCCCAGTGGTTGTCGTCCAGCAGTTCCAGGCCGATCCAGTTCGCCGCACCGCCGGTCTTACCGATGACCTGGGCAACGATCTCGTCGGCAATGTCGGTTACGGCGGCCAGTACGCCGTCCGGGTGCGCGTCCGTGGTGCCCAGCCAGGGGCGAGCTTTCGTGGTGCTGTGGGTGATCGGCTCCGGTCGAGTCGCCAGCGTTGCGGAGATCAGCCACCGCTGCCGATGCTGGTCGACATCGCTCAACGACGCGATCTTCTGCTCGACCTTGGCGAGCCCCTCAGCCGCAAGGACACCGGGGATGTGCGTGCCATCTGATGCCCAGACGTCGCGGCTGCCCGGGGTGACTGTGAACAGGGGGATATCTCCTGCCCACAAGTCGTCCAGTTCGTGCGGGACGAGGCTGTGTAGCCAAGAGCCGGCATCCCACAACAGGTCAAGCAGCTGACCGTGCCCGTCTGCCTCGCGCAAGGCGTTCGGGTGCGTCGCCTCCTCGAGCAGGCCGGCGTACAGACTGCTGTTGCGCGGTACGAAGCGCACCTGGTCGTGCGCGCAGCGGGCCAGCATTCCGTCCGCTCCCAGGAGCTCGCGGCGGTTCCGGGCGATCGCCTGGTAGGCGTCCCGGAATCCCATCAGTACGGCGATCTCGTGGTCGCGCGGTTCGATGGCCACGCCGTCGAGGATCGGCCGGTTGTTTCCGGTGGGAACCGGAGCGGGCCGGCGGACCAGGTGCATCGAGTCCAGACCGGCGTCGGCCCACTCGACGCGGACCGCCGCTGCTTCGGCATCCCCGCCGAGCCCGGAGATGTCGGCCACTGAGCCGCTCTCACCGACGATGAGCAGCGGCAGCAGGGCAGTGCGGGAAACCGAGCTCCGAATGGTTTGGCTCGCTGGATCGTCGCTGGTCGGGCCAGGCGGAGTTGGCGACGGATGGAACAGAGTCTCGATGTCCACCAGCACCGGGTGCTCGCCGAGGGCGATGAGGTTTTCGTAGTGCATGTCGGTGCCGTCGAGGACGTACAGGAGCGCCAGCAGGGCGCCTTGGCGGTGATAGAAGCGCCGTACGGCACCTGCGTCGGCACAAGGCTCAGCGGTGATGAACTCCAGCCAGCCATAGTCCGTACGGCGTTCCAGGCGGACCGTGCGCAGGTCCAGACCGGTTTTGCTGTTCAGCCAGTCGAGGAACTCGTTGAAGTGGCCGTGCAGATCGAGGGAGCGCGGTTTGTAGATCAGGTGGCGGCCATCGGCGAAGGTGAGGGTGGCGGTGACGCGGCCGCCGCGGTGCGCGTCGCCGGCGGCCTCGATGGAGACCAGGGCGCCGGGGTCGTGGCCGCCGAAGATGCCGGTGACGAGCGACTCTCGGTCCTCGGCGAGCCGTGCCAGCAGCTCGAGGTGACCCTCGACGCTCTGTCGGCACGACTCGCCCAGGACCCGGGCCAGCACCGGATAGGCGGCCAGGAACTCCGCCAGCTCGCTCCCTCCAACGAGCTGGTGGGTGAAGTCGAGGAAGCGCAGCGCAGGGGTGTCACCGGCGAGCTCACCGCGGTTGCGGGCTCGGGCCAGTTCCAGTACCAGCGTGCGGGAGGCGAGCTTGACCAGTCGGAGGCCGAGGCGGTCCAGGAACTGCTCGGTCAGTACGCCGGTGTGTCCGGCGGCGGTCAGGTCGTCGCGGGCGACGGTGAGCAGGGGCTGCAGGCAGCGCATGAACGCCTGCTGCCAGTCCTCGCCTGCCGACACCGGGTGTGTGCACGGGTGGGCGGCGGTGCTGCGCTCGACGTACTGGGCCCAGGCCGGTGTAGGACCGGCCCTCTCATCTGACCGCAGCTCGTCCGGCCGCAGCGCGGCGGACCACCAGGCGTTGTCGCGCTGGTCGGTCCGGAGCGGACTCGCGGTCGTTGAGCTGAGCATTTGCTCAGGCTGCCATTCACAGTCGGTGCTCGACATGGGTATCGGGCCCCCATATTTCTCGCTGGAGCGGGGACATCGGGATGACAACGATGGGCAACTGCCGCGGGGCGACGACTGGGGGTTGATCACCCCGCGGCAGCAGCGCCCGGCCGGCCTTTGGTGGAAGGCAGGCCGGATCAGGTGGGGAGCGCTAGGGCTCCCGATCTCGTCTGTGCACTCGTCCTTGACCTCCTCTGCCGCGAATTACTGGAAGGAACGCCGGGAACAATGCCTGACGGCTCAGCCAGACGGCAAGGGATTGGATCCCCCATCTTTCGGGGTGGGGGCGCGCAGAAACATGGGGGCTGGACCCCCATGTGCAAACGCGCACGCGCTGCGACGGTGGTCGGGTGTTATCTCCTCTGACTCCTGGTTTGCCGGTGTCTGCGCACTCGGTGCTGGACACCGTTCCGCAGCTGCCCGGTCAGTCGGCTGCGGCCGCTCTCCGGGAAACGGCGGAGGTCGCACAGGCTGCCGACGACCTCGGTTACCGCCGGTTCTGGTTGGGGGAGCAGCACGGCGTCCGGGGCGTCGGCAGCGCGGCACCTGCCGTTCTTGCCGCAGTCCTGGCAGCACGCACTGACCGGATCCGGCTCGGCTCGGCCGGCGTGCTTCTGACCAACCACCAGCCGCTGGTGATCGCCGAACAGTTCGCCGCGCTCGCTGCGGCGTACCCGAGTCGTATTGACCTCGGTGTGGGCCAGCAGTTCAGTCATGCACCCAGTACGGCGGCCGCGCTCGGCGGTAGCGCGCGGGACACGTTCCCGCAGCGACTCGACGAGCTGTGCGGGTTCCTCCGGGACGGGATGCCGGGGCGCGCGCCAGTGGGCGACGTGCGGCTGTCGCTGGCCGGACTGCCGCCGCCAGTGCTGGTGTGTGCCGACCACCCCGGTGCGGCCGCGGTTGCCGCCGTACGGGGGTTGCCGGTCGTGATCCAGCATCACAGTGCGACTGCGATGACCAGTGCGGCGGTGGCGGCGTACCGCGATCACTTTGAGGCCAGTGGGCCGACTGTGAAGCCCTATCTGGCGGTGACGATCGGAGTGGTGGCGGCGGACACCGAGCAGGAAGCCATCATCCGATTCGCCGAGTATGTGCGAGTCAAGACGCGGCTCAGCGTTGCGTCGCCACGGGCGACCACAGCTGACCTGATGGCGTTGCTGGAACCACCTCTGACCGGGCGCGAGCGTGGTCGCGCCGAACGGCTCCTGGACGACCCGAGCCACATCGTCGGCTCACGCACCTCAGTGGTCTCGGCACTCGGCAATCTGGTCGCCGGTACGACGGCCGACGAGCTCATGCTGGTGCCGTTGGCCTTCGACGGTCTGGTGCGGTCGTCGATCCTGCGCACGATTGCCGCCGGTCTGACCCGGGCGATCCGGACGGTACCGCGGCACGCTCCGCCGCTCATTGCCACTGCCTGACAGCGACCTATGGTGGGTACATGGACCAGCAGCAGGAGCAAGCCGTTGTTGACGCGTGTCCGACCGAGTTGTTCATCGGTGGCAAGTGGAGAGCCGGTGAGGGCGGTAAGACGCTAGCCGTCGAGGACCCAGCCACCGGTACGACGCTCTGCCAGGTGGCTGATGCCAGTCCGGCCGACGGCATGGCCGCACTGGACGCAGCGGTCGCAGCACAGGCGGACTGGGCCGCGACAGCGCCACGTGAGCGCGGAGAGATCCTGCGCCGCACCTATGAGCTGATGACTGAGCGCGTCGACGAACTGGCGTTGCTGATGACGCTCGAGATGGGCAAGCCGCTCGCAGAGTCCAAGGGGGAGATCGCGTACGCGGCCGAGTTCTTCCGCTGGTTCGCCGAAGAGGCTGTGCGGATCGAGGGCAGCTACCAGGTCGCACCGAACGGCAAGGGCCGCTTCCTAGTGATGCGGCAGCCGGTCGGCCCGTGCCTGCTGATCACCCCGTGGAACTTCCCGGCTGCCATGGGCGCTCGCAAGATCGGCCCAGCTGTTGCCGCCGGCTGCACCATGGTGATCAAGCCGGCCTCGCAGACGCCGCTGTCGATGCTGAAGCTGGCCGAGCTGATGACTGAGGCCGGACTGCCGGCCGGTGTGCTCAATGTGGTGACCACCAGCGACTCCGGTGGCGTCATGGAACCGCTGATCCGCGATGGCCGCGCCCGCAAGCTCTCTTTCACCGGCTCCACCCAGGTCGGCATCAAGCTGATCGAGCAGGCCGCAGAGCAGGTGCTGAAGACCAGCATGGAGCTGGGCGGCAATGCGCCACTACTTGTCTTCGCCGACGCCGACCTGGATCAGGCCGTCGAGGGAACCATGCTCGCCAAGATGCGCAACGGCGGCGAGGCCTGTACGTCGGCCAACCGGATCTACGTGCAAACCCCCGTGCTGGAAGAGTTCTCCCGACGCCTCAGCGAGCGGATGGGCGCGCTGACCGTCGGCCGCGGGACCGAGGACGGCGTCGATGTCGGTCCGCTGATCGACGCGACCCAACGGGACAAGGTCAAGGACCTGGTCGACGATGCGGTCGGACGGGGCGCGCGGGTCCTCACCGGTGGAACAGTTGCTGGGGGCAACGGCTACTTCTTCCCGCCGACCGTGCTCGCTGATGTCCCGCGCGACGCCCGGCTGCAGAAGGAGGAAATCTTCGGCCCGGTCGCGCCGATCACCGCCTTCGACACCGAGGATGAAGCCGTCGCGATGGCGAACGACACGGAGTACGGGCTCGTTTCCTACCTGTTCACCAACGACCTGACCCGCGCCCTGCGCATCTCCGAACGCCTCGAGACCGGCATGATCGGCCTCAACCAGGGCATCGTCTCCAACCCGGCGGCGCCGTTCGGCGGGGTGAAGCAGTCCGGTCTCGGCCGCGAGGGTGGCACGGTCGGCATCGACGAGTACCTAGAGACCAAGTACATCGCGATCAACATCTAGCTATTCAGCTAGCCAGCGCTGGACAGTCTCCGCATCGGGGCGGGGGCTGGTGCCGATCGCATGCGGGACGAAGCGGGCGTAGTAGTCGGTGATCGGCCCGTCGGACTCGCGCACCATCATGCCGGCGGCCGCGCCGTCGACGATCCAACTACCGAGCACCGCCTGGTTCCCCTCGTACGACGGGAGCGGGTGCCACGCCTGGTAGACCATGGTCGACATGTCGTACGGACCAGCCTGCGTGTGGTCGGTGTCATCGGTGTGGATGATGATGTTGCTGCCCTCGCGCCCGTGCAGCGGTTTGGCCACCCACTCGGTCAGATCGCCAGGGTGACCGAAGTACGCGGGCAGGAGGTTCGGGTGGTCCGGGTAGAGCTCCCAGAGCACCGGCAGGATCGCCTTGGTGGACAGCATGGTCTTCCAGACCGGCTCGATCCACTGCACCGGCTGACGCTCGGTACCGGCCAGAATGAGCCGGCCGAACTCCTCGTCGAGCATGTCCTCCCACGGGTACAGCTTGAACGCCGTACGGATCGGTCGGTTGCCCCAGTCCACAAAGGCGCGCTGCGCGGAGTCCCAGCCGACGTCCTCGATCTGATGCCCGTACGTCGCCAGTCCGGCCTGCGCTGCGGTGTCGCGGAGGTACGCGACCGTCATCTCCTCCTCACCGGACGTCTCGGCGGCAGAGTTGAAGAAGTGCGCCTCTTTACCGGGGAATCGGCCCGCTGCGAGCTGGCGAGCCCACCACTGCACCAGCCGGTCGTGCACTGAGTTCCACTGGTCGGCGTCCGGGAACACATCCTCCAGCCAGTTCCACTGGATCACTGCGGACTCCACTAGCCCGGTCGGGGTGTCTCCGTTGATCTCCAGCATCTTCGGGTCAGCGCCGTTCCAGGCCAGGTCGAAGCGCGCGTACATGGAGAGGTCCTCGCGCTTCAGCGACTGCTGGACCAGGGGCAGCGTGCCGGGCGCCAGACCGAGCTGGGCGTCGGAGAAGCGATCACCTGTCGCCATCACCTCGGCGGCGTGCCGGCACATCGCGTAGAGCTCCTCGGTGACGCGTTCGAGGTGCAGCACCTCGTCCATGGTCACCTCGTACCAGGCGCTCTCGTTCCAGTACGGGCGTTCGGAGCCGTCAGGCATGTCGGTCATCGGGAACACCAGTCCCTGTTCGACGACCTTCTCTCGCCAGCCCGGCCGTGGCTTACTCGCATGGCGCCACATCAGCCGCCGGACCTCCCATGACTCGAGTGGCCGAAGCCACCGCGCGAAACAGTGCCGATGTCGCCACCGCTCTTCGACAGTCCACCACGCTGGATCGTCGGCGCGCCACTACCGTCACCCGTGCGCTCATCGCGTTGCCGCGGCACGGTGTAGGTGCCACCGCCAGTGTTGTACCGCCCACCGATCGCCGGCACGTACGCACTGCCCCGAGTGGCCATGTAGAACCAGAAGAACCCTGCGCCCGACCCGTGGTACTCGCGCTCGTCCTTGCACTGGTCGTCGTCGACCCGGGTCTCCGTCTGCGGATCCACACAGATCGCTGCGTAGTCGGCCGTGTCGTCGTCGCTGGAACACCCCGTCAGAGTGGCCGCAACCAGAGCAGTGAGGCCGAGCGTGATGCCTACACTCCGCATCCGCCTCTTGTTCACAAAGAGACTGACGGGGCAGTCAAGTCAGCGGTTCCCGCTCATGAGCTGAGTCACAGTGACCAGCTGGAAGCCGCGAGCTCGCAGCTCCTTCACGATCGGAGTCAGTGCCTCATCCGTGTACGGCGCGTTGTCGCCACCGTGCATGTGGAGTACGACGACCGAGCCGTTCTGCACGTGGGACAGCACCTGCTTGATGATCGGCTTCGGCGACTTCGCGAAACCGTCAGCCCCCGGTACGTCGAGTCCGACGGCGGTCACTCCGGCAGGAGCGAGCTCATGCAACGCCGTACCGTCGTAGCAACCACCGGGGAAGCGGAACCAGCGAGTGGCCTGCGGATCGAGCGCATCGAGCTGCTTGACCGCCTTCTGCACGTCAGCCAGCATCTCGGCGCGGGGGACCGTGCCCAGCGTGTAGCAGTGCTTGGTGAAAGCGCGGTGGTCGTAGGTGTGGGTGCCGAGCTCGAACAGCGGGTCAGCGGCCAGCTCCCGCGTCACCTCCGGGTACTCCTCCATCCACATCCCGGTGAGGAACATGGTGGCGGGCACCTGCAGTGCCCGCAGCTCCTGGATGAGAGCAGTGTTGTAGTACGACTTGACCTTCCCACTCAGCAGGCGCTTTCGCATGACCGCCGTCAGATCGGCGTCGAACGTTAGCGCCACCCGCTTCTGGTCCCGCGGCCCGTGGTCCACGATCGGCATCAGGTTGCTGTTGTGAGACGCCCCCGGCCGACCATTCGGCGTACCGACCGGGGTGGGTGTGCTGCTCGGTGTCGGGGAGCTGGGTGGGGGAGCCGGCGTCGGAGTGGTGGCCTTGGGCGTCGTAGTGAGTGGGACGACGCCCGCCGACGGTTCTTGCTCGCCACAGCCCGCCACCACTAGTACGGCCACCAACAGCAGCGCAATCCCCCGTGCCCCAGTCACGGTCGCCAGTAAATCAGTGCAGCAGGTCGTTCGCCGAACGCAGTACCGGTACGCCGACCTCGGCCGGAGCGCTCGCACCGGTCACGTGGAAGGTGTGCGAGTCCCCGGCGGACAGAGTGATCAGGCAGGAATCCACTCGGGCGGCCGCATCCAGGCGGTCCGGGAACAACGCCAGGTCCTTGGCCAGCGCGGTCGCCGTGACCGTGACGTCGTACCCGTCCGTTGTCGGGGTGACGGCCGCTGTGTAGGCATCCGCTGCCAACTGCAGCTTCGTGTCTTCGACGAAGTACCAGTACGCCGATGAGCCGTCGTCCCCACGGACTTCCAGGTACTCAGAGGTTGCGTCGAAGGAGATGAGCGAAACCGGCACCGTGCTCAGGATCGCGGAGCGGGGCTCTACTTCGAGAGCGATGCTCTCGCGGGCGAACGTTTCGCCACCCGGACCGGTCGCCCGGCGAGTCAGCGTCAACTGGGTCGACCACGGTTCGTCGGAATCGTTGTGCGCGGCAACGACCAGCCCGTCCTCGGTCGGCTGCACGGTCAGCAGGTGCTCGGCGTACACCTTCTTCAAGGCGAACCAGAGCGGCTTGCGGATTCCGTGCCCGTCGACCGCAGCCCACGAAACCACCGGCCAGTTGTCGTTGAGCTGCCAGATGATCGCGCCGGTGTTCAGCGGGAACAGACTGCGGAAGTGCTCGATCCCGTAGATGATCGCCCGCGCCTGGTTGAGCTGCGTGGTCCAGTGCCAGTCATCCATCGACTTCCACAGCGGCAGGTGGTCCCCGAGTCCGCGCTCCAGCTTGAGGTTGCCCTCATACGCCTTCTGGTGCACGAGCATCTGCTCGCCGTACGGGTCGAGTGGTTCGTCGTGCACGACCGAGGTCAGTGTCGACCAAGCCGGCGGTCCCTGGAATCCGAACTCCGACACGAACCGCGGCTTGTACTTGCGGTAGTTCGTGTAGTCGACCTGGTTCCACACGTCCCAGATGTGCATGGTGCCGTTGCGGTCGTCGTTCGGGTGGATGAAGTGGTCGTACGAGTACGGGCTGCCCTCCGAGTACGGCGTCCGCGGGTCGAGCTCGGCGACGATCTTCGGCAGTAGGTCGAAGTAGTAGCCCTCACCCCACTTGCGCCCGGCCAACGGCGCGCGCCAGCCCCACTCGACGTACCCCCAGATGTTCTCGTTGTTGCCGTTCCAGACGGCGAGGCTGGCGTGCCTGCTCAGCCGCGTAACGGCCTGCTGTGCTTCGGCCTCGACTTCGCTCCACAGTGGCTCGTCCTCGGAGTACGCGGCGCAGGCGAATAGGAAGTCCTGCCAGACCAGCACGCCTTGCTCGTCACAGATGTCGTAGAAGTCGTCGGTTTCGTAGATTCCACCGCCCCAGACGCGCAGCAGGTTCATACCGGCGTCGAGCGCGTCCT
This sequence comes from Kribbella antibiotica, assembly GCF_004349055.1. Taxonomy (GTDB): domain Bacteria; phylum Actinomycetota; class Actinomycetes; order Propionibacteriales; family Kribbellaceae; genus Kribbella; species Kribbella antibiotica. Next base: position 21,534 of record NZ_SMKX01000128.1, read on the forward strand.
GGATGCTCGTCTCGTACGTCGAACGGTTCAGGCGAGTGACGAACGCGTCGTCGGGGATCCAGTTCGCGCCGCGGACATAAATCGGCTTGCCGTTCACCGACAGGACGAACGGACCGCCATCCTTGTCCGGGGCAACGTTCATCGTGATGTCGCGGAACCCGACCCGGCCGGTCCAGCTGTCATCGCCGGCCGCCACGCTGACGTCGTACAGGGGTTGTGCGCCGTGACCGCGCGGCCACCAGAGCTCGACATCGGCGACGGTGCTGGTCAGTACGACGCTCTCGGTGCCAGGGGTAACTGTCGCGGTGGCTGTCGTCCCGCCGACCTCGACGGTCACGGTCGTCTCGGCGGCGCCTGCGCTCCACGCCAGCGCCACGTGCGTGGCGAGCACGCCGTCGGCGCTCGCCAGCGGACGGACCGAGTCGATGCGGACGCCGCTCCAGGACTCGACCCGGATCGGCTTCCAGATCCCGGCGGTGGCGAGGTCGGGGCCCCAGTCCCAGCCGTAGTTGCTGGCCATCTTCCGGATCGCGTTGTACGGGTGCTTGTTCGTGTGCGGCCAGAGCCCGAGCGTCTCGGCAAACCTCTGCGCGGCCTCGACCGGCGCCTCGAACGCGATCACCAGTTCATTGCTGCCAGCAACCAAAACATCGGTGACGTCGAAGCGGTAGCCGCGGTGCTGGTTGCGGGTCCCGCCGAGCTCAGTCCCGTTCAGCGTCACGGTCGCCACCGTGTCGAGCCCGTCCGCCACAAGCTCCTGTACGGCGTGCTCGTCCGCGGCCCAGTCGAACGTCGTCCGATAGGTCCAGTCCGTCGAACCGATCCACGCCAGCTTGCTCTCGTTGTCGCCGTCGAACGGATCGGGAATGAGTCCCGCCGCGAGCAGATCGGTGTGCACCTCACCAGGAACGGTTGCTGTGACGGGCGCCCTGTCGGCAGCCTCGACGGTCCAGGCGGCGCCACCTTCGGTGGTCAGGTTCTTGCGAGCAGTCACAACGCAACTCCAGGGAGTGTGAACCGGTTTAGTCAGGACAAACTACCGCCCCCGGAGTGAGGCCCGGGAGCGGTGGTTAAGGGGTGAGAACGTACTGAATCCACAGATCGGCGAGTGCCAGGTGACCTGCGGCCGAAGGATGCACGCCGTCGTCGGCCAAAGTCGCCGGACCAACCTCGAGCGCCAGCTTGTTGAGCTCGACATCGGCCGGTACGAGGATCGCGTCGTACTCGAGCGCCAGCTTCCGGACGACCTCGATCTTCGGATCGAGATCCTCCCGCCAGGCCGCCTGCTCAGGCTTGACCGCCAGCAGGAACGGCTCGACCAGAACGAGCGGGCACTGCAGCGGCTCCAGCAACTGCCGGTACGACGCCTCGAACGCCTCGACCGTGGTCGGGTCGAACTTGTCGTACCGCCGCCAGGTGTCGTTGATCCCGATCAGGATCGACACCACGGACGGCTCGAACGCCAGCACATCGGTGGACCAGCGGGCGACCAGGTCGACCGCGCGATTGCCGCTCGTACCGGCGTTGACGATCCGCGGCCGGTTCTCGCCGAGCGCGGTGGCGATGTCGCGGGGATAGGTGTTGCCCAGCCCTGTGGGGTCGGTGCGGTGACCGCCGTCGGTGACGGAGTCCCCGGCGAACACGATGGTCCACCGGGGATCCAGCTCAAGCTTGTTCATACCGTCGTTTCTACAGGGTCGCTGCTTGGACGTCCCAGTCTTCCGGCAGAACCGGAGCGACCTCGACCGTGCTCGTCACGTCGACGAACGCGCCGCTGTCGATCGACTGGGTGATGGACGACATCACGTCGACGATGTGGAACGCGAGCGCGCCGTTCGCACGGTGCGGCCGGTCGGCACGGATCGCCCGAGCCATCTCCAGCACGCCGGTGCCACGCTCGGCCGAAGCCTTGGTGGTCTCCAGCGTCTCCCAGTCCTCAGCGCCGCGGCGGCGGATCTTGATCTCGCCGTCGAACGCGTTCGGGTCCGGTACGGCGAGGGTCGCGTCGGAGCCGGTGATCTCGACGAACCCGGCCCGGGACAGCGGTGAGTCGAAGCTGAAGATGCTCTGCGACGACTGCCCCGACTCGAACCGTGCGATCGCGCTGACGTGGGTCGGAACCGTCACGTCGAAGTCGGTCCCGGCCAGCGGACCTGATCCGATCGTGCGCTTCTCCTTCGACTTCGACCCGATGCCGGCCACGGCCGCGACCGGTCCGAACAGCTGGACCAGCGTCGTCAGGTAGTACGGGCCGATGTCCCAGAGCGGACCGGCGCCTTCCTGGAACAGGAACGCCGGGTTCGGGTGCCACGACTCCGGGCCGGGCGACTGCATCAACGTGAGCGCGGTGAGCGGCGTACCGATGTCGCCCCGCTCGATGATGCGCCGCGACTCCTGCAGACCCGGACCGAGAATCGTGTCCGGCGCGCAGCCCAGCCGCAGGCCGGCGTCCTTCGCGGCGGCGAGCAGCTTGAGGCCGCTCTCCTGGTCCAGCGAGAACGGCTTCTCGCTCCAGACGTGCTTACCGGCGGCAATGGCAGCCAGAGCCACCTCGACATGCGCGATCGGGATGGTCAGGTTGACCACGATCTCGACGTCCGGGTGATTCAGGACGGTCTCCGGAGCCCCGTGGGACTCGATGCCGAACTGGCTCGCCTTCTCCTTGGCAGCCTCCGGCCGCAGGTCGCCGATCGCGACGACCTTCAGGTCGGGGAAGCTCTGCATGCTCTTGATGTAGGCGTCGGAGATAACCCCGGCGCCGATGACACCTACGCCAACTGCCGTCATGCGGGTGCGCCCTCTCCGGTGAGGAACTTGAAGGAGCCCTCGACGGCGTCGAAGATCTCGCCGGTGAAGTCGTCCAGCTCGACCACGCGCAGGGCCTGCGGCGCCGCGGCGAGGATGTCGGCGATCGCGATGGTGCCGTCGCCGACAGCGGTCTGGGCCTTGTTGTCCAGCGTGCCGTCGCCGTCCTTGACGTGGATCGCCTGGACGCGGTTGCCCCACTTCTTCAGCAGGGCCGGGATGTCACCGCCGCCGACGACGCCCCAGTAGGTGTCGACCTCGAGGATGACGTTGTCGTTCAGGTGGTCGATGAAGATCTCCAGCGGGTGGGCGCCGTCGATCTTGTTCTCGAACTCGAACTGGTGGTTGTGGTAACCGACCGTGATGCCGTGCTCGGCGGCCTCGACGGAAGCCTGGTTCAGGGCCTCGGCGGTCGCCTTGATGTCATCGGCCGACAGCCAGCGGGCCGGGTCGATGAAGGGCTCGATGACGGTGCCGATGCCGAGCAGTTTGGCGGCCTCGTAGATCGGCGCGGCCTCGTCGCGGAGCAGGCCGGCGTGCGTGGTGGGCGCCGACAGTCCGTGCTTGGGCAGCGCTTCGGCGAGCTTGTCCGCATTGCCCGGGATCCCGAACGGCTCGACCTTGGTGAAGCCGATCTCCGCGATGCGGGCCAGGGTGGCGTCGAAGTCCTCTTCGAGCTTGTGGCGGACCGTGTACAACTGGAGGGACAGGTTGTCCACTGCGACCATGAGTTTCTCCTCGTGACCGGCACTGCGCCCGCTGCCCTGGAGCCGCCGTACCGGCGTGATAGCCGAACCGGTTAAGTAACGCTGGCAACCGTATCCCACGGATGACTGCCTCGACTAGGGTCAGCCCAGACCTCGGGCAGGCGCGACCGGAACCGGCGAGTTCCGGAATGCGAACGAGAAGGTCACGCTCCGCTCCCATCTGGTGACACGGCGTGGAAACGCGCGCACACTAGAGGATTCCGGACCGACCGTCAGCGGTCCGGCCGCCCGTGAGGAGTTTGTTGTGCCCCGAGTCACCATCAAGGAGATCGCACGCCGCGCCGGCGTCTCCAAAGGCGCGGTGTCGTACGCGCTGAACAATCAGCCCGGAGTGTCCGCGGCTACCCGCGCGCGGGTTCTTCGAGTTGCCGAGGAAATGGAGTGGGTGCCGAATCGCGCCGCCCGTCAGCTGTCCGCGGCGCGCAGTGAAACCTTCGGCCTGGTGCTTGCGCGGACCGCGCAGACACTGACCGAGGAGCCGTTCTACATGGGCTTCGTGGGAGGTGTGGAGTCCGTGCTCGCCGAGCGCTCGTACGCGTTGGCCCTTCAGGTGGTGACCAACTTGGACGAGGAACTGGCGACGTACCGGAAGTGGGCCGCCGAGCGCCGCGTCGACGGCGTGATCGTGGTCGACCTGCGCGTCGACGATCCGCGGATCGCCCTGCTCCGCAAGCTAGGCCTCCCGGCCATCCTGGTCGGCGACCCTGAACTCGCTCAGGGTCTGCCGTGTGTTTACAGCGATGGCACCGCCGCCATGCACACCGCACTCGCCCACGTCGCCTCGCTCGGCCACCGCCGCGTCGCCCGCGTCGCCGGACCACCCGAGTACGGCGACGTCTGGATCCGTGACCGTGCTTTCGCCGCTGCCAGTGGCCGCTACGGCCTGCAGGTCACTGTCATCCACACCGACTACTCGGCCGACGAAGGCGCCGCCGCCACCCGCGACCTACTCGCCGCCGACCCACGCCCGACCGCGATCATCTACGACAACGACCTGATGGCCGTCGCAGGCCTCTCCGTTGTCCAAGGGCTAGGCGCCTGCGTCCCCCGCGACATCACTTTGGTCGCCTGGGACGACTCCACCCTCTGCCGAATCACCCACCCCCGCCTCACCGCGATGTCCAACAACATCGTCGGCTTCGGCGCCGAAGTAACCCACCGCCTCCTAGGCCTCCTAGACGGCGCCGCACCCCAATCCCACCTCTACAACACCCCGCTCCTCATCATCCGCGACAGCTCAGGCCCACCCCCGGTCGTCGCCCCGTCCTGCGAC
>NZ_SMKX01000129.1 GCF_004349055.1 Kribbella antibiotica
ATCCGCCCAGGAAGTCAGACACAGCAAGTGGTACGGCACCGCCGTCACGGTCGGCCTGATCGCGTACGGCGTCGTCCACCTGCTGATCGCTTGGATCGCTGCTCATCACCGCCGCCCTAACCGCCATCGGCCTAACCACCCTCAACCGCCGGGACCTCCCGACTGCGTAAGCCGGAGCTACTCCGCGTGCTGGAAGGGACCGCCAGCCCATCACAACTGCAGTTCGGCCCTCGGTGCACGCCTGCTGCGGTCACGAGCATGCAGTTGTGATGGCGTGGCGGTCCGGGTCTCCGGTCCAATCGGTTGAGCGAGTTTGCGCTGGGTTGGTGCGGTCGCATCCGATGCGGCCGGGATCGTACGGCGTTTGGCTGGTCGCCGCTGCGGCCGATTTACAGTGGGAGGGTGGTGCGGCCCGGCGGGTGGCTGAGGTACTGGCGAGGTCGGCGATCGCGTGCCCGCCGATTGAGGTACTCGCTATGGTTGCGGCCGGTAGCGAGGAGGCCTGGAAAGTGACCCTCCGCTGTGGTGAAAAGCGCCAGCAAGGAAGCCGAGGGTGCCGCCGCGCCCATCTGACTCTTGCTGCGTCGTTACAAGTGACTTTTTCGGCGCATAGGAGGCTGTCGCAAAATGGGAGATGAAAACGATGTTCATCCCTGAGGTGCCAGAGCCATCGAATACGCCCTGGTCAGAGAGTTGCGACCTCGCCGCCTAATCGTGGTCCCCTCCACTTGGGCACCAAAATCGGCCAATTTGTGCGCGGTTCTCCCCACCGTGCCCAAGTCGAGCCCCATTTCGCTACAGCCTCATAGACCCGAAAAATTCACATGTAGTGCGAACCGACCCTCGTCGCATCCGTTACGTGGTGGATTTCCTCACTGAAGTCGTTGAGTGGAAACTTTTTCGCACATAGCGACCAAGAATTACCACCCAACGCGAGCAGCCCCGAATTCCGCTCCGCCGTGGTCGTTGAGCGGCAACTTTTTCTCAAATGGCGACCCCTTGTTACCGGCTAGCGGAGATCTTGGGCCTCAGCCATAGCGGGTACCTCAAGCAGCGGTCACGCGATCGCCGACCTCGCCAGTACCTCAACCCCGCGCCGGGCCCAGCCAAGCTCCTTCTGTAACGCGGCCGCCGCGGCGACCGGCCCCAAGCAACGTGTCCGGCTTGTCCGGTACGGCGAGCAACCACAAGCCGTACGAGATCGGCCGCATCTCAAGCCGGAGCCCACCGAGCGGCTAGATCTTGGCGTTTCGGGACCAGGTGAAGCAGTAGGCGGCGAAAGCGGCGATACCTAGGGCGAGAACGGTGAGGAGGACCGAGCCGAAGGGTTGTTGTTTGATGGTGTGGAGGGCGGCGTCTAAGCCGCCGGCTTTGTCGGGGTCGTAGCTGATGGCGGCCCAGCCGAACAGCACACCGACCACGATGAAGGCGACGCCCTTGGCTGCGTAGCCGATTTGGCCTAGCCGGATCGTGGTGTGCGAGACACCGCCGACCAGGTCTTCGGTGAACTTCTTCTTGTAGGCCTTGTGGAGTTGGCGGATGCCGATCCCGATCACGACGAGACCGACGATGACGATCAGGACCCGGCCGATGCCGTGTTCCATCAATCGCGCCGAGAGCGTCTGTTGCTGGTTGGTGCTGGAGCTGCCGGAACCGAGAGCGACCTTCACGGCGCTCACACCGAGGACTAGATAGACGACGGCGCGGCCGGCTGACGACACCCGCTTCTCGGTGTCGAGGTCGCCGTACGCGAGGTCGAGGACGCGCCAGAGAACCAGCGCGAACAGGCCGACCGCGACGATCCAGAGCAGCACTCCGCCGAATGGTTTGCCGGCGAGTTCCTGGAGGGCGCCTTGTTGGGATGCCTCCTGTGATGACTGTCCCCAGGCCAGTTGGAGGGCGATCCAAGCGATCAGCAGGTGGACGACGCCGTACGCGATCAGGCCGACCGTGACGGCGGTGCCGTACCACTTGCTGTGTCTGACTTCCTGGGCGGATCTCATGGTGATCCAGTGCCCAGCGACAAACGATTACGTGGCGATGGGGGCGGCGGCGTCGGCTTCTTCGACGTCGCCGGTTTCGCCGGCGCGAGCGGCGCGGCGGCCGAGGATGTAGACGTACAAGAAGAAGCCGATCTCGACGATGATGCCGATCGCGATCCGCACCGGCCCCGGAAGGAACGGCGTGACGAACGCTTCGATCACCCCGGTGAGCAGCAGGATCGCGGCTAGTCCGATCGCCATTCCGATCGTCGCGCGACCGGTTTGCGCGAGCGCTTGCATGCGAGTCCGCGCACCAGGCACGATCCACGACCACCCGAGCCGCAACCCTGCCGCCGCGGATATGAAGACGGCGGTGAGCTCAAGCAGGCCGTGTGGAGTGATCAAGCTGAAGAACAGCCCGCCCTTGTCATGGCTGATCATCAGACCGGCACTGACACCGAGGTTGAGCGCGTTCTCCCACAGGATGAAGATCGACGGGATCAGCAAAATACCGATAGCCAGTACGGCGGCACACAGCGTCGCGTTGTTGATCCACACCTGCAAGGCGAAGTCCTGCGCAGGGTTCTCGGAGTAGTAGGCCTCGAAGTCGTGGTCGACCAACTGCTGGATCTGAGCCGGCGGAGCGATCGAGTCGATCACCTCGGGGTGCGCGAGAATCCGCCAGGCCGACCAGGCGGCCACCAGGTAGAAGAGCAGGCCGATCGTCAGCCACCAGCGTCTAGAGACGTACAGCGCGGCAGGGAAGGTCACCAGGAAGTATTTGGAGATGTCTCGCCAGACAGGTGCCTGCGCACCGGTCACTGCGCCTCTGGCATCAGCGATCAGTCCGGAGAGCCGACCGATCGACACTGGGTCCGCACCGGCGGCTCTGAGCGCAGACAGATGCGTGCCGACGCGCTGGTAGAGCGTGACGAGCTCCTCTGCCTCAGCACCGGTCAACCGCCGCTGGCGGCGAGTCAGGTAGGCCAAACGGTCCCACTGCGGCTGGTGCACCGAAACGAACGCTTCGACGTCCACAACACACCTCCGCTCGGCCGACTCGCAGTACTGGATCCTTGGGCTGGCAGACTAGCCCGACCGGGTGTCTTAACAGGAGGGGGGCGGCAGAGTGTCTCAGTTGGTTACCGGCGAGGCGGTTGTCCTCCAGGTGCGGATTGCGCGGATGCCGACGCGGGCGCTGGCTTGTGCGATCGATGTGATCATCCAGTTCTTCGTGTTGAGCGCCATCCTCGGTCTGTTGTTCGGATTCCTGTTCAGCGAGGAGCCGAGTGATGCGCTGGCGTTCGTGCTGGTGGCAGTCCCCGTACTGCTCGTGATTGTCGGCTACCGGCTGGTGATGGAGACGCTGACGCGTGGGCGCACTGTAGGGAAGATGGTGCTCGGGCTGAAGGTGGTCCGGGACGACGGCTCGTCGATCCGGTTCCGGCATGCGCTGGTGCGGACGCTGATGTGGTTCTTCGTCGACTTCGCGCCGTGGTTCGCCGCCAGCCCGGGCATCGTGGCGAGCCTGATGAACAAGCAGGGCAAGCGGATCGGCGACATGGTCGCGGGCACTGTCGTGATCCGCGAGCGCCACCAGGCGATGGCCTCTCCGCCACTGTTCGTCCCCGCGCACCTGGTCGGCTGGGCGCAGTCGCTTGAGCTCTCTCAGCTCCCCGACGAGCTTGCGAACACCGCCCGCGACTACCTGGCCCGCTTCACCGAGCTACAGCCCGCCGCCCGCGCCGCACTGGGCGAAACCCTCGCCCACCGCGTCGCCCAGGTCACCGCCCCGGCGCCACCGGCCCCGATGATCGCACCGGCGTTCCTGTCCGCCGTACTGGCTGAGCGCCGTCGCCGTGAGCTCAGCCGCCTGGCGGTCGTCCGCCCAACACAGACCGGCCCATTCGCTGCGTCGCCGTACACGGTCCCCGCTGTCCCGTACACCCCACCAAGCCCGTACGGCGCTCTGCCGCCCGAGCCTGTGCATGTCTTCGCACCGCCCCCACCGGCGGCCGCGGAAGCGACCCCCGCCACGCACAACGCGCAGGGCTGGGCCACGCCCGGCAGCAATCAATCCGGCTGGTAGGTACTGTTGCGACCATGTCGCAGTTAGTGGATTGGGATGCGTGGTCGGAGCGATGGGATGTCCAGCAGGCTGGATATCTGCCGGATCGGGATGAGCAGTTTGCCCTGATGCTGACGGTGGTCGAACGACTATCCGGTACGCCGGACCGTTTCGTGGATCTGGCCTGTGGGCCGGGGACGATCTCGGCGCGGGCGCGGCAGCGGTTCCCCGAGGCCGAGATCGTCGGGGTGGATCTGGACCCGTTCCTGCTGGAGATCGCGAAGCGGACAGTCAGCGGCGCGCGGTTCGCCGAGGCGGATCTGCGTGCAGACGGCTGGGACGCCGTACTGCCGGCGGAGCAGGTCGATGCGGTGTGCTCGGCGACCGCACTGCACTGGCTGGACCCAGCTGATCTGGAGACGCTCGCCCAGACGCTGTCGCGGCGGATCCGGCCGGGCGGGGTCTTCCTCAACGCGGACACGATGCGGCTCGGGCCGGCTGAGGTGCCGCAGCTGGACGCGCTGGCGGTCGAGCTGAGGGACGAGATCTGGGCCGAGTCGCACGCCGCTGGAGTCGAGGACTGGGCCACCTGGTGGCAAGCGGCCGCCGAGGAACCGGCGTTCGCCGACCTGCTCGCCGAGCGGGAGCGACGGTTCGCGGACCGCGCGCGCGGCCGGGAGATCACGCTGACCGACACGCTCGAGTCGTTCCGCAAGGCCGGTTTCGCGGAGGTCGCCGTACTGGGTCAGGTCGCGGACAAGCACCTCGTCGCCGCCATCCGATAAAAAGCAAAGCGCCCCACCCGGAGGTGGGGCGCTTCACTGTGGGGGGATCAGTAGCGGTACTGCTCCGACTTGTACGGGCCCTCGACCGGAATGCCGAGGTAGGCCGCCTGCTCCTTGGAGAGCTCGGTGAGCTTCACGCCGAGTGCGTCGAGGTGCAGCCGGGCGACCATCTCGTCGAGGTGCTTGGGCAGCACGTAGACGCCGGTCGGGTAGTCGGACGTGCGGACGAAGAGCTCGATCTGCGCGAGCACCTGGTTGGTGAACGAGTTCGACATCACGAACGACGGGTGCCCGGTCGCGTTGCCGAGGTTCAGCAGCCGGCCCTCGGACAGCACGATGATCGTGTGGCCGTCGGGGAAGCGGAACTCGTCGACCTGCGGCTTGATGTTGATCCGCTCGATGCCTGCGGTCTTGTACAGGCCGGCCATGTCGATCTCGTTGTCGAAGTGACCGATGTTGCCGACGATCGCCTGGTGCTTCATATTCGCCATGTGGTCGGCGGTGATGACGTCCTTGTTACCGGTCGTGGTGACGAAGATGTCGACGATCCCGACGACCTCGTCGAGCGTGGTGACCTGGTAGCCGTCCATCGCGGCCTGCAGCGCGCAGATCGGGTCGATCTCGGTGACGATGACGCGCGCGCCCTGGCCCCGCAGCGACTCCGCGCAGCCCTTGCCGACGTCGCCGTACCCGGCGACGAGCGCAACCTTGCCACCGATCAGGACGTCGGTGGCGCGGTTGATGCCGTCGATCAGCGAGTGCCGGCAGCCGTACTTGTTGTCGAACTTCGACTTGGTGACCGAGTCGTTGACGTTGATCGCCGGGAACAGCAGTGCGCCGGCCTTGTGCATCTCGTAGAGGCGGTGCACCCCGGTGGTGGTCTCCTCGGTGACACCCTTGATGCCCTGGCCGATACCGGTCCACAGCTGGCCGTCCTCGGCGAGCGTGCGGGTCAGCACGGTGAGGACGACGGCGTACTCCTCGGAGTCCGCGGTCGACGGGTCCGGTACGACGCCGGCCTTCTCGAACTCGGTGCCCTTGTGGACGAGCATCGTGGCGTCGCCACCGTCGTCGAGGATCATGTTCGGGCCAATGTCACCAGCACTGTTACCCGGCCACCGCAATGCTTTCTCGGTGCACCACCAGTACTCTTCGAGCGTCTCGCCCTTCCAGGCGAAGACCGGGACACCGGCCGGGTTCTCGGCGGTGCCTTCCGGGCCGACGACGACAGCCGCGGCGGCGTGGTCCTGGGTCGAGAAGATGTTGCAGGAGACCCAACGGACCTCGGCGCCGAGGACGGTCAGCGTCTCGATCAGCACCGCAGTCTGGATCGTCATGTGCAGCGAGCCCATGATGCGGGCGCCGGCCAGCGGCTTGCTCTCGCCGTACTGGGCGCGCATCGCCATCAGACCGGGCATCTCGTGCTCGGCCAACCGGATCTCCTTGCGACCGAACTCGGCCAGTCCGAGGTCCGCCACCTTGTAGTCGAACGTCATACCGCTCCCCTGAAACTTGGTGAGTGCTACCTAACCTGCGTGCCTGAGCCTAGAGGGCCGAGCACCCCGATTTGATCCGTTGACGGGCGTTTTTGACACCGAAATGTCAGGATTGGGGTCATGCGCATCACCGAAGCCGCGAAACGCCTGGGCACCACCCCCCGGATGCTGCGCTACCGCGAGGCACTCGGCCTGCTCCCGCTCTCCCGCTCAGGCCAGACCGCCCAACGCCAGTACGACGACCGCGACCTGGCCGCCGTACAGCTCGCACTCGACCTGGAACGCCGGTACGACGTCACGCCGGCCGCTCTCGCTTTCGCCCTGCGAGCCCTGGCCGAACCGTCGGTCGCCGCCGACCTCCGAAACCTCGGCTACCGCACCGGCAAACTCACCACCCCGCCCACGCAGTCCCAGATCGACCGCGAACGCGCACTGCAGTGGCTGGGCCGCTCCGGCGTCCTCCCGCCCAGACAGCGTTAGTGCGAGGGCGCTTCCGGTACGGCGGGACGCTCTTCGGGGGTGTAGTTCTCGTGGTAGATGTCGGGCTCGAGGTAGACGTGGATCGACATCGGCTCAGCGGCGCGAATGGCGCGTTCGGCGGCGTCGATGGTTTCGGCGACCGCCGCGCTGTCGGCGGTCGACGCGACGCCGATCTTGGCGGCGATCAGCAGTTCCTCCGGGCCGAGGTGCAGGGACTTGAGGTGGATCAGCCGCTGGACACCCGGAGTGCTCTCGATCGCGTCGACGATCTTCTGCTGCGCTTCGCGGGTCGCGGACTCACCGAGCAGCAGCGACTTCATCTCGATCGCGAGGAAGATCGCGACAACAACCAGCAGTACGCCGATCGCCATCGAGCCCAGACCGTCGAAGAGGCCGTTGCCGGTGACGAGGGTCAGCACGACACCGATCAGTGCGAGCACCAGACCGGTGAGCGCGGCGAAGTCCTCGAGCAGGATGACCGGGAGCTCGGGCGAACGGGCGTTGCGGATGAACTTGGCCCACGACACGTGCCCGCGGATCTTGTTCGCCTCGACGATCGCGGTCCGGAACGACAGCGACTCCATCACGATCGCGGCCACCAGGACGGCGACCGGGACCCACTTCCAGTTGTCGATGCCGTGCGGGTCGTGGACCTTGTGCCAGCCCTCGTACAGCGCGAACAGACCACCGACGCTGAACAGCACGATCGCCACGATGAACGAGTAGACGTACCGCTCGCGACCGAAGCCGAACTGGTGCAGCTCGTCGGCCTCACGCTTGGCCCGCTTGCTGCCGACCAGCAGGAGCACCTGGTTGCCGGCGTCGGCGAGCGAGTGGATCGACTCGGCGAGCATGGACGCCGACTGGGTCAGCCCCCAGGCCGCGAACTTGGTGATCGCGATCCCGGTGTTCGCCAGCAGGGCCGCGACCACGGCCTTGTTTCCGCCACCAGCCATGGTTGTTCAGGTCCTCCGTGAAATCAATCAGCGTGCGGACACGACGAACGCCGTGCCGGAACCACGCAGGTTACAGGGTCCCTCGGGTCCACCCGCGAACGCGGACTGCCCGGCGGACAACGTCACACCGTCATAGGTGCCCCCGGCACCGACTTCGACCGATCCGGCCACACAGCAGACGATCCGCGGCCCGACCCCGGTGACCGTTTGTTCACCGCCCTCGAGCTGCACCCGCCGTACGGCGAAGTATTCGCAGCCGGTCTCGTAGACGCCATCGGTTGCGCTGAGCACCGGGTTGTCCAGGGGCTCGAAATCGACCACCGACACAAGCTCCGGCACATCGACGTACTTGCTCGTGAGTCCGCCACGCAGCACGTTGTCCGAGTTGGCCATCACCTCGAAGCCGAGCCCGTGCAGGTACGCATGCACGTTGCCGGCCGGGAGATAGACAGCGTCGAACCGGTCCAGCCGCACGCGGTTCAGCAGCAACGCTGCCAACACACCTGGGTCGTCCGGGAAATCCGCACACAACTTGGCCATCGTCTCAACCTCGAGAGCAAAGGCCGCACCGGCGTACTGCGCGCAGGCCTCGCCCAACGCGGCGACGACCGGACGGATGGAGTCCCGGTCGCTGCTCATGAAGTCGGTGAAGGCTTCCTGCAGCTTGCCGTCCCGCAACTGCTGAGTCAGACCGTCGAGACCGACCGGCGCCAGCGCTTCCAGCAACGCGACCGTCGACGACAGCGGCCGGAATCCGACCAGCGCGTCGAACGGCTCCAACGCAATGAGGATCTCCGGCTTCGGCCAAGCATCCTTGTAGTTCCGGTCCGGAGCGTTCCGCGGAATCCCGGCCGCCTCGTCCCTCGCATACCCGTCGATCGCCTGCGCCCGCGATGGGTGCGCCTGGATCGACAACGGCTGGCCGGCGGCCAACAGCTTGGCCAGGAACGGGAACCGGCCCTCGAACCGCTCCGCCGTCTCCACACCCAGTACGTCGGATGCGCCGGCGGTGACCGCGTCATACAGGGAGTCGCCTGTCGGCAGCACGGACGGCGCGGACTCGTGCGCGCCCATCCACATCTCTGCCTGTGGCTTGCCGTCCGGCTCGACACCGAGCAGCTGCGCCAGCGCGGTCGGCGATCCCCACGCGTAGTCGCGGATGGTGTTCTGCAGCCGAACTACCACGCCGGGTCCTCCGACGGGATGCCCGGCTCGGCCGGTGCGTCGTCAGCTGCGGTGCCGTAGCGGCCCAGCCCAATACCCAGGTACGCCGCGGCATAGCGGCCGTGCTGGGTCAGAGCGGCGTACCGGGCGATGTCTGTGCCCTCCGCCTGGGTCACGACATGCACGCGCACCTCGTGGCGCTCGGCCTTGAGGGCAAGCTTGTTGCGGGTCTCGATGACCGAGTCATCGGCCAGACCGTCGTCCAGGATGATCAGTGCGGGCCGCAGCTCGTCGCCCTGATCGAACGGGTCCGCAAACAGGTCACGCGGCGGCTGGTTGAGCACCGGCAGCAGGTGACCAGCGTCCGCAGCCAGTGCGGGCCGGCCACTCGCCAGCCGCAGCGACTCGACAACCCGGCGAGCTGCGCGGGCAGCCAGCACAGAGCCGCCCCAGACCAGCGGCAGCGAGTCCGCCAGCACGAGCGCGAACTCCTTGCCCGGGTTGGACGTCACGTCGTTGTTCGGTGAGCAGGCGATCGCCACCTCATCGAGCGTTTCGGCGACGGCCTTACCGTCCACCTCCGGCCCGAGCTCCATCTGGTGCAGCGCCTGCAGTACGGCGACCGCTGCGGCGAGCTGGTCATCGGACTGCGACGGCAGCCGGATCGCATGCCGCAGACCGGCCGATGCGATCGCAACAGGTGAGTCCTCGGGCGCAGCGACCATCAGACCGCAACCGCGGCGTGCAGCCTCGGCAGCCGCCGACACTGCGTCGTTGTCCTCGGACTGTCCGCCCAGCACGATCACCAGGTCCAGCGGACCGGCCCATCCCGGCAGACCCGGGCCGGGCCACGCCACGAACGGCACTGGGCAGACCGGCTCCAGCACTGCGCGCACCAGCCGGGCATCCCGACCGGCGGCCACGATGGCCCGCGGCCGGAAGCCGTCCGAGGTCAGCGAGGACAGTACGTCGTCTGCTGCCTCCAGCTCGGCCCGCACCCGCGCACCGGCCATGGCCAGTCGCCGCAGCAGGTGATCGGTCGCCTGCAGTGCGGCCTGATCGTCCAACCGCGAGTCGTCGAAAGTACTCATGCCTGGTCCGCGGTCTCCTCGGTGCGGGTGTCCCGCGCCTCGTCGATCAGCAGCACGGGGATGTCATCGCGCACCGGGTAGGCCAGGGCGCAGCCGGTGTTGGTGCAGACCAGCTCGTTCGCCTCGTCGTCCACCCGGAACTCCGAGCGGCACTTCGGGCAGACCAGGATGCTCAGCAGGTCCGGGTCCAGGTTGACTGCCATTAGTTGTTCCCCTTGATCAGCGCCAGCACTTCGTCACGGACGCGCTCCATCGTGGCGCGGTCCGCCGCTTCGACGTTCAGCCGCAGCAATGGCTCCGTGTTCGAGACACGGACGTTGAACCACCACTGTGGCGCGGACACCGTCAGGCCGTCCAGACGGTCGACGGTGATGTCGGCCTGGCTGCCGTAGGTGTCCTCGATCGCGGCGACCGTGGCCGCTGCGTCGTCGACCGTGTTGTTCAGCTCACCGGAAGCGACGTACCGCTCGTAGATGGCGAACAGATCGCTGGCCGGCTTGTCCTGCTCACCCAGCGCGGCCAGCACGTGCAGTGCGGCCAGCATGCCGGTGTCGGCCCGCCAGAAGTCCTTGAAGTAGTAGTGCGCCGAGTGCTCGCCACCGAAGACCGCATCGGTCTCGGCCATCTTCTCCTTGATGTTGGAGTGCCCGACCCGCGTCCGCACCGGCACGCCGCCGTGCTCGGTAACCAGCTCCGGCACCGCCTTGGAGGTGATCAGGTTGTAGAGAATGGTCGCGCCCGGGTGCTTGGCCAACTCGCGCACCGCAACCGCACCGGTGATCGCGCTCGGCGAGATCGGGTCGCCCTTCTCGTCGATCACGAAGCAGCGGTCCGCGTCACCGTCGAAGGCGAGTCCGAGATCGGCCCCGACCTCGACGACCTTGGCCTGCAGGTCGACCAGGTTCTTCGGGTCGAGCGGGTTCGCCTCGTGGTTCGGGAAGCTGCCGTCGAGCTCGAAGTACATCGGCACGATCTCGACCGGACCGGTGGCGAACACGGCCGGCACGGTGTGCCCGCCCATCCCGTTACCGGCGTCGACGACCACCTTGAGCGGCCGGATCTTGGTCAGGTCGACCAGGTCGTGCAGATGATCGGCGTACGCGGTCAGCAGGTCCTTCTCGCGGATCTTGCCCGGTACGGCGCTCGGCACCGGACCGTCCACGAGCGCCTTCGCCACCAGGTCGCCGATATCCCGCAGCCCCGAGTCCGCACCCACCGGCGCCGCACCCGCGCGGCACAACTTCATGCCGTTGTATTGCGCCGGGTTGTGGCTCGCCGTGAACATCGCACCCGGCAGGTTCAGCCGCCCGGACGCGAAGTACAGCTGGTCGGTCGAGGCCAGCCCGATGTTGATCACGTCAGCACCAGTGCTGGCCACACCCTCGGCGAAAGCCGCCGCAAGCGCCGGACTCGACGGCCGCATGTCGTACCCGACCACGACCGCACCAGAGCCCGCGAGCACGTCCAAGACCTCCACGAACGCCGCCCCGGTCGCCCGGGCCACCGACTCGTCGAACTGGTCCGGAACGATCCCGCGAACGTCGTACGCCTTGAAGATCGCCGCAACGTCAACCATGCGTGGACCCTATCCGGCCCAACGTAAAAGCTGTATCTCAGCCCTTCTGGAACCACCCGGACTCGCCCCGGTGGTGCACCTCAGGCAGCTGACGCGGGCTCGTCGGAGCCGCCCAGCCGACCGCGTTCGCGATCACCTGCTGCACATCGGAGTGGTGGTAGGTCGGGAACTCCTGGTCGCCCGGGCGGAAGTAGAAGACCCGGCCCTGGCCGCGGCGGTAGGTGCAGCCGGAGCGGAAGACCTCGCCGCCGGTGAAGGAGCTGATGAAGACGAGTTCGTCGGGCTGCGGGATGTCGAACAGCTCGCCGTACATCTCCTCGCGGTCGATGATCAGCGGGTGCGGGATGCCGCGGGCGATCGGGTGGCCGGGGGCGACGGTCCAGATCAGCTCACGGTCGTCTTCGGCGCGCCAGTCGAGCGAGCACGTCGTACCCATCAGCTTGATGAAGATCTTGCTGAAGTGCGCGGAGTGCAGGGCGATCAAGCCCATCCCGGACAGCACGTGCTTCTGCACTCGGTCGACGACCGCGTCGTCGACCTGGTCGTGCGCCGCGTGCCCCCACCAGGTGAGTACGTCGGTCTCGGCGAGGACCTCGTCGGTCAGGCCGTGCTCGTCCTGCTGCAACCAAGCAGTCCGTACGACGACGTCCTGGCCGAGCTTGTCCCGCAGCGCGGAGGCGATCGTCTCGTGCATGGTGTCGGGGTAGAGCTTGCGGACGGTCTCGTCGCGGCCTTCGTGGACGTTCTCGCCCCAGACCGTGACGCGAATCGGATCAGTCATGAAGTACTACCTCTCGTCCTGCCTTCGCCGAGGCGTAGCAAGCGTCGATGACCTCGGTCCGGAGGAGCGCCTCCGAGCCGTTCTGACCTTCCCACTCACCGCTGCGGACGATCCGGACGAACTCCCGCACCACTGCGCGGTGGCCGAGCCCCGGTCCGGTCGCGGGCCGCACCTCAGCCGGGATGCCGGCCACGTCGGTGTAGATCCGCAGCGTGTCGTCGTTGGTGTAGTTCTGGACGTCGATCTTCGCGCCGCCCTCAGTACCGAACAGCTCGATCCCGAAGTTGTCTCCCGGCGCCCGGTACGTCGCCCAGCTCGTCTCCAGCTGCAGTGCACCGCCACCTTCAAGACGCAGGTACGCCGTCGCCAGGTCCTCCACCTCGAACTTCGTACCCAGCGTGTCGACGGTCGGCCGCTCCGCGCTGCTGACGCTGCCTCGGCCGCGCGGGCCGAGCTCGGCGAACGTATTCGCCGACACCGTGGTCACCTGCGGCTCTCCGAGCAGGTGGAGCGCCATATCGAGGATGTGGACGCCCAGGTCGATCAGCGGGCCGCCACCGGACAGCTCGCGGTTGGTGAACCAGCCACCCATGCCGGGGATGCCGTTGCGACGCATCCAGTGCGCCTTGGCGTAGTAGATGCGACCGAGCTGGCCCTCGTCGATCTGGTGCTTCAGTGCGATCACGTCACCGCGCTCGCGGTGGTTGAAGACGACCTTGAGCACGCGGCCGGCCTTCTTGGAGGCCTCGACCATCGCAGTGCCCTCAGCCACCGTCCGGGACAGCGGCTTCTCCGACAGCACGTGCAGCCCGCGCTCCAGCGCCGCCAAGGCGATCGGTGCGTGCAACTGGGTCGGCGTACCGATGCTGACCGCGTCCAGGCCCTCGGTCTGGAGCAGGTCCTCCCATCTCTCGTAGAGATGCGGTACGCCGTGCTTCTCGCCCAGGCTGGTGAGGAGATCCTTCTCCAGACCGGCCAGCGCGATCACCTCGACATCCGGCAGCTCTGAGAAAGCTTCCAGTGCGGTTCGGCCGGCAAAGCCGAGACCGACGACTCCGACGCGCAGCTTTTGATCGTTCACAGGAACGATCCTGCCCCGGCATCCTGATCACGACAATGCGCTTTCCACACTACGGAACAAGATCGAACACATACCGACCGAGTGTCGCAGGGAGCCTTCAGTCCTCGTCGGTGTCGAAGTCCGGGTCGATCTGCTCCGGCGACAAGGCCAGTACGTCGGCCAGTTCGAGCACGAGCGCGGATCGGACCAGCCAGGCCAGTCCGCCCGGGGTCCGGTCGGCGCGCAGCTCGATCGGTCGCCGGAACACCACGATCCGGTACGGCTCGTGCGACGTACCGCCGGATGCGTGGGTGAGCGGGATCTCGGTCGCGTCGCGCTCCAGGCTCGGCACGTCCTCGATCGCGAACTCGACCCGCGCGACCACCTGCGGTAACCGCTTCTCGAGCCGGGTCACCTCGATCGCGACGACCTCGTCGAACTGGGCAGCGGCCGAGCGCTGCAGCGGCAGACCACGGGGCGCGAACGAGCTCGGCCGACTGATCGGTCCGAGCATGCCGCGGCCATGGCGGTCGATGTGCCTGCGATGACGGCGAGCCTCGGTCACGCGCTCAGCCTAGTGGGGGTAACGTCTTGACGTGAGCATCGCCAGGATCTGTTCGCGCGCCGCCTGTCATCAACCGGCCGTTTCGACGCTCACCTACGTCTACGCGGACTCGACCTGCGTCATCGGTCCACTCGCGACGTACGCCGAGCCGCACTGTTATGACCTCTGCGCCGACCACGCCGACCGTCTGACCGCTCCGAACGGCTGGGAAGTCATCCGGCTCGCTCCGGACCCGGCCGCGGCCGGACCGTCGACCGACGACCTCGAAGCGCTCGCCAACGCGGTGCGCGAGGCTGCCCGGCCGCTCCCCCGGCGCGAGCCAGGCACGGACATGCCGGGCGCGCCGGTCGAGGTGACCCGCCGTGGTCACCTCCGCATGCTGCGCGACCCCGACGGCAATTCGTAGGACTTAGAGGGCGTCTGGGGACTGCACGCCGTAGCGAGCAAGTGCTCGGTGCGGTAGCTCGGTGCGCTGGGGTGAAGGCCTCGATGTTTTTCCATCGTGGCCTTTGCACCAGTGCGGCGAGGTGCCGTGCCGAGTGCTGCGCAGTAGGCGTGGAGTCCCCAGGCGCCCTCTTAGCGCAGCGCGGCCCGGACGTCGGGCTGCGCGCCCAACTGGGCCCGGAACACCAGCGAGGTGTTCAGCGGCCAAGCAGCCACCTCGGGCGTGTCGTCATCGCCCGGCTTCGCCGCCGGCATCAGCGTCACCGCAGCGACCACCGAGCTGCGGGTCTGCTCAACAGTCAGGTACGTCGGGCCTGTCGCGGCCTTGAACGGGATCTTGGTCGTCGAACCGGCCACCACGTCGACCGCGCGGCTCAGCAGGGACTTGCCTGCCGCATCCCGCAGATCGATCTTCACACTCGCCGGCTTGGTCCCCGGAGCGGTCACCTGCAGCAGGGCCTCCTGCTTGTGCGCAGGCAGCACCAGGTACGCCGGTCCGGTCAGTGTCTCGGCCGCACCGATCGATGCGAAGTCCGAATTGTCCTTGTCGGTCATCCGCAGCGATGCGGTCACCGGCTGATCCGACTCCAGACTGACTCCGCTGGGGTCGCCGTTCAGCACCGCTTCGAGCTTGACCGCCATCACCGCACCGGCAGGCAGCCGGACCGTCTCCAGAGCTGCCGGCTTGAACGGACCGTTCGGGCCGTTCACCGTCAGCCTGATCGTCGCCTGCAGGTCGGTCGGGTTCACCAGGACCAGCGTGCGCTGCCCCTTGCCCGGAGCTGAGCCCGGCACATACACCTTGGTCGCCGGGGGCGCGGCCGGACCGATCCAGTCCACTCCGGCCGGAGTCTGATCCGCCTTGCTCGCGTAGTCGCGCAGCGCCGGGGCGACCCGACCACCTGTCGACTCCACGTGCAGTGCGAGGTCCTTCTGGCTGCGGGCGACCTGGTCAAGGAACAGCTCGTACGTCGACCGGGCTGGGATCACCAGTCCACGCGCAGACGGCAGCTCCAGTTGGCCCTTGTTCGAGTAGATCGTGACGTTCACAGCGGCGTTGACGCTGTCCAGATTCGTCAGCGTGAGCACATCGCGACGACCGGGCGCTGTCGAGGCACCGACGAACCAGAAGTCGGAGCCGGGTAGCTGACACGGCGCACTGGCCATTCCGGAGTTCACACCGGTCGCCGCAGTCGTCGTGCTCGTCCCTACAGCACCGGCCGCGAGCGGTCCGGTGCCACGAATCGACAGCGTCTCCGGCTTGGTGGCCGCCGTACTGGAGGCGATCTTGCCGCGGACCAGCAGCGAGCCGATCGGATCGGCAGTCGAGGCCAGCGCGATGATCGAGAGCGGGGTCGCGTTGCCGGTGGCGGTCGGAGTGCCTTCCGGCAGCACCGGCGCCACTCCGTTCACCACGCTGGCCTGCTTGCCGCCCTGCGACAACGCCGGGCAGGCCAGCGCGGTCCGGTTGACGACCGATCGGGCCGGGGACTTCGCCGCGGCCTGCGGGTCGACGGTCGGCTGCTTCGGGTGGGTGACGACGGCCAGCCCACCGACCACGGCCATCGCCAGCACACAGGCGCCGAGCCGGATGCGCGGATCCGACAGCAAGCTGCTCATCGGTCCCTCCTCGCGTGGGTGCCATGCGGTACGGCGACGGTCCGGCGGACTGTCGGCAGACAGAAGATCAGCGCGATGATCCACGCGATCAGACCGAGCACTCGCCACAGGTTGTGCGTCACGTCGCTCAGCGGCGACTTGCCTTCACCCGTCGACCGGTCCACCAGCCACGAGGCATCGCCTTCGTTGGCGCTGGCCCGGGTCAGACCCGGCAGCGAGTCGAGCGTCGACTGCAGTGTCGCGTCGACCGGAGCCGGCAGATAGACGTAGTCGACTGCCAGAGCAGCCAGCTGACGTCCCTCTTCACCGGAGCCGCCACCGCCCAGCGTCGACAGCACATCGGTGATCGGCTTGATCTGCTCCGGCTTCGGTGCGGCCTCCACCGAGCCCATCCGCGGACCGCCGTCCTTGACCAGCGTGAACCGCGTCGGGCCACCGGTGGTCTTGCGCACCACCAGAATCGAGTCGTTCGTCGGTGGGCCCTGCGCAGACACCAGGTACGCCGGGAGGTCCTGCACCGGACCCCGCCAGAGCGGACCGTCCGAACCACGCACGAGCCAGAAGCCGCCGGTCACGATCGTCGTCACCAGCACAACGCCGAGCACGGCCTGGACGACGATGTCGCTGGTCTTGCCGACCGAGTCCCACGCCACTGTCACCGCGACAACCCAGCCTGCGGTCATCAGGAACATCAGCGGGCCACTGCCGCCACCCAACCGGCTGGCAACGAGCGTCCCGACCAATCCGGCCAGAGCGGCGAACCAGCCAAGCAGCTCATACCGCTGCCGCGACTCGCGCAGCAGGCTGACCAGAGCCACCACGATCAGCGGTACGGCGAACCACCACGGCGTCGGACCGCCCATCGGCGTACCGGTCAGCAGGTGCGGCAGGCTGTCGCCCGGACCGATCGCAGTGGTCGGCTGACCACCCGCCTCCTGTCCCAGCAACGACGGGTGCAGCACCAACTGGATCGTCCATGGCAGAACGAGCAGGAGACCAAGCACTGTCGAGAAGACCAACTGGCGGCCTTGTCGGCGCCAGCCCAGACCCAGCACGCCACCAACAACCAGAGTGACCGCGACCAGCAGGCCAAGCGCCGGTGTGAAAGCGAACAGGATCGCCTGGCAGATAGCGGCGAACCATGCGGCTCGCCAGCTGCCCTGAATGACGACACGACGACGACGCGCCACGGTGTGGACAGCAGCACCGAGCAGGGGCAGCACAATCGCTGCCACCACAGTCCCGAGCCGGCCCTGAGTGATGGCGCCGTTCGTAAAGACAGCAATGCCGTACGCCGACGCACCCCAGGCACGCGCACCACGGTTGACGATGAAGGCCCGCAGCAACGCCCACGCCGACAGCGCAGCCAGGGGGATCGCACCGATCAGCAGAACGCTCACAGCGCCGGATGGTCCGAACATGACCGCGGAGAGCGCCCAGAACTGAGCCAGCCAAGCAGGTGGCGTCACACCGACTGGTGCGGACGCTGCGGCATGCCAGAGCGTCGCGAGGCTCTCGTGTGCGGGTAGCAAAAGGTTGGAGCGCAGGACGCCGCTACCGATCAGACTGCGACCAGCGATGAAGGTGCCGAGCGCAAGCACAGCCCACGCGACCAGGAACGGCCGCCGCATCAACTGCCGGCGCCAACGCGGCTGGTCGACCGCTACCCGCGCGGTGGACTTCGCACGGCGAGCTGTGGTGACCACCTGCTCTTCCGGCTCATCCGCCCAGGCCTCACGGATGCGCTCCGAGATGGTGCCGGTGGTCTCTTCGAGGTTGTGACGCAGTGCGTTCACAGACCGCGAGAACAGTCCCTTGATGTCGTCGTACGGGACTTGGTCCAGGTTGCGGCGGTCCTTGCGGGCCTGCGTCCAGCCTCCGGCCAGCAGTGTTCCGAGCAGTGCCGTCCACTCGTCGACCGCACCGGACGGCGTCTTGCCGATCAGGAACCAGACCGAGCGCAGAATCGTCCCGAACAGGAACCTGAGGATCAGCAGCGGCAGCAGTTTGCCAGGAGCGTTCGCGAGAACGGTGTAGTACGCATGCGCACGGTCGAGCTGGTACGCGTGCCGGCGAGTCCCCGCCAGCGCCCGCTCACCGGTCGCAGCAGCTTGCGCGTGATAGACGACCGCATCCGGCGCAACCGCGACCTGGATACCGGCCCGGCTCGCCCGCCAGCCGAAGTCGATGTCGTCGCGGAACATCGGCAGCCGCGGGTCGAAACCCTTCAGCGACTCCCAGACATCGCGACGGACCAGCATGCCGGCTGAGCTGACCGCCAGCACGTTGCGCGGCTGGTCGTGCTGCCCCTGGTCGAGCTCACCGTTCTCGATCCCGGTGTCGCGGCGGCCGCCGAGCGAGGTGGTGACGCCGACCTCGAGCAGATCGCGGTCGCGCGGCCAGAGCCGCAGCTTCGGGCCCCAGATG
This sequence comes from Kribbella antibiotica, assembly GCF_004349055.1. Classification (GTDB taxonomy): domain Bacteria; phylum Actinomycetota; class Actinomycetes; order Propionibacteriales; family Kribbellaceae; genus Kribbella; species Kribbella antibiotica. The sequence goes on from NZ_SMKX01000129.1 coordinate 18,496, forward strand.
CCGACATCCGGAGTAATGGTGGCCTGGAGCAACAACTTCTCCAGCGCCTTCGGAGCGGGCGCACAGTCGTCGTGGAGCAGCCACAGCCACTCGACCACCGGAATCTGCCCGTCGTCGCCATACGGCCCGTACGGCGACGGGATCGGCGCGAAGCCGACCGATTCGACACCACGGGCGACCGCCGTCCCGAAGCCGGTCCGGGCGGAGACGCTGACCACCGGCTCGACGCCGGGCATCGAGGCGAGCAGTTCGGCGGTCTCGTCGGTCGAGCCGGTGTCGATGGCGATCAGCCGGTCGGGGCGTGGGTTGAGTGCCCAGAGTGCCTCGGACAGCCGCGGCAGCCAGGCAGCGCCCTCGTGCCCGACCACGACCGCGGTCACGACATGCCGGACTCGCGGGCGACCCATCGGGTCGTCGATGTGATCGGTGGGGAAGTCGACAGAGTCGAAGAATTCCCAGCCGGCCGGAGCTTCTTGTTCCATGCGGAGCTGTGACACCTCAGTGGGTACGGACGGTGGATGTCACCATACAGCCGCCCGGGTACCGGTCCGAAAAGCCGCGGGCCCCGGTGACACGTAGTCAGCCAGGGCCCCGCGGAAAGCTCGGTGTGAAGTTGTTTACCTCAGAGTGCCTGTGGCGGTCAGACAGCCTTCTTCTTCAGCTTGCGGCGCTCCCGCTCCGACAGCCCGCCCCAAATTCCGAAGCGCTCGTCGTTGTGGAGTGCGTACTCCAGGCATTCACCTCGGACGTCACACCCGAGGCAGACCTTCTTGGCCTCCCGGGTGGAACCACCCTTCTCCGGGAAGAAAGCCTCTGGGTCGGTCTGGGCACACAGTGCCCGTTCCTGCCAGTTCGGCTCCTCCTCGATCGCCTCACCGTCGACAATCGCCAGTAGCTCTGTCACGGTACGACCTCCTCGACCCTGTTCGTTCCCCTGTACATGTGAGTTTGCGGTTCACATGCCTGACCTCGACCGTTCTGTGTGCTGAAAACGGTCCCCGATACCGAGTGTCAACGAACGACACGGTTGAAATTACATTCCTGCAATGCCGAGAAGTCAAGCTGTGGTCTGCTATTGGCATCATCCGCAACATGGCTGCAAAACAACGAGAGGCCTGTGTACACAGGCCTCTCGTGTTCATGTGCTACGTGTTCAACTGCTATGAAGTTGTCGTGTCAACAGATCGGGTAAGGGCTTACAGCGTTGCGGTACAGCGATCCTGGGGTCAGGACGGCTGCGACCACCAGCCCTGCTGACCCTGGCCCGGCTGCTGACCCTGGTCGTCCTTGTCGGTCTCGGAAACCCTTGTGTCCACGCGGGTTTCGTCGGCACCCGGCTCGGCAACCGGCTGCTCGGCAGCGGGCGCCGGCTCTGCGGCCGGAGCCTCTTCGGCCGGCCAGGTCTGCTGCTGCTCGGCGGGCTGCCAAGCAGGCTGGCCCTCCGGCTGCTCGGCCTGTCCGGACTGCGCCGGCCACTCCTGCTGCGGGTAGTCCTGACCGGACCACTGCTGCTGAGCTCCGTCATTCCACTGTGATGCGGGAGGCTGCTCCTGCGGCCACTGGTTGGCCTGGGCCTCCTGGCCGCTCCACTGCTGCTGCGGCTGACCCTCCGAGCTCCACGGCTGGGTTGCCTCGGTGCCCGGCTGGGCATCCGCGGACCACGCCTGCTCGGCCGGCTGGTGCTGCTGCGCCTCGGCCTCGGTGGCCGACCAGGCCTGCTGCTGCTCGCCCTGGTTCCAGCCCTGCTCCTGCGGCCACTGCTGCTGGTCACCCTGAGCTGCTGCGTAACCACCCGCGACACCGGCCGCCGCACCTGCACCGGCTGCTGCGCCATAACCGCCGTACTGGTTCTGCTGGCCCTGCTCGTAGCCCGGCTGCCCGTACTGCGGCTGGCCCGGCTGACCGTACTGGCCACCCTGCTGCCCGTACTGCGGCTGGCCCGGCTGCTGGCCGTACTGGTTGCCGTACTGGCCCTGGGGTGCGAACTGACCCGGCTTCGGCGCCTTGACGGCTGCGGGCAGACCCTGGAACGTGTTGAAGATGTAGTACCCGACGACGCCGTACAGGGCGAGGCTCCCGAGCGACCACAGGAAGTTGACGGTCTTCAGGCCACCGGAGCCAGGGGCCCCGAAGACGGCGAAGGCCGCGATCAATCCGATCAGCACAGCCACACCGGTGATCGCAAGAGCGGCCGTTGTGACGATCCGGGCATTCGGCGTGCGCTCGCCCGCTTCGTTCACCAGCCACACCGATCCGGCCAGGGTGAGCAGCAGCACGATGCCACTGACTTCGGTCGGGGCGAGACGACCCTGCACACGCAGCGCGTTGGTCGTGAAGGCGCTGTCGCCGACGAACAGCAGGATCAGTACCGCCAGCACGGACAGGGCGGCAAAGGCGAGCAGGATGTACGCGACCGGCTCTCTGAGCTTCTTGGTAGCGTCGGTAACCACGAGGACTCCTCGGGATGTTGGGGGCCGTACAACTGAGCTGTGCGGATGTCGGACCCACCGCAGCATAGTCGTGCGGTGGCTCGCCGCATTGACGACTCGTGCAGACTCTCCCCATGCGATTGACAGTGCTGGCCGGCGGCGTCGGAGGATCCACCTTCATCCGCGGGCTTCTGAAGGCCCGCCCGGACGCCCAGATCACCGTGGTGGGGAACACCGCCGACGACATCACCCTGTTCGGTCTCCGGGTCTGCCCGGACCTCGACACGGTGATGTACACACTCGGCGACGCCATCTCGAAGGAACGCGGCTGGGGCCGTGAGGACGAGACCTGGGTGATCAAGGAAGAGCTCGCGGCGTACGGCGTCGAGCCGACCTGGTTCGGGCTCGGTGACCGGGATGTGGCCACCCACCTGGTCCGCACCCAGATGCTGGACGCCGGCTACGGCCTGTCCGCCGTCACCGAGGCGCTGTGCCAGCGGTGGAAGCTGCCGGTGCGGCTGCTGCCGATGAGCGACGACCGGGTCGAGACCCACGTCGTGGTGGACGACCCGGACCAGCCGGGTAAGCGCAAGGCCATCCACTTCCAGGAGTACTGGGTGCGCTGGCACGCCGAGGTCACCGCGCACCAGATCGTCGCGGTCGGCCAGGACAAGGCCAAGCCCGCGCCCGGCGTACTGGAGGCCATTGCCGAGGCGGACGTGGTGCTGATCCCACCGTCCAACCCGGTGGTCTCGGTCGGCACCATCCTCGGCGTACCGGGGATTCGGGACGCCGTCCGGGAGACCGCTGCCCCGGTCATCGGGCTGTCGCCGATCATCGGTACCGGTCCGGTCCGTGGGATGGCCGACAAGGTGCTGGCCGCTGTCGGCGTGGCGTCGACCGCGTCTGCAGTGGCCCGGTTCTACGGGTCGCGGACCTCTGGCGGCGTACTGGACGGCTGGCTGATCGACGACTCGGACGCGATTCAGGCCGATTCGATCGCCGGAGCCGGAATTCATGTGCAGGCGGTGCCGTTGTGGATGACGGACGAGACCACCACCGCCGCGATGGCTGACGCGGCTCTGAACCTCGCGGAGGCTGTACGGCGATGAGGAAACACTTGGAGGTCTTCCCGGTGACCGGGCTGCCGGAGGTGCAGGCCGGTGACGACCTGGCGGCTCTCCTCGGCTCAGCAGACCTGCGCGACGGAGACGTCGTTTCGGTTACTTCCAAGATCATGAGCAAGGCAGAGGGCCGGGTGACGTTCGGAACCCGCGACGAGGCGATCGACGCCGAGCTGGTGCGGGTCGTGGCGCAGCGGGGTGCCACCAGGATCGTCCAGACCCGGCACGGCCTGGTGATGGCCGCAGCGGGCACAGACACCTCCAACACCGCGCCCGGAACCGTCCTGCTGCTCCCAGTGGACCCAGATGCCTCTGCGCGGGCCCTACGAGACGCTCTGAAGGCCCGGTACGACGTGAACGTCGGTGTGGTCGTCACGGACACCCTCGGGCGGCCATGGCGCAACGGACAGGTCGACCTGGCGATCGGTGCGGCCGGAGTGCGCGTAGTGGAAGACCTCCGCGGTACGACGGACAGTCACGGCAATGTGCTCGCGGTGACCGAGCCGGCGCTGGCTGACGAGATCGCGAGCGCCAGTGAGCTGGTGAAGGGCAAGGCGGACGGCGTCCCCGTGGCGGTGCTGCGTGGGCTGGCAGACGTCGTACTGGCGGTTGGAGAGCACGGTCCGGGAGCTCGGGCGCTGGTCCGAGACGCTGAGCAGGACATGTTCAGCCTGGGCACTCGGGAGGCGGCGCGGGCCGCCGTACTGGAGCGTGCTGCGCCTGCTGGGACGCGTGACGTTGATCCGGCGCTGTGGGACGGGCTGCTGGACAGCGTTGAGGGCGTACACCTGCAACTGCTCGACAACTCGGTCACCGTCTTTGGTGAGGAACCAGTCACCGTCGGCGTGATCGCGGAGCGGCTGGCCGTGCTGCTGCACGCGGAAGGCTACGGCGTGAGCGTGCGGATCGGGCCTGGGAGTGAGGCGACGGTCACGTTCGGCTCACGGTCCCGATAGTTTTCTAGGCAACTTCTTAGGTGACTCTCGTACACTGCATCCGCACGGCGGCGACGATGGCCGCCCGGATCCGGGAAGTCCAACACTGTGGGTAAAGCGTCGTCGCAGAAGCAATCACGCCGCGAGATGGTCGAAAAGATGCAACGCGATCAGGCCAAGTCCGACCGGAACCGGACTGTGCTGATCGTCATCGCCTCGATCGTCGTCGGCCTGGCCATCATCGCCTACCCGGCGATCAAGCTGATCCAGGACTCGCAGACCAAGGGTCAGGCCGTCAACGAGTTCGGCGTCGCCGCGAGCGCAGCCTCGTGTGACACGCCGACCGACGACAAGGCCGGCGGTACTCAGGACCACAAGCCCGACGGCACGGTCATCATGTACGACCAGTCGCCGCCGTCGTCCGGTCCGCACTACCAGACCTGGGCCCCGTTCGGGAAGAAGTTCTACACGCTCTCCGACCGCCCGGCCATCTCCAACCTGGTGCACAACCTGGAGCACGGCTACACGATCCTCTGGTACCGGGACACCCTCCCGAAGGAGCAGATCGACCAGATCGAGCAGATCTCCAAGGGCAAGCTCCCCGACGCCGCCCTCGGCAAGTTCATCGCCGCGCCTTTCAAGGCCGACGAAGGCAAGCCCTGGCCCGACGGCAAGAACCTCGCCTTCGCCCACTGGTCCGGCAACAAGGCCGGCACCACCGAAGCCCAGGCGCACCGCCAGTTCTGCGGCTCCGTCAGCGGCGAGGCCCTCAAGAACTTCATGGAGAAGTACCCCGCCACCGACGCCCAAGAGCCCAACGGCGGCTGATCTCCAGCACTCCCCAACCACGCCCTCACGGTCTTCCGTGGGGGCGTGGTTGCGTCCCCACGGACGCCCGTCACCCACCAACTCGAGTCACCTGCCGGCAGCACCGCTCGGCGACGCGCTCGAACTGCCCGATCACCGAGGTTACTGGGTGATGCAGGACCGCCGCGCCATCACAACTGCCCGCGCCGAAGGCGGTGTCCTTTGAGGGGTTTCTTACAGGTACTTGGTGGCGTGGTCGGACTGGACTTGGGCTACCAGGTCCTTGACTCGTTCGCCGTCGGACAACGGGCAGACCATGGTGACGTCCTTGGTGTGGACGATGATGTGGCCGGTCAGCCCGACGGTGGCGATCAGGTGGTCGGGGTCGTCGGTGACGACGATGTTGTCGTGGGAGTCGAGCAGGCACGACAGGGTGGTGCCGTCGGTGCGGTTGCCGTTGGGGTCAGCGGTGTAGGTGCCGGCGAGGGCAGCCCACGAGCCCACGTCGAGCCAGTGCACCGGCATCGGTACGACGACCACCTCGGCGTCGACCTTGCCTTGTGAGGCGGGCTCCATGACGGCGTAGTCGACACTGATCTTGCGCAGGTTCGGGTAGATCCCGGCCAGCGTCGCGTCCCGCTCGGGCGTGTCCCAGACCGATGCGACCTGACGCAGGTTCGCGGCCGACTCGGGCAGCAGCTCGTCGAGCACGCTCAGCACGGTCTCGGCCCGCCAGACGAACATTCCGGAGTTCCACCAGAACCGCCCGGTCGCCAGATACTCCTCGGCCGTCGCCAGATCCGGCTTCTCGCGGAACCGGTCGACGACGAAGGCCGCCGTACCATCGATCGCCGTACCGCGCTCGATGTAGCCCAGCCCGGTGTGCGGGTGCGTCGGCTCGATCCCGAACGTCACCAGCGCCCGGGGCCGCTGCTCCACCACCGCGAAGCCGGCCTCGATCGACGCCCGGAATTCATCTTCCGGACTGATCAGGTGGTCCGACCCGACGAACGCGACCACCGCGTCCGGATCGTTGCGCGCAACCACCGCCGACGCGAGACCGACCGCGTTCGCGGTGTCCCGCCGGGCCGGTTCGCCGATGATGGCGTGCGGGCCGAGCTCCGGAAGCTCCTTGCGGACAACGTCGGCATACGCGCCGACGGTGCACACGTAGATGTTCTCGGGCTCGACGAGTCCTTGCAGCCGGTTGTACGCCACTCGCAGCAGCGACTCACCGGCCGCCAACGGCAGCACCTGCTTCGGCCTGTCGTCCCTGGACATCGGCCACAGCCGCGTCCCCGAGCCCCCGGCCAGGATCACCACGTTTCGCATGAGGAGGAACCCTACCGGGCCGCGGAAGGTGCCGGGGGCAGCCGCAGGTGCGCGATGTCCGGTGGCACCGGCGAATCCGACGGCAGGAAGAACGCATCCGACTCCCCGTCGATCCCCGTCGCCGGCGCATCGGTCAGCCGGAACCGGTCCCGCAACCGCCCGTAGAAGTCGGTCGGCCGCAGCCGCACCAGCCGCAGCGGCCGCGCCGATCCGTACACCCCGATCCAGTCCCCCGGATCCAGTACGCCGCGCAGTTGCCCGTCGATGCTCACCGCAGCCTGCCCCGAATGCGGCAGCACCCGCAGCGCGATCGGCTCGTCCGGCGCCGCAATCACACTCCGGTTGAAGGTCATGTGCGGAGCCACCGGCGTGAACACGATCGCGTTCGTATTCGGCGACAAGATCGGCCCACCCGCCGCGAAGCTGTACGCCGTCGACCCGGTCGGCGTCGCCACGATCACCGCATCAGCCGAGTACGACGCCAGCAACCGCCCCGCCAGATACACGCCAAGCGCCACCTGGTGATCCCGCGCCAGCTTCTCCAGTACGACGTCATTCAGCGCCGTCACGTCGAGCGCGACACCCCACCCGTTCCCCTCGGTGCTCTCCGGCCGAACCGCCGGCGGCGGCAACGTCGGCCCATGCCCGTACCGCAGCAGCGACTCGATCCCCTCCGGAATCTCCAACGCCCGCGAGGCCCGCATCGTGAGCGTCATCCGCTCCTCGATCGTCGCCCCACCGTGGTGCACCGCCTCCAGTGCCGCCTCCACGTCCTTACAAGCAACCTCGGTCAGAAACCCGACCTTCCCCAGGTCAACACCGAGCACGGCGGCATTGTTCTTCGCCGCAATCCGCGCCCCGCGGAGGAACGTCCCGTCCCCACCAAGCGTCACGACCAGATCCGGCTCCCCCGCATGATGCAGCTCCGCCATCCCGCCGCGCCGGTCCTCATGGTCGTTCCACACGTCGATATCGGTACACCCGATCCCGTGCTTGTCAGCCCACGCCCGAACCGTCCCCGCCGTCCGGACGGCCATCTCCCGCCCCTGGTGAACCACAAGCCCGATCCGCTCAACCACGCCGTACCCTCCTAGACCCACAGGTGCCCCCAACCGTAGCCCGGCGATCCCGGTACGACGGTTAACCGCCGTACCGGCGCCCGCACGCAGAGCCGGGGAGCCGGGGAGCCGGGGAGCCGGGGAGCCGGGGAGC
>NZ_SMKX01000012.1 GCF_004349055.1 Kribbella antibiotica
CCGACACCCCGCCCGACCCCATTTGATGGGCTGGCCCCGGGGCCAGTAAGGGATCGGGGCCGGTGTCAACTGGCGGTCGCCGGTCCAACCCCCCGCACGTCCAGGCCCGGCCGGTGGCTCAATATCTCACCGTTGCTGGCCGCAGTCGTGCCAGAAGGACAGCCTCGTCGCCCAGGTTGTACTCCGCAGTCTCGACCGGATACTTTCCCGTAGCACCGGGATCGACCGCCGGCGGCGCGCCCAGCGGCGCCTTCAGCCGGTCCTCGTTGGTACTCACGCCACCAGTCGGGCGCTGACCTTCCTTGCCCTTGTCCCGGCTCTGATCGCCTGACCCCGACCAAACCAGCTGGACATCTTTCGCCTTGGACACCGAAGAATTCGGCGTCACCAGCCAGATGCTACGCCGGTCCGGCGACCGTTTCGCCATCCCGATCGGTACGCCGTCCACCGCGATCAGCGGCAGCGCGTCGGCAGCGGCGCGGCGAGCCTGAGCGTAACCCGGTAGCCATCGGCCACCGGCTCGACCACCCAATTCTTGCCTTGGGCAACCGACCTCTCGGGCGGCACAGCCTGCGCCGGACCTACCGTGGCCAGCAGCGCTCCACCGAGCAGCACGAACACCAATCCCGTTCTGCCGAATACCGGCACAGCGTTCCCCTCGTCAACAGATAGATCACCTGCATGACTCCGAGCTTCGCCAGTTGGTTGACTTGAGCGACGAACTGCTCATCTGAACATCCCCACCGTGCCGACCTGAAGACACAGGAAGCCCCACGCCGGTGGAGTTTGGCGCGCCCCTGCTCGACATCAGCCGTCGGCTCGGTGCCGTTGCTCAGCAGCCAGGCCTGCCGTCCTGCCATGATCCCCCTGGATCGCGAGGCAGGCCGTAGCGGGTCGCGCGGCGGACGCCGTCGTGATTCGAGAAGACCCCGGTCGACGACGAGCCGTTCTCGTCGGCCGGCGCCAGGTTCTCCTCGATCACCTTGCGGCACTCGCGTATCGCGCCCGCCGTGTAGCCGGTACGAACACCTCGACGACCGGGTGGCCGTCAGGCCCAGCCTGGCCTGCCGCTCGCGGTGTCTGACTCACTGGTGACCGCGTCCCCTTGCTTGGCGATCATCTCTATCACGTCCCGGGCCAGCCCCTGGCCGGTCAAGCCGATCTCCTGCAGGATCTTGTCGCGCTTGGCGTGCCCGAGGAACTCCTGCGGGATGCCGAAGTCGCGCACCGGCGTCGTGACACCCGCGTCGCGCAGCGTCTGCGAGATCGCCGCGCCGCACCCGCCGGCCCGGCCGTTGTCCTCGATCGTCACGACGAACTTGTGCCTGGCCGCCAGCTCGATCAGCTTCGGGTCGACCGGCTTGACCCAGCGCGGGTCGACCACGGTGACGCCGAAACCCTGCGCCTCGAGCCGCTTCGCGACGTCGACGGCGGTGGCGGCCATCGAGCCGATGCCGATGATGAGCACGTCGGTGCCGGTACGGACCAGGACGTCGCAGCCGCCGACGCGGTCGATCGCGTCGATATCGGCGAGCACCTCGCCCTTCGCGTACCGCAGTACGGTCGGGGCGTCGTCGACCTCGACCGCCTCGTTCAGCAGCTCACGCAGGCGGGTGCCGTCCCGCGGCGCCGCCAGCCGCAGGCCCGGTACAACCTGGAGGATCGACATGTCCCACATGCCGTTGTGGCTCGCGCCGTCGTCACCCGTGACGCCGGCCCGGTCGAGCACGAAGGTGACGCCGCACTTGTGCAGCGCGACGTCGAGCAGCAGCTGATCGAAGGCACGGTTGAGGAAGGTCGCGTAGAGGCCGACGACCGGGTGCAGACCACCCATCGCCAGGCCCGCGGCACTCGTCACCGCGTGCTGCTCGGCGATGCCGACGTCGAAGATCCGGTCGGGGAACTCCTTGGCGAACGGGGCCAGGCCGGTCGGGTGCAGCATCGCGGCGGTGATCGCGACGACATCGGGCCGGCGGTGGCCGATCTCGATGATCTCCTCGGCGAACACGTCGGTCCAGCCGCGCGGCTTGCTCTTCGGCCGGACCTGATGGAAGTTGTCTTCCTCGTCCTGCTCGGCGGCGGCGTACCCGAAGCCCTTCTGGGTGACCGCGTGCACGATCACCGGGCCGCCGAACGCCTTCGCCTTGGCGAGCGCGTCCTCCATCGCCTGCCGGTCGTGACCGTCCACCGGGCCGACGTACTTGAGGCCGAGGTCCTCGAACATGCCCTGCGGGGCGAGCATGTCCTTCAGGCCCTTCTTCACCCCGTGCAGCACCTCGTACATCGGGGGGCCGACGTACGGCACGCGGCCGAGGTTCTTCTTGATCAGGTCGAGGATCTTCTCGTACCGCGGATTGGTGCGCAGACTGGTCAGGTGCGTGGCCAGGCCGCCGACGGTCGGGCTGTACGAGCGGCCGTTGTCGTTGACGATGATGACGAGCTTGAGGTCATCGGCCGCGGCGATGTTGTTGAGCGCCTCCCAGGCCATCCCGCCGGTCAGGCCGCCGTCACCGATCAGCGCGACGACATGCCGGTCCTCGCCGCGCAGCCGGTACGCCTTGGCGAGGCCGTCGGCGTACGAGAGCGAGGTCGAGGCGTGGCTGTTCTCGACCACGTCGTGTTCGGACTCGGCCTGGCTCGGGTATCCCGAGAGGCCGCCTTCCTGACGGAGCGTGTCGAACGTCGCAGCACGGCCGGTGAGCAGTTTGTGGACGTAGGTCTGGTGCCCGGTGTCGTAGACCAACCGGTCCCGCGGCGAGGAGAACCCCCGGTGCATCGCCAGCGTGATCTCCACCATGCCCAAGTTCGGACCCAGGTGACCACCGGTCCGCGACACCGTCTCGACGAGCACGTCGCGGATCTCCGAGGCCAGCTCACGCAGCTGAAAATCGGTCAGGTGGCGAAGATCATTCGGTGTTTTGATCAAATCCAGGATGCCCACCTGAAATCCTCCCGATCACTGCCCGAGTCCGAGCATTTCAGGCTCCAACGCATTCACCGGATTGGCAATAGGGGAGCCCAGCTTCTTGCCGGTTGCAGCTGAAAAGCTTTCGCCGCGGGTATGCATGGTATCGATACCTGGTATCTGAAATCGGTTGGTTCCCGATCACAGTGGTCGCGATTATTGTCTCTGACAGCGAATTCGTGCCTACGCACACCGGGTAGGCAATGGGGCTATGTCCCAGGTGGGAAGCGCTACGTGAGGATGCGATCGCCGGATGATGGGCAAGGTGCTACTCGCGGCTCCCCGAGGCTTCTGCGCAGGGGTCGATCGAGCTGTGGACACTGTTAACGAGGTGCTCAAGCGGCACGGACCACCCGTCTATGTCCGTCGGCAGATAGTGCACAACGTCCATGTGGTCCGCGAACTCACTGGCTACGGGGCGGTGTTCGTCCAGGAGTTGGATGAGGTTCCAGAGGGCTCCGTGGTCGTCATTTCTGCCCATGGAGCATCACCAAGCGTGTATAAGCAAGCCGCGGAACGAGGTCTGCTCGTCATCGATGCGACGTGTCCGCTGGTGGCGAAAGTCCACCGGGAGGTCGTCCGCTTCGCGCAGGAGGGCTATGAGATCGCGTTGATCGGCCATAGCGGGCATGAGGAGGTGGAGGGCACCAGAGGCGAAGCGCCAGGGAGTATCCAGACCGTTGCTACCCCGCAGGAAGCTGCGAACTTGCAAGCGGAGGATCCAGACAAGCTGATCTGGCTATCCCAGACCACACTCGCCGTCGACGAGGTGGTCGCGGTCGCCGAGGCACTGCGTGAACGCTTTCCGCATCTAACGAACCCGCCGAGCGACGACATCTGCTATGCCAGTCAGAATCGCCAGGAGGCGGTACGCGCAATCGCGGCCCGATGCGACCTCCTCCTCGTCGTGGGCTCCACGAACTCATCGAACTCGATGCGCCTCGTCGAGGTCGCACTGCGCGCCGGAGCACACACTGCCTACCTCGTCGATGACGCGGACCAAGTCCGCGACGACTGGTTCGAAGGCGTCCAGGTCGTAGGGGTGACCGCAGGCGCCTCTGCGCCTGAGTCCGCCGTGTCCGGATTGCTGCGCGCGTTGGCCGATCGCGGATACCCAGAAGTCGAAGAAGTCTCCGTCACTCAGGAGACCCTCCGTTTCTCCCTCCCGCCCGAACTGCGCACGGGCAGAGACAGCCCGCCGACGCCAACGGGCGCGGCTTTCGAGGGGGAAGCGAGGTGACCGTACGCGCAACGTTTCGGCGTTGGCATAAGGCAAACTCGTCTGGCCCCAATCTCCGCCGAGCTGGATCGGAGAAGCGATTGTCATGACGGCCACCAGCGCGAGTCCGCCGGTTGCCAACCAGTTGGTGGTCGTGAACCCGGCAACCGGTGAACGGATCGGCGTGGCCTCGATCCTCGATGCTGCGGCGGTGGCCGACCTGGCAAGGCAGGGACGGGCGGCTCAGTCGGCCTGGAACGCGATGGGGTTCAACGGTCGCGCCTTGGTCTTACGCCGGATGCAAGGGTGGCTGAGTGACCACGCCGTCGTAATCGCACGGTCCTTTCCGAACAAGGACCTGCACTTCTACCCGACGGACGAACGGATCTCCCCCAAACTGCTGAAGGCCGTCCAGTTGCTGTACGGCACAACCGGCAAGTTCGCGGGCCTTCGCCCGCGGGCGTTGCGGACCGCGCGCGGTCAAGAGCGCTGACATGACCGACTTCGACTACGACGTCCTCGTGATCGGTTCCGGCTTCGGTGGCAGCGTCTCCGCACTGCGCCTGACGGAGAAGGGCTACCGGGTCGGGGTTCTCGAAGCCGGGCGGCGGTTCGCAGACGGCGACTTCGCGAAAACGTCCTGGCGGTTGCGGCGCTATCTGTTCGCACCCGGCCTCGGCTGCTACGGCATCCTGCGCATGACGCTGCTGAAGAACACCTTCGTGCTGTCCGGCGCCGGAGTCGGTGGCGGATCACTCGTCTACGCCAACACTCTCTACCGCCCGCTCGACGCGTTCTTCCTGGACAAGCAGTGGGCGCACATCACAGATTGGAAGGCCGAACTCGCCCCCTACTACGACCAGGCCGAACGGATGCTCGGCGTGGTCGAGGTTCCCGAGAACACCGTGGCCGACGACCTACTCCAGGAGGTCGCGAGTGACATGGGCCGTGGCGCCACCTTCAGACGGACACCGGTCGGCGTGTACTTCGGTGACCCCGGCCGGCCCGCGGGCACGCTAACGCCCGACCCGTACTTCGGTGGCGCCGGACCAGCCCGCAACACCTGCAGGAGCTGCGGTGAATGCATCGTCGGCTGCCGGCACAACGCGAAGAACACGACCGTCAAGAACTATCTGTACCTCGCCGAGCAAGCCGGCGCTATCGTTCAGCCCCTAACCACCGTCAACGCAGTGACCCCGCTGCCCAGCGGCGGCTACCGCATCGACACGGTCCGTACCGGCGGCAAGCTCCGCAGAATGAAACGTTCCTACACCGCAGAACAGGTGATTTTCTCGGCAGCGGCTCTGGGCACCCAGAAGCTGCTGCATAAGCTCAAAGACTCCGGCCGGCTCCCGAACATCTCGGCCACGCTGGGAAAGCTGACGCGGACGAACTCCGCAGTTGTGCTGTACCCGAGGTCCCTGCACATCGACGCGGACTACAGCCGTGGCGTCGCCATCACGTCGTCCTTCCATCCCGACGACGTAACCCACATCGAGCTGGGCCGCTTGGGCGGTAAGGGCAGCAACTTCCTCTCACTCACCACCACCGTCCTCGTCGACCCGGAAGAAGGCCGTCGACGACTCCTGTCCGGGCTGCGGGTCATGCTGGCCAACTGGCGCACCTTGGGGAAGATCCACAACCCGCGCGGCTGGTCCCAGCAGACACTGGGCTTGATCGCGATGCAGACGGATGACAACTCGCTCATCGCCTATACCAAGCGCGGTCTCCTCGGCAGGAAGCTGACCACCAGGCCGGGACCCGACGCGAAACCCCCGGTATGGATCCCGGTCGCCCACGAGGTGAGCCGTCGTATCGCCGACAAGATGGGCGGCATCCCGAAAGGTGCGGTGTTCGACCTGTTCAACATCCCCAGTACCGGCCACTTCCTCGGCGGCTGCCCGATCGGGGACTCACCCGCAACCGGCGTCGTGGACGCCTACCAACGCCTCTACGGTCACCCTGGCCTCCACGTCGCCGACGGCTCCACCATCTCGGCCAATCTCGGCGCCAACCCGTCCCTCAGCATCACGGCGCAAGCCGAACGAGCGATGTCGTTCTGGCCGAACAACGGCGATCCTGATCCCCGGCCGGCCCTAGAGCGTGGCTACGAACGGCTACAGCCCATCGCCCCGAACAACGCGGCCGTTCCCGATCACGCCGCTGGCGTTCTCAAGCTGCCGATCACCCCGATCTGACAAGCAATGGAGGCATGATGCAGCAAGCCACGACGAACAGTTCTGATCTCGCGGCATTCGCGTCGCAGCTGACGGCGGAGCTCGACGGCGAGTACAGCCGAATCCTTGCGCCGTACGGGCTGGCCAGCCACGCGAGCGCGCTGGCCGCGGGCCGGCAAATACGGTCTCGCCTGGCCGCTGTCACGGCAGGTCAACTCTCGGATCGCCTGATTCGGCGTTGTGTCGCGCTGGAACTGCTCCACACCTCGACCTTGATCCACGACGACATCATGGACAAGGGCACCGTACGTCGTGGTGTGCCCACGCTCTGGAAGTCGGTCGGGTTCGAACAAGCGCTCCTGATCGGAAATCTCGCCTCCACGAGGGCGCTGGCGATCGCCCACGCGGACTCCTTCGAGCTGGCGGACGCATTCATCAAGGCTTTCCGCCAGGTCAACGTGGCGCAGCTACGAGAGTCACACGAGCGTGGCCGGATCAAGGCCAGGGCAACCCAGGAGGCCATCAACGACGGCAAGACCTCCGCGATGCTCGAACTCGGACTCATCGTGGGATGCCTGTCCAGTGCGCCGCACCCGGTGGACGACCGAGACCTGCGCTGCGCCATCCGCGAATTCGGAGCAGGTTTCCAGCTGGCCGATGATGTCGAGGACATCGAAGCCTGGCTGGGGAAATCAGGGCAGGCGAGGTCGAAAACTGCGGACTTCGATGTCGAGCTCGGGAACTTCACCATGGCCCTCACCTTGCTCATCGAGTCGGCGGGCAAGGGCCACCAACCCGGCGACCCGCTGAGCCTGCAGACTCTGCAGGCGTTCGGCCGCCACGACTGGGAGTCGGGCTTGGTGGCCACAGTGGACATGGCGTCCGATCACTTCCGACTAGCCCAAGGTCACCTGGACAGGGCATTGGAGTCCAGCGGCGACGCCGAACTGGCGCGCCGTGTCGCCAACTGGACACAACAGATGATCGATTCCTGGCGCAAGAAGGGCTTGGACGCGACGCTGAGCGGCTTGCCCCAGCAAGAGGCGGCCCAGTGATCCGAGCGGTCGTTCTCGATATCGCCGAGTGCGTGGTCAACTGCGAGCGCGAATACCGTCAGTGGGCCAACTGGCTCGGCGTCCCTGCCCACACCTTCGCCGCCGCCGTCGGGGTGGCCCTCAGCCGCGGATTGGAAGAGCACGACGCGCTGGGCCTGCTCATACCGGGTACCGACCTGGCAGCGGCACGCGCCCGCCGCGCGGCCGAGGACGACCTGGAGCGGTTCACCGAACAAGACCTCTACCCCGATGTGCGACCCACCCTGGTCACATTGTGCGCCGCCGGCGTCTGGACGGGCATCGCCGGGAACCAGACAGCCAAATCGCTCGGCATCCTGCGTTCGCTGGACCTGCCCTGCGACCTGATCGCCACCTCCGAACAGTGGGGAGTGGCGAAACCTGATCCGGGGTTCTTCGAGCGTCTCGTCGAGTGCGCCCCGTTCCAGCCCGACGAAATCATCTACGTGGGGGACCGACTTGACAACGACATCCACCCGGCCGCCACTGTCGGCTTGCACACCGCGCTGATCCGTCGCGGCCCGTGGAACCTTGTCCAGCAAATCCTGGACGGCGACGAACCCACAATGCACATCGACAGCCTCAGCGAACTCCCCGACCTCATCGCCACCTTCAACGCCCGGAGCCGCCTCAACCTGGAAGACAGGCTCGGGTCGTGAGACCGGAGTCGCACGCCGAGCGCGTGCCCATGGGCAATGGCGGCCACAGGATGTGGCATGTCTGGGGGCGCCGACTCCAACGCCCGCACACCCGAACTCACCGAGCCGATGAAAGAGCGGGGCCAAGTATGCAAGGCATCGATGCCTAGGATATGAAATTGACTTGTTCCCGATCATGGTGATCGCAACTAGCGTCTGTCGTAGCGCAGCCCTCGTTTACGCATACCGCCCAGCGATGGCCTGTTTCGTTCGTATCTCGGGGCCAGCCCACCTATCAGGGAGGGCTGTGGGGGCAGGGGCCTGTCGGGTTACGGAACCCTGAGGAGTCCAGTTGATGGGCAAGGTGTTGCTCGGGGCTCGCCGGGGCTTCTGCCTGGGGTCGATCGAGCCAGGGACATCGTCGTCGAGGGGTTGGGCGGTAGGGGTTCCCATCTAAACCGTTCGTCGGCAGATCGTGCACAACGTCCATGTGCTTCGCGAGCTGTGTTAGTCCGGGAGTTGGTCGATGTGAGTAGATCGCAGGGGCAGGTCGTTCGGGAAGCGCTGGAGGGGCGAGATCGTGAGCTGCCTGCCGAGGCTGATATCGGGATGGGCGGCGGGGCGGCCGAGCCGGTCGCGATCGTGGGTATGGCATGCCATCTGCCCGGCGGAGTGCGGTCGCCGGAGGATCTGTGGGATCTGGTGCTCGCCGAACGCGATGTGATCGGGGGCCTGCCCACTGATCGTGGCTGGGATCTTGAAGGGCTCTATCACCCCGATCCGGATAATCCAGGCACGCTGTATCTGCGTGAGGGCGGGTTCCTCGAGGAGGCCGCGGGCTTCGACGCGGACTTCTTCGGGGTCAGCCCTCGCGAGGCGCGGGGGATGCATCCGCAGCAGCGACTGGTCCTCCAGACGGCTTGGGAGGCCATCGAGCGGGCGGGGGTGGATCCGGCATCCTTGAAGTCCTCGGCGACAGGTGTGTTCGTGGGGTCATTCGATCAGAACTACGGGCCGCGTTCGGGCGAGGGCACCGGCGCGGAGGCGAGCAGCCTGGCCGGCGGCATGCTCGCGGCGATCTCTGGTCGAGTCTCGTACTTTCTTGGCCTGCTGGGGCCGTCTATCTCGCTGGACACGGCGTGCTCGTCATCGTTGACCGCGCTGCACCTGGCCGCTTCGTCGCTGCGGGCCGGGGAGTGCTCGCTGGCTCTGGCCGGCGGTGTCACGGTGATCGCTGAACCGGGTTATCTCGTCGATTTCAGTCGTCAGCGCGGGTTGGCCCGGGACGGCCGCAGCAAGAGCTTCTCGGCGTCCGCCGACGGGTTCGGCCCGGGTGAGGGCGCGGGGATGCTGCTGCTGGCCAGGTTGTCAGATGCTCAACGGCTCGGTTACCCGGTTCTGGCGGTACTGCGAGGTTCGGCGGTCAACCAGGACGGTGCGAGCAGGGTGTTCGCGGCGCCTAACGGTGCCTCTCAGGAACTGGTGATCCGCCAGGGCCTCGCCTCCTGCGGACTCACCTCCCGTGACATCGATGTCGTGGAGGCGCACGGCACCGGCACGAAAGTCGGTGACCCGATCGAGGCCACGGCCCTGCTGGCGACCTACGGTCAGGACCGTCCCGCGCGGTCGCCGGTCCATGTGGGGTCGTTGAAGTCCAACATCGGTCACGCCCAGGCGGCCGCGGGGGTCGCGGGGGTCATCAAGATGGTGATGGCGATCCGCCACGGGGTGATGCCCAGGTCCCTGCACATCGGCGAGCCGTCTCCGCATGTCGACTGGTCCGCAGGGAACCTGGTGCTGCTCACCGAGGCGGCCGAGTGGCCACAAACGGACCGGCCGCGGCGTGCGGGCGTGCTGGCCTACGGGATCAGCGGTACCAACGCCCACGTGATCGTCGAACAGGCACCGCCTGCCGTGCACACGTCGGTGCCGTCGGAGGACAGCGGAGATCACGGCCTGGTGCCGTGGGTGCTGTCGGCCCGCACACCCCAGTCTTTGCGGGACCAGGCACACAGGCTGCTCGAGCATCTGCGTGTTCGTCCTGAGGCGGATCCGAGGGACATCGGATTCTCGCTGACCGCCCGTACCCGGTTCGCTCACCGTGGTGTCGTCCTGGGCAGTGACCGTGACGATCTGCTCGGCGGTCTGGCGTTTTTGGCCGAGTCGACACCCGCGCCCCAGGTGGTCCACGCGAAGGCGATCCCCGAGGCCAAAACAGTGTTCGTCTTTCCTGGCCAGGGGTCGCAGTGGGCGGACATGGCGCTGGATCTGCTGAATGAATCGCCTGCGTTCGCCCGGCGCATGCAGGAGTGCGCCGACGCGCTGGCCCCACATGTCGACTGGTCGTTGTCGGAGGTCCTGCGCGGCGGCGCTGGGGCTCCCGGGCTGGACCGGGTGGACGTCGTCCAGCCGGTGTTGTTCGCGATGCTGGTGTCTCTAGCGGACCTGTGGCAGGACCACGGGGTGCGACCGGACGCGGTGATCGGCCACAGCCAGGGAGAGATCGCCGCCGCATGCGTGGCGGGAGCCCTGTCGTTGGAGGATGCCGCGATGGTTGTGGCGCTGAGGAGCAAGGCGATCCTGGCGCTGTCGGGGCGCGGCGGCATGATCTCGCTGGCCCTGTCCGCAGAGGAGGCGTCCCAACGGATCGCTCCGTGGGGCGGCAGGCTCTCCCTCGCCGTGATCAACGGACCCGGGAGCGTGGTGGTGTCGGGAGACGACGACGCCTTGGAGGAACTGCTGGCAGGCTGTGCGACCGAGGGCGTGTGGTCGCGCCGCGTGGCAGTGGACTACGCCTCGCACTCCTCGCATGTGCAGGACATTCGCGAGCGGCTCCTCGCCGATCTGTCGGCGATCGAACCACGACGGCCCGCCATCCCGTTCTACTCCACGGTGACAGGCGACCGTGTCCTCACTGCGGACCTGGACGCCGACTACTGGTATCGGAACCTGCGGGAGACCGTCCGGTTCGAGCAGGCCCTGCGTACCGTACTCGAGGACGGGCACGGAGTGCTGCTGGAGGTCAGCCCGCACCCGGTGCTCGGCACCGGAATGCTGGAGACGGTCGAGGCCACCGGCCGGAGCGCGGCCGTCCTGACGACGTTGCGCCGGGCTGAAGGCGGCTTGGACGGATTCCGTCGCGCGCTGGCCCACGCCCACGCCCACGGTGTCACGGTCGACTGGGGTACGGCGTTGCGCGGCGGCCGCCCGGTGGACTTGCCGACCTACGCTTTCCAGCACGAACGGTTCTGGCTCGAGGCGACCGGGCAGACGGCCGACGTGGCGTCGGCCGGTCTGGAGCGTGACGATCACCCGCTGCTCGGCGCGCAGATCCACCTCGCGGAATCCGACGGTCTCCTGCTGACAGGGCGGCTGTCGCTCCGTACACACCCCTGGCTGGCCGACCACGCCGTGCTGGGCACCGTTCTGGTCCCGGGCACAGCGCTCCTCGAACTGGCGCTGCAGGCAGCCGACCGGCTCGGCAGCGATCAGATCGACGAACTCGTCCTTGAAACTCCCCTGGTGCTCCAGGAACGCGACGAGGTCATGATCCAGGTCGTCGTGGGCGAGCCAGGCGAGGACGGACGCCGCGCATTGACCATCCACTCCCGCGCCAAGGGCACCGGCACCGTGACAGCATGGACCCGGCATGCTTCCGGGACCGTGTCCACCGTCGCCACCCTCACCCCGAGGGATGCAGATTTCGAAACGTGGCCGCCGCCAGGAGCCGTCGCCGTCGATATCGGTGACTTCTATCCACGGCTCGCCGAGCGGGGTTATGAGTACGGGCCGTCCTTCCAGAACCTGACGGCGGTGTGGCAGCGCGGTCGGGAGACATTCGCCGAGGTCGGCCTGAGCGCGGACCTGCAGGCTCAAGCGGACGGTTACGCCGTCCATCCGGCGCTCCTGGACGCCGCCCTGCACGGAATGCTCGCCGCTGATCTGGCAGGGGCCCGCGGTACGGCTCCGTCGACCCAGATCAAGCTGCCATTCCTCTGGCGAGGTGTGCGAGTGCAGGCCGTCGGTGCAGCAGCGTTGCGCGTTCGGCTGGAATCCTCCAGCCCCGATACCGTGACGTTGACCGTTGCGGACTCGACTGGAGCCACGGTGGCCACGGCCGAGGAATTGCTGCTTCGCCCGATCTCCGCCGACGGGCTCCGCCGATCCGCTCCGGCAGGCGGCAAGGATTCGCTCTTCCGACTCAGCTGGACGCCCATGATGCCGATCCCGGCAGCGGCACCCGGCCAGCGGTGGGCCCTCGTCGGCGCCGATGAGGCTCTCATCCGGGCCCTGATCGCGGCCGGTGTCACCGTGGACGCCTCTCCGGACTTCGCCGGACTGCCTAGCCCGCAGGGCCACGATGTCGTGGCCGTGTGTCTGTCGGCCGAACCGGCCTCCGCCCTCTGCGCCGGGGAGGTTCGCGCCGCGACCCACCGGGCTCTGACGCTGACGCAATCTTGGCTCGCCGACCCGCGATTCACCCAGTCCCGGCTGCTGATCGTGACCCGTGGCGCTGTGGCGATCTCCGACGGCGACGACATCTTGGACCCCGCCCACTCAGCGGTGTGGGGATTGATCAGATCGGCCCAGACAGAAAGCCCCGACCGGTTCGTGCTCGTGGACATCGACGACGCGGACGGATCCGCTGCCGCATTGCCGACGGCCATCGCCTCAGGGCAGCCACAGCTCGCCCTGCGCGCAGGCACCGCCTACCTGCCCAGGCTCCTGCCCGTCGCCTCGACCCGATCCTTGGCTGTGCCCCCCACAGCGTCATGGCGACTGGACACCGGTGAGACCGGGACACTGGACAACCTCGCCCTGGTGGAGTCGCCCGAGGCCGGCCTCCCGCCGGGGCCCGGACAGGTTCGCGTCACCATGCGGGCCGCGGGGATGAACTTCCGTGACGTGGTCAAGGCTCTGGGCCTCGTCCCCGTCGCGTTCGACTTCTGGGGAAGCATCGGGCTGGAGGGCGCGGGCGTGGTGGCCGAGGTCGGCGAGGGAGTCACGAGGTTCGCCCCAGGCGATCGCGTGACCGGCTTGTTCACCGGCAGCACCACCTTCGGCTCGGCTGCGACGACCGACCATCGGATGCTGGTCGGCATGCCCGGCGGCTGGGCGTTCCCGGAAGCAGCCTCCTTTCCTGCCGCGTTCGTCACCGCCTACTACGCCCTGGCGGAACTCGCCGACGTCAAGACAGGTGACCGGGTCCTGGTTCACGCTGCCACCGGCGGCGTCGGGAACGCTGCCGTGCAGATCGCCCGGCATCTGGGCGCCGAGGTGTTCGGCACCGCCAGCCCCGGTAAGTGGGAGGCCCTGCGCGAGCTCGGCCTCGACGACGCCCACATCGCCTCCTCCCGCGACCTCGACTTCGAGGAAGCCTTCCGCGCCACAACGCAGGGCGAAGGCCTGGACGTGGTACTGGACTGCCTGGCCGGCGACTTCGTCGATGCGTCGCTGCGCTTGCTCCGGCCGGGCGGGCGCTTCCTGGAAATGGGCAAGACCGACATCCGGGACCCCGAGAAGGTCGCAGCCGATCACATCTGTGTCCGCTACCAGGCGTTCGACACCGGAGAAGCCGGCCCGGACCACATCGCGACCATGCTCGCAGCACTGGTGGGCCTATTGGAGTCGGGCACGCTGCGACCGCTACCGGTCAACACCTGGGACATCCGCCGCGCACCCGAGGCTTTCCGCCACTTCAGCCAGGCCCGGCACATCGGCAAGAACGTCCTCACCATTCCACGGCCGTTCGATCCGGACGGAACGATCCTCATCACAGGTGGTATCGGAACTCTCGGCTCGGCCCTGGCCCGCCACCTCGTCACCGCCCGCGGCGCACGCCACCTGCTGCTCACCAGCCGGCGCGGAGCACACGCACCCGGCGCGGCCGACCTCCAGCGGGAACTCTCCGCACTCGGCGCCACCGTCACCATCGCGGCCTGCGACACAGCCGACCGCCATGCCCTGCAGGAGTTGCTGACCGCAATTCCCGGCAGCCACCCACTGACCTCCGTGATCCACACCGCCGGGGTGCTGGACGACGGAGTCATCGCCTCCCTGACCCCGGACCGGGTCGACGCGGTGATGCGGCCCAAGGTCGACGCGGCTATCAACCTTCACGAACTCACCCGTGACGTGGACCTCGCCGAGTTCGTGCTGTATTCCTCGATGTCGGGCCAGCTCGGCGGGCCGGGTCAGGCCAACTACGCGGCCGCCAACGTCTTCATGGATGCGCTGGCTCAGCACCGCAGAGGACACGGCCTTCCAGCCCAGTCGCTGGCCTGGGGCTTCTGGGCGCAGGCCAGTGGGATGACCGGCCACCTCGGCGGCACCGACGTGTCGCGGCTCAGCCGCGACGGACTCCGGCCGCTGCCCACCGCCGACGGTCTGGCGCTGTTCGACGCGGCCCGGACGATCGATGAGCCGATCATCGCAGCCACTCACCTGGACATGACGGTACTCGCCGAGCGAGCCAAGGCCGGCGATGTGCCAACGCTGCTCCAGGCACTGATCCGCCAACCGTCACGGCGCGCCAGGAACGTCTCCGCCGGCGGAACCTCGATCTCGTTGACGCAGCAGTTGGCCTCGCTGCCAGCTGCCGGCCGGCATCACCTGCTCCTGGACCTCGTCCGGGTAAATGCCGCCTGGGTCCTAGGACACACCAGCTCGGACGCGGTCGATCCCGACCGCCCCTTCCGCGAATCCGGATTCGACTCGTTGGCCTCGGTGGAGCTCCGCAACAGAATCAACGTGGCCACCGGCCTACGACTGCCCACCACAGCGATCTTCGACCATCCCACCCCGACAGCTCTGGCGAACGAGCTGGACACCAGGCTCAGCACCACCACGGAGCCACCCACGCCCACACCCAGGACCGGCACGCTCACCGAGGCCTTCCGCGAGGCATGTGAATCCGACGATGACGGCAAGGCATTCGACCTGGCCCGCGGCGCGGCGCAAACACGCCTGGCATCCGACGCACCACCGCAAGTGCAGGAAAGACCCGCGATCATCACCCTGACCCGCGGGCGAACCGGTCCCCGCGTGGTTTGTGTTCCGTCCCTGGTCGCTCCAGCAGACCCGGCTCAGTTTCAGGAATTCGCCAAGCAACTCCTCGCCTGCCCAGATCTCTCCGGCGTCAAGCTACCGGGCTACCACGCTGGCGAGCAGTTGCTGCCGACCCGAGAGGCACTGGTTGCCGCAGTCGCTGAAGCCATCTCGAAGCACGCCGACGGACGCCCGCTCGTCCTCCTCGGATACTCCTCGGGTGCCGTCATCGCCCACGAGGTTGCACGCCGCCTCGAGCTCGTCAGCGAACCTCCTAGGGCAGTCGTCCTCCTGGACCCCGTCGAGGCCACGCGATCATCCCTCGGCAAGGGGGTCTTCTCCGCGCTCATGGCTCGCCACTGGGCCGACCAGAGCGCGCAGTCTCCGATCACCGACATCAGCCTCAGCGCCATGGGGCACTACCTCGGACTCAGCCTCGGCTGGGCATCCGAACCCATCTCGACACCAACGCTCTGCCTCCAAGCCGAGTCAGCCTCCACCGTGCGGGTCCATTGGCCGTTTCCCCACACGACTCGCCTGGTGCCGGGCGACCACCTCTCCATGATCGGAGACCACGCCAACACCACCGCCGAAGCCGCCGGCGACTGGATCACCACACAGCTCGAAACAAGTCGGCCGGCGAACCTCTGACCCGCAGAAGATCAGCTCCTTCAGCTCGGCGGACCTCGCCAATCGGGGTGTCGGTAAGAGAAGCTGGGACTGCCCCGAATTCATTCCGGCTGCGGTGTTCGTCGTCGGAGTGAGTTGAGGAAGTGGGTTTTGGGTGCTTCTCTCAGGGTTAGTGGCAGGTGTGGGTAGATGGCTGAGGTGAGGCGGAGGCCGTGGTGGAGCAGCCGGTCCTGCCGTGGCGTCCACGAGTAGCCCAGACGCTGTCTGATTGCGTCGGGCAACAACCCGATGGTGATGAACCGGTATGGCGGCACAGTGGGACGCAGGATCAGCGGAAGGTCGGCAGGAGAGAGGAGTGCGCGGGCTAGCTCGCGTGAGGTGTCACCGATGGGCAGCGTCGAAATCATTTCCTGCCAGTAGTCGGAGAACTCGGCGCGTGAAGCCGGCCATGCGTGCTCGGGGCAACCGATGGCTGTGGCGAGAACGCTGTATTGCTGGTAGCAAGCGTCGGCGTCCGCATCCGACAACTGGCCGAAGACCGGCTCGTACAAGACCATTGCGGTGTCGTACAGCGTGGCGGCGACCCAGACCTGCAGTTCGGGGTCGTTGGCAGAATAGCCACGGCCCGAGACTCTGCGGTGCATCGCGACGACCGCATCGCTCACCTTTCGGGCTTCTTCGCGGGTGCCGAAGAGGACTCCGTAGAGATAGGTCACCGTGGCGTGAAGGCGGTTGAGTGGCCGACCAGCGAAGTTGCTGAAGTCGGCTGTGCCCTGGGCGATCTGGGGATGTGAGATCTGCAGCACGGTAGCTCGTCCACCACCCGCGATCAGCAGTCCCTCACGCGCGACCCGGCGGATGACCGCCGAGTCCTCAACCAGTCGCTCGCTCTGATGGTGACTTGTTCGGCCTCGCTGCGCCGCTGGAACGGCGACCGCAGGCTTGAGGAGTGATAGGGAACGGGGACAACGCACGACTGACTCCGTGGGTACCGGGATGCGACCCCGCCTCGGGCCGCGGCCCTGGCGCCTGGTGCCGGGCTCGGGATCGACGATCCCTACCGGCTGGGGCATCGGTGGCGCGCTCACTGCGCCTAGGCGAGTAAAGCGACCACCGATGGGCTGAGTCAAGCAACAGTGGCGAATGTCGGCAGGATCGGTCAGAGGTTGCCAGCGAGGTGCGGATCGCGGTTACGCTGATGCAGGCGTCATCCCGTCGTTCATGGTTGTGTGACGGGCTTCGTGGTGACGACGATTTTGCCGAACGCGTGGCCGGATTCCATGGCGCGATGGGCGTCAGCTATCTCGTCGAGGGTGTACACCCCACCGATGGGTACAGTCGCGTTCCCTACGGCGACTGCGTCGAGGAACTCTTGGAGTACTTGAGGTGGCAGGTCGCTGGCGTCGCCTCCGTAGGCCGACAGCCGGACACCGTGCGGCAGGTATCCGATGGGGTAAAAGTCGGGGATTATCCATTCGTTCGAGAGCATCCCGGCAAAGCAAGCCACGCCCTGGGATCGTACTGAGGCCAGCGTGTCGGCGAGCGTGGGTGCGCCGACCAGCTCCAGCGCTACGTCGACTCCACCGGGAACGATCTTGCGTACCTGCTCGGCGACGGCTCCGGTGTCGAGCACAACGTGGTCCACGCCCAGTGTGGTGAGCTTGTCGGTACGGTCGAGGCGCCGGGTGGTCGACACGACGGACAGCCCACGTCGCTTTGCCAGGACAGCGGTCGCCAATCCGATTGACGACGTACCGCCCCGAATGAGAATCGTCTGACCGGGTTGAGCGTCCAGCCCCACTGTCAAGCAGCCGTATGCGGTCTGCAGCATTTCGGGGATGGCGCCGAGCACATGCCAGGGGAGGTCGCTCGTGAACGCGATGACCTGGCTGGCAGGAACGCAGGTGTACTCGGCATAGCCGCCGTCGAAGGTTCGACCCATCCCGCCCATCATGGCGACGACTTTCTGGCCGACGGGGAACTCGCCACCGGGACATTCGGCGACGGTTCCGGTGGCCTCGATGCCCGGCACTCGTGGGAAGGTCACTCCATCGGCGAGTCCAAGGCGGGTGTGCAGCTCCGACCGGTTCAGTCCGAAGGCCTCGACCCGGACCAGCACTTGACCGGGTTTGGGTACAGGCCGCGGCAGCTCGCGCACTTGGAGGGCCTCCGCCGGCCCGGGACCGTCCAGGACGACTGCTCGCATCGTCGGCGGCATCATCGGTTCACCAACGACTGGGTGTTGCGCAGGTGAGTGCGTAGGCGATCCAGCAACAAGGACAGCGTTTCCAGCTCTGCAGATGTGAGCGGTTTTGTCACAAGACTCTCGAGAGCCTCGCTGACTGTGCGGCGGGCGACTCGTAGTCCTTCCCTGGCGAGGTCTGTCGGTTCGAGGACGGACGAGCGGCGGTCGTGCGGGTTCGTACTGCGCTCGACATAACCGGCCTCGACGAGGCGGTCGACCAGCTTGCTGGCGCCGCCGGCGGTGAGGCCGAGGCCCTCGGCGATGTCATGCACGCGGACGAGGCTTGCGCCGGCTATCAGCCGGATCGGCTCGTACATCGCCATTGGAAGACCATGCGTTGTGCGAAGTCGAGCGTCCAGCTCGTTCCAGAGCTCCGTCTCGAGCCGGACCAGGTTGTTGAGGACTGCGTGTGGATCGGTCATGGTGGATCAAACAAGGTTCCCGCGAAGTATATTCCAGAGACGCTAAAACACTGTCTCTCGCTGATTCCCGCTGCGGCCCGCTAGAGGCTGCAGCCGGCGCACGCTGCTCTGCCTCTATCCACTCCCAGCGCGGGCCTCCGCGAGAGCTCGGACAGTGACCGAGGCAGCCAAGCTGGAGTTGTTCAGTTCTGACACGGCGTGCCGAGGTGGCCGTAGCTTCCCTGGAGGGCGCACGGACTTCCAGGTGCGGCGCTGTGGGAGACTGCGGGCATGTCGTCCATCCCGGAACGGATCGCGGCCGATCTCGAACAGGAGATCCTGGAGCGCCGGCTCGAGTCGGGCGCGCGGTTCGCGTTGCGGACCGAGCTGATCGACCGGTTCGGGGTCAGCGCCAACGCGATGAACGAGGCGCTGCGGATCCTGCGGGAGCGCGATGTCGTCCAAGTCAAACCTGGCGCGCAGGGTGGGGTCTTCATCTCTCAGCCTCCGCCGCAGGTGCGGCTCGGCGTTATCGACCTGTGGTTCCGTGGGCTGTCCGTGGACGCCGTCGACCTGTTCGAGGCGCGCTCGATGCTGGAGGACGGGTTCGCGCAGACGGCCGCGGAACGAGCCACGCCGCAGGACGCGCGCGACCTGGCCTGGGCGCTGGAAGAGCTACGCGACGCCCGGGGGGTCGCCCGCGACTACCTCGAGGCGAACATGCGGTTCCACAGCGCGATCGCGCGGGTCGCCCGGGTGCCGGTGCTCGCCGGTATGTACGAGTCGATCGTCACCTTGCTGCGCGGCACGCTGGTTCGGGCGGAGTTCGCGGGCGACCAGGCCGAGCAGGTGATCGAGCAGAACGTCGAGGTGCACGCCCGGCTCGCGAAGGCGATCACCGCCCGGGACCACGCGGCGCTCGCGGAGGTCCTGATCGACCACCGGGCCGACCTGGTCCGGATCTCCGAGCCGTCGCGCTCGCCCGGCCGTAGCGCCTGAGGCTGCTCGTGGAAGTGCACTCAATGCGCTTCGAGCAAGAAACCCTCCACCAGAGACACGAAGCGCGGACCGTGCTCGATCTGCACCCAGTGCCCGCACTGCCCGAACACGTGCAGCTGCGAGCGCTCGATCAGCTCCAGTAGCCGCACTGAACCGGCCAGCGGAATGACCTGGTCGTCCAGGCCGTGCAGGATCAGGGTCTCGTGCGGCAGGCCGGCGATCACGCTGTCGTCCAGCGCCAGCGCGTCGACCCCGCTCTGCCGCGGCGCCGGGAACATCGAGGCATAAGCCTCCTGTACGCCGGGCCGGGTGGCCGCGTCCAGCCGGAGCTGCGCGAGTCCGTCGTCCACCTTCGAGTGGTCGTAGGTGAAGACCCGCAGGAGCTCCCGCATCGCGGGCAGTGAAGGCTCGAAGCCCCACACGGCCTCCAGGCCAGGAGTGATCTCGAAGGGGACACCGACGCTGCCCATCAAGACGAGCCGGTCGACGCGCTCGGGGGCCTTGGCTGCCAGCCGCAGGGCCAGCGCGCCGCCGAAGCTGTTGCCGACAATCGAGACCTTCGGCAACTCCAGCGCGTCCAGGAAGCCGAGCAGGTGATCCAGCCACAGCTCAGGTCCGTACGGCGTCTGCGGTGGCCGCGCGGTGTAGCCGAATCCGCGGATGTCCGGCGCGATCACCCGGTGGTGCCGCGACAGGGCGGGAAGCACCGTGCGCCAGTTCGCCCACGCAGACACCCCCGGGCCGGAACCGTGGATCAGCAGGACGGGCGGACCTTCGCCGTGGTCGTGGTAGTTGGTCGCGAGGCCGTCGACGTCGAGGGTCCGGCCGATCTCCGGGTTGCTCTGGTTCATCCGCCGATACTTGCATAAGAATAGGGAACATTCTAGAAGTTGAGCCTTGAACTAGCGAGCATGAAGTGCCTACACTCCTTGCAATAGCGGGGATCGCTCAGAGTCAGCCCGCAGAGAATCTTGTTCGTGAAAGCAGGAATGATGCCCCACATCACCGTGCTGCCGCAGGGGCTTCAGGTGGTGGCGCAACCCGGTGAATCCGTTGTGGACGCACTTCGCCGACAGGGCTGGCGCAGTCGGTACAAATGCCGCCGAGGCGGCTGTGGCGTCTGCAAGGCGCAGTTGGTCAACGGCAGGGTGCGCTACCTGCAACCAGTTGCCGAATCTGTGCTCGGTACTACCGAACTGGCCGCCGGCCGCTGCCTGCCCTGCCGGGCGGTGCCGGTCACGGATGTCGTGGTCGACCTCGGCGCCGAACCGTTGCGTGCGGTGCTGACCAGCAATCCGGTCTCCCGCACCACCACCCACGAGTAGGAAGGACGGTGACCATGTCGGTCATCAGGTTGGGATACGTGCACGTCCGGGTCACGGACCTGGCGCAGGCACGGCAGCACTATCAGGACACGCTCGGCATGGACGCCGTGCACGAGGAGGACGGCAAGGTCTACCTCAAGTCATGGGACGAGGACGACCATCACTCGGTCGTCCTGGAGGAAGGCGGCGTCGGCCTGGTCAAGTTCGGCTACAAGGTCGCCGGCGAGGGTGCGTTGGACGCGATCGAGAACCGGGTGCGCGCGTTCGGTGCCGGCAGCGAGCGGATGTCCAAGGGAGACAACGCCGGGGTGGGCGACGGACTGCGAATCACGCTGCCGTCCGACCACGTGCTGGAGCTGTACTCGGAGATCGACTACCTCGGTACCAAGGTCGGCAAACTGAACCCCGACCCGTGGCCGCGGGACCTGCGCGGCATCGGCGTACCGCGGATCAACCACGCGCTGATCACGACCGAGGACCCGGCGCTGCTGGAGCGATTCTTCACCGACGTACTGGCGTTCCGCCCGGCCGAGCGGCTGGTCGCCGGTGACGAAGAGTCGGATCTGGTCGGCTCCTGGATGTTCTGCGGCGACCAGCCGCACGACGTCGCGTTCGTCAAGGGCCCGAACGGTAAGCTGCACCACTTCGCCTACGAGATCGACGACTGGAGTGCGCTGCTGCGGGCCGGCGATGTGATGTCGATGGACGACGTGCCGATCGACCTCGGTCCGGCTCGGCATGGCATCACCCGGGGTGGCACGATCTACTTCTTCGACCCGTCCGGTAACCGCAACGAGGTCTTCTCCGGCGGCTACCGCACCGGCGCCGACTTCCGGCCGATCACCTGGACGATGGACCAGGCCGCCCGCGGGATCAACTACACCCACCGCGAGATCGACCAAGCGTTCCTCGATGTGGTCACCTGAGGATGGCTACTGGCGCGACTTCAGCGCTTCACTGATGCCGGCAGCGGCAGCCCGTACTGACGCAGCGTGGGTCTGGGGATGGAACCTGGTGACCGGACCCGCGACGCTGACCGCTGCGACCACACGGCTGCCGTGAGACCTGATCGGGCCGGCCACGCAGACCAGACCCACCTGTGATTCCTCGAACTCGTAGGCGACCCCGGTCTCGACCACCTGCACCAACTGCCTTGTCAGCGCGCCCGGGGTGACGAGGGTACGGGCTGCCCGGCGCTCCAGCTTGCCGGACAGGATCTCGTTTTGTACCTCTGGCGGGGCGTGTGCGAGGAGGACCTTGCCGATCGCCGTGGCGTGCAACGGCAGCCGCCCACCGAGGCGGGACGGTGAGGCGGCCTGCTGGTGGCCGGCGAGCTTGGCGACGTACACGACCTCGTGGCCGTCGCGGATCCCGAGATGGACGGTTTCATGGGTGCGCTCGTAGAGATCCTCGAGGAACGGGGTCGCGACCTCGATGAGCTTGCGCTCGACCGACGCGCGCATGCCCAGCTCGAACAGGTGACCCCCGAGCCGATAGCCACCCGGGTCGCGATCGATCAACCGCGCGTCAGCCAGGTCGCCGAGCAGCCGGTGCAGGGTCGCCTTCGGCAGGTCGGTCCGCTGCTGCAGCTCCGCGAAGCCCACCTGCTCGTCATCCGCGCCGAACGCGTGCAGGACGAGCATCACCTTGCCGAGCAGGGTGTTCGGAGCGGTCATGGGCCGATGATCGCATGATAGTTCCACTGAGCGGAACTATTGGCTGCGACGCTGGGCGGGTTCCGCGCAACCATTCAAGCATGACGTCTCCTACCGCCAGTACCCTCGACGAAGCCGTGGCCCGTCTCGCCGCTGCGGCCGGCACCGGTGTCGGCTGCGCGCCGGTGCGCGAGCTGATCGGCGCCGACATCACGGCGGCCTACGCGGTCCAGCAGAAAGGGATCACAGCTAGGGTCAACGGGGGCGCGACCCTCCTCGGTCGCAAGATCGGGTTGACCTCGGAGGCGGTCCAGCGCCAGTTGGGTGTCGATCAGCCGGACTTCGGCGTACTGCTGAGTGACATGGCGTATGCCGACGCGGCCGAACTGCCGGTGAATCGGCTGCTGGAGCCTCGGGTGGAGGCGGAGATAGCCTTTGTCCTGAAGGCGGATCTGGCCGTCGGGCCGTTCGACGCGGACTTGGTTGCGGGCGCGGTCGACTACGCTGTCGCGGCGCTGGAGATCGTGGACAGCCGGATCGCGGGCTGGGACATCACCTACGCCGACACGATCGCCGACAACGCTTCCGCGGCTCTGTACGTGCTCGGCCGGGACAGAGCCGGACTGGACGGATTCGTCCCACGCGTGGCCACTATGTCGATGAGCCTCAACGGTGCCGTCGTCTCCACCGGTACAGGTGCGGCGTCTCTCGGCGATCCGCTGGCGGCGCTGGCTTGGCTGGCCATGATCGCGTTGGCGATGGGTGCTCCGCTGAGGGCCGGTGAGGTGGTGCTCAGCGGCGCGCTCGGTCCAGTGGTACCGATCGGCGCTGGGGACTCCGTGACGGCAACGATCAGCGGCCTCGGCTCGGTCCAGGCGTCTTTCGTGCTGGCCCCCGAATGACCGGGCGGACGAAGGTTGCGGTGATCGGCTCGGGCAATATCGGCACCGATCTGATGATCAAGGTGCTTCGGCTGTCGGAGACGCTCGAACTGGCTGCAATGGTGGGGATCGATCCGAACTCCGATGGACTGGCCCGGGCCGCTCGCCTCGGAGTGCCGACTACGGCAGAAGGTGTCGACGGGCTGATCGCGATGCCGGGCTTCGCCGAGATCGCGATCGTCTTCGACGCGACTTCGGCGCCGGCCCATCACGCCAACGCGGCCGCCCTGGCGCCGTACGGGAAGAGGCTGATCGATCTGACGCCGGCGGCGATCGGGCCGATGGTGGTACCGGCCGTGAACCTCGACGACCACCTGGCAGCGGGCAACGTGAACATGGTGACCTGCGGTGGCCAGGCGACGATCCCGATCGTGGCGGCTCTAGCAGCCGTCGTCCCGGTCCCGTACGCCGAGATCGTGGCCTCGATCGCGTCGCGGTCGGCCGGTCCGGGGACCCGGGCGAACATCGACGAGTTCACCGAGACGACCTCGCGGGCCATCGTCGAGGTCGGTGGCGCCGGCCGGGGCAAGGCGATCATCGTACTGAACCCAGCGGAACCGCCGCTGATCATGCGGGACACAGTGCTGGCGCTGGTGAACGCGCCGGATCCCGTTGCCCAGGAGGCCATCCGGACGGCTGTTGCCGAGATGGTCGAGCGGGTCGCGGCCTATGTGCCGGGCTATCGGCTGAAGCAACAGGTCCAGCTCATCGCCGTCGACGGCCGGGACTACGCGACGCTCACCGGCGAACCCGTCACCCATCAGGTGTCGGTGCTGCTCGAGGTCGAGGGCGCCGCGCACTACCTGCCGGCGTACGCCGGGAACCTCGACATCATGACCAGCGCCGCGCTCCGGATGGCCGAGGCGCTGGCCGGATCCACTCAGGCGCGGAAGGTTTCGGCATGAGGATTTTCCTGCAGGACGTCACATTGCGGGATGGGATGCACGCCTTGCGGCACCGGATCACCCCGGCCAAGGTGGCCGAGATCGCGTGGGCGCTCGATCGGGCCGGTGTGGACGCGATCGAGGTGTCGCATGGTGATGGTCTGGGCGGTGGGTCGCTGGTGTACGGGCCGGGGAGTCATACCGACTGGGAGTGGATCGAAGCCGCTGCGGGTGCTGTGACGTCGGCACGGCTGACCACATTGTTGTTGCCAGGTATCGGGACGGTCGATGACTTGCGGCGTGCCCACGAACTCGGGGTGCGGTCGGTCCGGATCGCAACGCATTGCACGGAGGCCGACATCAGCGCCCAGCACATCGCCGCGGCACGAGAGCTCGGGATGGACGTGTCCGGGTTCTTGATGATGAGCCATCTCGCCGGGCCGTCGGAGCTGGCCGGCCAGGCTGCGCTGATGGCGTCGTACGGGGCTCATTGTGTCTACGTCACTGACTCGGGTGGGCGGCTGCTGATGGACGACGTGCGCGATCGGGTGCGGGCGTACCGGGAGGTGCTCGATGATGGGGTCGAGATCGGGATCCATGCGCACGAGAACCTGTCGCTGGCCGTCGCGAACTCGGTGATCGCTGTGGAGGAAGGCGCCACGCGGGTGGACGCGTCGCTGGCCGGGCTTGGCGCGGGGGCCGGCAACTGTCCGATCGAGCCGTTCGTTGCTGTTGCGACGTTGCGGGGCTGGGAGCAGGGGACGGATCTGTTCGCATTGCAGGACGCGGCTGAGGAGTTGGTCCGTCCGTTGCAGGACCGGCCGGTTCGGGTCGATCGTGAGACGCTCACGTTGGGGTTTGCCGGGGTGTACGGCTCGTTCTTGCGGCACGCGGAGGCTGCTGCCGAGCGGACCGGGACCGAGGTCCGCGCGATCCTGGTCGAGGCCGGCCGCCGACGGCTGGTGGGCGGTCAGGAAGATCTGCTGACCGACATCGCCCTCGATCTGGCAGCGACGCCTTCCTAGTGGTCTGTACTGGTAGCCGGCCGGCGTACCGGCTGTCCTGGTTGATCAGCTCGTCACTGCCGGCCAAGCACTCCGCTGCTCTATTGCGGGCACACACCGGTTGATGCGTTGCTGACCTAGCATCAGGAGTCGCGTGAACTGATCGGGCTCCAAGTTGCATCACGGCGACCACACGATGAGTGGAGATGATTGATGGCCGGCGGTTTCCCCTTCGAAATGCCGCCCCGGGAAGTGCTTCAGGCTCGGCAGAAGGTCGTGCTCGATCATTTCCACGACGAGGTCCGGCAGGACTGGGACGATGTGCTCGCGACGTTCCCGCATCCCCACTACGAGCTGATCGCGCAGATGACAGTGCACGACGGTGACGGGCCGGTGCGGTCGTACTACCACGACACCCGGGTTGCCTTTCCCGACCAGGACCACGAGATCATCGCGTTCCGGCACAGCCATGACGCGGTGATCGTCGAGTTCTGGTTGATCGGTACGCATCTCGGCCCGCTCGGCGAGATTCCGCCGACGGGCGGCCGGCACCGGACTCGAATGACGGCGTACTTCATCTTCGACGAGCAGAACAACCTGGTCACCGAGCGGATCTACTTCGATCAGCTGAGCATCCTCAGCCAACTCCTCAGCGGCCTGAACAAGAAGAACCCACGAGACCTGCTGAAGCTCGTCCGTGCCTTCCTCGGCCTGCTGAAGATGAGTGGTAACGCCCCCGACCCGCGCCTGCAGAACACCGCCCCGCCAGACCTCTAGCAGGCGCACATGTCAGGGGAATGTCCGTTGGAAATTTCCGTCAGTACTACTGGGACCCATTGGGGCCGAAGACGATTCCGTTCTTCCAGGCGTTGCGTTCGAACATTCGCTGTAGCGGGGTCGCGACGACAGTCATGAGCGCGAGGATGGTGTACAGCTCGGCGGTGATGAGCCCGGCAGACAAGCCGATATTCAGCAGCACCAGCTCCATCAGGCCACGTGCGTTGGCCAGTGCAATCCGACCACCGGTTCCAGCCGTTGCCGGATCTGTTCGATCGGCTCGCCACGCGGCAGGCACAGCCCTGCGACGAACGTGCCGAGTACCGAGTGGATGCCGACGAAATCGGTGAAGCTCGCGGCGAGGAGTCGGCTCGTACTGCGAGGCTGGTCCAATGCCTTGGCGCCGCCGCGCCCCACCTCACCTGCGCCAGCCGCCAGCTTCCCCGTCGCTTCCGGCTGGGAGGCACCGCAGACCATTGAACGGGCCTGCCCTATATGCGGCTGGCGCACTGCCTAGGTGCTAGTAGACGGTCGCGCTCGGTGGCGTTGGGGTTTCGCCGATGCTGTAGACGTCGCAGCCGGTGATTCGGATCAGGACCTTACCGTCGCTGGTGGTGGCTTCGTCGAGGTTCGCTTCGCGGTGGTGGTTCAGCAGGATGCCGTCCGGGTGAGCGCGGGAGACGACTGCGTCGCCTCCGTTGACGAAGAACTCGACACGCTCGATGCCACGAGGAACAACGATCAGGTTGACACCGTCCTTGTCCTTTTGCAGCATCCTGGTTCGGGCGAGGGCGTCGAGGAGGACGGACGGCACCGGCGGGTTCTCCAGCATCGACCGGGCCGACGGACTGTCAGCCGCCGCCGGCTGCCACCGTGCGCTGGATCCTGAGGGGCCCTCGATACAGCCGGTGGTGGCTCGGTAGACGCCGGTCAGTTGGACGACGCTGTCGGTCCGGTAGTAGGGATCGTCGCATGCCTTTCCTACTGGGCGCGGGACTGCCACCGGGAGCGGCGCAAGCTCTCCGAGTTCAACGACACAGTCGAAGTGTTCCCGGTCGGCACGCAGGATCCGGCCGTTTCGATCGACCGCGTCGCTCGTGATTGCCACCTTGACCCGTACGACGCCGTCCGCCGCACCGAGAACTGTGGCGCGCACCTTATAGGGGCTGCCGGATTTGGGTTTCGGAGCGACGAAGGCCTTGAAGCGCAGGTCGGTGAGGGCCTTGACCGTACGTCCGGGCACGAGCACCGTGGCTGCTTCCGCGGCGATCGTGGCGAGTCCGGTGCCGTGCATCGTGGGTTTGCCATTGATCAGGTGGTCGGCCAAGTAGCCGGCCGCCTGCTTGGTGAGGTCTAGGACCCAACGGGCCTCGGTACTGGCGAGGTGGTGAGGAGTCGCCAGAATCCACGGTGCACGGGCCGCCCGGGGATGGACGAAATCGGGGAACTGGTCGCTGAACGTACGGGTTTCCTGTGGGTGCAGGAATGCCACGACCGGCTCGGTCCGGAGACCAACGGCCAGTTCCGCGGCGAAGTGCTCGACTCCCTCGGCCGGGTTGAGTGGGGCCATGATCCCGGCGCGCTCGTTGTTGCTCTGCATCAGGTCCGAGCCGCCCATTCCGACCTCCGACCAGATCGGCCAGACCATCGTCTGTTCGACAGCGCCGTGATGCAGCGAGCTGAGGAGTGCCGCTCCGTGCAGGTAGTCGTTGCCCGGGGCGTAGTCGGTCTCGCCTGGCAGACCGACCAGCCCGGCCACCGACCCGAAGTTGCACCAGGCCTGTGCGTCCGGGAAGGCTGCTTTGAGGTGATGGTAGCCACGGACCTTGACGTCACGGATACGCCGCAGCGCAGCCAGGGTCAGTCGGGAGATGTCGCCGCCACCGTGCAGCCCGGCGCCGTGCAGGACAAGGTCGATCTCGGGGTCGACTGCACGGATCTGGTCCGCGGCCCGGCGCACGTCGTCTGCGTCGGTCAGGTCGCAAGACAGGTAGTGCACTGCGTCGTCACCACAGCTTGCGCGAAGCCGCTGCAGGGTCAGTTGCGACTCCCGGGCGTTGACGAGCCGGTCGAACCGGCCGCTGAGCTCCGGGATGCTCGCGGTGCCACGCTCCCGGCGCAGAAACTCGCTGCGCAGCCGGGGAAGGTCGGCGTCGTCGGCCGCGAGCAGCTCCGGAGACACTTCCTGGAGTTGTGAAGATCCCAGCAACCACAGGCGAACCGACTGCCGCTCGGCCAGCTCGGCCAGCTCGGCCAGACAGGCGGCCGTGATTCCGCGAGCACCACCAGTGGCGACAACAACCGCACCGGGTCGCAGCGGGACGAGCTTGTGATCGGTTGCCGCAGGCACCAGTTTGGTCCGCAGCCGATTGCCTGCTTGGTGCACAGTTGTCGGATCGCCCGCATAGCAGTCGATCTCGCGGTGCAGCCGGCTCCAGGCGCCGTCCGGCTCGGCGATCACGACCGCAAGTGCTGTGTCCTTCAGGTCCCAGGCCAGGCTCTTGACGATTCCGGTGAACAGACCTGTGGCTGGGTGCGGCACGCCGCTGCGGAGTTCGTCGCTGAGATGGACTCCGATGGATCCACCGGCACTGATCCGGTCGAGGTTGGATTTGACCGCGAGGAACAGCGCCTCGTGGCCGTGCAACAGGTCGTCGAGCGGGTAGTGCGGCCATGGCGTTCCCTGCGTCGACCCGAGCATACGCAGATGCTGGAATTCGCCGGACCCGCTCCCGGCGGATGGAAACTGCTCCTCGATCGGCACCGACACGTCGAGGGTCCGGATCACCGCGCCGCTGTTCGCCACATCGGCCGGAATCTGATCCTCGCAGCCGGGACCCACCAAAATGAGCCAATCCGGTCCAGGCTCGGGCAGTGTCCGCAGCTGCGCCGGCTCCACCTCCTCGACCAGAGCCGCCACGTACCGCTGGTTGGATCGCTGCGCGTCCGGGGTCGTGACTGTGATTACCGGTGCGGGGAATTCGCCGCTCACCCGCGTCCGGCCGGACAGGACAGCGGTCAGGAGGTCGATTGCGCCGCTGGCCCCCAGGTAGTCGCGATCGTGTCCTTCGGCCCTCGATCCAGGCTCGGTCTGCCCCGCCGACAGCGCCGCGAGAACCGGCCAACCGGCGGCGAGGGCGTCGGTCTCCCGGGCGAGAGCCAGTAGGAAGGCGCCTTCGCCGAGGGGGACCTTCGAGTCCAGCAGGGTCCGGAGTTCGTCACTGCTGTTGCCGTTGGATGCAAGCACCAATGCGAGATCGAGTGCTCCGTCGAGCAGGTACTGCTCTGCGATCGCGACCGCGTGCAGCGCCGAAGCCGGGCCGCCGTCCGCCAGGACCACAGGCCCGTTCAGATTGAGCCGGTTAGCGATTCGGGATGCGGTCACGTTGCCCATCAGTCCGGGCTGGCTGTCAGGACCGGTCGGTACGACGGTCGCCCGGACGTCTGCCGTAACGGCCGCCACGGCTGCGGTGAAGGCGGTCGCGTCCAATGAACCCGGATTGACCGTTGCCAGGTCGTCGGCGTAGCAGCGCAAAGTCGTCTCGAACCATGATTGCGTCGGCCCGTAGTGCGCCCCGATCACCCCTGTGCGCTCTTCGCGCTCTGCCCACAACTGCCCGTGCTCGGCGATGAACTTGTCCGCAACTTCCAGCGCCATCAGCTGCGTTCGGTCAACCGCTGCAGCCACTGCCGGGGGCATCCGGGTGACTGTGAACGGCGGTGCTGGATAGGGCGTCGGGAATGCGGCAGTCGGAGCCGGGTCCACCCTTCTGGCCAGTCGGTCGGCGATCGTCGACGTCGGCTCTCCACCTGGGAGATGGGCTGTCCAAGCGACGAGAACGATGCGTTCGTTGTGTGGAGCCGGTCGGGATCGTGGGGCGGCGGTGCCTGCGGCAGGCGGATCCTGGATCAGTTGATGACCGTTCGTCCCGCCGAAGCCGAATCCGGAGACCCCGACCGTGCGAGGGCGGCCGGCTGGCCGGACCAGCGCGGTGTCCTCCGACGGCACCGTAACCCGGCCGGTGGTCGTGCGGGGAGTCTGCCGTTGCCCAGGGATCAGGTTGTGGCGCAGTCCGAGCAGCCCATGGATAACCGAGGTGGCGCCGGCGGCCCAGCCGGTGTGACCGACCAGCGTCTTGTTCGACGTACACAGCACTGGACGGTCGGGCGCGGCTTGGTCCAATGCAGCCAGTTCCACCGCATCACCGGCGACCGTGCCGGTGCCGTGGCCGACGACCCAGACGACCTCGCGCTGGTCGATCCCCGCGGCCTGGCTGGACCGGTTCAGCGCGAGCTGCTGGCCACGGAGGTTAGGAGCGGCGATGGCTTTGCCCCGGCCGTCGGCAGCGGCACCGAACCCTGCCAGCACCCCGAGCACCGGATCGCCTGCCCGCTGGGCATCAGAAAGCCGGCGCAGCGCCACGATCGCGGCACCGTCCGAGAACAGTGTCCCGTCGGCGGCCGGCCCGAACGCGCTGACCTTACCGGTCCGGCTCAGGCCGTTGAGCTTGCCGAACAGCACGTTGAACCGTGGTCCGACCATGAAGTACCCGCCGCACAGCGCCAGGTCGGCGCGTCCGTCGAGGACCGCGGCGGCGCCGAGATCGATGGCGTACAAAGAGGACGAACAAGCGGTGTCAACAACGGTGTACGGCGTCTCGGGCGGCAGCAGCCCCGCGATGGCGGTCCCGACCACACCGTTGGGTAGATGATCCACGGGATGTCCCGTGGCGAGAGAGTAGTGGTCGTGCAGTACGGCGCGGAGCCGGTCCATCAGGTCGGGAGCGTCCGGTTCCCATTTGCCGGCCAGCCGACGGGCGAATCCCTCGATCGCCATGGCCTGCTCGAAATGCTGATCCCCGTCGCTGCAAGCGCCGATGAAGCATGCCGCCCGTACCTCCTCGTCGTACGACGGAGGAAGTGCCTGGCGGATCGCCCGGCGTAGCCATGACGCCGAGAGGCTAGCGGTCGGCACCGCCCGGTCCTGTTCACCGGCTGGGACGAACCCGGACACGGCAGTGTAGGTCCGGTCGCGATCTCCCGGTTCGGTGGCGAAAAAGGTCTCGGCCGGATATCGGCCGGCAGGGCTCGAGAAGGCAGGCTCACCGGTCCGGAGCAGCTTCCAGAACTCGTCGGGAGACTCCG
The DNA here is from genome assembly GCF_004349055.1 of Kribbella antibiotica. Lineage (GTDB taxonomy): Bacteria > Actinomycetota > Actinomycetes > Propionibacteriales > Kribbellaceae > Kribbella > Kribbella antibiotica. The sequence goes on from NZ_SMKX01000012.1 coordinate 31,126, forward strand.
CCCCTGGCACGTCGAGACCCATCCCGACCACAGCGACGCAGTCATCGTCCGCCGCGCCTGGCCGCGGAGCGGTCCGGACTGGCGAGACGGCAACCTCGACCGACCCGTTGGCGACGTCGGGACCGGCGGCCACGAGGCCGTTCGTTGCGGAGAGTCCGTTCGAGCTCTGCGGGCCTGCGGGCGCCCCGCCGGAGTCGCCCCACGTGCCTCCCGCCCGGGCCAGCGCGGATCCGAGCCGGAGGCCGCCGTCGTTGACGACATTTTCTCCAGTCATCCACGATGCTTCGTCCGACGCCAGGAACGCGACCAGCCGGGCGTGCTCCTCGACCCTCCCGAGCCGTCCGAGCGGTGTACCCGCGATGACGGCCGCCAGTACCTCCTCGCTGCGTGGGAACAACTCCAGGGTCTGGCTGACCAGCATGCTCGCGGACGCCATGTTCACTCGGATGCCGTACGGCGCGAACTCGACGGCCAGATAGCGGGTGAGTGCCTCCAGGGCCCCTTTACACACCGCGACGCAGCTGTAGTTGTCGATGGCAACGCTGGTCCCGATCGAACCGAGGTTCACGATCGAGCCACCGCGCTCACGCATCAACGGCAACGCGGCCCGGGCGCAGCGCCGCGGCCCGTGCAGGTTGGTATCCAGCGCCCGCTGCCAATCGTGTTCGGTCAGCACTTCGGCCGGCTCGAACACCCCCCGCGCCGCGTTGTTGACCAGAATGTCGAGCCGCCCGTGCCGCCGGCCGATCTCGGCGAACATCTCGGTCACCGATTCCGCCTTGGCGACGCTGGCGCGGAGGTGCTCGGCCGAGCCTCCAGCAGCGCGGATGAGTGCGACCGTCTCGTCGGCCGACTCCCGATCGTGGAACCAGTTCACAATCACGTGGGCGCCGCGTCCGGCCAGCTCGCGGGAGATGGCCCGGCCCTGTCCCTTGGAACCACCGGTGACCAGGCAGATCTTGCCCGCGAAATCGCTTCTCATGCCGCTCATCCGGCGGTCACCAACTGGCCGTCGACGAGTTCGACGACCAGTTGGGCGACGGCCTCGATGGTCACGTAGTCGGTAATCCGCAGCTTCTCGATCTCGGGCAGACCGTAGATCTCCCGGACCTTCTCCAGGATCGCGGTCTGCCGCAACGAGTCGATCCCGAGCTCGGCTTCCAGCTCGATCCCCGGCTCGAACACGTCGACCGGATAGCCGACAGCATCGGCGTACAAAGCGCGCAAGGCCGGCACCAGCTCGTCCACCGACAGCGCAGCCCCATCGCTCTCGATTGTCTGGACAGCCGGTGTAGGCGTAGTCGGCATCGGCATCGGCATCGGCGCAGCGTCGGCCGCGGCCACCGGTTCCTCGAACCCCGCTGTCGTCCCCGCCGACGACGGCTCCGCGGTGGAAGGCCGACCATCGAGGCGTTGGAGCTCGTTCCTGAGGTCGTCGGCTCCAACTCGGCGACGCAGCGGGGCCACGGCGTTCACGCCGACCAGCGTTGCCTCGATCAGGCCCGTGCACACCGACCGCGCACCACATTCGACGAAGGCGGTGTGTCCGTCTCCTCGCACCGCGAGAAGTGCTGCGACAAAGTCGATCCGGTGCACCAGATGTCTGGTCAGGACCTCGCGGGCATCGTCCGCGGTCTCCACATAGCCACCCAGCAACGGCGAGTAGACAAGGTGCCGCGGTGTGCGTATCTCTGCCGCTGCCACACTGACTGCGAACCGTTCGGCGGCGTCGGCAAGCACCCGGTTGTGGAACGGGTACGGGACCTGCAATCTCGTCGTGCTGATGTCCAGCACCGCCGCGACCCCAGTGAGGCGATCGAGCGCGGCGGCACGCCCGGAGACAACAACCTGCTCAACGCCGTTCACGACGGCAACAGCCAAGTCTCGATCGACGGCCGCTGCGAGCTTGCCGACCCGATCCGGGCCGGCCATCAGGGCGACCATGCCACCCAGTTCGCCGCGATCCCGCCACCCTGCCAACAACGCGGCATCGCGAGCGGTGACCAAGGCGACTCCGGTCTCCAGGGTCAAGGCCCCGGCCACGGTCAACGCAGCGAACTCACCGAAGCTGTGTCCCATCAGGAGCCCCGGGTGAACACCGAACTCGTCCACCCACAATTCGGCCGCCGCGACTCCCGCTGCGAAGATCGCCAGGTGCAGAGCCGCCGGATCATCGACCATCAGGTCCGCCAGCGCCGGGGCAGCCCGGGAAGTGAGCAGCTCGGTGACCGTCGATGCTCCGGCCGCCGCGTCGACCCGCGCCAACGTCGGAAGGATCGACGCGCAACTGTCCTTGCTGAGGGCGAAGACCCCCGGGGAATAGCCACCTTGACCAGGAAAGACAAAAACTGGCCGACCGTCAGAACGATTCATCTCTTACTCCGATAGCTGGGCGGGGAGTGTTGCTCCGGTAGATGGGCGGGGACCGGACCACTGGCACAGATACCTGGGTGGATGATCACAGCGTCGTGGTCACCTTGTTGCCGACGACGAACGCGCCCGGCACGACACCGTTGGCGTGCGCGACCTCGATCGCGAGATGCTGCGCGACGACTGCACCGCTCATCAGCGATGCCAGGTCGTTCGCCCGTGAGGTCGGCAGGTTTCGTCCTCCCTCCACCTCCAGGTCTCCGGCCAGGATCACCGAGGTGCCGACCGCGATCAGGTCGTCGGCCAGCCGTCTCAAGCTGACGTAGTCCGCGTAGGAATCCGCGCCGTAGAGCATCGCCGTCATCCCCCAACCCGCAAGCTCGATCGGTCCGTGGCGGAACTGCCCACCGACGAACCCCTCGGCGGGGACCTTCGCTGCCTCTTTCATGATCAGTGCGGCATAGAGCGCGGTGGCGGCTGCGTCACGTCTCCCGACTGTGATCAGACGCGGAGCCCAGGTCCCGAGCATGCGTGACCCGATATCCGCCGCCAGCCGCTGCCCCACCGCGTCTGCAACCCACTTCGTCGCCGTTGCCAGTTCGCCGTCCAGCAGCTCGCCGGGAGTCTTCTGGAAGCCACCCACCAGTCGGTGATGCACGGCGAGCGTATTGAGGTAGCTTTTCGTGCTGGCCGTCGTCTCCGGACCGCTGTGCAACGGCACAGTGAGGTCGGCGATCTCCGCGAGCGGGCTGTTCTCGTCCGCAGTAATGCCAAGGATGCGGATCAGATCCGCCCACTCGTCCCGTAGCCGGCTCATCACCTCGACCACCTCGCCGCTGGCCCCGGATTGCGAGGTAGCGATGACGAGGGTGTTCGGGGTGACGAGGTCCGGAGTCTCAAGGAGCGTCCCCGCATCGACCAGCCAGCACGGTATGCCGCTTCGGGTGAGAGCGTGCCAGGTCGGGATCCCGGCGAAATGGCTGCTGCCCATGCCGGTGAGGATTACCCGGCCCCACCGGTGGCTGACCAGATCATCGATACCAGCGACGAATCCGGTGCTGAGTAGATCGGACAGTGCGGCTGGTTGGGCGAGCACGTCCTGTTCGAACGGCGTTAACTGAGCAGGCATGGGAGGGCACTCATTTCACAAGGTCGACGACAAGGACAGGACCACGGCCGCCTGCTGGCGCGGTTGGGAGTTCACGGCTTCCCTTTCGTCCACTCGACATCCGGAAGCTGTCCGGCCTTCGCCATCCAGCCGGTCTTGCCGGGCTGAAGGTTGCGGACGAAGAGGACGATCACGCCGGCTCCGGCAAAGGCCATCGCCAGCACCGGCGCGATCCGGATCGGGAAGTCGGGCAGCGGATACAGGCTGCACCCCGCGATGAGCAGCAGAGCGGCCGTCGAGATCACCGGTGCGACCACGTGCGCGCACGCACTGAACTCAGCCGGGAATCGGCGGCGGAAGAACCGGAAGGCCGCGATATTCATCAGGATGAGGATCGGGATGTAAACGAAGGTGCCGGCGGCGCCGAGCAGGTGGAACAAGTTGTACGGGCCGAGCGGAATCCCCACCGCCAAGCAGGTACCGAGAGCGACTCCTGACTGCAGGAGCACTGCCGCTACCGGGGTCCGGTGACCGGGGTGAACCCTGGCGAGCCAGGCCGGCAGCGCGCCCGTGCGGGCGATGCCGAAGACGGTGCGCGTCGCGCTCGTCGTACAGGCGATGCAGACGGCCAGGCCGGAGTTGGCCAGGGCGATCAGGACCACGATCGAGGCGCCGTTCCAGAGCCGGTCGGCCAGGACGAACGCCGGCGCGATCGGGGAGATGGCTAGTTCCTCCAGGTGATCGGTTCCCCAACCGATCTGGAGCCCCCAGGCTGTCACCACGTAGAACGCGCCGATCAAGGCCAGGGAGCCGAAGATCGCCCGCGGGATGATCCGGCACGGATCTCTGGACTCGTCCCCGACGACAGCCGCGCTCTCGAAGCCGGTGAAGGCGAACATCGACAAGACGACGGCCAGCAGGAACCCCGAACCGTTCGTGACGCCGGCCGGGTTGAAGCCATCGATGTTCAGGCCACCTGGCCCGGGATTGACCAGTCCGGTGACCGCCAGGCCCAGTCCGACGAGCACCTCGAAACACGTCATCACCACCAGAAACCTGCTCGAGATCGAGATCCCCCGGTAGGCACACGCGAAGCAGACCGCCAGGATCACCGCAGAGTATGTCCACCACGGGATACCTATGCCGTACTTGCCGGCGAGCTCATCGTGGATGATCGCGCCGGCGAAGGACGCCAGCGCGGCGGGAGCGACGGTCATCATCAGCGCGTACACCCAGCCGGTCAGGAACCCTGTCTGGGGACCGATTCCAGCCGAGATGTAGGTATAGACCCCACCGGCCGACGGCAGATGCCGGGCCAAGTCGTGCAGCGGAACGGCAACGGTCAGGCAGACCAGGCACGCCGCAAGATACGTCAGCGGCGCCGCCGCGCCCGCGTACGTGGTCGTGAACGCGATCGTGTAGAAGATGCCCGACATCGGCGAGATCTGTGCGATGGACTGCACCAGCGCTCCGGGCAGCCCAATTGCGTCGTGCTTCAGATCCGCATCACCCGTGATGCGGACCGAAGCCTGCACGCCATGAGCAGGAATCGCCATATTGTCCTCCGCTGGACATGGATCCCCCCACCAACGAACATTTCTGGAGTAGCTGCAGGCTGCAGGCAGCGAGTGAGCAAGGTCAGCTCTCATCGAGCCCTTCCAGGTGTTGATTGGAAGGATCGATGAGGATCTTGGCGTGTGTCTCGGCCTTCTCCAGTACGGCGAACGCGTCGGCGATGCCTGCGAGTCCGACGTGGCCGGTGACGATTCCGGAGAGATCCACCTTGCCCTCGGCAAGCAAATGCAGAGAGTCCCGGAACTCGAGGGGCGTGTAACCGACGACGAAGCGGAGGTCCAGTTCCTTGTTCACCGCGAGCGACGGCCAGATGGTGTCGGCATCCATGCACACGCCGACCACGACAATCCGCGAATGCAGCGGTACGCCGGCCAGAATTCCGTCGAGCATTCCGGGAAGGCCGACGCACTCGAAGACCACCGGACGTTTCGGCCGCGTCAACCCCAGCTTGTCCAGCAATCGCCAGGTTGCCGACCACGGGACCGGCAGCCGGGCCAGGCTTTCGAGCGCGTCGATGCCCGCGTTGTACTGATCGGGCAACGTGGTCTTGAAACCATGGCCGGTCATCGCATCCCACGGGGATTCAGAGGCCGGATCGACCACGACGTCAGCGCCACAGCCTCTGGCCAGCGCTCGCCGGGCGGCCGAGTAGTCGCTCGCGACGATGGTCCCGATACCACGAGCTTTGAGCGCGGCAATCACCGCAAGCCCCACCGGGCCACAGCCGAGGACAACCGCGACATCCTTGCGCGTCACTTCGCTCCGGTTGACCGCATGCCAGGCAACCGCCAGCGGCTCGGTCAACACAGCAAGATCAGGAGCAAGACCATTCGGTACGGCGAGAGTCAGCGACTCCTGGACCACGACGTACTCGGCGAATCCGCCCGGCGCGTTCGCGGACAACCCGATCCCGTCGACCTGACGACCGCGCCGTACCAGCGGGATCGCCACGACCGGTGTTCCGGTCCGGAACCGGCCCGTGGTCCACGGCCCGTGGTCCACGACCTCGCCATAGATCTCGTGCCCTGGTACGACGCTCTGCTCAGAACGCGCATAGCCGGAGTACCCACACACCTCGAGCACATCAGCCATCTGATCCGCGTGCCGGCGAGCGTGCACATCAGAACCGCAGATGCCACAGCGCTTGACCTCGACGAGCAACTGGCCGGCGCCGGGACGGAGCGCCGGCCAGTCGACTACTTCGATGACGCCGCGCGTCAGACTCGCCGCCCTCATCGGCGGGCAGATTCTGCGGCGGTGGTGAGACGGTAGGCGCCAGGCTTCCAGCGAACCGCTTGACGGCGGAAGCGGAAGGTCCAGTCCGGGTAGATCGTCGCGTTGCGGCCGTTCGCGTCCTGATAGAAGGTTCGGCAGCCGCCGACCGCCCAGACCGTCTTCGCCAGCTTGCGATCGAGCTCGGCGTTGTAGGCATCGTGGACCTGCTGGTCGACCTCGATGGAGGTCGCGCCCGCGAGGTCGAGAGCGCGGATGGCGTCCCGCACGTGCCGGACCTGCGCTTCGATCATGTAGACCATCGAGCTGTGCCCAAGGCCCGAGTTCGGGCCGAGAAGCAGGAAGAAGTTCGGGAACCTGGGCACGGAGACGCCGAGGTAGGCACGCGGTGAGCCTGCCCAGTGGTCAGTCAGCAACTGACCCCCGAGCCCACGGACCTTGTCGGCGAAAGGGATGTCGGTCACATGGAAGCCGGTGCCGAAGATGATCACGTCGACTGGCCGCTCGACACCGTCCGCACCGACCACACTGTGCTCGCGGATCTCCTGCAAGGCATGCGGCACCAGCTCGACGTTCGGCTTCTGCAGCGTCGGGTACCACTCGTTGGACGGGACGATGCGCTTGCAGCCAAGGACAAAGTCCGGTGTGAGCGTACGACGTAAGGCCGGATCGACTACCTGCTTGTCCAGATGCTTGCGAACCACCGTCTGGAGAATCTCCATCAGCTTCGGCTGTTTGGCGAAACCCAGCACCAGTAGCTCTTTGGAGACGTACACCTTGAAGCGCGCCACCTTCTGGAGCAGGGGCCGGGCCCAGAACTTCTCCCTCTCGGCGGCGGTCGTCAGCCGTTTGTCGTGCGGCGTGATCCACGGCGCACTGCGCTGGAAGACGAAGAGCTCTTTCACCTGGTCCGCGATCTGCGGAACGTACTGGATCGCGGAAGCACCAGTGCCGATGGACGCGACCCGTTGTCCGGTCAAGTCGTGACAGTGATCCCAGCGCGCTGAATGCATGACCTTGCCCTGGAACCGATCGATTCCGGGAACATCCGGAAGTTTGGGTTCGGTCAGCGGCCCGACTGCACTGACCAGAACCTGTGCAGTCCAGGGCCCCTGATCAGTAGTAATCCGCCAGAGTTGGCTGTCCTCGTCCCACCGGGCGTCCTGAACCTCGACGCCGGTCCGCAGGTGCGGATGCAGACCGAAGTCATTGACGCAACCCTCCAGGTAGGCACGGATCTCGGCCTGCGGAGAGTACGTCGACGTCCAGTGCGGGTTCGGCGCGAACGAGAACGAGTAAAGGTGCGACGGGACATCGCAGGTGCAGCCCGGATAGGTGTTCGACTGCCACACCCCACCGACCGCGGACTCGCGTTCGAGGATGACGAAGTCCGTGAACTGCGAAGCCAGCAAAGTACGCCCCAGTCCGATCCCCGAGAACCCGCTGCCCACGATCAACACCCGCGCGTGCTGGATGGCCGTCATGCGGTGGTACTCGCAGCGAGCATCGATGCACGGTCGGCCACGACGAAGCGGGCCGCCAGGAGCATGCCGATCGCAGCGACCCCGAAGGCCAGCGGAACGGCGAACATCATGGCTGTCTGCAGCCCGTCGGCGGCGGTCGAACCTGCCGCGAGGGAGTCGGACAGCAGGCCGACGATGATCGGCCCGCCCGCACCGCCAAACAAGTAGCCGACGGCAAACATCATGCCGAGTGCGCCGGAACGCTGCGCCGGCTTGATGACATCGGAGACTACGGGCACGGCCGCCGCCAGGTAGACGATGCCGAACAGGTAACCCAGGCTCAGGAAAAGGACCAGTTGCCAGACCGCGTCCCGGCCGGCAGCGAGCCCGACAAAAGACAGTACGGCGGCACCGGCCAGTGCGACGGCAGCTGCCAGGACACGCGCTGCCGGCGACTTCTTCGCAGCCAGGTCCAACACTCGCCCACCGACCAGCAGACCGATCAAGCCGGTGACGCCGATGACGACGCCACCGATGAGACCCGCATTGACCAGGCCAAGACCGTAGTACCGCTGCAAGACGGGGGTCAGGAACGTGCCGATGGCGTAGGCCGCGAAGTTGTAGCCGGCGAACGCAAGCACCAGACCGTACATCGAGCGGACCTTCGCCAGCGAGCGAACCGAACCCTTCTCCCCCGCTGCCGTAGCTGGGCTCAAATCCGCGGCGCCGCGTGCAGGTTCGCGGATGCCCAGGATGAGATTGGCCACCACGAAGCCCGGCACCGCTGCGATCAGGAACGGCACGCGCCAACTGTCGAACGCGACAGCGAGGGCGCCGGCCGACAGGAAGGCGAGCAGCGTGCCGAGCGGGAAGCCGAGCATGAACAACGACATGGCCCGGGACCGGCGCTCGCTCGGGTAAAGATCCGCGAGCAGCGATCCGGTGGCCGGTGCGTAACTGGACTCGCCCACGCCCACGCCGATCCGGGTGGCGAAGAAGCCCCAGAAGCTGGTCAGCAATCCGCCTGCTGCCGTGAACGCACTCCACGCGACCAAGCCCCAGCCGGCCACGAGCCGGCGCGGGATCCGGTCGGCCAGGCGCCCCAGCGGGATGCCCGCGATCGCTGCCACGAGCACGAACGCCGACGCCAGGATGCCGACCTGGGTGTCGTCGAGGCCGAAATCCTTCTTGATCGGCTCCAGCAGCACCGCCGGCAGCGCCCGGTCGTAGAAGTTGAGCAGGTTCCCGATGAAGAGCAGGCCGAGCACATAGCGGGCCGAAGATCGCGACATGAGAACTCTTTCCTCTTCCTCGCTAGTGAACAATGCCCGGATTAGCCTTGTGAACAAGCCTTCGTTCGAGTATGGGCAGGCGACCAGCACGACGCTACGGAGCTCGCACTAGACTTTGAGCGACTAGTTTGTTGCCCTCTACAAACTTTGCCGAGCTGAAGGCGGAAGCGATGCAGACCGAAGGCCACTCCTGGCCGGTACGGCGCCGCATGCCGGACCTGGCCGCGCTGTCGGAGCCGACCCGCGAGATCGTGCATCAGGCCGTGGTGCGGCTGCGCGCGTCCGGGGATTTCTTCGCGAACCGGTTCCTCGGACTCGTCCGCGATCAGCTTCCGGACTACGGCGTCCTGTCCGACGACGAGATCCGCATCACTGCCCAGCGCTTCATGGACACCCTGATCTCCGAGCTCTCCTCACTGCGGGTGCCGGATGACGCGCTGCGCGAGATGCTCACCGATTTCGCGCTCGAAAGGGCCGCGCAAGGCCTCCCGCTCGACATCCTGGCGATCGGCTACCAGTTGGGATCCCGAGAGATGCTGAACCTGCTGGACGAGGTCGCCGCTGAGGTCGCACTGCCCTCCGACCTGGTCCTCGCGATCCACGACAGCACCTGGGAGTTCTCCAACGAGGCCTCCTCGATCTTCGCCCGGATCCGGCACGACCTCGAACTCGAACGGGCGCGCTTCGACGCCGAGCGCCGTTCAGCATTCGCCGGGGGTGTCCTCAGCGGCGCCTTGCCGGCCGACCAGATCCACTGCGACGCCCAGCTGTTCGGGCTCGATCCCCAGGCTCTGCACACTCCGGTCGCCGCCCGCGCTGCCTCGACCGGCGACGCCGACGCGATTCGCCGCGCAATCGCCGCAACCCTGCGTCTCCCTGCCGACCGGCTCCTGTTCGCCGAGCTAGGGAAAAACCTCGGCGTCATCGCACCCAGCGCCCCTGAATCCCTGACCGGACATTTGGTTGCCCTCGGCCCCGCTCTCCCACTGGACGAACTCCAGCACGGATTCGACGAGGCAGTCCTCGCCCTCAAGACCGCGCAGCGGTTCGGCCTGTCCGGCGTCGTACGACTGTCCGACCTCGGACCACGACCGCTGATCCTCGCCGCCGAGCGCACCGCCACAAGCCTGGCAACCAAGCACCTGCAGGCGCTCGACAGCGCCGGCCGCTCCACCCGCGAAATCGAGGAAACGACCCGGGTCTACCTCGAATGCAATCAACAGGTGGCAGCCACAGCCGAACTACTCGCCGTCCACGAGAACACCGTCCGCTACCGGGTGAGCCGCTTCCATCAGCTGACCGGACTGGATCTCCGTTGCACCGAAGACCTCGTCACAACCTGGTGGCTACTCAACAGACGACACAACACCTGACCAGGCTTGCCGTTCTCAGGTTGTTGTGCCGACGACCAGCCGCAAGGCGAGGCCCTGCGGCTCCGGTACGGAGGCAGACTCATCGCTTCTCGCGCTGTGCCTCGACGAGTGCGGCCAGAGTCCCGCCACCCATTCTGCGCAGGATGCGTGCGGAAAGCTCAGGGAATACGCTGCCGAGCAGGGCGACCGCTTTCACCTCGAGCGGCGCTACGTCGACCTCACCGCTGTTGTGCTCTATGGCGCTGGCCACCGCCTCGGCCACAGCGTCCGGCGAGATGGTGCGCATACCGCGGGGTAGCTGGGCTCCAGAGTCTGCGAACATGCCGACACCGCTGACAAACCCAGGCTGAACGATGGACACGCCCACCCCGGTGCCATGCAGGTCCTGCCGGAGCCCGCCGGCGAAACCGCGCAGCCCGAACTTCGTCGCGCTGTACAGTGCGGACGCCGGCGACGACGACTTACCACTCAGCGAACCGATCAGAACGATGTGCCCGCTGCCCCGGGTGACCATTCCCTGGCTGAATGCCCTGGCGAGGATGATCGGCGCGCGCAGGTTGACCATGAGATGGCGATCGACCTGCTCGAGCGTGTACTCCGGCAGCAGGCCGGAACCGGGCAGAGCCGCATTCCCGATCAGCAGGTCGATCTCTCCGGACTCCGCTATCAATCGGTCCACCTCCACCGGATCGGCCAGGTCCACGACGACAGCGCGAGCAGACAACTCGTCAGCCAGCGGCCTGAGCACATCAGCGTTGCGACCGGTAAGGATCAGCTCGGCGCCGCGCCGGTGCAGCAGTCTGGCGATCACCCCTCCCAGCCCGCCAGTCGCGCCGGTCAGCAGAGTTTTCTTGCCTTGGAACGAATATGGCACCGCGAAACTCCCAACTCCCCCAGTATCAACCGGACAGTTTTCCCAGCTCGTCAGCGATCACGTCGACCGCTGTTCGGATCTGCTTCTCCGTGTGGGTCGAGCAAACGAAGAACCGAACGCGCTCCTGGCCGGGAGTGGTGGCTGGAGCGACCATGGGGTTGGCGTCGATTCCCCGTTTCTGTAGACGATCGGCCAGCAGTATCGTCTTCTCCTCGTCACCGACAATGCACGGAATCACCGCCGAGTTATTGCTCAGCCCGGTGTTCAGGCCCGCGTATTTGGCCAAGTCGAGGAAGAGTTTGGCGTTGCGTTGAAGGCGGTGCACGCGCTCTGGCTCGTCTTTCAGGATCCTGAGCGAGGCCAGCGCAGCGGCGGCAACACCTGCCGGTAGCGAGGCGCTGAACTGGAAACCTAACGCGTTCCATTTCAGGAACTGCGCCATTTCGGAAGTGCCGGCGACGTAGCCACCGAAACTGGCGAATGCCTTGGACAAGGTACCGCTCCAGATTTCCACCTCGGACCGCTCGATGCCGAAATGTTCCGCTACCCCACGGCCGGTCTGTCCGACGACCCCCATGCTGTGAGCTTCATCGATCATGACCATCGCGTCATGTTTGCGCTTCACTGCTATCAGTGCGGGCAGATCTACCAGATCGCCGTCAACGCTGTAGACGCCCTCCACGACGATGAGGACCCGGCGGTACCGCTCGCGGAATCGTGTCAACTGCCCGTCCAGGGCAGTCATGTCGTTGTGTGGGAAGGATCGTACGGTCGCGCCGGAGAGCTTCGCGCCTTGCATGATGCTGATGTGCGCGAGGGAGTCATGAACGATCAGGTCTTGCTCGCCCACGACAGTGTCGATCACCGCGACGTTGCAAAGGAAGCCACCAGCGATCGTTACCGCCGCTTCTGCGCCCAGAAACTCGGCTAGTTCGCGTTCGAATTGCACCAGTGGTGGCCGGTCTGCCAGCGGCCTGCTCGCAGACACCGAAGTTCCATAGGTGTCGACCGCAGACTTGGCCGCGTCCGCGACGACTCGATGACCGGACAGACTCAGGTAGTTGTAGCTGGAGAATGCCACCAGGTCCCGGCCGGCGATGCGGGTAGTGTCAGCGGCGATTCCGTCGTGTACGACGAAGTACGGCACCGGCACCCCCAGCGATTCCAAGCGCGAGAGCCGCTTCGCCGAGGACACGGACTCGTCGAAGAGTTCCACAGTTGAGCGTGGACTACGATCCCGCAAGTACCCGCCCTGCCCGGATCGCATTCCGCCAGTTGAGGTACCAGGTGTGGTCTCCACATCGGCATACTGGATTACCTGTGCCTCATAGGCCTCCAAACGAACCAGAACCTCGCCGCCATCGGTGACCGCCATAGCGGTCTTGCCGCGCAACCGATCGGCGCTGACATCGAGGAGCGGCGCATCGGCCACCATTGTCACCCCTGCACCGTCCCGTCCGAGTGCCACGTCGTTGCGGTCTGTGAACAGATCGAGCCGGGCTATCCGGCTGGGCACGCTGATCGGCTGCCGACCGTCTGCCACCATCATCAGGCTCGCCGTCTGGAGCAGAGCATCAAGCATGATCGACGGCAGAACGAGATCGGGCAGCAGCCGCGCGATGCCCACGCCATCCAGGCGAAGCCGCGACCGCGTCTGGCCGGCCTCGTACCCTTCGGCCTCGATCGAGGCAAAGATTCCGGACAGCTGAACTGCGGAGTCCTGGAATCGACTCGGGCCGGGCAGCGGGATCTGATCATTCGCCGACTGCAATCGAAGGTTGATGGACGCCAGCGGCTCCGCCCGCATCAGCACTGTCAGGTCAGCGAGTTCCTGATCGGCGATCAGTACCCGGCCATCGGGGGCTGTGATGTCTTGGCAGATCGAAACCCGCACACTCGACTCGCTGCCCTCCGGCGACAGCAAGGTGGCCTTGATCTTCTTTCGCTGCAAGCCTTTGTCTCGGAAGACCCGAATGAAGCGATGAAGTACGACGTCTCGGAAGCCGACCGGACGCAGTTGAGGTACCAGCAGACAGGCGGCCTCAGCGGCGAGCTCGAGCGTCAGCGTCGCGGGCAGCGTGGGGTGACCGGAGACCAGGTGGTTGTTCAGGTAGCTGTCCCGGTCGAGGTCGAAGTCGCGATAGGCGGTCAGGCTGGCGCGGCTGACTACTGCTTCGTCGATGAGGAACGTCGCCGGACGCCTGAGGGTGCCATTCAGTTGCCGCGACTTCCCTACCGGAAGTTGCGGATCCGGATTCGTCATCACCGTATTCGTTGGCTCCGGCTGCGAGACCTCGGTGAGGAACTTCGCGACACCGTCTCGTGTGGAGATAGGTGTCCACCCTTCCCGTTGAGCAAATTCTTGGATGATTGGCCCGGCCGCGAAGCCGGCTTCACCCCATATTCCGAAGCCGATGGTCGACTCATGCCCTCCGTGGCCAGCAGCATGCGCGGCGGCCGTCCGGAGGAAGTCATTGGCCGCGCTGTAAGCCGAACCTCCGGACAGTCCGGTGAACCCACCGATCGATCCGACGTTGATCCACCGATGAGGCTGGTTGTCTCCGAAAGCGTTCTTCAGGTTGAAGTAGCCACGGACTTTCGCGTCTCGAATCTCCCGGAAGCCGTCGAGGCTGTCCTTCTGCAGTGCGACAAACCGCATGGTTCCTGCGGTGTGGAGAAGCAGATCGACTCCGTCCGCCTCGCCCAGTACTTGCGAGACAACCTGCCGGACCTGATCTCGGTCACGCAGGTCGCAGCGCAGGTAGGCAACTCGTTCCGATCCACTATGACGACCCAGTTCAGACAGGGTCGCGCGGATCGCGGCAACCCGGCCAAACTGCTCGAACTCACTTGCCGCGACACCCGGCGACACGCGATCGGGATCTGCCGTACGTCTGAGGATGTATTGGTGGCGGTCCAGCGGAGCAGGGCCGCCCGGATCTGGCAGTTCGGTCGACCCCAAGATGTAGATCCGAGGCCCCGCTGTGCGGGCAAGCCCTTTGAGCATCTCTGCCCCGATGCCGTAGCCGCCACCCGCCGCGAGAACGACCGAATCGCGATGCAGCGGGACGGCGGCAAGCTCTGGCGGTGTAGGGCGCAGCACTTCGACGAACCGCGTACCGCCGGCGAAATACACGGCGGGGAGCCCGTGATGGGTCGTCGACTCAGCCTCGACATCCGGCCAGGCAGTGGCGAGGCCGGACGCGTCATGTGCCACGACCAGCATCCGCACTGAAGGCAGGTCCAGTTCCAGTGACTTGAGAGCGCCAGTGAACAGGCCGGTCAGGGCCCCCGGAACGCCGTCCGGGGACATACCACCGAGCAGCACGACAATGAGATCGGCGACTCTCCTCGTCGCGCAGGCACGAGCGACGAGGAAGAGCGCATCGTGTGCGGCCAGCACAGTGTCGATGTCGTTACCCAGTTGGTCCACGATGATGCGCACATGATGAATATCCGCTCGCCCAATGACGGTCGAGAGGTCGGTCTCAAGGCCCGGACGAGCCCGGCCGGCATCCAGAACGGTTGTGCCCGTGGGCAGGCCCCGACCGGCCAGAAGTTCCACGTCATTGGTGAGTACAAGCGTGTTCGGCGGGATCAACTGCTGCAACGGCCTGACCTGCACGGCGGGCTGTGGTTCCAGTATGTTGACCCAGCGATCCTGGACCGGCCGGGGAGAGGCGAGCGCGTTCAGTGCCCATGGCCCATCGGCCGGCAGCGGTTCCCCCGGCTCGAGCACAGCCAGCACCGGAATCCCCTGTTCGCGGGCAGAGGACTCTCTGGTGATCGCGAACACGACCGCGCTCTCGGTCTGGTCGTCTATCTGGGCTGCCTGCACTCGCTTCACCCAAGAAGGCAGCAGGTTGCCATTGACAGCGCCGACGAGAGCGATGTCCAAGTCGGCAGAGACGAGGTAGCTCGCGGCAACATCGAGCGCTTCCGCCAGAGAGTTCGCGCCGTCGTCGACCGCGACGCTCAGCCCACGGAGGTTGAAGTAGTTGGTGACTCTCGACGCGATAACGTTTGCCATCTCGCTCGGCATTGTGTCTTCGTTGGGTGCTGGGTGCAGGGGGTCGATCCATTCAGTCAGCCGCTTCGAGAACTTGTCAGCGTCGATATCGTGTTCTCGCAGGGACCGCAATATTCTGTCCTGATAGCACCGAACCGAGCTCAGAATGTTGTTGCGCAGGAGGCCGTGGTGTCCGACAACGACGCCCGCCTTCTCGTGCTGCTCCTGGCACAGTCGCAGTATCTGGTCGTCGAGCCTGAGCACGCAGTCCAACATCAGGAGTTGCGCCCGGTCCATCCTCTTCGCGGCGGCGCCGGGAATGCGCCAACCCGACACCTCGGGCACGCCACTGGATTCCGCCCAGCCCACGATCGCGAGCCTTTCCGGAGCACGTGCCGGTTTCGGGGCATACCGGACATGTGGCAGATACTCCTGTACCACGATGTGCGCGTTCGTCCCACCGAATCCCATGCTCGACACAGCGCCCACCCTGCCCTTGCCGGCACGTCGTCGCCACGAAACCGGCTCGGTCGGCACCGCGAGATCCGACTTCTCCTGTGCGTCGAATTCCGCATTCTCCTCGCGCAGACGGTATTGCGGCGGAATGGTGCCGTGGCCCATTGCCAGCAGGAGATGGATCATCGAGGTGACTCCGGCTGCCCAGCCAGGATGTCCAATCAGGGATTTGTTCGAGGTCACCCAGACTCGTTTGCCGGTGGAGTAGGCCTTCCTGAGGGCGGCGATCTCAGTCTTGTCTCCGGCTCTGGTTCCAGTAGCGTGCGCTACGACGAGTTCGACATCATCAGGCCGCACATCCGACTCCTGGAACGCGCGACGAAGGGCGAGTAGTTGTCCCTCTTCCGCAGGTGCGTAGATCGCTTTGCCTCGCCCATCTGTGGAAAGGCCGACGCCCGCGATCACGCCGTGTATCTGATCGCCGTCCGCCAAGGCTTTCGACAGTCGCTTGAGTACCACCACGCCGGCGGCTTCGGAGAACAGCACCCCGTCCGCGGCGCTGTCCAGAGACCGCACGGCACCGGTGGCCGACAACCCACCGAGCTTGCTGAACAGCACGGCCGATGGGGCGGTATATCCTTCCATCCCACCACACACCGCGATGTCGGCGCGGCCTGAACGAAGGTCGCGGATGCCGAGATCCAGTGCGTACAGCGCGGATGCGCAAGCGGTATCCACCAACCGCACCTTGGTGTCCGCGGGCAGAATGCCCCGCATCGCCTCTTCCACCAGCGCGCGAGGCAAGTAGCTACGCGATCGGCCGTCTCCATCGTGCCCGAACTCGCTCGTTACCACCTTCCGGATACGTTCGGCCTCGGCCTCGTCGAACTCTCCGAGCTCACCGAAGTCGAGCGCCTGCAACAGTGCGTCCGTTGCCGAGGAGTCCGTGAGGAACTGGCTGGTATTGGCCGCATAGCCCAGGCAAAGCACCGTCCGATCGCCGGTGGCCGTCACCGT
The DNA here is from genome assembly GCF_004349055.1 of Kribbella antibiotica. GTDB lineage: Bacteria > Actinomycetota > Actinomycetes > Propionibacteriales > Kribbellaceae > Kribbella > Kribbella antibiotica. Next base: position 47,896 of record NZ_SMKX01000012.1, read on the forward strand.
CTTCTCCAACGCCTGGTAAAGGCAGTGCCGTAACCACAAAGTGAGTGGATCAGCACCCGTATCGCCGGCCAAGGGCTCCTGCTCGAGTCGCGAGTCCGGGGTGAAATCAGTGATGAACCCGGCCTTGCTCTGATAGGTCTTGTCGACGGCGGCCGGGTCCGCCGAGGTCACATCGTCCGCGTGCCAGCGATCGGCGGGTGGCAGTACGAAGAGTTCACGGCCCTCGTTGAGCAGCGTCCAGAATTCGTCGGGCGTGCTGGCCCCTGGTACGGCAAGTCCCATGGAGACGATCGCGATGGGATCTCCGTGCTCTTGCTGGTCGTCCTCGCCCAGCACCGTGACCGCTTCTTCGGCCTCTGCCTGGCGACTTGACGCAGCACGCCGATAGGTCCCGTCAGGCAGGGAGGCGCCACCATCGGCCAGTAGTGTCTGACCAGTGATCCACGCCGACTCCGGCGAGACGAGCAGGGCGACCACGTTTGCCAGATCCTGTGGCTTCCCGAGTCCTCCCAGTGGAGTGTTCGCGAGCGCAGCATCGCGTAGTTTCCTGGGATCGGGAAAGAGGTCGATGGTCGCGTTGTCGATCACACCAGCCGACGCAGTATTTACCCGGATGTTGTCCTTGCCGAGTTCTACGGCCAGGTACTTGGTGGCGACCTCCAGACCCGCCTTCGCGACGGCGACCATCAAGTACCCTTCCGCCACCCGGGTCGTCCCGATCGCGGACACGTTCACGACAGCTCCACCGCCTGAAGCCACCAGCAGCGGACGAGCTGCCTGGACACACCACAACGCGCCTTTGAGGTTAACGTCCAACGACCGCTGCAGCGCGTCGGCAGTGACGTCCTCCAATGCCCCGAAGGCGCCGGCTGCGGCGTTGTTCACCAGGATGTCCAAGCGCCCATGGTCGTCGGCCACCCGATCGAACATTCTCTGCACCTGCTCCTGCACAGCCACTGAACCGCGCAGTACATGCACGTCCATCCCGTCGCCGCGCATGCTCGCCACCATGTCCTTCGCAGCATGGTAAGAGTGGAAACAATTGACGAACACCGTCGCTCCCTGGCCTGCGAGCGTCCGGACTATCGCACTGCCGACGCTGCCCGCTCCCCCGGTAACAACCGCGATCTTTCCCGAAAGCTTTCCATTCGGCGAGTTCACGGGGCGCTTCCTGCGCCGCCGTGCACGAACTCGGCAACCTTGCCGATGGTGTCAAGGGCCATCAAATCGACGCGGTCGGACGCCACGTCGATCCTGAACTGCTCGCCTACCTTGGCCATCAACTCCACTTGCTTGATCGAGTCGACACCGAGATCGGCCTCCAGCCGCGCATCGGCAGTGAGCACATCTTCTGGGTAGTCCAGCGCTTCTGCATACAAGGTTCGCAAGGAAGCAAGGACATCGTCTTGGGAAAGTCCTCCGGCGACTGCGGCGGGCGCAGGTTTGCCGATGCCTTCTGGCGGCTCGGCCTGGGCGTGCTCGCCCACGATGGAGACAGCGGCCGGGGGCAGGCTTGGCTCGGTGAAGGGGTTCGTTCCGGCTGGACCCGCTGTCAGCGGATCGGCTGTGTCACCTAGGAGGTAGCGAATGGTCGCGGCGAAACTGGCGTCAGTCGCCGCCTCTGCCAGTGGTGACAGCGACATCACCTCGGGATAACTCGACCGAACCAGCGTCGTCAGCGCCTTCGCTCCGCCGATCTCGACAAAGACTCGCGCACCGGCGTCGTGCAGCTGCTCTACGGCTTGCCTGAAACGAACAGGAGTGACCAGGTGCTGGCCCAGCAGCCTCGCCAGGTCATCCTCGTCGCGGTAGTACCGGCCGAGGATCGCGGAGAACACGGGTCGCTGGAGCGGTGACGACGCACAGCCGGCGATCCTGGCCGTGAAGTCCAGGGAGGCGGCCGCCAGCATCGGGTTGTGAAAAGGGTAGGGAGAACGAACTGGGGCACTTCCGATACGCACTGCTTGTGCCAGGTCGCCAACCAAATCCACATCCGCCCGCGGGCCCGACACCACAACCTGCTCAGGGCCGTTGTCCGCGGCCAGGGTGATCATCGGCCGCTTGAGGAACGTGAGCAACTCCTGAGCTCGTTCGCGGTTGCACGCCAGCGCCAGCATCAGCCCGGCGGGAACACCGGCATTGCGAAGCGCGGCGCTACGATGACAGACGATTCCTGCGCCAGTCTCCAGGCTGAAAGCGCCGGCACAGACAAGCGCTGCGATCTCACCGAAGCTGTGACCAACCAACACCGTCAACCGTACGCCCGACTGCTCCAAAAGCCGGAACACCGCGATCGATTGACCAAAAATTGCCAGCTGGAGCAAGTCAGCATGGTCGGCCACCATGTCCTTGAGGGCAGGGGGACTATCGGCGAAGATCACCGAGGTCAGTTTGTGGCCACAAGAGGTGGCGGCTACTTCGTCTATCTCCGCAAAAACCTTGGTGACGATCGGATCCCCCGACAGCCAAAGCGATCTCAGCTTATCCGGCTGATAAGAGCCCTGGCCTGGAACGAGACCTACCTGAACTTCCTTGATGACCGACATGTTTGACGTCTCCCCACTGGTGCGGCTACAACCCTGGTTGTTGACCGGATGTATCAGCTCGGGTCGGATCCGGGGTCTGGTGTCATGGCTCGTTCGTACAGGCGATGGGTGCGGAAGAGGACGCCTCCACAGGCCTCGACGGTGCGATTGGCGGGTTCGTTGTCCTCGAGTACCCACGACATTTCGGTCTCGGTGTAGCCGAGCTGAAACGCGGCCCGTTGGGTTTCAGCGAACAAGGCTGCAGCGAGGCCACGGCTGCGGTGTGCCTTCTTGATGCCGCTCGTGATAGCGCGGGTCCGGTTGATCCGGCGAGACGCTCTACTGAGCTTGATCAACCCGATGGGCAAGCCGAAGCGAGTGAGCCTGCCGTGGATGACACCGAGCGCCTGGTTGGCGTCGGGGAGCCAAAGAGTGAAGGCGATGGGTTCGCCATCGATCTCGACGAACTGGAGAAGCTCGGGCTTGATCAGTGGCTTCAGGCCCCCGATGACGTGCGTGAACTCGCGATCGGTCATCGGGACCGCCGCGTAGTTCTCTGCCCATGCGTCGTTGTAAATATCCTTGACCGCGGCCATGTCGGCGTCGTAGCGGGCCGGGTCGAGCGCGCGGACGCAGACGTCAGGGGCAGCGAGGCTGCGATCGGCCGACTGGCGGATCCGGGCAACTGGCTCGCCGTCGGCGGGCATCGGAATCCGCCAGGACAGTAGGTCCTTGGCCTTGCCGAACCCGCACTCGACAAGGAGTTTCGGGTAGTACGCGGGGTTGTACGGCATGAGAATGCTGGGCGGACCGTCGAAGCCGTCGACAAGCAATCCACATTCGTCATTGGTGGAGAAACTGAGCGGGCCGAGCATCTTCGTCAGGCCCCGTACATCCAGCCAGCCGGCGACCGCGTCGAAGAGAGCAGCCGCGGCCTCGCTGTCGTCGAGGCATTCGAAGAGGCCGAACTGCCCGCATGCAGGGTCATGCCGCTCGGTGTATCGAGAGTCGATGACAGCGGCGATCCGGCCCACAATCGCGCTCCCCCGTCGCGCGAGGAAGAGCTGGACCGTGCCCACGTCGAAGAACGGATTGCGGCGCGGGTCCAGGAAGGCGCGTTGTTCGCGCTCCAGCGGAGCGACCCAGAACGGATGATCGCGATAGACCGTGTACGGGAACCGGATGAAAGCAGTGAGGTCCGCCCGGCCACGAACCGGGGTAGCGAGAACAGCAGACTGGTGGGTGACGGCGGTCATACAGATCATCACCTAGTTCGGAGGATCGAAGGTCTGTCGCCTGCCGGTTCTAGCTTGCGCCACGGGTTGGCGACTGCACGACGACGGTGGCTATCACGGTGTAGAGCCATCACCGATCCCTGATCGACAAGCGCACAGCACTCCAGCACCAGCGGATTTCAGGGGAATAGCGTCAGGGCCGCGAGTCGGAGCAGAAGGGCCGGCGACACGCGACTCGCACCCGGTATGCGTAGACGAGGACTGCCGTACAACAGACGTTAATCGCGATCACCATGATCGGGAACCAACCGATTTCAGATCCCAGGTATAGATACCGTCAATGTCCAGAGCGGAACCGGTCCGGTCTATCACCGCCCGGACGCCCCCCCCCGATCCGGCATTGTCCTGATCGGTCATGCGGCACAGCTCCAGCACGGCGCGCCGGTCAGGACGCTCGATCCCTGTTCCACCGCCTCTCCCTGCATGGCGAGCGCGCACTCGACCTGCCCCAAGCGGAACTGTGAGGGGTGCCGGCCGAACTCGCAGCCGTCAACGCCGCTCCAGGTCAGCGAGGTGCAGCAGCGGACGCTTTAACTGCAGGTCGCCGCTGAGCGGAGTCACCGGAGTGCATCACGGACGTGCGACCTGCTCGCCGCCGATAGAGGAGAGCGGGGTCTCGGACGGGTTCTCCCCTGTGGAGCGAGAACCTGCTGCGTGTGTTCTGCCCGCGACCCACTCGGGTAAGAGAGCGTCGAGAGCTGTCTTGCTCTTGAGGATCATCTCGTCGTACTCGGCCGCCGGCTCGGAACCGAGGACGATGGCGCCGCCCGCGCCGATCGACAGCGTGCCACTCTCGAGGACTGCGGTACGGATGACGACGCTCAGGGTCGCGGCCCCGGTCAGGCTGAAGTAGCCGAGGCAACCTGAGTAGGCCCGACGCGGGCCGTTCTCCAAGTCCTCGATGATCGACATGGTACGGACCTTCGGTGCACCAGTCATGGATCCAGGCGGGAAACACGCTCGCACGACGTCCGTCGCCCCAGCGGGGGGATCGATCCTGCCGGTGACCTCGGTGATCATCTGGTGGACCGTGGCATACGACTCGATTTCCATCAGGCGCGGCACATCGATCGTGCCGGGCGTGCACACGACAGCGAGGTCATTGCGTAGGAGGTCAGCGATCATGAGGTTCTCTGCGAGGATCTTGTCGTCGGTGCGCATGCGCTGCACCTGCTCCGCATCCGCAGGGTCATTGTCGAGTCGTCGAACTGTGCCCTTCATTGGGCGGGCCGAGACGACCCCGTCCGTCCGGATCCGCAGGAACTGCTCTGGTGAGGCTGAGAACACCTCGACTCCCGGGATCCTGATGTAGGCGCCATAAGGCACCGGGTTGAGCGCCCGGAGCCTGCGGTAGTACTCCTGGGATGGACCGGCGAATCTGGCGTTGAGCGTCGTCGTCAGACAGACCTCGTAGGTCTCGCCCGCCTCGAGTAGGTCCATGCAGGTCCCGATGGCGCCGAGGTAGTCCGACCGCGAGATACCGAGGAAGTCCTCCGCGGGTGCGTCCCACCGTTCGACCGGCGCGGTGCGCTGCGATCTCGCCGCGACGGCCCTGAGGTCGCGAAGGACGTCGCGTGCCCAGCGCACCGCTGAGGTGTCGTCGGCGTCCTGCGGCACCAGCGCGACTGCCCAGACACGTTTGTCGAGCCGGTCGATTGCCACGAATCGGTCCACCGACATCCAAGTGCTCGTCGGGCGTTTCCGAGGCGCGACGTCGTTGTCCTCGTATTCCGTGAAGCCCACGTATCCGCCGCAGAAGTCGAAAGGTAGGTCGACCGGGTGCACCGTCCGATCTGCGAGTGACTCAGCGAGGACGTCGAAGCTTGGTCGCCCAGAGCCGTTCGGGATAGGGGCGCCGGCGCCGAGATAGCTGAACCGGTTGAGTTCGCCCGGCTCTCCGCCGGAGTCGAGGAGGAAGGCATGGTCGCTCTCCAGGAAGAGCTCGGCGAATGCTTCCTCTGCGTCGACGACGAGTTCGGCTCTCTCCGTGACCGCTCTCAAGACGATCGCCGGCTGGCACGCCGCTGCCGGGGTTGTCGACGCCGCCTCGATCGATACGTGTTCGCGCCGCCGCCGGTCGCCGCGTCGCGCGATCGCCCCGAAGTTCTCCAAGAGCTGCGCGCCGTACTCGCTGCAGATCGACTCAGGGTGGAACTGGACGCCCCACCACGGCTCGATCGTGTCCTTGAGCGCCATCACGGTGCCGTCCGCGCCGTGAGCCAGCACCGCGACACGGTCTGGGACCTCGGTTACGTGCAGCGAGTGGTACCGGACTGCACGAAACCGTTCCGGGATGTCGCGGAAGAACTCGTCGCCGTAGTGGACCACCTCGTCGATATACCCGTGCCGCGGCGCCGGCGAACGGCGCACCGCGGCGCCAGCCGCGACGGCTATGAGCTGGTGCCCGAGGCAGACGCCTAGGACCGGGAGACCCTGCCGCAGCACGTGGGGGCTGAGGCCGACGTCCGCGGCGACATGAGGTGAACCCGGGCCAGGCGACAGAACGACAGCATCGAAGAACGACAGATCGCCTTCGAGCGCCCTGCGGTCGTCGTTCCTCACGACCACCGGGCGTTCCCCGTAGACGGTGTAGATGAGCTCGGCGAGATTGTAAGTGTAGGAGTCGTAGTGGTCGACCAGTAACGTACGCACGGCTCTCCGTCTCGGTTGGGTGCTTGTTCCATGTTTCAGCGAAGGACGGTGTCACCGAGACGCACGGCAGCAACGTTGGAGCGGACATCGTGGACTCGTACAAGATCTGCGCCCAGGACCGGCGCCAGGGCCGTGAATGCCGCGGTCAGCGGGTCGCGAGCGTTGTCAGAGCACAGCCTGGGTAGCCGCAACAGCTACGGCGACAGCCCTCTCATGCGTGCCATCACTGGTGCGCACCTCGATCGGCCGCGCACCTGCTCGCACGGCCCGCGCCGCACTCCCGGTCAACACCTCGGAGATCGCCGGCCACGGAGTATCTGACCACCCGATCGGCTCGGCAAAGGTCGACTGCGCAGTCGACCGGGTAGCGGCTCGAAAGACCCAAACAGAACGTCTACCCTTACGTCACCGCTGGATTTCCAGCAGTGCCGTAGCGTCCGGAGTTCACGGTCTGGGCAGATACGTTCGAATCCACTTCACCGAGTCGTTCAATGACCTCGATAATCGCGCGATCTTCTTCACTGACCTCCATACGCTCAGTAGACGCATTTCAAATGCATGCCACATAAGCTATAACACAGGCGGCGCCGCGACCTACGCCGCAGAATATTATCCATCCAATACTACGGAGCACCACAGAAGGACCACGGCATTTGCTCCGCCAGGTATCAATTTGGCCATCACGCTGGTACTTGTGCACACCCGTTCTCCGCCTCGGCCATTCGTCGGGCTGCGAAGACTGATGGCGCGCCGGGGTGGGGTGGCGGAGGGCCATCATCCCGACGGAGAAGGAAGCCATGGCGATCCGGATCCAGCGGTACCCGAGGAGAACGATTCGGCTCAGGTCCGCGACTGCTGTTCTCGCATACCACGTAGGGATCGAACAGATTACTGCCGGGGACGACGGCCCCTTGCGCTGATCAGCGGGTACGAGTTGACGACGAACGCTGGATCCTCCAGCAGGGCCCAGAATTGCTCCAGTTCCCGTGGCCCGATCCCGGCTTCCGCTAGTTGTCCGGCCACCTGCTCGACATTGGCGCGATGGAACTGAATCCCCTCACCGCCTCCCTGCCAGGCCTCGGCGTACGTCGTCGCAGCCACCTCCTCGAGCCCCGCCCGCATCATCGCCCCCAGAACCTGGCGCCCCCAGACCGGCTCGGCCCCAGCCTGTTCCAACAGCCTCAGCACAGTTGCGTGCACCCGCTCGAAAAGGGCGGACGCCACCTCGTCACTCGCGGCGAGAACAGGAGTCCACGAACTGTCGAACTCCTCCAGCACCAGCCATCCACCCGGCTTCAACATCTTCACCAACCGGTCGAGCACGTGCAATCGCTCGGGCAAGTGCAGCAGCACCAGTCGGGCGTGGACAAGATCGAAGCCGTCGCCCGGCGCGGGATCCCGAACGATGTCGTGCCGGAGCAATCGCACAGTCGCCGGCCGCGGCCGGGTCGCAGCCCATCGCGGCTCGAGGTCCGTAACCGTGACCTCTCCGCCCGGGGCCACGCGCTCACCCATCCAACAGGCCAACGAACCGCCACCGCCACCGACCTCCAGGCACCGCCACCCCGGACCAAGCCCGGTCAGGCCCAGTTGACCCTGAGAAAAAAGGTCATAGCGCGACTCCAGCACCGCAAAGCGCTCCACCGTCTGGTCCGCCGTGTTATCGAACAAATAGGGCATACCTACAACCCTCGCCGCAAGATGAATGTCCGGCGACCTGTTCGACACTGCTTCGCCCGACTCGTGTCGTCCGTGCTCATTTGAGCCTCCATTCCAAAGAGGACGGTCCGCCCCTTTACCTGAGCAGCGGTGACCTTCGGTGGGTTCGCGCATGCTCTGCGTCGTGGCGTCGATCACACCACCACGATTCACCCCCGAACCACCGACAACCTGTACCCCCCAAAGCCTCGAGGTCCCACTCGGGAGCATGGATCGGCGGGCGGCGTGGCGGCACTGGAGCCGTTCGATGCTGGCAGCAGGACCATCTGCTGGTCTGTCTCGGGGACCAGCGGCAGATTGCGGACAAGGTGGGTTTGCCGAGCGTCGGACAGAGCAGCCACTGTATCGAGCGGCGAGCCAGCATCCCGGCGAGCTCGGCGACCTCCGGGCGCCGCAGGCCGGGCGTGCGCCGGCCGGTGGCATCGAATCCGAAGTCATCCGGGTGCCGTTTCTCACGAGCGTCCCTGAGGAACTGGCCGAGCGCTCGTCGATCCATGCTCCCGAGAATATGGCATCGAGGCTTTGGGGTACAGATTGTCGGTGGTTCGGGGACAGACCGTAGTGGTGTGATGCAAGCCATATGCAGAGCATGCGCGAACCCGCCGAAAGGCCCCGGCTCCCAAGCATTAAATGCTCATGAGCGCGTCAGGGGGCACCAGTGTCACATTCCTGTTTTTCCGGACCTCAAGTCATGACGCCTATGTTCGAGGCCGTCACCAGGGAACCTGAACCCGACGGCCGCATTGATCAGACTCAGTACAGCAAACGTCGCGATCGCGAGGTAGCCGCGGCGTAAGCCACCGGCAGCGATAGTCGCGGTCACGGCCAACCCCAGTGCCGAACCGATCTGCAAGCACGCGGCGAGGATCCCGGACACCACCCCGGCGTCGGTGTGCTCCGCATGTTTGGTTCCCATGATGCTCGCCACCACGTTCCCTGTCGGCAACGAGATCCCGACCAGAAGCGACGGAACCAGCAACGCCCAAACGTACGAAGGGCTCTCTTGCTGGAAAGCGAACATCAGCAGGCCGACCAATCCGAGCGCGGTACCTGTCAGGTAGACAGGGCGGGCGCCGATCCGATGAACCAACCTGGACGCCGCAATTGCGGCGGCGATCGCGATCACCCCCATGGGCAGAAAACTCAGTCCGGCACGCAGGGCGTCGAGATGCATCGTGACCTGCGCTTGCAAGCTGAGCAGGAACAGAACCGACAGTTGGACCGCACCCACGAGGAAGTTGCTGATCGCCGCGACCAGCAAGTACCGATCCGCAGCCATCCGTCGTGGCAACAGTGGCGCCGCGGACTTCCGTTCGATGGAGACGAAAGCGGCGAACAGGAGGATCGCCACACTCGCGCTCGAAAGTACAACCGGTGACACCCAGCTCTCACTGCGCACGATGACGATCGTGTAGACCAAGGCCAGCAACCCTGCGGTAATGGTGACTGAGCTGGCCACGCTCAACTGGGTGGCCGCGCGACGCCGGCTCGACGAGCGCTCGGCGCCGATGAAGAACACCGCCAGGCCGACGGCGATCCCCAGCGGCACGTTCAGGTAGAAGGCCCATCGCCATCCAAGGAGGTGCACCACCAGACCTCCCGCGACTACTCCGACCGTGGCGCCGAGCCCCCCGATCCCACCCCAGATGCCCTGTGCGATGTTCCGTTCATTCCCTGCGGGGAAGGTGACCGTGACGAGGGAAGAGGCGGCTGGTGCCAGCAGCGCCGCACCGATTCCCTGCGCCGCACGGGCCGCAATGAATTGCGTTGGGTCCGATGCCACACCGCAGCCGAACGAAGCCACGGTAAACAAGGCCAGTCCGACCAGGAAGACCGTGCGCCGGCCAAAGATGTCAGCCGCGCGGCTACCCAGCAGGAGCAGGCCCCCGAAGGCGAGCGTGTAGGCGTCCAGGATCCAGGATTGGGCTGTGGCACCGAACCTGAGCCCCTCGACCAACCAAGGCAAGGCGACGTTCACCACCGTAGAGTCCAGAAGCACCATGAAGTGGGCGCATGACATCACCGCTAGGACTACCCACCGCCGTGACTGAGACCCGGCAACGTTAGTCGTGTTGATCATCCCTGGCTTCCCTGGAAGAGGAACTGCCAGGCAAAACCCGCATTCCGAGCCGCTTCGCGTGATAGATCCGCGTGTCGTCCGCCCACAACCACGCCTCGGCCACCGCATACGGTCCACGCTCGTCCTCGGCGGCCTCCAGTACGTCCAGCTCAACCGTGATCAGCCGGTTGCCCGGAACTACCTGACCGCGGTATTTCCAGGTCACGTCTTTCTCCAGCTCGAAACGGGGCCGCGAGATACCGCGCCCCATGTCACGATCGATCATGTAGATCTGCAGCAACTGGCACATGGCCTCGATTCCCAGGGAGCCGGGTTGGACCGGGTCCTGGAAGAAGTGCGCCCGGAAGAACCAGTCCGCCGGATCGACGTCCTTCTCCGAGCGCAGGCGCCCAAGCCCGGCCGGGCCGCCGTCGGGCCAGTAGCCGGTGACCCGATCCAGCATCGTCAGCATTGTGCCCGGGAGCCGCAACTCACCCTCGCAATAGTGAGGCGGCCGGGTAGTCAGGTCCACGGTGCGGTCGCAGGACAGCGCCAACCGCGCCCGGTCCTCCTCAGTGGAAGCCAAGCCAACCTGGTTGTCGAACACTTCTTCCGGGAAGCAGCCGAACACAGCGGTCGCCTCGAACACCGGCTCATCGTCGGCAAGGCAGCTGATTGTGAACGACTCGATCAGCATGCCCGCGCTGCGGGAGATCTCGCGCAGTTCGATGTGGGTGCGCAGCTTCATGCCCGGCCTGATCTCGCCGAGGACCGTACCGGTGCCGTCGAGGTTGCGAAAGAGCAGATCGGTCTCGGTACCCATCGCGCTGCCGGCATAGAAGGCAAGCCAGCCACACGGTTGCAGCACTACCTCCATCAGGACGCAGAACGGCATGGTCGGGCTGCCGTTCTGCTCGAAATACCAGACCTGGTCCGGCACGTCGTACTCGACGGTGACCGTGCTGGGTGTCTTCATGGCACCTTGCGCGCCGCTGACCTGGACGATTCTGCTCATAAAGTGGAAGGGCGGTCCCGGCAGCCGGGCGACCTTGCGGGTGCCATCGAACACCGCGTAACTCGGCCCGAATGCCTCTGATGGCTTTCCCCAAGCGCTAGCCAGCAGTGAGTCGTAGTCAAAGGCGAACCCATCCACCACCGCGACCGGGCCCGGGGCGCGGTAGCCGACCAGCCCGGCCAGCGCCCGCGCCGGCACCTGCTCGCCGGTAGTCTGCTCAGCGTGTGCAGTCAGTTCACGCCAGTGGCTCAGCGGCCAGTCTGGCACCAGGCGCAGCCCGACACCGCTTGCGTGGAAAGCCTTCACCCCGTCCACAGTGCACAGGACGTCCGCGATGAGTACGGGTTCGGCGTCCTCGCTCAGTTCGGTGACGAACACTTCGTAGATGACCTCGCAGCTGTCAGGGGTGACCTGGCCGCGGCAGCGCATCGCCGCGGTCTGCCCGGCAACCGGCTCGAACCGCCAGCCGTCCCGATCGACCGTGAGACCCCGCGCCGCGAGATAGAACGACATCGCCTGCAGACACCCTTCGAACATCAGGGTTCCCGGCATGCATGGGTCGTTCTTGAAATGGCCATCGAAGAACCAGTCCTGAGGCGATACCGCGAGGGTCGCACGCAAGTAGCCGCGGTCGGGATCGAAGTCGGTGACCTCGTCCAGCAGCAGCATCCGGTCATCGGCGATCCGGGGCGTGCGCACGTGTGAGGCGGTCCGGTACCAGTCCGGTCCGAAGCAGTCGGTCGGCCGGCCTCCGGCGAACGCCCGCACCTTCTCCCGGCCGAAGGACCTGGGGTTCACCGGCTCGCTGGGGGGAGGTTCCCACAGGATTCCGCCCGTGGTGGCGAGATCCGCGTCGGTGAAGAAGCCGGCTTGTCCACTGCGGACGGTCATCCGCAGTTCGTCGCCCAGGTAGCAGTCGTAGTGAAAGAAGAACAGCCGGATGCCATCATGTTCGCCGTGACCGTCGATGCCGATCTCGTAGCGCAGGGTATCCCCCGGTCGCGGCGGACTGCCGTAGAAAGTGAGGTCACAGCCCAGCAGCCGGTACTGACGCTCGCCCCGGTTGAGCAGATCGATGCCCATCCAGCTGATCAGCAACAGGTCGGCCTGCCCGGCCTCGACCATGATCCCGGCGGGCATCCGCCCCGCTCCGTCGAGGTACCAGCTGTCCAGCTCGACGTCGGTCTCGGTCCAGATGGTGCCGACCCCCAGCTCACCCGGTTCAGCGTCGATTCCGGTCACCCGATCGGCCAGCAGCATCGGCGGCTGCGGCATCCTTGTCTGTCTCGGGTAGTGGTCCTGGGCAGCGAAGAGTGGTCCGAACAGCGCCGAGATGTTCTCCGCTGCCAGCCACTCCAAGTCGGCGCGGTCGAACTTCGGGCCGGGCAACTCGCCGTCCTTCGTAGCTGCGGGTTGCGGCTCAGGCGTTACCGGAGTTCCGCCGGCGGTCAGCAGAGCAGTCAGCCGCTGCTGCGAGGCCAGGAACTGCTGATGCACTTCACTGTGCAAGGTGAGGAAGTCCTCGTGCACGGCCGCTATCCCGCGCCGATGTTCGGTCAGCATCGACACGAGCGGCGAATACCTCGGCGGCGGTCGCTCCGCGACGAACATCGGTGCGTGGGAGGCACCGGGTGATGCCGGGGCCGCCTCCATCACTTCGACGGAAGGCTCGGCTGGCGGCTCGACGGCCTCCAGTACCACGGCAGGCGGGTGGGCCGGGAGCATCAGTAGCCTGCCACGATCACGGCGAGCCGGGACGGCCGCCGCCAGGTGATCGGTCAACGCGGTCGTGTCGAACCGGACACCCGCGGCGACAAGCTCGGCAACGGAAAGAGTGAGCCGGCGCAGGGCACGGCCGAACGGCTCGTCCAGTGCGACGGCGAGGTGCTCGCGATCACCGAGGATCCGCTGAACCCAGTCCGTACACTGCCCGCGCGGCCCGTGCTCGATGAAGATCCTGACACCGTCGGCGTAGGCGCGCTCGACCATGCCGACGAAGTCAACCGTGTTCAACGTCTGATCGGTTAGCGCGTCGGCCACGGTCGTGTCAGTCAGCTCATACGGCGTACCGTTGGCGCCGCCGTAGAAGCGGATCCCTGGTTGCGGGGTGGTTGGCCGGTAGTTCAGCCGCCACAGGCGGTCCCGGACCCCCGCCAACTCTGGTGCGTGCACGGCGATGGCGCCTCGGCTCGGGATCGAATCGATTGACCGCAGCCGTCGCAGTACGCGCAGGCAGGCAACGGCTTCGCCGCCGATCACGTTCAGCCCCGGCGCGTTGATCGTGATCAAGTGCACGGCAGGCTCGCCGTCCAGCGCGGCGCGCACCTCGTCGATCGGGACGCCGACGCGGTACATCTGCCACTTCTCGCCTTGTACACCTGCTCGTTTCCATGCTTCCCGAACCGCAGTGAGGTCACCTGCCAGTTCGGAGGTGAAGATGCCGGACTCACGCGCGTCGGAAACCACACCGGCGAGATCTGTCCAGACACCCATGGCCGCCAGCGCGGCGGTTTCACCAGAGGACAAGCCGAGCACAGCAGCAGGTTCGATGCCCAGCAACCGGCGGGTGATTTCCACGTGCAGTTGGCCGACCGCGGCGGAGCCCCAGATCTCGTCCAGTCCCGACAACCGCTCGGGCTCCTGCCCGGTGTACGCCCAGCCGATGACGTCGTCCAGCGGTCCGCTACGTCGCTCCAGTGTGGCGATCTGCTCGGGGAAGGCCAGCATCAGCTCCCGGCCCATACCTGAGTACGAGGCGGAACCGTTGGTGAATACGAAGCCGACTTCGCCGGTCAGGGGCTGCTCGCGGAACGCCACGCCGCCAGGTTGAGTGCCGCCGCCAGTGAGCCACCGGCGGGCCGCCTCCCTGAGCTCGTCATCCGCCGACACCAGCACGAGCCGGGCCGGACCACCATCGGAGGTTCGACCCGCCGCCAGCGCCGCCAGCACACCAGCCCGATCCGGTCCTGAGTAGACGGTCAAACTCGGCGCCGGGCCGTCCACCCACGGTGCCGCGCGTTCTCCGCGCAGCCGGATCCCAACATCCGGTGAGTCCATGGTGGACACCCTGACTTCGGCAGTCCGGTCGCCCAGCAAGGGATCGGCGGCCATTCCCGCACGGGGTATCGCGCGGTGGTGCAATGCCAGCGCGGCGGCGGCCACAGACACCAGACCGCTCGCCGCGTGGGCATTGCCGAACAACTCTGCGGGGTCAAGGTCACCGCCCTCGCCGACCACCAGGCCGGCCGGTCCGGTCGCACCATCCTCGAGTACTGCGATCACCTGCTGCGTATCCGATCGCCTCCGTAGGACGAGGACGACGGCCGCATCACCGGGCTCGTCGATCACCCCGAGCCCGTCGAGCGCGGCGCGGTGAACCTGCTCGTGGGACAGGTCGACCGCACCGACGATGGCCGCGTCCACCTCACCGGCACGAAGCATCCGGGCGGCAATCCGCAACGCGACCACACCGGAGGCCTGTTCGGCGGACACCGTGAAGCTCGGACCGGCCAGGTCCAGCTGGGCGTTGATCCGGTTGGCAACCACGTTGGGCATGGCGCCGACGACGGCTGCCGAGGTCAGTGCGGCGACCGCCGACTCGCCCCGTTTCCCCAGCCGCCAACGGGCTCCGTAGCGGGCGACCTCGGGATCACAGCCCATGCCTATCAAAACAGCGGTGCGCTCACGCGGAAGGTCCAGCCCGCTGACCGCCTCGCGGGCAGCCTCGAGCACGAGCAACTGCTGCGCATGGGTCTGCTCCAGATCCCGCGGCGGGAACCGCAGGCCATCCAGTTCGACGTCCACGGTCGACCTCGGCAGAGGGTCCTCAAGGCCGCTGAACAAGGTGCGGACGAACGCCTGGGTGTTCTCACCCGTGCCCACCCGGGCACCGACCGCAACGATGGCGACCGGCTCCGCGGGCACGGGCGGTTGGACGGCTGCAGAGTCGTCACCGGTCCAGGCGTCCACAATGAGGTGGGCGTTGTTGCCGCCGAACCCGAATGCGCTAACCGCCGCGCGGCGGTCTCCGGTCCACTCCTCGGGTTCGTGCAGCAGGCGCATCGGCGTGCCGACCAGTGCGTCGATCGGGTCACCAGCGCCCAATGTGGGTGGCCGGATCCCGGCGTCCATCGCCGCGAGAACCTTGAGCAACCCGGTCGCACCGGCAGCCGTGATCAGGTGACCCAGGTTGGATTTCACCGAACCGATGGGCAGGTCGCGGCTTTCGGCGAACACGCGGGCCATCCCGGCGGCCTCGACGGCGTCGCCGACCTGTGTGCCGGTCGCGTGGCACTCCACCAGCGACACCGTGTCGGGAGCGACTCCGGCCGATTGGTAGGCCAACTGCATCGCGCGCTCCTGGCCCGACTGCGCCGGAGCCAGGAACCCGCCGCTGCGACCGTCGTTGGACAGGCCGATGCCACGGATCACGCCGAGGACTCGGCGTCCAGCGGCAACCGCCTCGGGTAGTCGCATCAGCGTGACGAACGCGGCACCTTCGGCGGGCACCAGGCCGTCGGCCTCACGGTGGAACGGACGGCTGCGACCAGTGCGGCTCAGCGCCGACAGCGCGGTGAACCCGACGTGGATGAACAAGTCGTCGGGGCAGTTGACCGCACCCGCGACCATCACGTCGGCTGTGCGATCATGCAGCCGATCACAGGCAAGCTTGATCGCATACAACGAGGACGCGCAAGCAGCGTCCAGCGCGAAGGCGCCTGCTCCGAGGCCGAGCGCCTTCGCGGCCAGCAGTGCGGGCAATCCGGAGCTGAACCGGCCCTCGGGACCGATCGGCTCTTTCCCCTGCCAGACGTGCTCGGCAAAACGCGCCAGCGCCGCCGATGGGAAGGACAAGTTGCCCATGACCAGCCCACCTCGAGGCAGCGGGCCATGTTCGTCTGCCTCCCGCAATGCCTGACGTGCAGCGTGCAACACCCATTGGCACAACGGATCCGTCGTCGTGACCGGAACCGCGAACCCGCCCGCATCGAACGTGAAGTCCCGGACGTAGCCACCCGCGTCGCTGGCGATATAGTCAGGCCCGGGCCGTACGCCCCAGCGGTCAGCCGGCACGGTCGCGATGCTCAGCCGACTGGCCAGCAGGTTGTCCCAGAGTGCCGCGGGGGTCGGCGCGTCCGGCAGCACACAGCCTCGACCGACGATCGCAATCGGTTCGAAGGTCATCTCATCCTCGTTCCGGCCGCAGCACGAGACCGACACCGAGCAACTCGGCTCTGGGCGTGCCGTCCATCTCATGGAAGGTGATGTCGCACTCCGCAGTTGTGGTGGTGCGCCCGCGGGATCGCACCACGCAGCTCACCAGGCCGTCGACCGGTCCACGCCGGTACAGCCGGAACTCGCGAACCGACATCGGCAACGCCGCGCCGCCGAGCACCTGGTGCCCCCACACCAGTGCCAACTGCAGTCCGCCGTCGATCATCGCCGGATCGGTGTGCCAGCCCTGGCCCGGCCAGCCTGCTTCGGCCAGACCGGCCAGCGTGCCGGCCGCGCCGTCATCGCGAAGGATGTCCAGCGACCTGACGACCTGGAACTCGGGGCCGTGGAACAGCACCGTGCCGTCGTAGACAGTCAACTCTCGGTTGCCGGACCCCTCCCCGGCAATCGGTTCATGGACACCTGGCGGCACGGTCGATGCCTCACCGAATGCCCGGTAATGCAATTCGCCATGCTCACCGAGCAACTCCAAGGCAAGCACGGAACCATCCGGCCTGCCCTCGACACGCAGCCGGTGCCCCCGCTCGGCGAACCGGTCGACGGCGACCTTACGCAGCACCGACACCTCGCGCAGGGTCAGCGGTGCGGGGTCCGGACGCCACTGGTGGACCGCAGCGGCGAACCATTCAAGGGCCAACACCATCGGCAGTACCGGTGTACCCGCAATCGTGTGGCCTGCCAGGTAGGGGTGGGAGCGGTCGGTGATCCAGACGTCGCCGGACACCGGTTTCGGAGAGTCGAGTCCCGCTGCGATGACCACCTGAGTGCCAGTGCCGGTGCCGGATAGTTCGGCAACGAACGCGTCGGCGCCGGTCGCCACCGGTATCAGCGGGACTCCAGCCTCACGGAAGTGTTCCGCGAGCGACGGCGTGACCATGCCACCCTGCCACGGCCCCCAGCCGATAGCGCGAACCAGACAATTCGGCCGTCTTACCTGCTCAACGGCGGCGACCTGGTTGAGCACCTCGTTAGCCATCGCGTAGTCACTCTGCCCGCTGTTCCCGTACTGGGCAGCGACCGAGGAGAACAAGCACAACACAGTCAGCGGATCATTGGCTGTCGCGGCCAGTAGCGCCCGCAGGCCGGCGGTCTTGGTATCGAAGACCCGTTGGAACTGCTCGCCGGTCTTATCGACGAGGCTCTTGTCGGCCAGCACACCGGCGCCGTGCACCAGACCGGTGATGGGTCCCCACTGCTCACGCACGTCGGCGAGCGCAGTGGCCAGTTGCTCGGTATCGCGGACATCGACGGCCAGGTAGCGGGCCTTCGAACCTGCCAGTTCGAGCGCCGCAAGTGTTGCCCGGATTTCCCGGACCGCCAGGATCCCGGCAACCTTCGCGCCCAACTCTGCCGGCGTGGGCCGCTGCCCGCCGGACGTGGCCATCAGCAGCCGCTTGAGGGCAAGATCATCCTCCGCACCGCGCAGTGCCGGATCCTCATCGACCAGCGGTGTCCGTCCGATCAAGACGATCCGCGACGGGTGCTGCTTGGCGAACTCTCGCAACACCGCAGCCGTCACGCCTCGTCCACCGCCAGTGGCCACAATCACCGAATCCGGCCCGAGGTTCAGTTCACCGACGACAACCGGCGTTTCGACCGTGACTGGGATGACGCGCCCCCCATCGGCTCGCAGACCGGCCGCCGGCGTCGAGCCGCCGTCGAGCAGTTCCTGCACGATTGCCTCAGCCACCTCGACGGCGGTCCGGTCGCCACGCTCGCAGTCGATCCCCTTGACCGAAGCCGTCGGCCACTCTTTGGCCGCCGTTTTCGCCAGTGCGACCAAGCCACCTTGCCACGCCTTCACCGGCTCTGCGCCTGCCAGCCCGAAGTCGCCACCGGTGTCCTGGACGGTGACGAAGAGTCCGCCCTCTTCGGCGAATCCGGCAGCGACAGCCTTGGCCGCCCGGAACGCCTCGGCGTTGACCGCTACCGCTTCGTCCACCGACGTACTTGCGCGAAGGCCGCCCAGGAAGACAACGGCCTTCGCGGTGGCCGGTACCTCGTCGACCACGATCGCGCTGATGCCGTGGCCTCGCAGTGCCGTCACGACCTCGTCCGCAACCCCGGTTCCCTCGGCGGTGACGACCACCTGCTCACTGCCCAGGCCTGGCAACCTCAGCCCGGACGCTTCGACCGGAACCACCCGTACCTCCAGGCGCAGCAACGGTTCCTCGATAGCTTCGGCGCTGTGGTTCGGCCCGGCTCCGCGGCCGTACTGATCGGCGATCTCACCCAGCGTCCGCAGCTTGCCCAGTACCGCCGCGTCGACCTCAGGCAGCCCGGGCACTCGCTCGCGCAACGTCGACAAGATCTCCACGCGCTTGATCGAATCAATCCCCAAATCACCCTCGAGCGCCATATCCGCGCTCAGCATGTCGACCGGATAGCCGGTCTTCTCGGCAACGATGCCGAGCATCATCGATTCGACATCGACACCGGCACCGGCAGAAGGAACGGGAACTGCTTCGGGAACGGGTTCGGTCAGTGCAGGCGGTGCGCTAGGCACGTCGACCACTGCGGTCGGCGTCACCGGCAGCGGCTGTTCGAGAGAAGTCGTGAACGGCGAGGGCAAGTTCGGTACGGGAGTGCCAGCCGGTATCGTGCCGCCGAATGACGTCTCAGTAGCCTTCAAGAATGCCAAGTGGCTCTCGGCGATCACGCGCTGATAGGTGGCGTGTGCTTCGGCGGTGTGCTGCTGTGTCTCGCGCATCACCTGCAGCCATTCCGTCGATGCCTCTTCGGCCACGACAGGCTGCCGCACCGCGGGAGCGGGAGTCGGTGGATTGGGCGGCAGCAGCTCGTGTGCTCCGCCGACCGGAGGGTATGGCTTGCCGTAGTTCGCGCCGAGAAGTGTCGTGGACATATTGGCTGTGGTCGTCTTCTCCTCCGCAGGCGGAGCGTAGGAGGTCCACAGCGCCTCGAAGTCGAGCTCGATCCCGCGTACCGCGATCTGGCCGAGCGCGTCGTGCAGGCTCGTGACACCGTCACGGCCACGGTGGTCGAGGCTGACCGAGAGGTGCCCGCGGTCACCGAGTGTCTCGTTGACCAGCCCGGTCAGCGTCGAGCCGGCACCGATCTCGACAAATACGCGAGTACCTGCCGCGTACAGCGCCTCGATCTCGTCCACGAACCTGACCTGCGACGTGATGTGCCCGGCGATCCGCTGTCGCACCTCGTCCGGATCTCCCGGGTAGACGTGCGAGTCGGCGTTGCCATACACGTCGACAGTCGGCGCGGCGACCTTCACACTGTCCAGGTACTGCAGCAGCGGCTTGCTGGCCGAAGCAACCAACGGGCTGTGAAACGCGGCTGCCGCATCGAGCTTTCGGGTCGTCACGCCAGAGGTCCGCAATCTCTCCCCCACTGCCGAGATCCCGTCTGCGGTACCGGACAGTACAACCTGACGGGGCGCATTGTGGTTGGCCACCCAAACCTCGTCCGAGCCGAACTCGTCGAGCACCACCATGACATCCTCGATCGAGCACTGCGCCGCCAGCATCCCGCCGGCGGCGTCGGCGTCGGCGTCACGCATCAACTCGCCGCGTCGGCGAGCCAGCCGCACCAGTGCCTCGGCGTCGAACGAACCTGCCGCATGCAGTGCCACCAACTCGCCGAAGCTGTGGCCGGCAAGGAAATCCGGGCGAAGTCCGAGCGATCGGGTAACGGCCAGCAGCGCCAGACTCTGTACGGCTAGCGCCGGCTGCGCCCACTCGGTCGCGGTTAGTGCGGCCTGCTGCGTGGCCCGATCCGGCTCGGTGAAGACGGGTACTGGGAACACGACCCGGTGCAACGGCCGGTCACCAATCTCCCATCCGGCGGCACGGTCCCACTCCTGCTGCGCTTGCGGGCACAACATGGCGACGTCGGCGCCCATGCCGACGTACTGGCTTCCCTGACCGGAGAACAGAAAAGCCAGCTTCTCCAGTACCGGCTCGCCCACGCCATAGTGAATTCCGTTCGGAGTGGACAAAGCGGAGTGCGGCTGCCGGTGAATCAGGTCGGCCGCCTGAATCAGTTTCGCCCGCAGATCGTCGACGTCCGAGGCGACGATAGCCAAGCGGACGGCCGTACCGGCGTCGAACTCACGCTGCGACCGACGGGCGATGTCGGCAAGGCTGCCGGAGCCGACGTCGCCCACCTTCGACAGGAGCTCATCCGCCGTGGCATCGCCGAACAGCACCAGCTCACTCGCCGCGGTACGGGATCTCCACGCCCGCACGGCCTCGGGCCGGGACGGCACGTACTCCTCGAGGGTCAGGTGAAAATTGCTGCCACCGAACCCGAAGCTGGACACCGACGCCCGGCGCGGGTGGTCGGCAGCCCGTGTCCACGGACGGACCTCGGTGTTCAAGTACAGCGGACTGCCGTCGACCCCGAGAGCCGGACTCGGCTTGTCCACTTTGATCGTCGGCGGCAATACCTTGTGGTGCAACGACATGACGGCCTTGAACAGGCCGGCTGCTCCGGCGGCAGACTTGGTGTGGCCGACCTGCGACTTCAGCGAGCCCAGCGCACACCATTGCTCGTCATCGCGGCCGGACTCGGCGAATACCTCCTTGAGAGCGGCGAACTCCGCGGCGTCGCCGGCCTTCGTCCCGGTGCCGTGTGCCTCCACGAGCTCGACAGTGTCCGGTCCGTAGCCCGCCGACTCATACGCACGACGTAGCGCCCGGGCTTGCCCGGCGGGCAAGGGTGCGTAGATCGCGGTGCTGCGTCCGTCCGAGGAGCTACCGATACCCCGGATCACCGCGTAGACGCGATCGGCGTCTCGCTCGGCGTCCGACAACCGCTTGAGCGCCAGCATCACCAACCCCTCACCGAGGATCGTGCCGTCGGCTCCATCGGAGAACGGCCGGCAGTCCCCGCTCGGTGACAGCGCTGGGGTCTTCGAGAAGCACATGTACATCAGGATGTCGTTGAGGGTGTCCACTCCCCCGGTGACGACCATGTCGGAGTGGCCGAGCGCCAGTTCGTCGACCGCGTTGGATACCGCGGCCAGCGAGCTGGCACAGGCTGCATCCGTCGTGTAGTTGCTCCCGTGCAGATCGAACCGGTTCGCGATCCGGCCGGCGACGACATTGCCGAGCAGGCCCGGAAACGTTGCCTCCTGCCACGGCACATAATGCTCAGCAATCCGGTCGCAGAGCTGCTGCACCTGTGGCTCGGGCAGCCCCTGCTCACGCATCGCCTTGAGCCAGACCGGACGCTGCATCCGGTTGCCCATGGTCGTGAGCAAGTCGAGCGCGCTGGTGCCGAGTATGACGCTGACCCGGTCACGGTCCAGAGCAGCCGGTTCACCGCCACCTGCGTCGGCCAGTACTTCCTCAGCGACCAGCAATGCCAACAGCTGACTGGTGTCGGTGGCGGGCAAGGTATTCGGCGGGACGCCATAAGCCATCGGATCGAACTCGACCGCAGGCAGGAACGCGCCCGTTCTGCCGTAGGTCTTGTCCGGCGCGGACGGATCAGGATCGTAGTAGTCCTCGACCAGCCAGTGCGTGGACGGTACTTCGGTGACCAAGTCTCTGCCGGTCACTATGTTGCGCCAGAAGGCTCCGGCGTCGGTGGCACCGGGCATCAGGGCACCTACCCCGACGACGGCTACGGGGATCTGCTGCGGGCGAACGAAATCGCTCATCTTCGTGACCTACCTCAGGCGAGTCTGCGTGGCGTGAAGGCGAAGGCCGCAGCGGGAACTGGCACCCCACAAGTGCGGGCCTGATGTGCTCTGGTGATGACCGCAGCCCCTTCGAGCAGGTTGCGGGCGATCTGGGTCACCGAACGATTGGCCTGTTCGGCCAGGAAGCTGCCGGCGGTCCAGCGGTTGAACGCGCCCATCGCCGGTCCGCACCAGATCTGATAGTCCGCACGGCGGGATTTCTCACCCTCGATAGCCCATTTGCTGGATTTTCCCAGGTACCAACGGAACACCAGCGCCATCCGGTGCTTGGGATCGGCCTCGGCGCGCACCAACTCGCTGGGATCGCGCCGCCGCCAGAATCCGCTGGTGTCCGCCCAGATCTCGTCCAGCGACGCGTGCAGCACCTCCTGTTCCAGCTTCGTCCTCACCTCGGCCGGAATCGCCTCCAAGGTTGGGTACGCGAGGTAGGCCTCATAGAGCCGGAGAGCGCGGCTGGCGAACATGGTGCCCCGGCGCAACACCTGGAGCTTCACTCCGAACTCGAACATGTCGGCGGCCGGCGCCATGATCACGTCGGCGAGATCGGCCAGAGCCAGCATGGATTTCGCGTCCGCCGACAGGCCCGATTCGACAGCTAGCTGGTTGACCGAGCCGGTGACGACGTAGGCGGCGCCCAGCGCGAACGCGGCAGCAACGCCTTGCGGTGTGCCCAGTCCGCCGGCGGCACCCACCCGGACGGGGTGCAAGTAGCCGTGGCGTGCGACCACCTCATCACGCAAAGCCAGCATGACGGGCAGCAGCGAGACCAGCGGCCGATTGTCGGTGTGACCGCCGCTGTCGGACTCCACGGTGATGTCATCGGCGACGGGAATCCTGGCGGCCAACTCCGCGTCCACCGCGGTAATCAATCCTCGACCGACCAGGTCACGCAGCATCTCAGCCGGCGCTGGCGACATGAACTTCTCGGCGACTTCCGGCCGTGACACCTTGGCCATGATTCGGGTTCGCCGGAATACACGGCCCGCGGAGTCAACAGTCAAACCGGCCGCGGCGCAGCGGACGACGGCAGGAGTGAGGTCCATGAAGGCCGACGCGGAGATCGCCGGAACTCCCCGGCGCAGCAACAGATCGGCGACCCGATCCTCCAGCGCCGGCTCATTCGGTGAATGGATCAGATTGACGCCCCAGTTGCCACGCCCCGCCAGTTCGGTGGTCAGCGTGCCGACCGCGCGCTCGACCTGCTCGAAGCCGAGCCCGCCCGCTCCGAAAAAACCCAGCATGTCCGCGCGGGCCATCGCGATCACCATGTCAGCAGTCGCGATGCCGTTGGCCATCTCGCCCGCGACGTAACCAAACCGCACGCCGTGCACCTGACAGAAGGTGCGATCACCCAACCACTCCGGGTACATCGGAGGCAGCGTACCGACCACGTTTTCCGTTGCGGACGGTTCGCGCACCAGACTGATCCCGGCGTCCCCCAGGTCGACGAGGTGGGCAGGCTCACGGACCCGACGCACAGTGTCCAACAGTCGTGCGCGCTGAGCCGACACGTGGTCAACCAGAAATAGAGACGACATCGACATCCACTCCCCAATGCCGACAAGTCTCGATCGGTTTCACCTCACCTGACCCACAAGGATGATAAGGACAAAGCCGCCCAGGAAACAAAGGATTCCTATTTCTCCCGTCGCTCGGATTCGCAAGATCCGGAGCGCTCATTTGAGCATTCAAGCGAGATGCGTGGTCGTGTATGGACGGAAGGTGACGAAGGTAACCGAGTGATCGTGGTCGGTAGGGCAATGCTTGCGGCCCGGGGGCTCATGGGCGGGTTCGCGCTTGCGCTGAGGCATGGCTTGGATCCCACCACCACGACCCGCCCCGAACCACCGACAACCTGTACCCCCCAAAGGCCTCGATGCCATATTCTCGGGAGCATGGATCGACGAGCGCTCGGCCAGTTCCTCAGGGACGCTCGTGAGAAACGGCACCCGTACGACTTCGGACTCGATGCTGCTGGCCGGCGCACGCCCGGCCTGCGGCGCCCGGAGGTCGCCGAACTCGCTCACATCTCGGTCGACCACTACACCAATGTCGAGCAGGCGCGTGGGTCCAGCCCTTCGCGGCAAGTGCTCGTGTCGATCTCGTCGGCCCTGCGACTCGACGACAACGAGCAACGACACCTCTTCGAAATCGCCGGGATGCAGGCTCCCCACAGTATCTATCCCAGCATGAATGTCGCCGACAGCCTCGTCCAACTCGTGCACGGGATGCGAACCACCGCCGCGCTCGTGGTGAGCGCGAGATACGACGTACTGGAATGGAACGAGCTGGCCGCAACCTTGCTGGAAGACTTCGGCAAGTCCGGTTCCACCCGCCGCAACCTGATCCGCAATCACTTCCTCGCGCCGCCGGGAACCGTCCGGTACTACGGAATGAGCGGCGTGGAGGAGTACACCCGGCTTGTCGTCGGACAGCTCCAATCCGCCGCCGCCCGGTATCCCGAGGACCCGCAGACAGCGGAACTGATCCGCGAGTTGCGGGCTGGCAGCGAGGAGTTCGAGTCGCTCTGGAGCGCCGGGTACGTCACAACCGGTATCCACTCGATGCGGCAACTGCACCATCCAACCCTCGGCGAACTCACCTTGTCCTGCGATCTGCTACTGGTACCCGGCACAGACCAGCAGATAATCCTGCTGTCAGCACCGAACGGCTCCCGCACCGCTGACCGAATGGCCCGCCACCTCGCCGAAACCACCGATTGAGCTTTGGAGGGGTACAGGTAGTCGGTGGTTCGGGGCGGATCATGGTGTCATCGACGCCATGACTGCAGAGCATGCGCGAGCCTGCCGAAGAGCCAGGGTCGCGCTGGATACCGCTGCTCAGATGACGGGGCCGTAGTCACCTCCACCGCAGGGGGACCGCGCATGGAAAATGACCCCACACAGGCGGCAGGCCCAACCATGAGGCCGTCGCCGGGTACCGACCTGTCGGCAGATGAACTCGGCGGGGTTCTTGGTACTGCTAGGTGTTGACGGACTACGGCCGTCAGCAAGTCTTGTAGACGTGGCCCGACGAGCCGGCCGCTGAGACGTCCCGATCACGCCGTACGACGCTGACGCGGTCGCCGACGGTCTTGCACGCGGTCGCCATGCCCTCGTCGGAGTACTCGACGACGACTATCGCCGTACCGAAGTGGTCGACGTACTTACCGCATTCGTCGTACTCGCCGCACTCCTCGACGACCGCGAAGTCGAGGCCGAGGGACTCGCGCTGGGAGGCGAGTTCGAGGGTGTTCTTCTGGGCGATGGCGAGCTTCCGCTCGTGCGCGTGGTCGGCCAGCATCTGGATATACGCCGTCGCGTGCTCCGGTTTGAGCAGGCCTTGGGACCGGCTAAAGCTGTCGTAGTTGTCCGGCTCGACCGCGTCATACCCAGCGGATGCGCAGTCGTCGATCCAGACGTTGATCTTGGCGGCGATCCTGCGGCGTTTCTCGTCGGTGCGCAGATCGAGCAGCGCCTCGCCCCAGTCCACGTCCATCACGACCTTGCCGCCCGCATCTGTCAGGAGTAGATCGCCCCACTCGGACTGCGCGTCAGGCTGGGCCTGGAAGGCGTTGAGGTAGCAGATGTTGTACAGCCCGGTGGCGGGCGCGACGGTGTGATCACGGCTGACGACGGTCACGCCGTCGGCCGGGGTGTACGGTCCACCGATCTGGTAGTCCCAGGCTGCGTGCGCGGGTGGGAGGGTGCCCGCCGTGGCGACGGTGTCCGGCTTATCCGACTCGTCTGCGGTGGCCTGGCCGCAACCGGCAGCGGTGGCGAGGAGGGCGACGGCGGCAAACGCCCTCAGGGGTTTACTGGGTGTGGACACGATCGGCTCCAGCGGTCCCGCGGACGCTACCCCGCCTCGGGCCGTCGCCCTGGCGCCTGAAACCGGACTGTCTACCGGCTGGGTGCGTCACTCGGTGTCCGGGTTTCGCGCCGGAACACTACAGGTAGTTAACTGACACCGAGTGGTATCCGTCAAGAAAATGTGATTGTTGACGCTCATTAGTGAAACCGCTTAAGCGCGTTAACGACTAAGGCTGGCGGGGTCGCCGCTGCTTTGGTCCCTCGATGCCACAGGCAACAACATGTGTGAGGCACTTTTACTGCCCCCTTTGAACGGCGCCGTGTCAGAGCGGGCGCGACGGTTGGTCGTAGTTCAGCGGGCGCGTTGTTCGAGGGTCAGGGTCTGGGGCAGGGCCCCGGCATAGTCGTGTCCTAGCGGCTCAGGAGCAGGTTGAGGATGGTTTCGGGGTTGCGGGCGTGATGTCGTAGGCGTTGGGCGATGTTCTCGGCGCCGGTCAGTCGCAGGAGGCTGATTGCGGTGTTGCGCAGGGTGGCCATGACCTGTGGGCTGTTGCCGGTGCGTGCTTCGGAGCGGTCTTCGTCGTAGGTGACGTCGCGGATGCGGTGGAGCCGGTTCTCGATGCCCCAGTGGGCTTGGACCCACGCCGCGAGCGTCGCCGGTGGTGCTTGGTGGTCGGCGGAGGTGATGAGGTAGACGATTTCGACGGTCTTCTTGCCGTTGCGTGTGACGGTGCGTCGGACCTGGGCGAACTGGGTGGCGCCGGCGAACTCGACCCAGGCCGGGGCTGTGGTGACCTTGATGGTCCGGGTCGCTTTGCGGCCGTGCCCGCGGCTGGTGCTGGTGTGGCTGGGGACGTCTTTCCAGGGCAGGTTCTTGCACGCGGCCAAGAGCTTGGGCTGGTTGGCCTTGACGGTGAAGACGTAGGCGCCGCCGGCGGTGGTGATCTGTTGGGCGGTGTCGGTTTGTGTGAGCATTGCATCGACAGTGACAACAACATTGGTGAGATCGAAGAGTTTCAGGAGCCCTTGTACTGCGGGGATCTCGTTGGACTTCGCGGTCACTGCGAACTGCCCGATCACTGTGCCGGTGGCCTGGTCGAGGGCGGCGACCAGGTGCGGTGCTGTCGTGGTTTTCGACCGTGCACCACGGTCTTGCCGTCCAGAGCGATCACGCGACGCGAGCCGACGGTGTGGGTGCGGGTCCACATCAACGTGCCGAGGTACTGGC
Organism: Kribbella antibiotica; assembly: GCF_004349055.1. Taxonomy (GTDB): domain Bacteria; phylum Actinomycetota; class Actinomycetes; order Propionibacteriales; family Kribbellaceae; genus Kribbella; species Kribbella antibiotica. Next base: position 75,116 of record NZ_SMKX01000012.1, read on the forward strand.
CGAGGAGGTCGGCGTCGAGGTGGGCGAAGATGACATCGACGGGTGAGGTTCTCCTGGCGCCGCTCCCGAGCCTTCCTACCGGACACGCGGTGATGACGCGTTGCCCGACGCGTGGTCCCGGTTGAAGCGAAGCCTTCCTTCGAGGCCTGAGGCTGCATGGCTCGAGCAAAGTAGCTCCAGCGCGGCCCCTGGGAACGAGCAGCTAGCGCTTGGCCCGAAGGTGGGGGAACCGCTGTCCGAGGCCGCCGAAAGCTTCGACAACACGCTCGACGTCAGCGGCGCTGTTTGCCGCGCTGTAGCTCGTTCGCAGTCTGTAGGACGCGGCAGGGGGCGCGATAATACCAGCGAGAATATCGTGGTGCCGCAGCAGTTCCCAGTAGGCCGACACGGTGGTGGACTGGTCGCCAGTCAGCACAGGAACGATCGGGCTTTCCCCGCCGACCGCGAACCCGAGATCAAAGAGGCCCTCCCGTACCCGGCTGGAGGTGGCCAGAACTGACTGGCACAGCCATGGTTCTGCGCGCACGATCCGCAAAGCCGCCAGTGCCGCTGCGGTGTCGGCAGGTGACAGGGCCACGGTGAACAGCATCGCCGCCGCGGTGTGCTTCAGATAGTCGACCACCGACGCTTCAGCGAGAATCGCCCCACCACGCGACGCGAACGACTTCGAGAAAGTGACCATCAGCAGGTCGACCTCGTCGGCCACGCCGAGATGCGCCGCCGTACCGCGACCGTCGGCGAAGACGCCGGCGCCATGGGCATCGTCCACCATCAACTTCACCCGCGGATCGAGCCTGCAGATTTCGATGATATCGGGCAACGGAGCAAGGTCACCGTCCATCGAGTAGACCCCGTCGACGACGACGAGCTTGTCGGCATCTCGCGGACAGGCTTCCAGCTTGGCGCGCAACGCGGCCACATCGTTGTGCTTGAATCGACGCAACTCCGCGCCGCTGAATTTTGCGGCATCCACAATCGACCGGTGCGCGAGCTCATCCAGAACGACGTAGTCGCCAGGACCGCACAAGGTGACTATGACACCGAGGTTGGTGTCGAACCCATTGCCGAAGACCAAGGCCGCGGGCATATTGAGAAAGTCCGCTAGTTCGGCCTCAAGCTCGTCGTGCAAGGGCGTGTTGCCGAGGCCGACCCGGGCCCCGGAGACCGAAGTGCCGAATCTATTGACTGCGTCGATCGCAGCCTGCTTCACCCGGCGATCGGTGGCGAGGCCCAGGTAGTTGTTGCTCCCGATGTTCAGGCGCCGCCGTTCCTCGAAGACGACCGTCGCTCCTTCCGGGTGGTCAAGCTGTGGGTAGTAAGGGTAGGTGTTTGCGCGACGGGCCAGCTCAGCCGCATCGAAGGCGTAGGCCTTGTCAAAGATGGACACGGTCCGTCATCTCCATTCACTACATCCCGAGCCGTTCGAGCAGGTTGCCCGCAGGCCAGGCTCCGGCATTTCACCAGGAGATCGCACCAGAGCCGTCGCCAGCCGACGCAAATGCTCGCCAACCACTCGGTTCTCGGCGCCTGATTGCCGACCCGAATTAGCATGGTGTAATCGATGAGCCACCGTTCCGTACTTTCGAAGATTGCCTCGGCAATCCTTCGATTTTGAGGTCCACATCCTCTAGCCTCACACCATAAGTCACATCCAGCCGACCTCGACAGTACTTCCGCAAATTCACCCCAGGGGTCCCGTTCGTCGTATCGAGGAGCACCGATGGCCGATGGAACAGTGCGCCCCGTCAAGCTCGCCGACGGTCAGCGACTCTGGCTGGTTTCCGGATATGACAACGTCCGGAGGTTCTTTACTGACGATCGCTTCTCCCGGGCGCGCGCGATCCAGATGGGTGCGCCCTCCTTCGACAACCCCGAGTTGATGATCAACATGGACCCACCCGATCACACCCGGATCCGCCGATTCGCAGCGCATGCCTTCGCTCCCCGCCAGATCGAGCGGCTTCGCCAGCCACTAATGGATTTCGCCACCGAACTGTGCGCGGAAATCGCCGACTCGCAGCCACCCGTCGACCTCGTGCCCAGGTTCGCCAACCTGTTACCGATCCGCGCCATCTGCGACTTGCTGGGTATTCCGTTCGCCGATCGCCAACGGTTTGCGCACCTCGGGGACGCGGCGAGTGTCATCCCTGGGGGCGACACCGGACCGGTCAGACAGGCCGAAGCACAGCTGGGAGAGTATGTGGGCCAACTCGTCGAGTCCAGGCGCCGATGTCCCACCGACGACTTCCTGAGCACCCTCATCACTGCTGGAGACAAGGAGGATCAGCTTTCCGAAAGTGAGCTGATCTCAACCGTGATCAGCATTCTGGTCGCCGGCTACCAGACGACCATCGGGCAGTTTTCCAGCTTCGTGCTCGAACTTCTGCAACGTCCGGAGCAGTGGGCCCGGCTACGCGCCGAGCCCGCCCTCTTCCCGAGCGCCATCGAGGAACTACTGCGCTACGTTCACAGCAGCACCGCGGGAGCCTCACTATTCCGGGTCGCGACCGAAGACGTCCAACTCGACGGCGGCACCGTCCCCGCAGGCGGCGCGGTCATCGCGTCGCTCAAGTCGGCGAACCTCGACCCCGCCAGGTTCGCCGATCCCGAGCGGCTCGACTTCGATCGGACACCCAACCGGCACCTTTCCTTCGGCTCCGGCAGCCACTACTGTCTCGGCGCTCAGCTCGCCCGGCTGGAACTTCAAATCGGCATCGCCGCTCTGGTGAGTCAATTCGAGACGATGAGACTAGCCGTGCCTGCCCAAGAGCTCCGCTACGCGCCCAACCTCGCCATGCGCAACCTGGTCGCGCTTCCCGTAGCCTGGTGACTTCATCGCTTCATCAGGGGATGGAAATGACCGATATGCAGGGCGCTCACGCGATCATCACGGGGGGGCGAATGGTATCGGCCTGGCTACCGCCAAGCTGCTGGCCTCTCGCGGCGCCTCCGTCTCGCTGGTTGCCCGGGGCAAGGATCGCCTGGAACAAGCCGCCGAATCCGCGGCTGGCGAGATCGTCCGGATCGAGGCTGTCGACGTTTCCGATCAGCCGGCGTTCACAGCGGCGCTTGGGCGGCTGACGGCAGCCGGAGGAGAGTGCGACATCCTCGTCACGGCGGCCGGTATCGCCCAGCCCGGGCATTTCCTCGAACTGGAGGATGAGGTCTTCCGGACGATGATCGAGGTCGACTACCTCGGCACCTTGACGGCGATCCGCCTGGTAGCGCCCGGCATGGTCGCGCGAGCCAGGGGTCCATCGTCGCCATCTCCTCCGGTGCCGGCCGGCTCGGCCTCTACGGAACCACCGCCTACGCCCCGGCAAGGTTCGCCGTCCGGGGGCTGATGGAGCATCTGCGCACCGAACTGGTGCCGGCTGGTGTCCATGTCGCCTGTGTCTTCCCGCCCGATGTGGACACCCGGCAGATGGCCGAGGAGAACCGGTATGAACCAGCCGAGTCGTTCGCCATTAGCGGCTCGACCAAACCCATCACCGCCGAGCGCCTCGCCGCCGCCATCGTGCGCGCGATCGACCACCGCAGCTACGCCGTCTATGCCAACCACTCGATCGCCGCTCTGGCTACTCTGGGTCCCCTGACGGCGCCGCTCGTCCGCCGGATCATCGATCGCCAAGTCCGTAACGCCCGCCGATCGCGAGACTCCAGGGGCCCATCATGACAGCTTTGCATTGCCCATCGGCCGACGGGCGCCCCTCTCGCAATCGCGCAGGGTCGAGGGTCTTGAGATGGTGGAATCGATGCTGGATCGGGGACAAGATCACTGCAGGCGTACTGCGGTTCAGGCTCCTCGCCCCTGCTGGAGTCGTGCCCCGGGCTGCTCCGGGTTTCCTACTCTGGCGACTAGTTCGCGAATGCCTCGTCTGATCAAAGGTGTGTGCGTTCGGTCAGTTCGATTCGGCGCAGGCCGAATTTTTCGGTCAGTTCGCCGGTGAGCCAAGCCTCGGCGAGCGCGGCACGCTGAATCTTGCCGCTGGTCGTTCGCGGAATACCCCGCGGCCGGGCTTGATGGACCTCCCGGACCGGTACGCCGAACTCCCTGAGTAACGTCGCTCCGACAGTCCTGGCAACGTCAGGTCCGGCCTTCCTGGCGAGTTCGAGGATAATCAGCACCGACTCGGTCGCGTCGTTCTCGGCGCGCACCGGCGTCATCGCGACCCCTGTCACGCCAGGGATCCTAGCCCGGAAGACGGCCGTCTCGATCTCGAACGGGCTGAAGGTCCGGCCCGCGTACTTGAACAACTCCTTGATCCGCCCGACCACGAACAACTCCCCCTGATGAAAGCACCCGAGATCGCCGGTGGCCACGAAGCCGTCCTGGCCGGCCGGCTCAGCCCGGCCGGGCTCGCGAAGAATCTGCTGGGCCGTCGATGCCCCACTGATCTGAATCTCTCCGACTCGATCCGCCGCGAGCACGGCGCCATCAGCATCGACGATCCGAAGTTCGGTCCCCGGCAGCGGGACTCCATGCCCGACGATCGCCGACGCGTCCGCCGCTTCCGAAAGCTTGAAGTCGCCGGCGGCCAGGGCTGCGCGATCGACGGTGCAGACCGTCAACGGGCTGCCAGGTATGGGCGACGCGACGCCGGCACAGTTCTCCGCGAGGCCGTAACAGGCAAGCATCACATTCGGCCGCAACCCGATCGGCGCGAACGCCGTCGGGAACACCCGGCAGAGCTCCGCCGGAACCCGCTCCGAGCCGATCGACAGCGATTCGATCGAGCTGAGGTCGCATCCACTCAGCTCCGCCGCTCTGCGTTTCGCATGCTGCAGAACCATCAAATAGCCGAACGGAGGTCCTGCGCTGATCGTCGCCCGGAAGGCTGACAGTTCCCGGAGCCACCGCAGCGGATCCCGGACAAACGCCTCCGGCGGCATCGCCCGGAACCCCGTACCGCCGTACAGCGAACCGAAGAACGAGGCCACCAAGCCCAGGTCGTGAGAGAACGGAAGCCAACTGAAGAGCCGGGCCCCACTGCCCATCCTGGCCCGCCGGCTCAACTCTTGCATGTTCGCGGCGAGGTTGCCGTGGGTCAGCACAATGCCCCGCGGTGCCGCCGTCGATCCCGAACTGAACTGGATGAGAGCAGTCGCCTCTGGATCGGCCGGCACCGGCAACTGCGCGTCCTCAGCCGCCGGCGCGCTCGCGATCCCCTCGATGGACCACGCGGTCAGACCGAGGCTCCGGTAGGCCGGTAATCGCCGCCGTGGCGCCAGGCACCACCGCACACCGGCAATCGAAACGGCGTGCTCGGCAACCGCACGATCACGGTCACTGAAGCCATCGCGCAACCCACCGCGCAACGGCACCAGCGCCGCCCCGGCCGCCAACACGGCCAGGATCGCGACCGGAAGATCCGGGCCTGTAGTCATATCGACACCCACCGCGTCCCCTGGTTGGATGCCGTGGGCAATCAATTGCCTGGCGGCCCCAATCGTATGAGCGAAAACCTCAGAATAGGTACGATCGACGTACTCCGATTCAGTGTCGTCGCATGCACCGATCGTGTTCGGATTACCCACGCGCGCATGGTCAGCTACGGCCAGTAGCAGAGTGGCGTACTCAGGATCGTTCACGATCCCAGCGGCATCCGCGGCCTGGCGGCGACCACGATCGCATCGATCAAATCACCGAAGAGCGTTTCCGGTCTGACCTCACTCAGGTCGTCTGGCTCGATCACCACGTCGAACCGCTCTTCCAGGTCAGCAAGGGTCAGTCCCAACGCCAAGGAGTCTAGCCCCAACTCCTCCAGCGAGAGGTCGTCTGCGACGCTCTCCGCCGCCACCATCGCGTGGATGGACAGGACCTCGAGAACTTTTGCACGTTCCATGACTGCCATCAGCAACCTCACTCAAATTCTGGGCTAGTACATCGACTTCGAAGTAGGAGTTTGGGGGGCTCCTTGTCGCGTTCTGCCGGGTACGGAGCCCGCGGATGCCTTCGTCAGTGCGAGCCGATACATCCGGACGCTACCGTCCGGTTCGCGCTTCCGGAAGCGGTTCTGCAAACTTCAATCACGATGGCGCCCGGGGCCCTGGGTCCACAGTCGCTGACCGCAGACGTCGGCCGGGCGAAGAATGCGGCGAAAGGCGGCTTCCGCATCGGCCTCTTCAGCGCCCGACCGTATCGGCCGATGGCCACCGGCGAGACCTATCCCCCTGACTTGAGCGGCCGCCATGTCATGTGCTCCGGATCGGGCCGGCGAGTACCGATTCACGTGAGAGGGCGAGGTACGAGTCGTCGGTGAACAGTTCCAGATCGGCCTCAGCGGGAGCGAGCTCTGGAGCATCGAACACAGGCTGCGTGGGCCGGTCAGTTGAGACCGCTTGGCGATATGCCTCTTCGGCGGCGGATCGCTGCTCACCGAGACTCTGCCTGTCCACTTCGGCTTTGAATGCGGCGAGCTCGAGGTCGGAGTCGAGCCATTGGCTCGGGGCCAGAATGCTTCCAGGGGCTAGATACTCCCATCCAGGGCGCTGAGCGGCCGTGGCGTTCATCGCCTCGTGAAGTTGTGCCAGCACGGCGCCGCATGCCTGCATCATCGGGCGTGACATCCCGATCCGAAGCCCGGTGCCGGGCAACTCCGCAACGAGCATCTGCCGGGTGCCCGTTGGGCGCTCCTGAATTGGATATCCGGTCTCGACTCGTCGTACGCGCATCACACGGCGGACCTCGGCAGTTGAGTCATCGCTCTCGCCGAACCGCCGGGTTCGGCCGCCCTCAGCCACGGTGACTGTGCGCCGTGCAGACGCTGGTATGGAGGTGAGGAAGGCGTAGGCGAGCAGCCTGGCTCGAGCTTCCTGGAAGACATCCATCGGGCCATCGAACGGTGCGCTGTGCTTGGCCGGAGCCTGTGTTTCGTGCTCCACAAGGGTGAACAGCCGCGGCTCCATACTTGTGCCGACCAGGACGCGGTGGTGGGCGGCATGGAGAACGGGGGGCCTCATGACGGCCAGTTGCGCTGCGCCCTTGCGCATGTGAGCTTGCGTAATGCGCAAGGCGCCTTTGGCCTCCAGCACCCACAGTGGAGGCGACGAGGTATGCACCGTATACAGGTCTGGCCTGCTGCCGGGGCCGTACCACTCGGTGCCAGCACCCGCTGGCGACGACCACTCGTAGTGGAGGGTGGATGGAAGCTCGATCAACACTCGGGCAACCCACTCAGCCATGGTCATTCCGAGTCGATACGCCAACGCAGCCTGGGCACTCCGCTCGGCACCCATCGTGTAGACCGGCGAAGGCCGGAGAAGACGCGGCGCCACCGTGCCATCGTGATGCAGATAGGCCGACAGCGGACTGTGCCGGGCTAGCAACTCCTGCCAGGCGAGATGAGGCCACCGCTTGAGCCAGGGCGTTGGATCCCTGCCGACCGTCATCGCACTATCGAGGATCTCGCGCCACGTAGTGGGGACGTCGTACCAGCCGTCCTTCGGAGGCCAAGCTCCACGACTCCACGGATCGCGAGGCTTGGTCTCCCAGCGAGGGTGGGGCCGTGGTCGCCCCGCCCCGGGTATCCCCCTGAGCACCCGGACCGGCACCGTGATCGAGTCCCAGGCGTGCAGCGGGACGGAGCTGGAGTGTGTGCTCGTCGTCATATCACATCCCGAAACTTGCGTTAGCTGGACGAATCAGCCTATCGCTGATGACTAGATGCCGCCCCCTCCGAATCGCGGCGAATCATCCAACCCGGTCATCTGGCCTTGGTCCCTCGATGCCACAGGCAACAACATGTGTGAGGCGCTTCTACTGACCGCTTTGAACGGCGCCGTGTCAGAGCGGGCGCGACGGTTGGTCGTAGTTCAGCGGGCGCGTTGTTCGAGGGTCAGGGTCTGGGGTGCTACGGGGGCGTCATCGTCGTCGTCCGGTACGGCTGGTCGCCGGCCGGTGCAGGTTACCCGGGAACCCGGGAGGACTCCCTTGAGGAGGTAGTCGTCGACCTTCTTGGTCACGCAGGGGGTGACGCCGTACTGGCCGTGAGTACCGCTGTCTCGAACGGTGATGAGGTTGTCGCCAAGCCGGGTGGCCATAGCCGGTCCGCCTTGGTATTGGGTCTGGGTGTCGAGTTCGGCCTGGACGACCAGACCCACCGGGTAGCCGGAGCGCTTCAGCGTAGGCAGCGTCTCGGGTGGCGTGAAGGTCCGGAAGGTGCAATTGGTGGGTGCGGCCGCCATCGCGCCGTTGCCGTACGGGTACTTCGTCCGGAACAGCCGCATCTGCCGTTCGTAGTACGACAGGTCGGTCGGCCACGCCGCCTCACAGGTGACCGTCGGGAAGACTCCGTCTTCGGTGTCCTTGACCCGGTCGAGGACGACATAGAGGGCACGTCCGGCGTCCTTGGACAGTGCTGTCGGCTTGGACTGGGTCGCGGCCTTGACCTTCACAGCGAGGTCTGCGAGGACGTCCCAGTGCTGGACGTCGTTGGCACTGCCGAGCAGTTGGTCCCATCCAGTCTGGTCGAAGGTCTGGGAACCTCCTTGGTCATCCGGTACGTCGACTGGGCGGGTCCGCACTCGCCTGCTGATGGTCTCGACACGGGCGATCACCTTGGCTTCTGTCGTACCGAATCCGTAGCGCTTGTTGCGTGCGGCAACCCACTGCGCCCAGATGTGGACGTTCTGCGTGGCAGCCACCGACTGCTGCTGAAACTGCCGATGCCAGACCCAGTCCGGGTTCACCGAGGAGTCCAGCACACTGCGATTCAGCCGGGCCGGGAACATGGTGCCGTAGACGGCGCCGAGATAGGTCCCGTACGAGATGCCGTAGTAGTTGATCCGTTGTTCGCCGAGGACGGCCCGGATGACATCCATGTCACGTGCGGTGTTGGGTGTGTTGACGAACTTCCGGATACCGCCGGCGGTCCGCCGGCACCGTTCCTCGTCGGCTCGCGCCTGAGCTTCGATGGCCGCGAACTGAGCGTCGGTCGGCCGGGACAGTTCCACCCGCTCCCCGTCCGGCGACTCGCACTGGAGTGACGTCGATCGACCGACTCCCCGGGGATCGAACCCGATCAGGTCGAACCCGGTCGCGGCGGCGCGATCCTTCAGCCGAAGGGGCCAGTCCAGGCCGTCTCCGCCAGGACCGCCTGGGTTGATCATGAGGATGCCTTGCCGCTTCGCCGGACTCTTCGCCCTGATCCGGCTGACGGCAATGGCCAGGTTGCCGTCGGAGGGCCGGCGATAGTTCATCGGCACGACCAGGTCGGCACACTCCATCTGCTTCCACTCGTCGGGATCTTCGCCCTGGCCGGGAAGGCAGGGTGCCCAGTCCGCCGGCTGGTTGTAGTACTGGGACAGGTCTGTCGAGGAAGCCGCCGAAGACTGCTGGGGGCCTGCGGCAACGATCGCTCCGGTGGCTATCGCGGCACCGAGCAGCCCCGCCATAGCCCGGAACGACATAGTACGAATCAACATCAAACACTCCCGATCGAGTGAAGCCGCAGAGGTACGCAGGAAGCGCGCCAGAAATCGAACTCTAAGGAGTTCGATCGGGACCTGCGTCCAACCGGAGTCGGATGCCAACTCATACCCAGGTCGGAGCGGCTGCCGAGGGGCATCAATGCCGCGACAGCTGCGCAGCGAACTTGATCGACAGCAACTGTTCCTTATAAGGCCTACGCCGACGCATCGGTTGTGTACTTGGAGTCCTCACGAGCGGCCAGCGTAATCACCACATCATCCGGCACGACCGTGCCGGACCACCATGGTTGCCGTTCCCGGAGCGCCCTGAATAGATCCACGGCCTCGATCGGCTCAGCTGTCCGAACGTGCGCCATCAGCCGTCGCGTGCCCTCGATCTCCAGGCGGCACGACTCAACGCCGGTGATCGACCTGACCAGCTCACGTGTGATGTTTAGGTCGATCGCGACCCCGCTGTGGTGCCCAGGAAGGAGTTGGCCGGTGGACCGGAACGGTTCGATCGGGACGTCCACCAGCAGGCTGTCCGGTTCCGCACACACCATCCGGACGACCCGCAGACAGTCCTCCGCCAGGCTGGCGGCATCCCGCTGGCAGTGCACCGGCCGCCGCGCGCTGAGCTGTACCACGGGGCTGGGCGCGGGCACGACCAACACCACGAGATCGGCCTTGGCCGAGGGCGGATCGATCCGAACACTGGACTCGACGATCCCGAATTCTTCTGGTTGCTGTACCACGTCCGTGTCCAAGCCCGGCACGTAATTCAGCTCGAACGCAGGCTGGAACGCCGCACCCCGGCATACCTCAGATTGGTTGAGCCAGTCCAGCAAGCCGTTGGCATCGTAGATCCCTTTGTCGTATGTGGACAGAAGAGAATCCGCGACCTGGCCGACCCGCGCGCGGAGGGTGTCCTCGGCGGTTCCGTTGATCGGCACGTACACAGCCTGGGCCAGTTGTGCCACCGCGCCGAACTCGGCGCCGCTCAACCGGTTGGCATAGGTGGAACGGAACACCTGCCGATGTTGACCGGAAATCCTGCTGACGACGATGCTGACTATCGCGACCCACAACATGTTTGCCGTCACACGCAGGTTCCGGCACGCCGAGGTGAACCTCACGGCATCCGCATCGGCGAGCGGCACGGTCGCGACCTGAGCCGTCTCGTGCTCGTCCCTGGTCACGCCGGAGTACGTGCACGACCGAGGCGCGTCGGCCAGCAATCGCTGCCAGTGCTCGGTGTTCTCCCGGACCTGTTCATCCTCGAGGCCGCGCGCGAAAGTGCTGGCCTGCCCCGGCGGCATGTCGGGTGGAAGGTCACCATTGAGCAGCCGCCTCAGATCACGGGCCAGGAACTGCGCGCCCAGCACGTCGGTGAACACGTGCGACACGGTCAACCGCACGACCGCCACCTGCCCGTCCCGCAGATAGAGCGTGCACCGCGCAGCCCGTTCCTCCGGTGGCACCGACATCGGTGTCCAGATCGCCGATGCCTCGGTCAATTCCACCGTGTCACACGGCATCTCGACTGCCACGCCGGCCACCTCCTGCCCGAGGCAGCCGGCGGCGTCCCGAGCCAGCCGACTGCGCAACGCCTCGTGCCGCCGGGCCAAGTCACCGACCGCCCGCCGAACGGCAGCCACACTCATCGGCGGTTCCAGCGCGACCACGATCGGCAGGGTCTTCCAGGGCCGCTCGTCCGCCGACCAGTTGCGGAGATTGCGCGACTGCGCCGTGTTGAGCGGGATGCGTCCAGCGATGCTCGGCATCCTGCCCCCTTCGAGCCGAGTCGAGCACTCAAGTTCAGCGCTCACCCCAAGAAACGGCGAGCTAGTGTCAATACACCTGTGAATCACGATTGTTTAGGTGGCTGACGATGTCAAGCCCGGGTTTGTGGAGGCTGGGCTAGTAGCCGCTAACTTCACGACCGGGGCGCCTCATCCGCGAAGAGTCGATCCATGCTCCCGAGTAGGACATCGAGGCTTAGGGGGTACAGGTTGTCGGTGGTTCGGGGGCGAATCGCGGTGTAGAGATCGATCCTATGACGCACAGCGTGCGCGGACCTGCCGAAGAGCCCAGGGTCGCGCTGGTCACCGCAGCTCAGGTGAGGGGGTCGTGCCGTTCCCAGTTGAGATGGATGCTCAGGTGAGCGCGAACAATACGGGTCGAGCACAGCCAGACGCTGGATCATCGGATGCGCAAGCGGAGGTGCAGGATGGGCACTGGTACGGAACCTATCGCTCTCATCGGTATCGGCTGTCGGATGCCCGGCGGTGTCACCGGTCCGAGTTCACTCTGGAACCTACTGGTCAAGGGCGTCGACGCAATCTGCCCGGTACCGGCCGATCGTTGGGACAACGAGCGGTACTACTCGCCGGACTGGCGGAAGCCGGGGCGGATTAACACCAGGCACGGCGGTTTCCTCCATGAGGTCGACGGCTTCGACGCGGGCTTCTTCGGTGTCTCTGGTCGCGTCGCCAACCAGATGGACCCTCAGCAGCGGCTGCTGCTCGAAGTGTGTTGGGAGGCGTTCGAGGATGGCGGCGTCGTCCCCGGGCAGCTAGCCGGCAGTCGGACCGGTGTATTCATGGGGGCCTGCAGCGGCGACTACGCCGGGCTCCAGACCGCCATCGGTGAGGTGGAGGGGCTCGGGACGCATTCGGCGACCGGGATGTACATGAGCATCCTGTCCAACCGACTCTCCTACACCTTTGACTTGCATGGCCCGAGCATGACGATCGACACTGCTTGCTCTTCCTCGCTCGTCGCGGTGCATCTGGGCTGTGAGAGCCTGCGACGCGGGGAAAGTGAGCTGGTCTTGGCCGGCGGCGTGAATCTCATGTTGGTGCCACAGAGCGCAGTGGCGTTGAGCCAGGCATCGATGTTGTCGCCCGACGGCCGCTCGCGAGCCTTCGACGCGGCGGCAAACGGATATGTTCGAGGCGAAGGTGCCGGAGTCGTCGTCTTGAAGCGGCTGGCCGAAGCACAACGCGACCGAGATCGGATATACGCGGTGATCCGCGGTTCCTCGGTCAACCAGGACGGCCGCACCCAGGGCATCACAGTGCCCAGCAGTGCCGCCCAGGGAGCCAACTTCCGTGCGGCACTGGTTGCTGCCGGGATCGGCCCGAGGGAGGTCGGCTATGTCGAGGCGCACGGAACCGGTACTCCTGTCGGCGATCCGATCGAGGCCAATGCGCTGGGAAAGGTACTCGCCGACGGTCGTGAACCGGAACGGGTGTGCTACATCGGATCAATCAAGACCAATATCGGTCATCTGGAGGCCGGCGCAGGAGTCGCTGGTTTGATCAAGGCGGCGTTGTCCGTCCATCATCGCCGGATAGCGCCCACCGTGCACTTTCAGACGCCGAATCCGGAGATCGCCTTCGACCAGTGGCAACTGGCGGTGAGTACCTCCGAACGCCCATGGCCGTCTTGCTACCCGCGGGTCGTAGCCAGCGTGAACTCGTTCGGCTTCGGTGGTACAAACGCCAACGTTGTGCTGGAAGCTGCTGCGGCGCAAGACGCTGCAGCGCTGCAGCAACCTCAGCCGGCTGTGCTCACCTTGAGCGCGCACAGCGATGGGGCGCTCCGGCAGTTGGCATTCGCCCACGCCGAACGCCTGGACACCCAACCGATCAACCTGCAACGACTGGCGGCCAATCTCGCGGTGCGCCGCAGCCACCACAGCCGACGACTGGCGGTCGTGGCCACGGACCCGCACGATGCGGTGGCAAAGCTACGGGCCTACGTGGACAACGCAAGCGCGCCCGGTGTCATCACCGGTACCGCACGTGCCACTGGCGGCAAGCTCGCGTTCCTGTTCAACGGCCAGGGCCCGCAGTGGTACGCGATGGGCAGGACGCTGCTGGAGACCAACGAGGTCTTCCGCGCCAAGGTGATGGAGTGCGATGAACTGGCGCGCCCATACCTTGGCTGGTCGATCCGCGAAGCGCTTAACGCCCAGGACGAGGCTTCCTCCCTGGTTCAGCGGACCTCCTGCCTCCAACCGACCATGTTCGCGATCCAAATCGCCCTGGCCGAGCTGTGGAGTTCGTGGGGAGTCGTACCCGACGGTGTCGCCGGCCACAGCATGGGCGAGATCGCCGCCGCACACGTCTCCGGCGGGCTCGATCTGGCCTCCGCGCTGAAAGTGATCTGTCTGCGGGCGCGGATACAGGAAGACGCTGACAGTTCGGGCGGGATGATGTTCGTCGCCCTACCGAAGGACGAAGCCCTGGCGCTGTGCGCACAATACCCGGAACAGCTCTGGCTGGCCGCGGAGAACGGTCCGCGATCCTCGACGCTGTCCGGTCGGAGGACCGTATTTCAGGAACTGGAACGTGAACTCGACAGCCGAGGGGTTTTCGCACGCACGTTGCGGGTCAACTGCGCCTGCCACAGCCCAGACATGGATCCCCTGCACGACCAGTTGATCGCCGAGCTGGCAGAGATCGAGCACGCCGCAACGGCGATCCCGATGTACTCGACGGTCACAGGCAGCCGTATCGAGGGTGCGGACCTTGGAACCCCCTACTGGTGGCGCAACTTCCGGCAGCCGGTGCTGTTCGCTCCCGCGATCAACACGATGCTGGCCGACGGGTTCGATACCTTCGTCGAACTGAGCCCGCACCCGGTGCTCGTCAACTCGCTGAGGGAAATCCTCAATGACAAGGGCAGCGACACGCTCTGCGTCTCCTCGCTGACACGCGGCAAGAACGACTGGGAGTCCTTCCTCAGCGCTTTCGGGACACTGCACACTGCCGGCCATGACATCGCGTGGCAACGGCCTTACCCGGACCCCGTTCCCGTGGACGATCTTCCGACGAACCCATGGATACACCAGTCGTTCTGGAACGAAAGCCCACCCGCGCGCCGGTACCGCGCAGGCGGGCAGTCGCACCCGATGCTCAAGCGCATCGACGCCCCTCGCCCCACCTGGGAGATCAAGTGGGGCGACCACCGCCTGGAATGGGCGACCGAACACGAGGTTCTCGGTTCCGTCATCGTGCCCGGCGCGGCCTATGTGGAAGCCACGCTCGCCGCCGCTCACGAGCTGACCGGCGCCTCCTGCGCCCTGGAGTTCATGGAGTTCCAGCGCGCGTGTGTTCTCGAGGCGGACGCACCACAGGTAAGCCGGATCGAACTCGATCCCGACGATGGCACGTTCGAGATCCACAGCCGCGCCGTCCGCGACGACGGATGGACGCGCACAGCACGCGGCCGGTTCCACCCAGATCCGCTGGATGGCCAGGCGGCGTCCGCGTTCGATCTTGAGGCGATCCAACGGCGGTGCACGAGGTCATTCGATGCGCAGGCGGTATACGACACCTTCACTGGCAAGGGGTACATCTACGGCGCGGCGTTCCGTGGGATCAGCCACCTGCGCGTCGGCGCAGGCGAAAGCCTCGCCAGGGTAGAGGTTCCAGAAGTGCTCCGGGACGTCTTGGCGGACTATCTGTTCCACCCCGCTCTACTCGACGCGTGCCTCCAGGTCGCGATCCTGCATCCGGGTCACGGCATCGCCGATGAACTGCTGCCCCTGAGCTGTCTTCCCACGGGGATCGATCGGGCACGCGTCGTCGGCGGCGTACGGGGGCCTGTGTGGTGCTACACACGGGCCAGCAGGCTCGACGCGGGTGGACTCTCTGGCGACGTCTTCGTCCTCGATGACCGTGGGAACGTGGTCGCAGAATTCAGTGGACTCCAAGGCAAGGTGGTGTCACAGCCAGGCACCAACGCGGAAGCCTCCATCGACAACGACTTCTACCGCCTGGCGTGGACATCCGATCGCCTACCGCGGCCATGCGCGCTCACCATCGGGCCGACGGAGCTCCAGCAACGGCTCGAGCCCGCAGCCCACGCGCTGGCCAGCCGTCTCGACCGACGGCGGTACGGAACTGACTACCAGACCGATCTACGCCACCTGTGCGTCGGCTACATCACCCAATGCCTCAGCGACTTCGGGCACCAGTTGATGGTCGGGCAGGTTTTCTCACTACAGGACTTTCCCGGTCTGGTAGCCAGGTACGAGCGCCCGCTCGCCAGGATGCTACGGATCCTGGTCGAGGACGGCGTAATTTCCGAACGTGACGGGCGCTTCCTGGTCGATCGCCAGGTGGACAATGACCTTGGGCGGCAATGGGCTGAGACACTGACTCGCCATCCGGATTGTCTCGCGGAGCTGTTGCTGATCGCCCAGACCGGCGAGCGTCTGCACGACGTGTTCACCGGCAAGGTGGACCCGCTGGAACTGTTGTTTCCCGGCGGATCACAGGAATACGCAGAACGCGTCTACCAGAACTCGCCAACGACCCGATTCCACCACACCCTGGTGCGGCGGGCGATCGAACAGTGCGTCCAGCAAAGCGATCGACGGCGCACGCTGCGGGTGCTGGAGGTGGGCGGCGGTACCGGCGGACTGACTTCCGCAGTGCTGCCCGTGCTGCCGCCAGACCGGTCCGAGTACGTGTTCACCGACGTATCGGCGACCTTCACCCAGCGCGCACGAGAGCGGTTTCGCGACTACGACTTCATCAAGTACCACACGTATGACCTTGAGCGCTCCCCGCAAGAACAGGGGATCGCCGCCGGGTCCTTCGACCTCGTTCTGGCCTCCGATGCGGTGCACGCGGTGTCAGATCTGAAGAAGACACTGCTGGACCTCCAGGAGGTACTCGCACCAGGCGGTGTGCTGGCACTGGTCGAGGCTGAACCAGGCAGCCCGTGGGGGGATCTGACGTTCGGCCTGACCGAGGGCTGGTGGGCCTTCCGCGATGTCCAGCTCCGTCGGGAAGGGCCATTGTTGTCAGCATCTGAATGGGGGAACCTGTTGCGATCGGTCGGCTACGACGATGTAGTCGCGATCGGTGACCCCGAACACAGTGGTACGGGCGCGCAGACGGTACTCCTCGCACAGGCTCCCCCACCCCCATCGCCACACGACGACCCGGCAGTCAATGGCACGTCGGAGCCGCTGGGCGACTGGGTGATAATCGGGGATTCGGGGGGTTTGGCTGCTGAGCTGGCCAACCGGATCAAGCAGTGCGGTGGACGTGCAGTCCTTACATCCTCAGGCAAGATCGAGGACGACACGCTGGAACCTGAAGGCGTCGTCCAATTTTGGAACGACAGGTACGCCGAAAGCGACGACATCGACGGGGTCGCTCTGGAGCGGGAAATACGCCGGCAGTGCCTGATCTTTACCGATGTCGTAAAGGCACTGGACGGCAGGGCGCCCACCTCGCGGCCGCGGCTGTACCTGGTGACGCGGGGGGCTCATGCCTGGCGCAACGACACGATTCGGTTGGAAGGCGCACCTGCGTGGGGGCTCGGGTTGGTCGCCGGGCTCGAACAATCGGCGATGCGGTGCAGAATGATCGACCTCGACGCCATGCCGGCACCCGGCGAGCCCGATGCGGTGTGGGCCGAATTGCGGAGGCAGGACCAGGAGCACGAGGTCGCGTTGCGTGCAGGCGAGCGATTCGTCCGCCGACTCCTCCCACAGCCCGCCGACAGACTGCGCACACCGATGTACGCTCCCGACCTGCCGGCGGACACCGGATTCGCGCTTCACATGGACAAACCGGGACCGATGGACGACCTGCGGTACCGTGCCCGGCCGCGACATACGCCCGCCGACGGCGAGGTGGAGATCCAGGTTGTCGCCGCAGGACTCAACTTCCGCGACGTGATGTTCGCGCTCGGCCAAGTACCCCCGCCGAGGTCCTCGCGGGGTATGCCGTTCGGAGGCGAGTGTTCCGGACTTGTCACCCGCGTGGGAGACGATGTCACCGGGCTGCACGTAGGTGACGCTGTGGTAGCCATCAGCAGCATCGATGGCACCATCGCGTCGCATGTCGTCATGGACAGCACGTGCGTGCTGCACATGCCGGAGGAACTGAGTTGGGAGCAGGCAGCCACCATTCCTGTCGCCTTCCTGACCGCCTGGTACACACTGCACGAACTGGCCAGGCTCCGGCCCGGCGAGCGGGTACTGATCCACTCTGCCTCCGGTGGCACGGGGCTGGCCGCGATCCAGATCGCCCAGTTGGCCGGAGCCGAGGTGTTCGCCACCGCGGGCAGCCCGCAAAAGCGTGCGCTGCTGCGTGCACTGGGCGTGCGGCACGTCATGGACTCCCGCTCGCTGGCGTTCGCCGATCAGGTGCGTTCAGCTACCGATGGTGCGGGAGTGGATGTGGTGCTGAACGCGACCACCGGGGAGGCCGCGGCGCGGAGCATCGCGTGCCTTGCTCCGTACGGCAGGTTCGTCGAGATCGGCAAGCGAGATCTGCTCGCTGACCGCAAACTCGGGCTCCGGCCGTTCACTCGGAACCTGGCGTACTTCGCCTTCGACCTCAGTGAGATGGTGCTGGACCGGCCTCAGGCGGTGGCCACCGAATTCGCGCGGATCCTCAATCTGTTCAGGCAGGGTGTCCTGACTCCACTGCCCCACCGGATCTTCCACCCTTCGCAGGCGGAGGCGGTGTTCCGGCAGTTAGCAGGTGCTAAACACATCGGCAAGCTCGTCATGGCCATGGACGAGCATGAGGTGCGCGTTCACCCCGCACCGGACACGCCACGCCACGTGGTACGGGGAACCTGGCTCATCACCGGTGGCCTGGGCGGCGTCGGACTGGCCATGGCCGAGAAGCTGGCGGATGCGGGGATACAGGCCCTGGCGCTGGTCGGACGATCGGGCAGCCCCGATGCCCAGGCTCGAGGAGTGATCGAGAACCTCAAGGAACGAGGTGTGCAGGTTTGCGTCGCCGCGGTTGACGTCACCTCTCGCACCGACCTGGCCGATCTGTTGGCGCGCATCGACCGCGAGTTGCCCACGCTGAGAGGCGTTCTGCACTGCGCGATGGTCTTGGACGACGCGCCGATCACCGGCATGAGCGACCCACGCTTCGAGCGCGTACTCGGCCCCAAGGTGGTAGGGGCATTCCACCTGCACGAGTTGACCGCACACCTGCCGTTGGACGCATTCGTGCTGTTCTCCTCAGCGATATCCCTGGTCGGCAATATAGGACAAGCGAACTATGCCGCCGCCAATGCGTTCCTCGATCACCTGGCCGAATTCCGGCACGCCAACGGACTGGCTGCACTCGCGGTCAACTGGGGAGCGATATCAGACGTCGGATACGTGGCACGGCATCAGGATGTCGAACGCGCGGTCTCTGCGACGGGAATGCGGGGATTCACGTCAGGACAGGCATTTCAGGCCCTGACCGTGCTCCTCGGCGGCTCGTTCCCGCGGATCGGCGTACTGCCAATCGACTGGCAGCAGTTCTTCCGGCACCACGGCGTCACCCCGGACGACCAGCCACGCTACGCGAGTCTGCCACCCCTGTATCACGATGCCCCGGCGACAGACAGCGATCTGGCCACCAATGGTTCCCTTGGCAGGCAGTTGCGGTCCTGCGACAGCGCGGCGCGCGCGGATCTGCTGACAGCACAACTGAAGCTGCGGCTGGCGACCGTACTTGGCGTGCCGTTGGACGATCTCGACGAGAACATGCCACTGGTGAACTACGTCGACTCGCTGTTGGCCGTGGAAATCAGCTCCTGGATAGCCAGGGAAGTGGGCGCCGGCGTCACGGTCATCGAGTTGCTCAAGGGGCCAAGCGTGAGACAACTGGCAGGCATGCTCCTGATCCGGCTGGACAGCCCCC
The DNA here is from genome assembly GCF_004349055.1 of Kribbella antibiotica. Lineage (GTDB taxonomy): Bacteria > Actinomycetota > Actinomycetes > Propionibacteriales > Kribbellaceae > Kribbella > Kribbella antibiotica. Next base: position 94,216 of record NZ_SMKX01000012.1, read on the forward strand.
AACCGACACGACCCGAATAGGTGGCACGGGTACGAACCTGGGATCGATGGTGAAGAAGGATCGCATCGTTGCCCTCAGCATCGATTGCCCCGGACGCAAGGAGGCGCGCGATGAGCAGGTCGGCCCTTCCTCATCATCCTGCAAACGGACCAGCTCCTCGTACAGCATCGCTGCCTCCGTGCCATAGGTGTGCGCGATGAACTCGGGGAATCTCGTGAACCATGACTCGTCGACCTGGGTGGGCGTCGGGGTTGCTCGGGATAACCTGGAAGCCCCCTGCGGTCAGCGTTGCGAGGCCTTCGGCGGATTCCTGGCCTTCGAGATGGCACTGTCAACCGAGGTGGTGCGTTGCGCCGGCGCAACGCAGCACCTAGCTGCGTCCGCTCCGGGGTCTTAGCCGAGGCCGATCTGGGCGTAGAAGGACTGGTTGTCCCAGAACAGGTACTCCTCCTCCATCGTGTTGCGCTTGTTCCAGATGCCCACCGTCGCCATCGGGAGCGAGTAGGACTTGCCGGTCGGCTTGATGTAGCCGCCCTTGCCGTCAGGCATCGGCTTGCTGAAGGTGCCCTTCATGGCACCGGTGACAGCCGTCAACTGGTCGTTCGCCAGCCTGAACTGGTGCTCGGTGATCCGGGTGTCCGGCGCCCAGACGAACAGCGCGGCCAGATCGGCGATGTGCTTGTCGATCCCATCGGTGAAGTGCCCGTCGGGCCAGTTCACCCGGATGTTGCGGGCGTGGCTCTCGTGCAGCCGGTCCCACTTCTGGCCGGTGAAGACCTCGAAGTCCAACTCGTCGAAGATCTTCAGGTGCTTGCGCTCGGTCCGGCTGAGGTTGGCCGGGAAGCCGTTGCCACCGCCGTGGTGCGACGTGCTGTCGGTCGCGCCGTAGGCCATCTCGGTGCCACTGCTCACAGCGGCCAGCGCCAGGGCGCCGAAGCCTGCCGCGCTGCTGTTCCTGATCAGAGAACGTCGATCGATCATCGGTGTCGCATCCTTCGGTCGGGCGTGCTGTAGTTTCTGTTAGAGACTGTCTACCAGCAGATACTGCAAACTTCAAGTAACTGGTTCCTGATCGGGGTAGGCTGGAGGCGTGGATAGTGACGTGGATTACGACGTCTTCGGCGCCGCCTGCCCATCCCGGCCGGTGCTCGAGGACGTGACCGGGCGCTGGGGGTCGCTGGCGATGGGCGCGCTCGCCGACGGCCCGATGAGGTTCAACGAGCTCCGCCGACGGGTCGAGGGCGTCAGCCAGAAGATGCTGGCCCAGTCGCTGCAGGCGCTCGAGCGCGACGGCCTGGTGAACCGGCAGGTCCAGTCGACCTTCCCGCTGAAGGTGGAGTACAGCCTGACCCCGACCGGCGAAGTGCTCGCCGCCAAGCTGCTCGACCTGATCGGCTACCTCACCGGCAGCATGCCCAGCATCCTCGACGCCCAGCAGAGCTACGACCAGGCCCACGCCAAGACATAGCCCTGCTGGCAGGCATCCGGCGGCCGAGCAGCGGCGACGTCCAGCACCACGGCCACAGACCCACGCAGACGGGTCGGAGTTCGGATTCGTCCCTCAGGACGACATCAGTCATCCCGAATTGCCACTCACCAGAACACTCATCTACACGGCCAGGTTGCGACTGCCAGCGGGTACACCGGAGCAGGTGATCGGTCAGGCGGTGACGGCGGTCAGGTGCGCTTTGACTTGGTCGGCGTCGGGCAGGCCGAGGTCGGTGTAGAGGGTCAAGGCTTGCTGGTAGTGCCAGCGGGCGTGGGCCGGGTCGTTGAGGGTGCGATGGGCGTGGCCGAGCCCGGTGTGGGCGCGAGCCTGCTGGTCGCGGTCGCCGACACCGGCGGCGATGGTGTGCGCGGCGGTGTGCTGGATGAGGGCATCGGCGGGGCGGTCAGCGATGTGGGCGGCGTCGCCGAGGCCGTTGAGGGCAAAGACTCCGCCGTCGCGGTCGCCGGTCTCTCGGAAGATCACGAGGGCCTGCTGGTGGTGCTCGATGGCTTGGCCGGGCTGGCCGAGACACGTGTGCAAGGTACCGAGGCTGTTCAGCACCCAGGCTTCGCCGGTGCGGTCGCCGGCTTGCCGGTACATGGTCAGAGCCTGCTTGTAGTGGTCGCCAGCCGCACAATAGCCGCCCAGCAACTTCTCGATGATGCCGAGGTTGTGCAGCGCGCTGGCTTCGCCGGTCCGGTCGCCGGCTTGCCGGTACATGGTCAGGGCCTGCCGGAGGTGGTCGGCGGCCTGCTCGTGCCGGCCCAGCCGGGTGAATGCAGCGCCGAGGTTGGCCAGTGCGTCGGCTTGTCCGGTCGGGTCGCCGGTGTTGTGGGCGGCCTGGTGAGCGTGGCCGTGGATGGTCAGGGCGTCGGTGTGGTGTCCGCCGGTGAGATAGCGCCACAGGGTGGCGGACAGCCGGGTGGTGTAGGTGGGTGGCGGTGTAGGCAGCGACGGCGACCAGGGTGGACCGTTCGGTGTCCAGCCAGGCCAGGGCGGTGTCCGGGTCGGTCAAATCCGGCATCGGCGTGCCCGGCGGCGGGATCTGGGGCCGGCGATGCATCTCGGCGGGGTACAGGGCTGGCTGT
>NZ_SMKX01000130.1 GCF_004349055.1 Kribbella antibiotica
GACAGCGGGAGGGCGGTTCGGGTGAGGAGGGGCTGCCAGGCGGTACCGGTCCAGGACTCGAGGGTGAAGTCGACGGGGAAGCCGTAGCCGGTGTTGGGTGCGTCGGTGCGCGGGGTCAGGGTGATGGAGTTGAGGGTGCGCGCGGTGGGGTAGGTCAGCTCGACCGACTCGGAGTGATCCACCCCGAGTTGGTTGTTGGAGGACCAGCCGGTGGGGGCGCCGTCGAGGAGGTTGAGGAGGTCCCAGCCGGAGCCAGGGGCTTCGTAGGAGCTGGAGGCGGATAGCTGCGGCCCGGCGGAGTTGCGGACCTCGAGCTCGGCGAGCTGCATGCGGTAGACGTTGTTCTCGGTCGGGTTGGGGCGGAGTGAGCGACCGACGACCCGGACGCGGTCGGTCCACTGCGGCGGAAAGGTCACCTCCTGTACGGCGGCGCCCGGTTCGGGTTGGTCGTTGCGTTCAGCAACGGAGATCCAGCGGGAGCCGTCCCAGACCTCGACGCCGTAAGTCTTCGGGAAGCCCTGGCCTTCGTGACCGGCGTCGCTGCGCGGGAAGAGGTTGACCGTGTCGAAGTAGCGCCGGCTCGGCAACCGGACTTCGAGCGACTCAGCGTGATCCACACCGAGGCTGTTGTTGCTCGTCCAGCCCAGACTGACCGGCGACGAGCCACGCGTTCCATCCGACGCCGCGTACGACGACCACTGGTACCCCTCAAGAGTGCTCGACGGAATCAGCTCCGCCTTCCCCGCGAGGTTCCCCGCAACCGACGGGCCGACCCCGGGACCCCCGTAGACGCCGCGGGGCGTCGTACCGATGGGGTTGCCGTAGAGGTCTGCGCCCGGCTGATCAGGGACCGGTACGCCGCTCCCGAGCGCCGAGGACCCGGTCAGCACGCGGTAACCGTCAAGGGTGCCCGGGGCAACGAACAGCGGTGGCACCGTGAGCTGATCGGGGTCGAACGGCGTGCGGTCGTGGTGACCGGCGAACACATTGCCGCGAAAGACCCCGCCCTGGGTCGGCAAGTGTTTCAGCGCGGCGCCGAGTTTGACGAAGATGTTGTTGGTCATCGTGAACGGGTACTCGATGAAGCCGTTCGGGTCCTTCAGGTCGGAGAGCAGCTGCGTGCGTTCGGTCGCCGAGCCAACGAAGTCGACGTTGTTCTCGAAGCGCAACGGCTTCGGCGCGTTGAACGCCTCGGCACCGAAGCAGACGAAGCACCAGCCGTCGTTCTCGCTCACGTTGTAGCGGACCACGACGTTGTTGCCGTCCGGAATACCCGCGCCCGTCACCGTCCCCCGCGTCACGAGCAGGAAGCCGGCCCGGTTGTCGTGGCTGTAGTTGTACTGCAGCGTCACATCGTCCGATCCCCAGTCGACGTCATACGCCTGACCGTCGCGCCCCTCGGCGCCGCGCACCCCACCACCCGACACCTCGTTGTACTCAACCCGCGCCCCATCGGACTCAGCCATCCAGATCGCGACCGACGCGCCGTTGCAGTACCGCGACCCAACCCCACAGACCGATCGACGCTGTGAGTGCCCACTCACCGTGTTGTGATGGATGAGCGGATTCAGCGTCACGAACGTCAGGATCGCGTCCATCCCGATGTCGCTCAGCGTGTTGTGGTCGATCTCGACGCCGGTGGATTTCGGGAAGTTCGGGTAGTCCGCGAGATTGCCCGTCTGCTCAGTCGGCCCGACGAAGATCCCGATCCGCTCAACGGTTCGCACAGCGTTCCCAGTGATCCGTACGTCGTTCCAAGCCGACGAAGGCACATCCGCAACAACCGCGATCCCGGCGTTCATCCCGTAGTACCGGCCGAGCTCGCTCTTCACGTGGTGGACGTCGACATCGGAGATGTGGATTCCGCTGAGCCGGCCGCCGGTGTTGTTGCGGACCCGGATCCCGCGTCGTTCGGCCTGCGCGGCCGCATCGTTGGTGACCTCGAGCCGGGTGATGTCCCAGTACTGCTGGTTCTCCAGGTAGACCGTGTCCCCCACCTGGCCGGCGCCGTCGATCGCCGGTCGCACATCACCGCCGTACGACGCGATGCTGATCGGCGTACCGGCCGCACCTGAGCCCTTGGGCCACAACTGTCCGGTCCACCGTGATCCCGCCTTGAACAGGATCCGGTCGCCCGGCCCGAAGGTGGTTCCGTTGACCTTTGCCAGGCTCCGCCAGGCGGTCGTCGTACTGGTCCCGGCCGCGGCGTCGTTGCCTGCCGGGTCCACGTAGTACGTCGTCGAGGCAGCAGCCGCAGCGGGTAACGGCGTGGGGATCAGCGCGGCAAGCAGAGCCAGCACTCCGAGGCGTCTCATGCCACGCACCCTGACAAAGAGGCCGAAGTCGTGCCAGCTGTTCGAGCCTGCACGAAGACTGCGACACAGCAGTGATGTGGTTGACATGGCGAGGTTACTGGTGTTTGAGGGGGTCGTGGTGCAGGATGGACCCAGTTGCTCTGCTGGGATGGCCAGATTTGCGTTCGAGATCGCTGGGGAAGGCGCCCCTCGAACACAGGAGGTCCTGGTGGCGACAACACGTGGCGTTTTGTACGTCCACACGGTGCCGTCAGCGTTGTGTCCGCATGTCGAGTGGGCCGCTGGCGGCGTACTTGGTGTGCCTGTGAAACTCGACTGGACGCCGCAACCCGCGGCACAAGGCACGTATCGGGCCGAACTGTCCTGGCAGGCTGAGGCCGGCACGGCAGCCAAGCTCGCATCAGCGCTGCGCGGTTGGCAGAAGCTGCGCTTCGAGGTGACCGAGGAGCCGACGAACGGCGTCGAGGGCGAGCGGTACTCGTTCACGCCGACGCTCGGAATCTTCCACGCCACCACCGGGGTGCACGGCGACATCATGGTGCCCGAGGAGCGGCTGAAGGCAGCGATGCTGAAGGCGGCGACCGGCGAGGCGGATCTGACCGAAGAAGTCGAGCGTTTGCTTGGCCGGCCCTGGGACGACGAGCTCGAACCGTTCCGGTATGCCGGAGACGGCGCTCCGGTTAGATGGCTGCATCAGGTGGTCTAAAAGCCCTTGTACTTAAGGGTTCCTGAGAACTTGAGAAGAAAGCTTCGAACACTACAGACAAGTCCCGAACTTTTCGGGCAGAGTGAGCATCAGACATTCCACAAGGGTGGAGGGGCCGTGGCCGCTGGGCCACCGGGTGTCGGGACACCCCCGGTGGTGACAAACAGCGGCCGCACCACGTGAAGGGCACGGACCTCAGGGTCCGTGCCCTTCGTGCGTGTTCAGCTGCCTGAGTTAGCTGGACTGGCGCTTGACCAGCCGCGTCGGCAGGATCAACGGCGTCGGCGACTCCCCCGCGATCAGCGCGAGCAGCATCCGCGCCATCTCTCGCCCCAGCGACTGGATCGGCTGCGACACCGTGCTCAACGGCGGCTCGGTGTGGCGCGCCAGCGCGACGTCGTTGAAACCAACGATTGCCACATCGCCCGGAATCGTCCGCCCGGCATCCTTCAGCACCCGCATCGCGCCGATCGCCATCTGGTCCGAGGCAACGAAGACCGCGTCGAGATCCGGGTGCTCCGCCAGCAGTTGCTCCATCGCGCGACCACCGCTCTCCTCACTGAAGTCGCCGTACCCGACGCGGCGCGCATCCAGCCCGGCCATCGCGAGGGCCTCCTGATAGCCCTTGTACCGCGCCATGCCGGCGCCCTCGTCCATCCGCCCGGTGATCGTGGCGATCCGGCTCCGGCCGGTCTCGACCAGGTGCTCAGTCGCCAGCCGCGCACCACCGCGGTTGTCCGCATCCACGTAGTACCGAGGCTCGAAGCTGATCGGTGTGCCACCGAAGACCACCGGTACGTCGGACTCCTCGGCGAGCTGCGCAATCGGGTCGTCACCGTGCATCGACATCAGCATCACGCCGTCGGCCTGCCGAGTGCGCAACACCTGCTCGAGCCGAGTCTGACCACGCGTCGTCGTCGCCAACTGCAGGACCAGCTCCAGCTCGGTCTCCTCGAGCACCGAGTTCACCCCGGTCGCCACCTCGGCGAAGAACGGGTCGGCGAACACCTGCGGGTTGTCGCTGGAGATCGCGAGTACGACGGCTCCGACCTGCTGTGTTGCGAGCGCGCGAGCCGTTGCGTTCGGCACGTAGCCGAGGTCGGAGACCGCGCGCTGCACCGCATCCCGTTTGGCCTTGCTGACATGCGGCGCGTTGTTGATCACCCGGGACGCGGCCGACCGGGACACACCGGCCCGCTCGGCAACCTCGTCGAGTGTCACTTGCCGTTTCAGCGTCACGAGCCATCCTTCAGCGATTGTGGAGTGGGTAGAGGGTAAGGCATCAGGACCGGACAGCGCCGTCCATGATGCCGCTGATGAGCTGCCGGCCGAACAGGATGAACACGAGCAGCAGCGGCACGGTCGCGATCAGCGTCCCGGTGAACATCAGGGTGTAATCCGTGTAGTACTGCGTCGCGAGCTGGCTGAGTGAGAACTGGACGGTCGGGTTGTCCGCCTCCATCACCGCCAGCGGCCAGAGGAACTCGTTCCAGGTCCCCATGAACGTGAACAGCCCCAGTACGGCGGCGCCAGGCCGCAACGCGGGCGCGACCACCCGGATGAACAGACCGAACGTCGTACAGCCGTCCAAGCGGGCGGCTTCGATCAATTCGTCGGGGATCGCACGTTCGGCGTACTGGCGCATCAGGAAGACGCCGAACGCCGACACCAGGAACGGGACGATGATCGCCTGCAGATGGTTCTGCCAGCCGAGCTTCACCATCACCATGTAGAGCGGGACGATCCCCATCTGCACCGGCACCATCATCGTCGCCAGCACCGAGATCAGCAGCGCGTTGCGGCCGCGGAAGCGCAGCTTGGCGAACGCGAAGCCGGCCAGTGACGAGAAGAAGACCACCGAGATGGTGACGCAGACCGAGGCGATCGCGGAGTTGAGCAGGCCGCGCGCGAAATGCGCCTCCTCGGCCTCCGGACCGAACAGCCGCTGGATGTTCTCGCCGAGGTTGCCGCCCGGGACGAGCGGCGGCGGGAACTGACCGACCACGTCGTTGGAGCGGGTCGCCACGACGAACAACCAGTACAGCGGGAAGATCGACAGCACCAGACTGACGAGCAGTGTCAGGTAGACGAGCGGATTGCGCTGATTTCTCATTGGGTGCCTCCCCGAAGCCGCCGCCCGATCAGCAGGTTGATGACGCCGACGAGCACGGTGAGCAGGAAGATCATCCAGGCGACCGCGGAGCCGTACCCGTAGTCGAAGTTCTGGAAGCTCTGCTCGAACATGAACATCGCGATGGTCTGGAACTGCCGCAGGCTGCCACCCGACACATCGCCCTGCCCGAACAGCAGCGGCTCAGTGAAGAGCTGCATCCCGCCGATGATCGACATCACGACGGTGAAGATCAGTGCCGGCCGGATCAGCGGCACGGTGATGTTGCGGAACTGCCGGATCGCTCCGGCGCCGTCGATCTGCGCAGCCTCGTAGAGATCGCGCGGGATCGCCTGCATCGCGGCCAGATAGATCAAGGCGTTGTACCCCGTCCAGCGCCAGTTGACCATGCTCGAGACCGCGATCCAGGACGTCAGCTTGCTCGCCTGCCAGTCGATCGGACTGACACCGACCAGCCCCAGCAGGCCGTTCACCAGGCCGGTGTCGCGGCCGTAGAGCTGGCCGAAGACGATCGCCACCGCGGCGACCGACGTGACGATCGGCGCGAGAACACCGAGCCGAAACAAGAGCAGTGCTCGCAGCGGCCGGTTCAGCAGGGCCGCCACGATCAACGCGAGCAGCAACTGCGGGACGGTCGCCAGCACGAGCAACCCGAGGGTATTGACCAGCGCGTTCCAGAAGTCCGGGTCGCCGAGCAGGCGGCTGTAGTTGTCCAGCCCGACGAACCCGGCGTCACCGGTCAGGTCCCAGGACCGCAGCGACACCCACGCGGTGTACAGCAGCGGAAAGAGACCGAACGCGGTGAACAGCAGGAAGAACGGCGCAATGAAGAGGTACGGCGACCCATGCAGGTCGAAGCGGCTCCAGCGACTCGGGCGCATCACTTGCCGGCGGCCCGCTGCGCGTCGGCCAGTGCCTTGGTCCAGGCTTCCTCAGACTTGAGTTTGCCCTGCTCGACCGCGGTCAGCGCATCACCGATCGCGTCGCCGACCTGCTGGTTGTCCGGACCGAGGTAGACCGGCTTCAGCTCCTTGGCGGACTTGCCGAAGATCTGGCCGACCGGTGCGTTGTTGAAGTACTCGTTCTTGGCCCCGGCGACCGCCGGGTCGTCGATCGCCTTCGGCGCGGACGGGAAGTTGTTCTTCGCCTTGAAGGCGGCGGTCTGCCCCTCCGGGCTGGTCAGGAACTTCGCGAGCTCAGCAGCCTCCTTCGGGTGCTTGCTCTGCGACGTCACGGCCAGGAACGAACCACCCCGTACGGCGCCCTCTCCCGGCACCCGCGCGACATCCCACTTGCCGGCGTTCTCCGGACCGGCCTGGTCCTTGATGATGCCCAGCATCCAAGCCGGGCACGGGATCGTCGCGAACGTGCCCTTCTTGAAGCCCGCGTTCCAGGCCGGACTCCACATCTGCAGCTTGCCGGACAGTCCTGCGTCGACCATCGAGATGGTCTGGTCCCAGGCCTTCCGGACACCGGGATTACTGTCGACGATCAGCTTGTTGCTGCGGTCGAAGTACGTCGTGTCGCCCTGCTGCATGAGGATGTTCTGGTAGATCGAGCCCGAGGTGTCGTAGAAGCTCGCGCCCGTGTTCGCACCGGCGAACTTCTTGCCGGTGGCAAGGTAGGCGTCCCAGGTCGGCCACAGTGCGCCGACCTTGTCCCGATCGGTCGGCAGCCCGGCCTTCGCGAACAGGTCGCTGCGGTAACACATGCCCTGGGCGCCGATGTCGGTGCCGAGGCCAACGAGTTTCGAGCCGTCCGTGGTGAGCGCCTGGTTCCACTTCCAGTCCAGGAAGTTGCCCTTCAGGCTGCCGGCACCGTAGTCGAGCAGGTTCGCGAACTGGTCGGGCTTGGCCATCAGCTTGACCAGGATGCCCTCCTCGAGCGCGACCACGTCGCCGGCGCCGCTGCCCGCCGTCAGCCACTGCTGCAGCTTCGGCGTGTAGTCGGCCAGCTTCGCGATGTTGTCGGCCTTGATCTTGATCCCCGGATGCGACGCCTCGTACTCCTTGTACAGGTCCTCGTACCCGAACTGGCTGAACGTCTTCACGGTCAGCGTGATCGTGCCGTCAGCCGCCGCGTCGTCGCCGCCCGAGCCCCCACACCCGGCCACCGCCACCAGCGCAACGGCTGTACCGATTGCGGGAATGATCCACCTTGCCGACATCTGATCCTCCAGGAAACTGGTAGAAACTGGGAGCGCTTCCAGCCAGACGGTAAGCGATTTCCACGGATTTGTGAACCCCCTGTTTCGCCTGTGTCTCAGTCTTGACACGAGGATTCCTGCTAGGCACCATGGCGCCACCCTGGCTGCAGATTCTGTCCGGTTCCTGCAACCGCTCCCAGCTTCTCCCGGAGGCATCTTCATGCCCATACGACGACGATCCATCGTGATCGCCGGCGCCGCCGCGCTCACCGTCCTTGGCGCCACGCTGGTCGCATCCACCCCGGCCACCGCGGCCGATCCGCCGTACGAGCGGATTCTGAACGGAACCTTCGACACCGAGCGGGAGCCATGGTGGGTCAGCGGGACCACGCCGAACACGGTCGTCGACGGCAAGCTCTGCGCCCAGGTCCCGGCCGGGACGGTCAACCCGTGGGACTCGATGATCGGTCAGGACGACGTGCCGCTGGAGCAGGGGCAGCCGTACACGCTGAAGTTCGACGCGTCGGCCAGCAAGCCGATCCAGTTCAAGGCCGTCCTGCAGCAGCAGGGGCCGCCGCACGGCACGGTCATGAACAAGACCGTCACCGCCGGTACAGCGATGCAGAGTTTCAGCTTCACGGCGAACTCACCGGTGACCGACACGCACGGTCAGATGTCGTTTCAGGCGGGTGGCGCGAAAGAGGCATACACGCTGTGTCTGGACAACATCTCGGTGACCGGCGGAATCGTGCCACCTGGTGGGGTACGCGACTTCGGCTCACCGGTCCGGGTCAACCAGCTCGGCTATCTGCCCAGCGGTCCGCACCGCGCGACGTACGTGACTGATGCGACCACTCCCCTGGTCTGGACGCTCGTTGATTCCGGCAACAAGACGGTTGCCAGCGGCAAGACTGCGCCGTACGGGCCGGACGCGTTGTCGGGCGACAGCGTGCAGCTGATCGACTTCGGTGCCTACAAGCGTTCTGGCACCGGCTTCACGTTGGTCGTCGGTGACGACGTCAGCGAGCCGTTCGACATCGCGAAGAACCTGTACACCGCCCTGCGACAGGACTCGCTCGAGTACTTCTACAACAACCGCAGCGGGATCCCGATCGAGGCGAAGTACGTCGGCGATGCGTGGGCCCGCGCGGCCGGTCACGTCGGCGTCGCGCCGAACAAGGGCGACATCTCGGTCCCTTGCCTCCCCGGCACCTGCGACTACAGCCTCGATGTGCGCGGCGGCTGGTACGACGCCGGCGACCACGGCAAGTACGTCGTCAACGGAGCGCTCGCGGCGTGGCAGTTGCTCGATCTGTACGAGGAGTCGGATCGCAATGTCGCGCTGAAGATCCCGGAGAACGAGAACCGGATCCCGGATGTGCTCGACGAGGCCAAGTGGCAGATCGACTTCCTGCTGCGGATGCAGGTCCCGACCGGTCAGCCGCTCGCCGGGATGGTGCACCACAAGATCCACGACGTGGCCTGGACCGGTATGGCGCTTGCCCCGGCCGCGGACCCGCAGCAGCGTTACCTCTACCCGCCGTCGACCGCTGCGACCCTCAACGTCGCCGCCATCGGCGCCCGCTGTGCCCGCGTGTACGCCCGCTGGGACCGTGCACTGGCAGCGCGCTGCCTCTCGGCCGCACAGACCGCCTGGAAGGCCGCTGAGCAGCACCCGGCGATCTACGCACCGGACGGTGGCGTGGGCGGTGGCGCGTACGACGACGTGAAGGTGACCGACGAGTTCTCCTGGGCCGCGGCTGAGCTGTTCGCTGCCACGGGCAAGGCGTCGTACAAGAAGCGGATCACGACGGTGCTGAAGGCATCTGACGGGTTCTCCTGGCAGGAGACCGGTGGGCTCGCGGATCTCGCGCTGGCTCGGGCCGCGTGGCGGTTGCCGATCATTGAACGGCTCAAACTGATCCACCGGATCTCGACCGTTGCCGACAGCTACCTTTCCGACCTGCGCTCACAGGGCTACGCCAACCCCTACAAGCCGGCCGACGGCAAGTACGTGTGGGGCTCCAACTCCGGTACGGCGAACAACGCGATGATTCTCGCGATTGCTGCGGACCTCACCGGGCGGGCGTCGTACAAGACGGCCGCGTTGGAGTCGCTGGACTACCTGCTCGGGCGGAACGCGCTCAACCAGTCCTACGTGACCGGCTACGGCGAGCGGAACAGCCACAACCAGCACCACCGGTTCTGGTCGCACTCGCTGAACCCGGCGTATCCCTCGCCGTACCCGGGATCGCTGGCCGGTGGCGCGAACTCCGGTCTGCAGGATCCCGTTGCCCAGCGCAACCTCGTTGGTTGCGCGCCGGCGAAGTGCTACATCGACGAGATCGGTTCGTACTCGACCAACGAGGTCGCGGTGAACTGGAACTCGGCGCTGGCCTGGCTGACGACGTACGCAGACGAAAGCTAAGGACAGCGTTCAGTTAAGGGAAGCGGGACGCCATCGCGACGCACGCACCGGCTGCGGCCAGCGTGAAGAGCATGGCGATCCCGGCGAACCGCGAGGTGACTTCCTTGTCCACCTCGTCGTACCCGACCGAGGAGCCAATGTCCTTGTAGACGTCCTCCAGCTCACCGGCCGACTCCGCGGTGTAGGCCTTGCCGTTGCTGATCTCGGCGACGCTGCGGAGCTCGGCCCGGTCCGGTGGCACCCGCTGGCGGATCCCGTCCATCTCGATGAAGCCCGAGTCGGTCCCGAAGCAGATCGTGTAGACCGGGGTCTTCTTCGCCTTGGCGGCGTTCGCGCCTTCCTGCGCCGTCCGGCCGACCGTCCGCTTGCCGTCCGACAGCAGCACGATGCGCGCCGGAGCCGGGTCGTCCGGGTGGGCCGGGTCCGGCGGGACCTGGGTCAGCGCCTGCAACGACGTGAAGATGCCTTCACCGGTGGCGGTCGACTCGGCCAGGTCCAGACCGTCGATGGACCGCAGCACGGTGGCCCGGTCGGTGGTCGGCGGCACGATGATCGAGGCCGTCCCAGCGAAGTTGACCAGCGCGACGTTGAACTTGCCGGGCAACTGGTTGACGAAGTTCTTCGCCGACTTCTTGGCTGCCTCCAGCCGGTTCGGGTCGATGTCGGTGGCCATCATCGACAGCGAGACGTCGATCGCGACCACGATCGTGGCCCGCTCACGCGGGACCTTGACCTTGGCCTTCGGCTGCGCGAACGCAACGGTGCAGGAGAACGCGGCCAGCAGCGCGAACGCGACGGCCAGGTGCCGGCGCCACTGTGGGCGGCGCGGCGCGACCCGGTCTAGCAGCGCGATGTTGGTGAAGCGCAGCGCGTACTGCGCGCGCCGGCGCTGCAGATAGACGTAGGCCGCGATGACCACCGGGATGACCAGCAGAATCCACAACCTGCCGGGAGACAGGAACTCCATCAGCGAGCCACTCCCTTCGGCGGTTGGTGCAAGCGCGGTGCCATCCGCCGGTAGGCGAGCACGAAGCGCACGGTGTCGGCGACCCAGTCCCGGTCGGTCCGCAGGACCAGATGGCCCGCCCCTACCCTACGCAGGGCGATCCGGGTTCGTTCCCGCTGTGCCAGTGCGGCGGTCGCGAAGGCCTCGCGGACCTTGCGCCGGCGGGTGTCGATCTCGCGGACCTGGCCGGTCTCGGGGTCGCCGATCATGACGACACCCATGTTCGGCAGCTCGAGCTCCCGCGGGTCGACGATCTCCACGGCGAGCACCTGGTGCTGGGCGGTCAGCTTGCGCATCGCCCGCTCCCAGGACGGCTCCATCCGGCTGTCGATCTCGCCGTCTTCCGGGGTGAGGAAGTCGGAGACGACCACGCGCAGACCGCGCTTGCGCTGCGTCCGGGCCATTGATTCCAAGGCCGCGGACAAGTCGCTGCGGTGCGCGGAGGCCTCGGCCGTGAACTGCTCGGCCAGCAACGCGCGGAGCAGTCCGTACAGGGCGAGGCGGCCAGAACGCGCCGGCCAGCGCCGCAACGAGGAGTCACGCAGCATCAGCCCGCCGAACCGGTCACCGAGCCGGTGGGTCAGGAACCCGACCGTGGCCACGGCTGCGACAGCCAGCTCGCGCTTCTCCAGGGTCGACGTACCGAAGTTCATCGAGCCGGACAGGTCCACAAGGGCCCACGTCTCCAGCTCACGGTCGGCGATCAGATCCCGCACGTGCGGGATCGTCGTACGGGCGGTGACTGCCCAGTCCATCCGTCGCACGTCGTCGCCGACCTGGTACGCCCGCGCCTCGGCCAGTTCGGTGCCGGGCCCCGGCAAGAGGCCCATGTGCTCACCGTGCAAATACCCCTCAAGGCGCCGTACGACGGTCAGCTCCAGCCGCCGCAACGCCCGTTCGGGCGCGAGCTGCGAGATCGTCATCGCAACTCGCGGGTCGGGACGGTTGGCCACTACACAAACTCCGGGCGGCCCTGGCCGTCGCTGCCGTCGCGCCAGACCGGCTGGGGCGGCGGGACGGTGGCCAGGATGCGCTCGACGACGGCGCGCGGGTCGATGTTGTCGGCAACGGCGTCGAAGGTCAGGCCCATCCGGTGGCCCATCACGTCGAGCGCGACGGTCTGGATGTCGCTCGGCAGCAGGTAGTCACGGCCGTGGATCAGCGCGAGCGCCCGACCGGCCGAGACCAGGCCGAGCGTCGCCCGCGGGCTGACACCGAGCTCGATGATCGGCTCCAGGTCGGGCAGGTGGAAGTCGGTCGGCGTCCGGGTCGCCATCACCAGGCGCACGGCATACTCCGCGACCAGGTTGTGCACGAAGACCTGCTCGGCGGCGCGCTGCAGCTCCATGATCGTCTCCGGGGCCAGCACCGGCCGCGGCTCGGGCGGGTCGACGCTCATCCGGCGGAGGATCTCGAACTCCTCGTGCCCCCGCGGGTGCGGTACGTCGATCTTGACCAGGAACCGGTCCCGCTGCGCCTCGGGCAGCGGGTAGACGCCCTCGGACTCGATCGGGTTCTGGGTCGCGATCACGATGAACGGCTTCGGCATCGGGAAGGTCTGGCCGCCGATCGACACCTGCCGCTCGGCCATCAGCTCGAGCATCGCCGACTGCACCTTGGCCGGGGCCCGGTTCACCTCGTCGGCGAGCACGAAGTTCACGAAGCTCGGACCGAGCTCGATGTCGAACTGTTCCTTCGTCTGCCGGTAGATCCGGGTACCGACGATGTCGGAGGGGACCAGGTCGGGGGTGAACTGGATCCGGGCGAAGGTCCCGCCGACCACGGAGGCGAAGGTCCGCACGGCGAGCGTCTTGGCGACACCCGGCACACCCTCGAGCAGGCAGTGACCCTTGGCGAGCAGCGAGACCATCAGGGTCTCGACCATGTGCTCCTGGCCGACGATCACCCGCTTGACCTCGCTGAGTGCCTCGCCGATCAGCCGGGACTGCTGCGCCACCGATCCAGCCGGCACAGTGGTTTCGGTCATGCCTGTCCTTCCGGGGTCCAGAGTGCGGACCTTGTCACTCCCCGATGCGTTCGACACCGGCCATTCCATCAGATCCGCGGGTCCGCTGCTGCACGGCCCACCGCGCCCATCCTCCCCGAGGACTCAAATGCCGGGGCCGCACGCGCCCCCGGCGACAGTGCTACCAGGGATGTGGTGGGATTGGGGCGATGACTGCGACCGAATCGACCACGGAGGTGCAGCCGGCCGAGCAGCCGGTGGAGGCACCTGTGTCGCTGATTCCTGCCGCGCTCCCGCTGCAGCCCGAGGATCCGCCGCGGGTCGGCGAGTTCTGGTTGCGGGGCCGGCTGGGCGCGAATGCCGCCGGTTACCTGTACACGGCCAGTGACGAGCGCGGGCGGAACGCCGTGGTCGCGCTGATGACCGAGGGCTCGGCCGACGACGCCTCCGCCCGGGACCGGTTCGTGATCGCCGTCGACGGGCTGCCCGACGACGTCGTACTGGCGCACAACGACGAGGACGACGACGACCTTGCGCTGTGGGCCGCGTTCGGGCCGATCCGCGACGACGACGGCTCGAGTGCCGCGGCGGACGAGCGGTTGCTGGCGGAACGACGGGGCGAGGACGTGCTGTCCGCCGTACTGATGGATCGGGTTCCGCAGCACGGACGGCGGCGTGGGCCCGACTTCCGGCACTACTGGGAGGGCCGGCGCCGGCCTGGCCTGTTCCGGATCTGGCCGCTGCCGTGGCCGACCGCGCTGCGGCCGCCGTCGTGGGCGGCGATCTGGTTCGCGCTGGCGACGATGCTGTTGATCTCGGCGCTGGCCTTGTTCCTGGCCTGGCAACTGTTCAAGGACTCGCCGCCGCTGGACCCGCCGCCGGTTGTCCCGACCCCGTCGGGCACGGTCACGGTGACGGTCACGCCGACGACTCCGCCGCCGAATACCGAGAGCCCCACCCCGGGAACGACTCCGAACCCGACCGGGACGCTCCCGTCGCCGACGGAGACCGGCCCGACGAACCCCGGCGACAAGTTCTAGGCTTGTTGCGGCTCGCGGTTTCGGTGCAGCGTGAGCAGACCGATCAGGCTGATCACGGCCCAGCTGCCTTCGAGCAGTAGGAAGCCCCAGGACTGCTCCTGGAGCGCGATCGCGGCCAGCAGGCCGGAGCCGAGGAAGTTCAGTAGCTGGTAGGTCAGCGTGCGCTGGCGAAGCTTTCCGGCCTGGGCGGCCGCGAAGGCGACCAGAACAACCAGTGCACCGACGATTTCGACAATGTCGAGGGCATGCATGAGGTGCCCCTCCAGGGGGCGGGCGTCGTCTTGTCACCGACCGGGTACGACGCCACTCGTCCGGGGCTGTGCAGTTCGCACAGCCTGGATTCCTACGATAGCAAACGGAGCAATTCCGGGTCTCGCCACAGCGTTGCCGGGACCGGTTGCCGCACCAGGGCTGCATCGGCCCGGATCTCGGCGGGGCTGGCGGCCGAGATCAGCACTGAGGTGACAGCGGTGTGCCGGGACGGGAACGCGAGCGCGGCCTGCGGCAGCGAGACGCCGTACCGCTCGCAGACGGCGGAGATACGCCGGGTCTGCACGCTGTCGTTGTGCAGCACCTCGGGTGAGAGGACGCCGGACACAATGACCGAGACGCCGCGGGCGAGGCAGCGATCGAGCAGTGGGCGTGCGCTCTGGTCTAACAGCGAGAACTGGCCCGCCAGCAGGACACAGTCGAGCTCGTGATCGCGGACGAGATGATCAAGCACTTGCCAGTCGGTCGAGGCGGCGCCGATCGCCTTGATCACGCCTTGGCGCCGCAGCCCCTCGAGCACCGGGTACGCCGATGCGGTTGCCTCCGGGACGAGCACGAGGTCCACGCCGAGCCCGAGGCGCTGCATACTGCCGCGGACCGACACCTCGGGGTCATCGCCGACCACCTTGGTGGAGACGAGGAATTCACCGCGCGGGCGGCGACTGAGCGCCGTACCGAGTCTTGCTTCGGATTCCCCGTACGACGGGGAGGTGTCGAAGAAGCGGATGCCGGCTTGGTAGGCCGCGTCGATGGTTGCGGTTGCGGCCGTGTCCCCGTCCGGCTCACCGAGGCGTGAGCCTCCTAAGCCGAAACGGGGTGGCCGGAACTTGTTGACGGCCTGAGGTGCGAGCGCATGGCTTGGTGCTGCCATCGCACCCACCTCCTCGTAGTCATTAGGTACTGACAAGAATCGGTGGTGTGCGACGTACTCGCATCTCGGGCCAGAGTGTCAGCGACCGGAGTCGTAGAGCGCCTTGACCTCCTGATCGGTCAACGCACGGTCGTAGACGTGCACCTGATCGACCGTTCCGTCGAGGTAGTCGACCGGGTTGCCGCCGAACTTCCCGCGGCCGATCACGGTGTTACCGGTCGAGGTCGAGTCCAGGCTGCAGGCCGACTTCGCGCCGGCCAGTTGGCCGTCGACGTACACGCGCAGCTCACCCTTGGCCGCGTCCCGGACGCCGGTGACGTGGTACCACTGGTTCGCGTTCGGCTTGGTCGGCGCGAGCGCCCGGGTGCCCGGGAAGCTCATCGCGAACCGCTGGTCGGCGCCGGAGTACTGCAGGAAGAAGGCGCTGTCGCGATCGCCGTCCTGGCTGACGAACGTCTGGAAACCGTCGGTCTTGTTCAGCTTCACCCAGGCACTCGCCGTGTAGTTGCCGCTGGTGTCGAGCAGCGCGGCACCGGTATCGGCGTACTGGTTGGATCCGTTCAGGGCAACGCCTTGGCCGTTCTTGCCCGGGGCAAAGACCGCACCGTTCTGCAAGGTGGCGTCGTTGTTGCCGACGGCATCTTCACCGGTTCCGTCGAGCGGGTAGAAATGGATGCCGTCGGCACCTGGTGTGCCCGGACCGGGTTGTGGGCCGCCGGTTCCGGTGCCGTCGGCGCCCGCGATGATCTGCTGGTTGATCGTGCGGACCTGGGCGAAGTCCATCTTCGGGACCTGCCGGTCGTAGGTGAAGAAGCCGTTCAGCTCACCCTCGACATCGGTGATCTGGGTGTAGACCGAACCGCTGATCCCACACTGGTTGGCCGACTTCAGGACATCGCGCTGATTCTCGACGTACCGTCTGGTCAGCGTCGCCTTGTCCGGCGTCATCTCGTAGGCGAACCCGTCGCCGAACCACATGTGGTCCTGCGTCTTCAGGCCGAAGCCACCGTGCTCGCCGTCGACGGCAGCGCGCTCACCGGCCGGCGAGGGTGTTCCCGGCCCGAGGTAGGCGTGGTGGTCGAGCAGGTCACCTCGGCCCGAGTCACCCTTGGAGTTGCAGCAGTTCACGCCGCTGTGCGCGTTGACGAGGCGGGACGGGTCCTGGGCCTTGACCGAGTCGGCGATGCGGCCGGTCTCCTCGCGGTCCCACTCACCCCAGCCCTCGTTGAACGGCACCCAGACGGTGATCGAGGTGAAGCTCTTGTGCTCCTCGATCATCTCGTGCAGCTCGGACTTGAACTGCGCGCGCCACGGCTCCGGGATCGCGTCGGTCTTGCTGGCCGGCATGTCCTGCCAGACCATCAGGCCGAGCTTGTCGGCCCAGTAATACCAGCGGTCCGGCTCGACCTTGATGTGCTTGCGAACGGTGTTGAAGCCGAGCTTCTTGTGCTGCACAAGGTCGAAAGCGAGCGCTTCGTCGGTCGGAGCGGTGTTCAGACCGTCCGGCCAGAAGCCCTGGTCGAGCGTGGAAAGGTTGAACAGCACCTTGCCGTTGAGGCCCATCCGAAGCTTGCCGTCGGCACCCTTGACCAGGCCGACCGACCGCATGCCGGCGTACGAGCCGACCTGGTCGACAGTCTTGCCGCGGTCGATCAGGCGGACCTTGAGGTCGTACAGGAACGGCTTGTCGGGGCTCCACGTCTTCGGATTCGGGATCGGGACCCGGACCTCCGCGTCGGCCTTGCCGCGGACCTTGCTGACCTGACGACGGCCGTCGTACGCCGTGATTTCGACGTCGAGGTTCGCCGGGCCGGAGGTGTCGGCGGTGACCTTGAGCGCCTTGCCGGGGAGGTCCGGCGTGAGCTGGAGCCGGTCGATGCGCGCCGCGTTCACCGGCTCCATCCAGACCGTGCGCCAGATGCCGGAGCTGCCTTGGTAGAAGATCCCGCGGTCGCCGACCTCGCGCTGCTTGCCGATCGGCTGGAAGGTCTCGTCAGTGAGATCCTCAGCCCAGACGATCAGCTCCTGCGGGCCCTTGCTGTGCAGGTAGTTCGTGACATCGACGTCGAATCCGTCGTACCCGCCGCGGTGGGTGCTGGCGAGGCGGCCGTTCACCCAGACCTTGGCGTCATAGTCGACCGCGCCGAAGTGCAGGACGAGCCGCTGGCCCTTCCACTGCTGCGGGACGGTGAACGTACGGCGGTAGAACATCCGGTCCTCGTGCCGCTGGATCCCCGACAGCGCGGACTCGATCGGGTAAGGCACCAGGACCTTCTCGCCGAGCGTGCGGCCGATCGGGGGCTGCTCCCCCGGCGCTGCAGCGGCGAACTCCCACAGGCCGTTGAGGTTGCGCCACTCCGGTCGGGTCAGCTGGGGCCGCGGGTACTCCGGAAGTGCGTTGGACGGCGTGACGTCGTCGGTCCAGGGCGTGCTGAGCGGCGGGGTGCCGCGCTGCCACTCGACCGGAGCGGCAGTGGTGGCACTGGCCGTCGGCACGAGGGTGGCCGCGGCCGCAAGAGCGGCCACGGCGACAAGCTTGAGCATTGAAGCTCCCTTCGGGGCGGTGAAAGGGCGCCCTAATGGAAACGTTTTCAGCTCAAGAACGCAAGACCTCGATCACAATCAAACATTCACGCACACGACGGACGCCGCACTGAACGTGCTCTTCTTGGTCAGACCGCCGGTTGCCGCGTCGACCGCAAAGCTGACGATGTTCCCGGAATCCTGATTGGAGACGAACATCAACGTGCCGGTCGGGTCGATGATGCAGTGCCGCGGGTTGGTGCCCCCGACGGACGGCGTGCCCTTGAGGGTCAGCGTCGCCCCGTCGCCGTTGACCGCGAACACGGCGATGCTGTTGTGGCCGCGGTTGGTGAGGTAGACGTACCGGCCGTCCGCCGAGATGATCACCTCGCCCGGGTAGTTCGTCGGCGAGCCCGACGGCACCGTGGTCTGGGTGTTCAGCACCGTGAGCTTGCCGTCGACGTACTTCAGTACGCCGATCGTGCTGTTGAGCTCGTTGGCCACATAGAGGAAGTTCCCCGACGGGTGCACCGCGAGGTGGCGCGGCCCGGCGCCCGTGGGCAGCGTCACCTGATACTTGAGGGTCAGTTTGCCGGCGCTGCTGAGCGTGTAGGTGTAGACCGAATTGGTCCCGAGGTCGACGGCCAGGATGTACTGACCGACCTGCACGACCTGGTGCGCATGGGGCGACGAGCCCTGGTGCTCGACCAGGTCGGTCCGTGCCCCGATCCCGCCGTCGGACTTCAGCTTCTGGACCGATAGATCACCTGATCCGTAGTTCGCACTGATGACGTAGCCGTTGGCAACGATCAGGTGACAAGGCCCAGAACCACCGTTGGTCTGGCGATTCAGCTTCCGGAGGTTGCCGGGGGCATCGATCGCGATCGCCGTGACGGCGCCCGCATCCTGCTCGTTGGCGGCGTACAGACGATTCCCGACGCGGGTCACCCAGGACGGGTCCCCGACACCGCTGAGGGTGCCGGCGGCGGTGATCTTGCCGGCCGCGTCGTACGTCGCGATGCCGACACCGTCGCCGTACTTGCCGTAGTAGAGGTAGCGCGGATCGGCAGCGGTTGCCTTCAGCACCGGAATTGAGGCGATGGCGGCAGCAGTGAGGCCGAGGAATCCCCGGCGCGTGGTGGTCACGAGGCCACCGGGACAGTCAGGGTCGCCGGGCCGTTCGCCGGTGAGCTGAACTTGACCGTACTGCCGACCGAACTACGGCCGAGATAGCGCGGGTCGACGGTGTCGACGACGAGGACGAGATGGTGCCCGGCCGGGACTTCCCAGCTGGTGGACTCCATCCGGAGGTCGATGGTGACGGCTTTGCCGGGGGTTGCCCCTCGCAAGGTGAGCGGCTTATGCGAGATCAAGGATCCGACTCCTAGCGCGTTGACGTCATAGAGGTACGCGAAGAGTGAAGTGTCCTTTACGGAGGGTGTTGCCGTAAAGAGCAGTCTCGGGGATCCGTTGATGATTGCGCCTTGTGGGTAGACCTTTCCCGGCCACACGCCGGCGAATGATCGATCGATCAAGGGGGTCGCGACGCCGACCGGGATGGACAAAAGTCCCTGCAGCGCGCCGGAAACCAGGGCGATGCCGCTGTCGGCGACGGTCGGAATTCCGGCCGCAATGCCTCTGTCCCAGCCAGTTGCCGGATTTTCCTGCAAACCGGTTTTGCTCAGGTACGACGTCTGCGGTTGACCGACACCGGCCCAGTTGTCGTAGCCGCGCCAGGTGCCGCGCTGGGACTTCAGCTGGACGGACTTCTCGGCGTCGGCGCCATTATCCGTGCCGTTGAGGTAGTGGCGCATCCAGGCGACGAGCTCGTCCCAAGTTTCGTTCGGCAGTCCGATCGCGCCAGGCACCTCCGGTACAGCGTGGTCGCCGTGCGCGAACTGGAGTCGCTTCGGAACGGTCAGCGCGGTGAAGAAATCGGTGTACTGGGTCGGCGGGAAGATCGAGTCCTCGAAGGCGTTCGCGAGGAAGACCGCGGGCTTGTTGGCGTTGATCTTGCCGATCACGGTCTGCGCGGAGCGGACCGGGCCAAGAACCTTGGCTTCCGCGATCGCTTCGTCGTACCGGCCGGTGATGAATTTGGTCTGCAGGGACTGCATTTCGGGGCCGGGGCGGCCGGTGACGTTGCCGGCAGCAAGCAGTCCGGCGACGGCCTGGAGGGAGACGGTCTCGTTCGGGTTGATCGACTTGATCAGGTCCGCCCAGCCGCTGAGGGCACCGACCACCTTGATGCGGTCATCCTCTGCGCTGGCGAGGAGCGACGTACCGGCGCCGTACGAGATGCCGACGGCGGCAACCTTGCTGGTGTCGGCGGGGGTGTTGAGCGCGGCCCAGTCGATCACTTTGGAGACGTCGGCAACGGTTGGCGGGCCGGCCACGTCGATGCCACCGCCGGTGTCCCAGAAGCCGCGGCTGGAGTACGAGATGACTTGGAAGCCGGACTTGGCGAGTTTGGCGCCTTGGCCGACGTACTCGAGGTTCGGGACGCCCCAGCTGGATGGCATCACCACGAGCGGGAACGGGCCGCCGCCTTGGCCGGTCGGAGTGAGGACGACGGCGCCGATCTGGATGCCACCGGCGCCTTGAATGCGTTCGTACTTGATGGCGAAGCCTGGCTGGGCGGCCTGAACCGGCGGGCTGAGCGCCAACGCGGCGAGGAGAGCTACGGCTAGGGCGGCGGCAATTCTGCGCACGAGACGACCTCCGGCTGGGAAATTACCGGATGGTAACCACAGGATTGCCGCTGTGTCACTACCTCGCCACGGTGAGTGCCGGATCGACTCCGGTTGCCTCCACGGACCACGCCCAGAGCTGCTCGGCGAGTTGGGGGTCCTGAGCCCGCTGGGTCGGCTGGACGACCTTTGGCGCACCCCGGAACTCGAAGAGGCCAGGACCGACGTACGTGCCGGAACGCAGGTCGGGCTCAGTGGCGGCGTACAGGCTTGGCTCTGCACCTGCCGCGGCCGACTGCGCAAACAGGTTGAGCCCAGCCCACACCTTGGCCATGAGCTTCGCACCGGCCAGCTCCGGGCCGGCGGCCTGCAGGTGTGTGGAGGCGTAGCCGGGGTGCGCGCCGACGCTCACGACAGTTGGCACCCGACGACCGAGCTCGAACATGAAGAGCAGGTTCGCGAGCTTCGACATGCTGTACTGCGGCCACTTCGAGTAGTTGCCGGCTGGCTGGCGTAGGTCGCTCTGCTGAATGATGCGAGCCGACTTGTGCATGAAGGAGCTCACCGTGACGACACGGCCGCTTTGCAGCAGCGGCATGAGGCGAGCCGTGAGGGCGAAGTGCCCCAGGTGGTTGGTGCCGATCTGCAGCTCGAACCCGTCCAGAGTCTGCCGGTACGGCGTCGCCATCACGCCGGCGTTGTTGACCAGGATGTCGATGCTGTCGTAGGTGTTCGTGAGGTGTGTGGCCGCACGCTCCACACTCGACAGGTCCGCCAGGTCCAGCTCCACCGTGACCGGCACCCGCTGGGTGTCGCCGGTGAGCCTGCGTGCTGCCTCTGCGGTCTTCTCCGGGTTACGCGCCGCGAGGATCACCTCAGCGCCGCGTTGCAGCAACACCTTGGCCGTCTCGTAGCCGAGTCCACTGGTGGCGCCGGTGACCAGCGCGCGTCGTCCGGTCAGGTCTGGGATGTCCGACGTACTCCAGGTCATGCGCCCACAGTAGCTGCAGGCGCATGACCTGTTACCGCTAGAGGATCTTGCGGGCCTTGAAAGCGTCCGTGACCTTCTGGGCGTCGGCCTTGCCGTAGAGCAGGCGGGTGGCCTGCACGGTGACGCGGGCGGCGTCAGCGAACGACGTGTCGGGGGCGTAGAAGAACGTGCCCTCGAGGACGACCTTGTTCGACTTCTCGCGACCGAGCGCCTGGTGGATGTCCCACAGCGCGTTCGACCAGATCTCACCGTCGTCGTGCACCTCACCGACGATGTCGTCAGTGGTCTTGCCGGTGTCGGTGCGACGCAGGCAGTGCGGCTCGGTGGACGTGTACGACGTCGCGTCCCAGTCCATCACGCAGGGCAGGTTGAAGCCCTTGCTGACCGGAACCGACATCGTGACGGCCCAGTAGTCGCCGAAGCCCTCACCGATCGAACCGGCCTCGAGCGACTCACCGAAGCCCGGGACGACGTCGTCCTGGATCGCGTGACCGTACTCGTGCCAGATCACCTCGGCGTCCTCGGCGTCGTCGACGCCACCTTCGCCCATCGTGATCACGTCGACCGACGGGTCGTAGAACGAGTTGTCCCCGGCGAACGTGTTGATGGAGAAGTCCTGGGACTCGTTGTTGACCTCGGTGAAGCCCAGCTTGTGGATGTACTCCTGCGTCTGGTTGACGTGGTAGTACGTTTTCACCTGCTCGAACTTGTCGTTCGCGCGCTGGTAGACGAAGTTGTTGTTCTTGTTCTGCGCGACCCCGCCCTTGGCCTCCGCGATGTTCACGTAGGTGCCGTTGAGCTTGCCGGAGCCGTCCAGGTTGCGCAGTACGACGTTCTTCTGCGCCAGGAACAGCTCGTCGGTGTTCTTGTCGTTCTGGTCGGTCAGCTGCTCGTTCTGCTCGCTGACGACCGGGTTCGGGTCGAAGACCGAGCCGTGACCGGTGGCGTTGTCGCTGATCACCTTCGACTCGACGACCGCGCCGCTGTCGGCGTCGACCAGGCTCCGAGTCGCACCTTCACCGGAGCGGTTGGTGACCGACCAGACCAGGCGGGCGTTCGGACCACCGATGACGGCCAGCTGCGCCGTACCCTTGCCGGCGGCCGGGACCTTCTCGGCCTCCTTGTCGGCGCCGACGATGCGGGCCCGGGCAGCCTTGGCGTTGATCGCCTCGGCGGCCTTGGTGTTGGCGGTCGCGGCCGGCAGCTTCGCCGAGACGTCCAGGTTCGCCGGGATGGCGTCCCGGCCGTCGGCGATCTGCACGCCGGCCTTGCTCTCGTGCTTCGCGTAGTACCCGTTGATGACCGGCAGGCCCTTGAAGGTCTGCTGGTACCAGTAGTGCTTGCCGAGCAACGATGTCTTGGTCTTGACGAGCTTCAGGCTGCCCAGGGTGGTGGCTTCCGGCGCGGCCCCCGCGGCGCTGGTGAAGGACAGACCGAGCGAGATGGTGGCCAGCCCGGCGGTGACGGCCACGATCGCCTTACGGCGGTTCGACATTGCATTCCCTCCCACAGTCGGCGATTCGTTCAGGTTGCGTGACGCAACCACTACGATCCGTCGAGACCCTAGTTGCCTTCGGTACCCGGAGGGAAGCAGAACGTCCGGGCAAATTCCGGCGGCAAGGGAAAACCTTGTCAAGGCCCTAATTTTCAGCGACCGGCCAGTAGCCGGATGACGCTGGGCAGCACGTCGACGCCGACGCCAGGGTCGATCGCTCGCTGCACCCCGAGGCCTACGCCCAGACTGAGCAGGGCCGTCGCGCAGTCCGCAGCCGGCATCGGCAGGGTGATGCCGAACGCGAGTGCGTGTGCGCCGAGCAGCAGCGCGGCCGCGTTGCGGATCGCTGCGTTGCGCTCGGCAAGCTCTCTGCGCAGGCTCTCGTCCTGGCGGGCGCGGGTCGAGAACTCGACCTCGAACACCGTCCAACCGACATCGCCGATGGTCTCATCGGCCCAGCGCTGGAAGCCTTCGAGCATCTTGTCGAGCGTCGCGGCCCCCTCAAGGGCCTGCGCCAGTTTGTGCGCCTGCCCTTCGCGAATCGCGTCGACAACCGCGAGGCAGAGCTCGTCCTTGTTGCGGAAGTTCGAGTAGACCGCGCCCTTCGAGAAGCCTGCCTCGTCGGCCACCTTCTCCAGCGACGTGGCGGCGTACCCGTCCTTGAGGAACAGTTCGGACGCGGTCGCCACCAAGGTCCCTCGGGTCTGCGCCTGGCTCTCCGCGCGGGTCATCCTCGCCATGTCCTGCACTCTAGTGGCTCCGGTATTGGAATTCTCTGAGTATTCGGATACCGTCGGTTTCTGGAGGTGGTCGTCCATGACTGGGTTGTTCAAGGACGTTGTCATCATTGGTGCTGGGGCTTCCGGTCTCGGTGCGGCGATCCGGCTACGACAGGCCGGTATCACGGACTTCGCCGTACTGGAGAAGGGGCCTGCACTGGGTGGGACCTGGCGTGACAACACGTATCCGGGCTGCGCGTGCGACGTACCGTCGGCTTTGTACTCGTATTCGTTCGCCCCGAATCCGTCCTGGACCCGAGCCTTCGCCGAACAGGCCGAGATCCAGCAGTACCTCGAGGACACAGCCGCTCGGTACGACGTCGTGCCGCACCTGCGCTTCGGTGTCGAACTGCTGCGCGCTTCGTGGGATCCCGCGCGTGCAGTGTGGCGGTTGGAGACCTCCACCGGCCCACTCGAAGCGCGGGTGCTGATCACCGCTACCGGCCCGTGGCACGAGCCGTTGATGCCATCGATCCCCGGCACCTTCGACGGCCCGATCTTCCACTCGTCCCGCTGGGACCACTCGGTCTCCCTTGCCGGCAAGCGGGTTGCCGTCATCGGCACGGGTGCCTCAGCGGTGCAGTTCGTCCCCGCCATCCAGCCTTCAGTGGCCTCCCTGCACGTTTTCCAGCGCACCGCCCAATGGGTCCTCCCGAAGCCGGACCATTACGTACCGTCCGCCGAGCGCTGGCTCTTCCGAACCTTCCCGTTCGCCCAACGTCTGCTGCGCAAAGCCGAATACCTCGGTATGGAAGCCTTCGGCCTCGGCTTCCGCCACCCCCGCCTGATGCGCCTCGTCGAAGCCGCCGGCCGCCTGCACCTCCGCCGCTCCGTGCCGTCGGCCGCCTTGCGCTCGACCCTCACCCCGACCTACACGCTCGGCTGCAAACGCATCCTGATGTCGAACACCTACTACCCGGCCCTTGCCGCGAGCAACGTCTCCGTCCACCCCACGGCCGTTTCCGGCTTCGACGGGGGTGCGGTGATCGGCGCCGACGGCACCCGCGTCGAAGCCGACGTCGTCATCCTCGGCACCGGCTTCAAGATCCTCGACCTCCCCATCGCCACCCGCGTCCACAACGCCGCCGGCCAATCCCTCGCCGACGTCTGGCAAGGCTCACCGCGCGCCTACCTCGGCACCACCGTCGCCGGCTTCCCGAACGCCTTCAACCTCCTAGGCCCCAACCTGGGCACCGGCCACACCTCGGCCTTCACCATTCTCGAAACCCAGCTGGACCACGTGATCAGCGCCGTCTCGGCACTCTTCAACCGCAACTGGTCCACCCTCGACGTCCGCCCCGAAGCCCAAGCCGCCTTCGTCACCGCCGTCCAATCCGCCCTGTCCGGCACCGTCTACGAATCCGGCAACTGCACCAGCTACTACCACGACCGCACCGGTCGCAACTCCTTCAACTGGCCCTGGTCCACCGCCCGCCTCCGCCGCGACATCTCCCCCTTCAACGAATCCGCTTACACGATCACCAAGTCGCTGGAGGTAGTCCGATGAAGCCCCTCGCTCTCGAAGGCGCGGTCGTAGTAGTCACCGGCGCCGCCCGAGGCATCGGCCAAGCCACCGCCGCGGCCTTCACCGCAGCCGGCGCCACCGTCCACCGCGGCGACCTCGACGCAGCCGGCGACTCCTCGGTCCACCCACTCGACGTCACCGACCGCACGTCGTTCGCCACCTTCATCGACACCGTCCTCGCCGACTCCGGCCACATCGACGTACTGGTCAACAATGCGGGCGTCATGCCCCTGGGCAGCTTCCTCGACGAACCCGACGAGATCAGCCGCGCCACCCTGGACGTCAATGTCTGGGGCCTCATCCACGGCATGCGCCTGACCCTCCCCCACATGATCGACCGCCACCAAGGCCACATCGTCAACATCGCCTCCATGGCCGGCAAGATCCCCTTCCCCGGCATGGCCGTCTACAACGCCTCCAAGTACGCCGCCGTAGGCCTCACCGCCGCCATCCGCCGCGAACTCCACGGCACCGGTGTCACAGCCAGCGCGGTCCTCCCCTCCGCCGTCCGCACCTCCCTTTCCTCCGGCGTCCGCCTAGGCGGCATCCTCCCCACCGTTGAACCCACCGACGTAGCAGCCGCCGTCCTCCGCACCTGCCGGACCCGCCAACCCGAACTAACAGTCCCCCGCTGGCTAGGCGCCTGGAAAACCCTCGATGGCCTCACCCCCACCCGCCTCATGTCCCAAGCCCGCCGCCTAGCCGGCGACGACCGCGGACTCCACGCCGACCCCGCAGCCCGCTCGTCGTACACAGAGCGTGTGACCACCTTCAGCGCATCGCGACAGTAGCCCGCACTCCTGGCACATGAACCGCTCGCCAGGAGAAGATCGGCCATGTCGAAGTTGAGCCTGCAAGCCCAGAACCGCGCCACTCTGCAGCGTCAATGGCTGCTCGAACGCAACGACGCCACCGCCCTCGAAACCATCGAGCACCTCGTCGGCATGCAGGCCCAGATCCCACTCGCGCCGTACGTCGGCCTCTGGACCCGCCTCACCACGTTCCAGCCCGACAACCTCGTCAAACTCCTCGAAGGCCGCGAAGCGGTCCGCGGCTCCATGATGCGCGCCACCATCCACCTCATGTCGAGCCGCGACTTCCTAGCCTTCCGCCCCCTCATCCAACCCCGCCTCGACCGCGAGGTCTTCCAAAACATGACCTACGGCCGCCACCGCCTAGAGGGCCTCGACATGCCCGCCGTCCTCCAGGCCGGCACCGACCGCATCACCGAATCGCCCGCCACCGCCGTCCAACTCCGCGAACACCTGGCCCCTCTCTGGCCCGACCGAGACCCCGCCGCCCTGGCCCACGCCGTCCGCTGCCTCCTCCCCACCATCCAAACCCCACCCCGAGGCATCTGGGGCAAAGGCGGCAACCCCGCCATGTCCCTCCCCCACCTCTGGCTCAACGCCCACCTAACCCCCACCCC
>NZ_SMKX01000131.1 GCF_004349055.1 Kribbella antibiotica
CAGTGGGCCCACCAGTCATCGTCATAACGCCAGTCAACCGACTCCCGCCGTACACAACATCCACCAAAAGTCCCCGCCCCCGGAACCTTCGTCGCTGCCGGCGGACCGCTACCACTCACCAACCTCGCGCGCCTCGCCCAATTCAGGCTCAGCACCATCCGCGCGGGCGGCCGATCGGACAGTTAGTGAGTGGCACAGATCCGCTCTACCGTCTGACGCATGGAGCAGGTTGTGGTCTTCACCGGTTTGCCGGGAACGGGGAAGTCGACGCTGGCCGAGGAGGTGGGGCGACGGCTGGGGGTTCCGGTGTTTGCCGGCGACTGGTTGTTGGGGGCGCTGAAGCCGCATGGTGTGTTGGACGGTCTCTCGCGACCGGAGTTCTTGGCGATGTATTACGGGCTGCTGGAAACGCTCGTCCGGCGGCAGTTGATGCTCGGGCAGTCGGCGATCGTGGACTGTCTGGTGGATGACGCGACGGCTGATGCGTGGGAACGACTGGCCGCTGAGTACGGCGGTCGGTTGCGAGTGATCGAGTGTGTTTGTGGGGATGTGGACGTGCATCGGCAGCGGCTGGAGGGGCGGCGGCGCGGGATTCCGGGGTGGCACGAAGTGGGGTGGGATCACGTCGAGCGGATGCGGGCGGAGTACCCGGGGCTGCGGCGGGAGTGCTTGCGGGCGGATGCGATGCAGCCCAGCGAGGTCAACGTTGTGCGGGTTTTGAGGTGGATCGGGGGGTGGAAAGACCAGCGGAGACAGTAGTGTGCTCTCGTGTCTCAGCTTCGGGTGGCTCTTGCGCAGCTCAACGTGACTGTCGGTGATGTGGACGGGAACGTCGAGAAGATCGTTGCCTGGACGCGAAACGCTGTTGAGCGGGGTGCTCATGTGGTGGCGTTTCCGGAGTTGGCGCTGACTGGTTATCCGGTGGAGGACCTGGCGTTGCGTGGGTCGTTCGTGGCTGCTTCGCAGGCGAAGATCCAAGGGCTGGCGGAGCGGTTGGCTGCCGAAGGTCTTGGCGACATCGTGGTGGTGTGTGGGTATCTGGACCGCGCCACCGGTACGGCGATGGGTGTCGACCGGCTGGGGCGGCCGAAGGGCTCGCCTACCAACGCCGCGGCGGTTATTCACCAGGGCCGGGTCGTCACGAGTGCGGTGAAGCATCACCTGCCGAACTACGGGGTGTTCGACGAGTTCCGGCACTTCGTTCCGGGCAGCACGTTGCAGGTGGTTCGGATCCACGGGATCGATGTGGCTCTCGCGATCTGTGAGGACCTGTGGCAGGACGGCGGTCCGGTTGCGGTCGCGAAGGCCGCCGGCGCGGGACTGCTGCTGGTGGTGAACAGCTCGCCGTACGAGGCGAACAAGGACGACGTCCGGGGTGAGCTCGTCACGCGGCGTGCTCGCGAGGCCGGTTGTGCGCTCGCCTATGTGAACCTGATCGGCGGCCAGGACGAGCTTGTTTTCGACGGCGACTCGCTGATCGCCGACGCCGAGGGAAATATTTTTGCCCGCGCCCCGCAGTTCGAGCAGGGCAGCATGGTGGTCGACCTCGAGCTCCCTGCCGCGACCGGTACGCCGGCCGGCACGCACGAGGGCATCGAGATCGTGCACACCGTCATCCACGAGGACGCACTCCCGGCGTACGAGCCAATCGCAGCGGCTGTCGCACCGCGGCTGGCGGACGAGGCCGAGATGTACGGCGCGATCGTCACCGGCCTGCGCGACTATGTCCAGAAGAACGGCTTCAAGTCGGTCCTGCTCGGTCTGTCCGGCGGCATCGATTCGTCGCTGGTCGCCGCGATCGCTTGTGACGCGATCGGCGCCGAACACGTCTTCGGCATTTCGAACCCGAGTGTCTACTCCAGTGAGCATTCCAAGGACGACGCCGCCGAGCTCGCCGCGCGCACCGGCCTCAACTATCGCGTGATCCCGATCCAGCCGATGGTGCAGCCGTTCATCGACACCCTCGGTCTGACCGGGCTCGCCGAAGAGAACCTGCAGGCCCGGGTGCGAGCCGTTGTGTGGATGGGATTGTCGAACGCCGACGGCCACCTGGTACTTGCCTGCGGCAACAAATCCGAACTCTCGGTCGGCTACTCCACCATCTACGGTGACGCCGTCGGTGGTTACGCGCCGCTCAAGGACGTTCCGAAGACCGTCGCCTGGCGCCTCGCCAAGTGGCGCAACGCGGACGCCAAGGAGCGCGGCAAGCAGCCGCCGATCCCCGAGAACTCGATCGCCAAACCCCCGTCCGCCGAGCTTCGTCCGGGACAGCAGGACACCGATTCGCTGCCGCCGTACGACCTGCTCGACGACATGCTGGACGACTATGTCGAGCTCGACCGCGGCAGCGCTGAGCTGGTTGCGGCCGGATTCGAGACCGAACTGGTGAGCAAGGTGATCCAGCTGGTCGACCGCGCGGAGTACAAGCGCCGGCAGTATCCACCGGGCCCGAAGATCACGCACAAGGCCTTCGGCCGGGACCGCCGGTTGCCGATCACGAATGCATGGCGTGAGGACGCACGGAAGGCAGCCGAGCACTGAGCGACTCCTGGCGGTACCGCCCATCCGAGGACACACCGTGGGGCTCTTCCGAAGAGGTCTCCGGTGACTCTGGCGTGCCCAATGACAATGTGACTGACTCCTCAGCGACAGCCGGTAGCGCTTACCCACCGCATCGGTGGGACGATGAGCCCATGGTTGACAACTTCAGGTCGGCCGGTACCCAGGACGACGAGGAGTTGCCCTCGCCGTACGGGACCGGACCGTCGAACCGGACAACCGAAGAGAACCGCCGTTCGGACTACGACAGCGAGCCCTGGCGGGACCGGCCCAATGGGCTCGGCCTCGACCCGGCCCCGCAGTTGCCGAACGCACCGCGGCAGTTCGAGCGCGGCCCGGTGCCGCAACAGCCGTATGTGCCGAAGCCGCCGTACCTGCCGGGCTCCCCGCCCGCCGCGCCGCCACCGCAGCAGCGGTACACCGAGCAGCCCGCTCCGCCTGCTCCGCCGCAGGGCCAGCCACTGCGTCCCCCGTACGGCGATCAGCCGCAGCGGGCCGAGTACTACGGCGAGCGCGAACCGCAGGCCCGCAGTGAGCAGCCGCGGGGCGACGAGCCGTCGTACGGGCAACCGGCGTACCCGCAGGAGAACCCGTTCCGCCCGCAGCAGCCGCCTGCCCAGAACCGGCCCAGCCCGTTCCCGCCGTCGAACGGCACCAACGGCGTACCGCCTCGTCAGGGTGCTCCGTCCCAGCAGCCGCCTCTGCAGCCGCCGCGGCCCCCGGCCGCGCCGCAGAGCAGCAACGGGCTGACGCAGCATGCGCCGCCTGCCTCGAACGGGTCGGCCAACTGGAGCAGCCAGGCGCCGCAACAGAACGGCGTACCGCCGACGACCGGTGCGCTGCCGCTGCAGCCACCTGCGCCGACCAACGGCCTGAGCCCGATGCAGTCCGCGCCCAGCCAGCAGACCGGGCCGCTGCCGCTGCCGCCTGCCCAGCAGCCGTTGCAGCCGCCGACTCCCCCGCAGCCTCCGGTCCAGCAGCAGGCACCGGCGCCGCCTACACCGTCCGCCCCGCAGCCGCCGTCGCCTGCTCCTTCGGCGCCGCCGGCACCTTCACCTGAGCCGGCAGGGCCGAGCTACCTGTCGGATCCGAGTGCGGAGTACGAAGGCAACGCTCCCGTGAGCGAACCGCGCTCGCGCATCGGCGCCCGCCGCCGGGCCGACGTCCAGCAGGACGCCCCCAGCCAGGTCCATGCCGAGCACGTCGCCTCCCATCGCGCTGCCCGCCGAGCCCAGCCGAACGCAACCACCGGTACGCCGGACGTCGCGAACTCGTCGGCACCGTCCGAGAACGTCTCCTCCGATTCCGGCGTTCTCCGCGGCGGAGGCGGTTCGGGAGGCGGCTCAGGCGATGGCCCGACGCGACCGCGGCGCTACCGCATCCACCACCTGCGCGATATGAAGAACCGCGGCGAGAAGTGGGCGATGCTGACGGCGTACGACCAATACACCGCCGAGATCTTCGACCAGGCCGGCATCCCGGTCCTCCTGGTCGGCGATTCCGCCGCCAACAATGTCTTCGGCTACGACACGACTCTGCGCGTGACCGTCGACGAGTTGATCCCGTTGGCGCGTGCAGTGGCGAATGCCGTCGACCGGTCGCTGGTCGTTGCCGACCTGCCATTCGGTTCGTACCAGGCGTCACCGGAGCAGGCCTTCCACACGGCAGTCCGCTTCATGAAGGAATCCGGCGTCCACGCCGTCAAGCTCGAGGGCGGCCGCACCGTCGTGCCGATGGTCGAGAAGCTGACCCAGTCCGGCATCCCCGTGATGGCGCACATCGGCTTCACCCCGCAGAGCGAGCACAGCATCGGCGGCTACCGAGTCCAAGGCCGCGGCGACCAAGCCGCCGGCCTCATCGACGACGCCGTAGCCCTCGCCGAAGCCGGCGCCTTCTCGCTCGTCCTCGAAATGGTCCCCGGCGACGTAGCCGCCGAGATCACCAAACGGGTCTCCATTCCGACCATCGGCATCGGCGCCGGCCGCGACACCGACGCACAAGTCCTCGTCTGGCAAGACATGGCGGGCCTGCGCTCCGGCACCATGCCCCGCTTCGTCAAGCAGTACGCCGACCTCCGAGGCATCCTCACCGGAGCCGCCACCGCCTACGCCGCCGACGTGGCCAACGGCGCTTTCCCCACCGACGACCACACCTTCTGACACCAGACCTTCTGACACCACGCCGATGTCACCCCCGCGGTTGCTGCGGGGTGGGGAACGGGCCGGCCTATAAGCCGGATCCTGTTGTCGGCGACCATCTATCTACGACGACTGTTGCCAGCCACCTCTAGCAGCCTACCCGCGAGCTCGGGCGGGCAGCCCTCGAACGCTCGCGCGGACGCCGGTTGCCCGGCGCCCTTCTTGGCCTTGCTCCACGTGGGGTTTACCTAGCCTCCCCAGTCACCTGGGGAGCTGGTGGTCTCTTACACCACCGTTTCACCCTCACCCGCACCTCGATGAACCACGGGGTTCACCGAAGCCGCTGGCGGTCTGTTCTCTGTGGCACTGTCCCGCGGGTTGCCCCGGGTGGGCGTTACCCACCACGTTGCCCTGTGGAGTCCGGACTTTCCTCGGCGCCCACTTGCGTGGACAACGCGATCGCCCGGCCGACCCGTTCCACGATCAGGATACGGGTTCCGGAGCCACCTCCGGCCATCGACCGTCGGGACCGCGCTCGTACGGGCGGTCATCGAGGACCGCGTCGAGGTTCAGCGGGCCGTAGATGTGCGGGAACGTCATCCCGATCGCGTCCAGATCCTCGTCGCACAGCGCCGACACCAGCCGCTCGGTATCGATCACCAGCAACGTCAGCGGCCCGGCCACATCGTCGTACACGAAGTTCGCCACCATCGCGACCTGATCATGCCGCGACGCATGAATGAACGTCGCGCCGTCATCAAGAGACTTCCCGCGCGTAGACCACTTGTAGCAGCCGGCCTCAACCGCTGCCGCCCACTGATCCGGAAACGCGAGGTGAAAAATCGTCGCCATGCGCACACTGTAGGAGATCCGGTCGGGTGCAAAGAGTGAGACAAGCCGCGCAAGATCTTGGCATTTAGTTTGGATGGTCGCCCAACGAAGTCTTGACGTGACGCTTCGGGACAGGAAACATCCGATAGCACCCAGGGTTCGCCCCGCACCCGGCCGATGGGTCCGCCCCCAGCACCTCAGTGAGGTTCGATGCACGTTCTCGTGCGATCACGCCTGCCCAGAATTCGGCCGAAACTCCTCCCCCGGATACTCCTCTGCCTCGCGTTGACCGCGACGCTCCTACCCAGTGGACCGGCGAGTGCTGCGCCCGGTACGACGGCGTGGCGGGACGGCGCGTTTGTCGTCGACACCCCGAATGTCGTCCGGCGGTCCGACGTCGTCCTCCAGCGACCCAACACGGCACCTGCCGAGTCCCTCCCGCTCGGCAACGGCGCTCTCGGCGCAGCTGTCTGGGCCGCTGACGGCTTCACCGCGCAACTCAACCGCACCGACACGTTCCCCGACCGCAAATCCCTTGGCCAGTTGGTGATTCCGGGCCTGTCCCGGCTCACCACCGCAGCCGATTTCAAGGGCACCCTCGACCTGTACGACGGCATGCTCCGCCAAGCCGGCGGCGGTATGACCCTGACCGCCTTCGTCCGGGCGGACACCCAGCAGCTCGTCGTCGACGTGACCGGCGCCGACCCGAACAGCACGCAGACCGCCCAGGTGAAGTTGTGGAGCGGCCGCTCCCCACAAGCCCGAGCAGCAGCCGGTACGGCGGCCCTAGCCGAAACGTGGGTCGACAACAACGGCGCAGGTGCTTCCGGCCGCACGTTCGGATCGCTGGCGGGGATCACTGCCGGCGGCCGCAATGTCGTTGCGTCCACCCCGAACAACCTCACCGGCCAGGTGAGCTTCCAGCCGAACGCCGACGGTTCGTTCCGGGTAGTCGTCGCAGCGCCGACCTGGACCGGCGGCGACTCGATCGCCACGACCAACGCCGTACTGAATGGCGCGGCACAGGGTGAGGTGCGGAACGCGCATCTGCAGTGGTGGCACAACTACTGGAGTTCCGCCGGTCTGATCAAGATCAGTTCGGCGGACGGGACCGGCGACTATGTCGAGAACCTACGCACGATCTTCCTCTATGCGAGTGCGGCGCAAAGTCGCGGTGTACTGCCCGGATCGCAGGCTGGTGTCGCCGACCTGTTCACGTTCTCGCAGGACAAGCGCGACTGGTATCCAGCCGGCTACTGGTTCTGGAACCTGCGGATGCAGGTCGCCGCGAACCTGGCCGCCGGGCTACCAGGCCTCAACGACCCGATGTTCCGCCTCTACAACGACAACCGAGACGCGATCGCGGCGTGGACCAGCGCGCATATGCCCGGCAAGCAGGGTCTCTGTGTCCCGGAGACGATGCGGTTCAACGGCAACGGCACCTACAACGGCGGCAACGACAACGCGTCATGCGACTCGACGATCCCGCCGATGTGGAATTCGTTGAACGTCACGACCGGCGCCGAGGTTGGTCTGTGGGTCTGGGAGCACTACCGGATGACCGACGACCGGGCCTTTCTCGAAAAGCACTATCCGTTGATCAAGGGTGCGGCGCAGTTCTTGCTCTCGCACGCGACCACCGGCTCGGACGGCAAGCTGCACACCAGGTCGAATGCGCACGAGACCCAGTGGGACGTCACCGACCCGACCACCGATGTCGCGGCGATGCAGTCCTTCTTCCCGGTCGCGGTAAAGGCTGCGCAGCTTCTCAACGTCGACGCGGCGCTGGTCAGTCAGCTCAACGCGGCGATCCCGAAGATCCAGACGCTGCCGCGTACCGATACCGCGACGCAGCAACAACTCCTCACGCCGGCAGACGATGCCAGCGGCAACACCATGATCGGCCCGTCCACCCAGCCCGCGGCGCAGCGGCGCAACTTCGAGAACATCGGCCTGGAGGCTGTTTGGCCGTTCGGTCTGATCGGCGACAACTCGGCTCTGGGTCGCCGGACTTTTACGTCCCGCAGTTACGTCAACAGTCATACCTGGAGCTACGACTCGCTCCACGCCGCCCGACTCGGGATGGCCGCTGAAGTGAAGACCTCGTTGCTCGCAGCCACGAGACAGTTCCAGGTCTATCCGAGCGGGATGGCCAGCTTCACCTCACAACCGGCCTCTGAGCCGTACATCGAACAGTCCGGTGTGCTAGCGACCGCCGTACCGGAGGCGTTGGCTCAGGACTACGACGGTCTGCTGCGAATCGCCCCGGCCTGGCCGGCCGATTGGACCGGCGAAGGGACGGTTGCCATCGGCCACAAATCGCGTGTGCACGTCCAGATCTCGGGCGGTACGCCGACCACGGTCGCGATCACGTCCGGCGCGAACCAGCAACTCGCCGTACGGAGTCCTTGGCCTGGGCAAAGTGTCACGGTCCTGGACGGACAGACCCGGGCAACGGTCGTCGCGGCGCAGTCGAATGCGACGTTCACGATCCCGGCGCAGACCGGCCGGTCCTACCTGGTGGAGAAGACCGGCTCAGCCGTCCAGCCCTTCCAAGCACTATCCGGTACGCCGGCCACCGCGGCTCGGCGGTATGACCGAGTCACGATCGGCCTGCCGCCGGCCACCCCCGGCACCGGCACGATCAGTCTGCGGGCGCGTGCCAACGGCAAGTACGTGACCGCCGGAACCGGTACGCCGCTGATCGCCGATAGCACCACGATCGGTACGGCGCAGCAGTTCGAAATGGCTGATCTCGGCGGCGGGAACGTCTCGCTCAAGGCGAAGGCCAATGGCCTGTTCGTTGCCGCCGACAACGCCGGTGCGGCGCCACTGCTGGCGAAGAACGCGGCCGTGGGCTCGTGGGAGACCTTCCAGCTGATCCGCAACGGCGACGGCACGGTCAGCTTCCGCGCGCAGATCAACAACAACCTGGTCTGCGCCGAGAACGCCGGCACCGCCGCCCTGATCGCCAACCGAACGGCGATCGGTCCTTGGGAACAGTTCAACCTGATCGACAACTGACGGAGAATGTCCATGCGCACAAGAAGTGTCCGGCGGATCTCCCTGGTGATCGCCGCCGTCCTGACCGCCGCGGTGGGTCTCACCGCATCCGCCCAAGCCGGGTCGACCATTCCCCCCGGCGACTACCAGCAGATCTCGCTCGCCAGTGGGGGTAACGAACTCGGCGAGGCGATGTCGCTCGCCGTACTGCCGAACCGCTCGGTCATCCACACGGCTCGCGACGGGTCGGTCCGGATCACCGACGTGAACGGTACGACGTCGCTGGCCGGCAAGCTCACCGTCTACACGCACGACGAGGAAGGTCTGCAAGGCGTCGCGGTCGATCCGAACTTCGCGACCAATCGCTATGTCTACTTATACTTTTCCCCGCGTCTGAACACTCCCGACGGCGATGCGCCGACCGAGGGGACGCAGGCGACCTGGGACGCGTGGAAGGGTGAGCTGCACCTGTCGCGGTTCACGCTCGCGGCCAACAACACGCTCGATCTGGCCAGCGAGAAGATCGTGCTGCGGGTCCCGAACGACCGCGGTCAGTGCTGCCACGTCGGCGGCGATCTCGATTTTGATGCTGCCGGCAACCTTTATCTGACCACCGGCGACGACAGCAACCCGTTCCAGTCCGACAGCTACACGCCGATCGACGAGCGGACCGATCGCAACCCGCAGTTCGACGCGCAGCGGACGTCGGGCAACACCAACGACCTGCGCGGCAAGCTGCTCCGGATCAAGCCGCAACCCGACGGCACCTACACGATCCCGTCCGGCAACCTGTTCGCGCCCGGGACCGCGCAGACCAAGCCGGAGATCTACGCGATGGGCTTCCGGAACCCGTTCCGGATGAGTGTCGACAGGCCGACCGGCATCGTCTACCTCGGCGACTACGGTCCGGATGCCGGCGTCACGAACCCGAACCGTGGTCCGAACGGCCAGGTCGAGTTCGACCGGATCACTGCCCCGGGCAACTTCGGCTGGCCCTACTGCACCGGCACGAACACGAACGACGAGACCTACAACGATTTCCAGTTCCCGAGCGGCCCGTCGGGCGCCAAGTTCAACTGCACGGGTGGCCCCACCAACAACTCGTTCCGCAACACCGGCCGGACCACGCTGCCGGCCGCTCAGCCAGCCTGGATCCGGTACGCCGGTGATGCCGGTACGCCGCCTGAGTTCGGCAACGGCGGTTCGGAGTCGCCGATGGGCGGCCCGGTCTACCGGTTCGATGCCAACCTCAATTCGCCGGTCAAGTTCCCGGCCTCGCTGAACGGCCGCTACTTCGCCGGTGAGCTGGGTCGCCAGTGGATCAAAGCGATCGAGGTCACTGGCAGCGGCGGGGTCGGCGATATCGGCGCGTTCCCGTGGAGCGGCACCCAGGTCATGGACATGGCGTTCGGTCCGGATGGCGCTCTCTACGTGCTCGACTACGGCACCGGCGCGAACAACCAAGCGCTCTGGCGGATCGAGTACATCGGCGCCCAGAACCGAAACCCGGTCGCCAAGGCCACCGGTACGCCGACCTCCGGCGGTCGGCCGTTGACCGTCGCGTTCTCCTCCGCGGGAAGCTCAGATCCCGAGGGCGGCGCGCTGACCTACCAATGGGCCTTCGGCGATGGCGGCACGTCGACGCAGGCCAATCCGTCGTACACCTACAACACGGCCGGCAACTTCACGGCCACGTTGACCGTCAAGGACCCGACCGGCCTGACCGGTACGGCGAATGTTCAGATCAGCGTGGGCAACACCGCGCCAGCGGTCAACCTGACCACACCCGCTGATGGCCAACTGTTCTCCTTCGGCGACACCGTTCCGTTCCAGGTGACTGTGTCCGACCCGGAGGACGGGACGATCGACTGCACCAAGGTCAAGGTGACCTACCTGCTCGGCCATGACGTCCACCAGCACCAGATCACGTCCAAGAACGGGTGCAGCGGATCGATCGCCGTACCGGTGGATGGTGAGCACGATCCGGCGGCCAACGTGTACGGCGTGTTCGACGCGGAGTACACCGACAACGGCGGGCTGACCACGCACAGCGCGCGCAAGCTACAGCCGCGGCACCGGCAGGCGGAGCACTTCTCGGCGCAGTCCGGGATTCAGCTGGCGGACCACGGAACCGCCGAGGGCGGGAAGACCGCCGGGTACGTCGACAACGGCGACTGGATTTCATTCACGCCGTACGCGGTCAGCAACGCGGTGTCGATCACCGCTCGCGTCTCGTCGGCAGGTCCTGGTGGCACGCTCGAGGTGCGCGCTGGGTCAGCGACCGGAACGCTGCTCGGTACGGCGAACGTTGCGCCGACCGGTAGCTGGGACACGTTCACGAACGTATCCGCCAACCTGGCCAACAAACCGGCGGGGACCACGCAACTGTTCCTCGTATTCAAGGGCGTCACAGGTCAGGGCAGTCTCTTCGACCTCGACGCCTTCACGCTGAACACGACCGCGACTGGTCCGACTGCAACCGAGGGTGAGGCCTTCACCTCGCAGTCCGGCGTTCAGGTGGCTGCCCATGCGGCAGCCAGCGGCGGCGCGACCGTCGGCTACATCGAGAACGGCGACTGGGCCGGGTACTCGCAGGTGAGCACTGCGGGCAAGACCGGCTTCAGCGCGCGCGTCTCGTCGGGCGGGGCCGGTGGCACGCTCCAGATCCGCGCTGGGTCCGCGACAGGAACGTTGCTCGGATCGGTCGCCGTACCGGTGACTGGCGGGTGGGAGAACTTCCAGACCGTCAGCACCACACTGAACGGCTCAGCGAGTGGGTCGTTGTTCCTGTCCTTTGTCGGCGGCGCCGGAAACCTGTACGACGTCGACACTTTCACCGTCACTCCTTGAGGGGCTAGCCATGACAACTTTCACTCGTCGTACCGCACTGATCGCCGGTGGACTAGTGGTCGCCGGCCTGAACAACCTTCCGGCGTTCGCGGCGCCGTACCAGGTGCTGGTGTTCAGCAAGACGGCTGGTTTCCGGCATGACTCGATCCCGGCGGGGATCCAGGCGATTCGCGATCTGGGTGCCGCGAACGGGTTCACCGTGACCGCCTCCGAGGACGCCAATGTGTTCACCGCATCGTCGTTGGCGGCGTACAAGGCGGTGGTGTTCTTGAGCACGACCGGGGACATTCTGAACGCCACACAGCAGGCGGCCTTCGAGTCGTATATCAACGGCGGCGGTGGGTATGTCGGCGTGCATGCGGCGGCGGACACGGAGTACGACTGGCCGTACTACGGTCAGCTGTGCGGCTCCTGGTTCCACAGTCACCCGGCGATCCAGCAGGTGACCGCACGGGTCGAGGACCGCACTCATCAATCGACCGCACACCTCGGTACGACGTGGGTCCGGACGGACGAGCTGTACAACTACCGCACCAACCCGCGGCCGAATGTACACGTGCTGATCAACCTGGACGAGTCGACCTACAGCGGCGGAAACATGGGCGATCACCCGATCGCCTGGTACCACGCGCAGGGATCGGGGCGGTCGTTCTACACCGGGTTCGGGCACACGATCGAGTCGTACTCGGACGCGAGTTTCCGGCAGCACCTGCTCGGTGGCATCCAGTACGCCGCTGGTGCGACGTCGACTCCCCCGGTCACGCAGATCGAGGGCGAGGCGTTCACGTCGCAGTTCGGCGTACAGGTTGCGGCGCACAACGGGGCTAGTGGTGGCCGGACCCTCGGCTACATCGACAACGGTGACTGGGCTGGGTATTCGCAGGTGAACGTCTCGGGCAAGACCAGCTTCAGTGCCCGGATCTCGTCGGGTGGTGCGGGTGGGACGATCCGCGTCCGCTCGGGTTCGGCGACAGGGCCTGTGCTGGGGACTGTCGCCGTACCGGTCACTGGTGGGTGGGAGAACTTCCAAACGGTCTCGACCACGCTGGCTGCGGGGACGGGCGCGTTGTTCCTGACCTTCAGTGGTGGGTCGGGCTCGTTGTTCGACGTGGACAGCTTCACGGTGAGCTGATCGCCTGAACCAAGGTGCGTGCGGTGGCCCGGAGTCGCTCCGGGTCGCCGTACACCCGCTCCAGCACCGCGAGGCCGCGCGTCGTGGTCACCACCAGCCGCGCCGCTTCCCGGGAACCAGTTGCCGGAATCAACAACTCCTCCAGGTCATCCAGCAGCCGCTGAACAGCAGCCCGTACGGCGGGTGCGTCCGCCTCGACTGCTGTTCGCGTGGAGAAGCATCCGCGCCCGCTGGTGATCGAGTCGATGCAGTAGTCGAAGAAGGTGTTCAGCGGTTGCTTGGCAGCGAGCGCTGTGGCAGCACTGCTCAGGAATGACTCTGCGAAGCGGTCGAAGGCCTTGAGGAAGATCTGCTCCTTGCCGCCGTACGCGTGATAGAGCGAGCCGCGCTGCACGCCGGTGCCGGCCGCGAGATCGACCATCGACGTGCTCTGCCAACCGCGTTCCCAGAACACATCGAGCGCCTG
Source organism: Kribbella antibiotica (assembly GCF_004349055.1). Classification (GTDB taxonomy): domain Bacteria; phylum Actinomycetota; class Actinomycetes; order Propionibacteriales; family Kribbellaceae; genus Kribbella; species Kribbella antibiotica. The sequence continues at coordinate 12,980 of NZ_SMKX01000131.1, forward strand.
CTGGAGCGCGGTGTCCTCGTCGAACTGCCGGACGCCGGCCATCAGGCGACCTCTGCGGCCGATCGCTCGACCCAGTTGTGCGCAAGCTTGCCGTCGCGCACCTCCCAGACCGCCGTGCCGCTGAACGTGATCGGTACGCCGAGCTCCGCCGTCGGCAGGTAGCCCTGGTTCGTGCCGTGGATCCGCCAGCGCGAGGCGACCCGCGTGCCGTCGGCGTTCTCGAAGGTCTCGATCACGTCTAGCCGCAGGTCCGGGAGTTGCTGGAGGAACGCGCGGATCCACTCTCTGAAGGCGTCCCGGCCGACGATGTCGTGACCGGCATTGGTGATCACGAAGTCCGGGATGACGAAGCGCTCCACGGCGTCTGGGTCGTGCGCGTTCCAGACCTGATCCCAGAAAGCTTCCACCAGCTCACTCGATGTCACCGGGCATCCCTTTCGCTCATGTTTGACACTCCTGTTAAACATAGCAGGGCGACACGAGCCGTCGATTAAGGTGCTGCGCATGGCGACGGATGAGAGCACACCGGCAACCACCACCGAGGACAAGCTGGCCCCTCAGGAGAAGAAGGCGGCGACGCCGGTCGACGACCTGGTGGCGACCCGGCACACGGTGACCATTGGCGGACGCGAGCTGAAGTACACCGCGACCACCGGACGGATCGTGTTGCGCGAGGAGGTGCTGACCGACGGCAAGTTCGACGGGCACAAGGCGAAGGCCGAGGTCTTCCTGACCGCCTACACCCTCGACGACGCCGAGGCGGCCGAGCGACCGGTGACGTTCGCGTTCAACGGCGGGCCGGGCTCCTCAAGCATCTGGCTGCACCTCGGGCTGCTGGGACCGCGCCGGGTCGTCTCCGGTGATGCCGGTGCGTTGGCAGCGCCGCCGTACGAGCTGGTGGACAACGACGAGAGCCTGCTGCTGCACAGCGACCTGGTGTTCATCGACCCCGTCTCGACCGGATTCTCGCGGGCGGTCGAGGGTGAGAAGCCGGGCGAGTACCACGGCTTCACGCGCGACCTGGAGTCTGTCGGTGAAGTGATCCGGCTATGGACGTCGCGCAACGGACGCTGGATCTCACCGAAGTACCTGGCCGGTGAGTCCTACGGTACGACGCGCGCCGCCGGACTGGCCGCGCATCTGCAGACGCGGTACGGGATGTATTTGAACGGCGTAATGCTGATTTCGGCCGTGCTGGAGTTCGGCACGCTCGACTTTGCCCCGGGCAACGACTTGCCGTACACGCTGTTCCTGCCGACGTACGCCGCGATTGCGCACTACCACGGGCTGATCCCGGACCGGACGCTGGAAGATTTGCTCGCCGACGCCGAGCGATTCGCAGCCGGCCGCTACCCGAATGCGCTTGCCCAGGGCAACCGCATCCCGGACGACTACCGGGCCGAGGTAGTGACGCGGCTCGCGGCGTTGACCGGCTTGAGCGAGGACTACATCGATCGCGTAGATCTGCGGATCGAGCATCAGCGGTTCTACACCGAGCTGCTGCGGTCACAGCGCCGTACCGTCGGTCGTTTGGACGGCCGCTTCACGGGGTGGGAGGTCGACTACGCGATTGATGCCACCGGCAAGGACCCGTCGTTCGCCGCCATCATCGGCCCCTACAGCGCGGCGCTGAACCACTACGTCCGCGCCGAACTCGGGTATGAGAACGACCTGCCGTACGAGACGCTGAGCTGGGAAGCTGCCAAGAACTGGTCCTACAAGGAATTCGAAGGCCAGCAGATCACCGTCGCCGACAAGCTCGCCGAAGCACTCCGTACCAATCCGCACCTGAAGGTCCACGTAGCCTCCGGCCACTACGACGGCGCAACGCCGTACTTCGCCACCGAGCACACCCTCGCCCGCCTGCAGATCCCCCGCGAGCTCACCGGCAACATCGAGGTCAAGTACTACCCGGCCGGCCACATGATGTACGTCCACGAAGAGTCCCGCATCCAGCAAGCCGCCGACCTCGCCGCCTTCATCGGAGCCTCCTCCAACCGATGAATCGCACGCTGATCCGCCAGCGTCCGGAGTTCGCCGAGTTCGCCGTGCCGGCGTTGGATGACGTCGTACTGCGTTCGCCGCTGGTGGCGGATATCGCCGTGCTGGGGCGGTTGTACTTCGCGGCGTACGAGCCTGGGGTCGCTGCAGAGTCCGAGGCTGAGGAGGTCGACGACATCCGGCTGACGTTCGACGGCTCGTACGGCGTGCTGGATGGCGTGGCCAGCCGGCTTGCGTGGTGCGGGGATGAGTTGGTGGGCGCGATCTTGGTGGTGGAGCGTGCGCCCTGGGCGGATACGCCGGACTGCCGGTTCATTGTCGAACTGTTCACCGCGGTGAGCTGGCGGCGGCGCGGACTAGCGCGAGTGCTGCTCGCCGCGAGCGCCCAGGCTGTCAATGGTCCGCTGGCGCTCCGCGTTGCCGATGACAACCACCCCGCGCGGGCGCTGTACGCGTCTTGCGGTTTCACCGATTGGGCTGTCGTTCGGGGGTAGCGAGTGGGCGCCCGGAGTCTATTGCGGAATCGGCGTAGTTGAGGGCATGCCTCAGCGCTCCGCGAGGTGGTATCCACGCGGAGGCTGAGGGCGGTGGGGGCAGGCGGGGCCTACGGGCCAGCGGTTGGGTTGGCGTTGGTGGACCAGGGGTCGGTGTAGTTGGGGACCATTGCGGTCAGGTGGGCGCGGAACGCTTCGCGTTTGGCGGCTAGCGTCGGGCTCGGGAGCTTGCTGGTTGCGGGGAGCGTGTTCGGCTGCCCGTACATCGGGTCGCTGACAGCGCTGGCCCTGCCCGCTTTGACGTTGCCCCCGTCCGCCTTTGTGCTGCCTGCGTTGGCCCAGCTGATGGCGGCGGCCAGAACAGCAGGGTCCGTCACCGGTGATGGATCGGCCCAGCTCGGCCGGGTCACGTTCACGATGCCGCCGGTGATCGCTACCGCCCACTGGCCCGCATGCACAGCCCGGTGATGCGACGCACACAGCAACACCAGGTTCTGCATGCTGGTCGGACCACCGTTGGCCCAGTGAATGATGTGATGGGCATGGCACATCCACGGCGGTGCCTTACACACCACGCAGCCTTTGTCGCGCTTGATCAACGCCCGCCGCATATACCGATTCACGAACCGTTGCTCGGTCCCAACATCCAGCGGCTGCGAGTCGCCACCCAGAACAATCGGCAGGATCGCGGCGTCACACGCCAGCAACCGCACCGCTGAGGCGGACAGGTTGTTCCCGAACACCAACTCACCAACCGCACCCGCCGTCTCACCGACAGCCGCCTTCAGATCATCGAAGTCGATCGTGACGGTCAGGTGCGGCACACCCGGATGGTCAGGGTTGCCGGCCGCGGCGTCCATGGTGGCTACCAAAGCATCAGCCTGCCGCACGTCCTGTGGCCGCGGATCACGCTCACCATCAACAGTCTTATGCGGCTTCGACAACATGTGGATCTGGGTCGTGAGCTGCTCACCATCAGCACCAGGCAAGAACCCGGAGAACTTCACCCCGCCATCAACCTGCCGCAACCGCAGCGACCTCTTCGCATGCGCTTCTTCCTCAGAAGGTTCCGCGCCGTCGGTGTCGAGCCGTGCGAGGACATCGTTGCCGAACTTGGTGAGCCGACGAGGGTCCTGGTCTTTCGCGACGCCGACCATCTGGTTTTCGGTGAACTCGAGCGTCTCGACCGAAACAGTCGACGGAACCTTCTCCAGCGTCTCGACGATCACCATGCCCTGCGCGGGACGCATCGTCCACGGCCGAGCCGGATCTGTCGGATCCGGCAACGCCTCAGCCACTAGCGGGTACTTACGCAAAGCAGCCATGAACGCCAGAGCCTTACGAACCTCGGCAGGAGCCTCCCGGTACCGCTCGGACAAGAAATCGACAGTGTCGCGGGCACCGAGCTCTTGCGCGGCACCCATCTCGTCGAGGCGCCCACCAGCTTGCAGGATGAAGGTGTCGAGTGCCGCTCTGACAGCATGCGCAGTGTCCAGCGAGGTCACCAATTCGGCGACACTCAAGGACCACACCGGGGGCATCGTCAACATCTCCATACCCAAAAGCATAGCCACGGCCACCGACAGTTTCTGGCCGGAAAGCCCTTATCTGCAAGGTTTTCTGTGGGCTACTTTGTCAGCCCACACCAGCCCACACCCAGCCGGTCCCTCGAAGTCGTGAGCCTCAGCACGGCCCGGAACCTCAGACTTGGTGAGCTTGAAGAGTTCAGTCGATCGAGGCCGGTGCCCGCGTTCTTCGTTGCCTGAGCTAACGAGCTGTGGTTGCTGCCGGCGGCGAGGTCGTCTCACGGCTGACGCCGCGCTGGCTTCGCGAGGTTCCGCGCGCATCGCCAACCCAGCTCTGAGCCCGCTGCGCGTCTTTGAGAACGCACCAACCACGCAGAGCGCGCCAAAACGGTTGATGGGTTCTCAAAGTGCGTCCGTTCGGCGCGCGGGCTTGCCTTTGTGGAGCGAGGAGGGCAGCTGGTGGCCTTGGCGATCCACAAAGCTAGCTGTCCTATTCCACGCGACCTTCCCCAGGCAGCGGTCGAGGCTGGGGAGCGGAATGAACCGGAATCGACAGGCAGAACTCCCCGGCCTCGACACCAACCTCAGGCACTGCCGATCACGCCACCGCACTCCACCGGCCCGCTCCAGCCAACGCTTACTAGGATCGCCGCTCCGACCATCGGAGCTTTCCCGCCCAGCACAGGCGCGCTCGGAGGGTTCAGTCGATTGCCCTTGGGGCGGGCGGGGTTCCGCAGTCCCGGTTAAGGTCCGGCGAGGACTCGGCCGGGGGCGTGGGTGCCTGGTTGCTCGCCGCGACCGGCCGACTCGAAAAGCGGGTGGCTGGTCGCCGCGTTGGCTCAGGCGAGATGGCGAGACCGGCGACCGAGGCTCACGCCATTTGAGCTTCCGGGCTTTGGTTGCGGTCCAGAAAAACAGGCCGCGTCCACGGTGGCGGTTGTCTGGGGTTCCGGGCTTTGGTTGCGGTCCAGAAAAACAGGCCGCGTCCACGGTGGCCGTTGTCTGGGGTTCCGGGCTTTGGTTGCGGTCCAGAAAACAGGCCGCGTCCACGGTGGCCGTTGTCTGGGGTTCCGGGCTTTGGTTGCTGCACGAAAAACGAGGGGGTCTCCGGTCGCGTTGCTGTTCTCGGTTCAAAATTCGATTGGAGAAGGGGCGACTTGAACGGATCTCCCATTGAAGGACGCGGGCGGGTCGACCGCGTGCTTCGCTGGGCGGACGGACTGCAGTGCTGTTGGTGAAGGGGCTGGTGCGGACTTATGTGATGCACCAGCAGCTGTTGGAGCATTTGCCTCCCGCGCTTGCGAGTGTGCTTGATGTGGGTGGGGGCGCGGGGCACCAGTCGTTTCTGTTGGCGCAACTCGGGTATGGCGTGACGTTGCCCTACTCGTCGCCTGCGATGCTGCAGGAGAGGCGTGAGCGGGTGCCTGCGGGCGTGCAGGTGGAGTTTGTGCTGTCGGACGGCGCTGGCGCTGTAGAGGCCGCACAGGGCCGCCAGTTCGATGTGGTGCTGTGCTGGGGTACTTGGAGGGGCCGACGCGTTGGAATCATTCGATGCGCCGTCGGAGATCGGCGAATTGATTAGGCGCGGCCGAAAGCCAGTCGGCGCGATCCTTGTCGCGGGCTCAGTCGCGTGTTCCATCTCGTCGGGCATAAAGCGCCAGGACGCCAGTAGTCAGCAGCGTGGTCCAGAGATAGACGTTGGTGAGGAGCCGCTCGTAGAAGGGGCGACCGTCGGCGGTTGTGTCGGTGACGAGTTCCCACAGCAGGCCGCCGAGCGACCCGCCGAGTCCCCACAGCAGGATGCGAGCAAGCCACCACACCCACCAGCGCTTGCCTTCGCCCTCGTACATCGTGTTGATGTCGAACAACCCGCGCAGCACGCGCGAGACAGTCAAAGCCGGCGTCTGGTCCCCACCCTGATCCATCCGGGCAGTGTGCCAGGCGAAAGGTTCGCGGCTACGGGTAGATGCGGAAGCCCGATAGCGTCTTGTGGTGTTCGTAGGACGCGTAGAAGGCCTCGGCGGTGTCGGTGATCACGTCAACGCGTTGTGCGCCTGTGAGCGGGTGTGCGTAGGCAATGAGAGCGCGCCCCACGCCCTTGCGGCGGTAGTTGGCGTGGGTGGCCATCATTGACAGGTAGGACTGGAGATGGCCGTCGCTCAGGAGGTAAGCGAAGCCGATGACCAGGTCGCCGTCGAGAGCTACGACGCTCGTCACACCTGGCGCGGTCAGCGTGGCGTGGGCGCGTTCGAGGTCCGCGCCGAAGCTGGGCCAGCCCTCGGCATCGCAGAGGGCGACGATGCCGGCCAGGTGTGCGTGTTCGTAGCGCTGCAGGATCACGGCAAGGTGAGGATCTCGGCGCCGGTGTCGGTGACGACGAGGGTGTGCTCGAACTGCGCCGTACGGGATTTGTCCTTGGTGGTGGCGGTCCAGCCGTCGTCCCACAGGTCGTAGTCGTAGGTGCCCAGGGTCAGCATCGGCTCGATGGTGAAGGTCATGCCGGGCTCGATGATGTCGTCGAAGCGCTCGTCGTCGTAGTGCGGGATGATCAGGCCGGAGTGGAACGAGGTCGCGATGCCGTGGCCGGTGAAGTCGCGGATGACGCCGTAGCCGAAGCGCTTCGCGTAGGACTCGATCACGCGGCCGATGATGCTGACCTGGCGACCGGGCTTGACGGCCTTGATGCCGCGCATCAGCGCCTCGTGCGTGCGCTCGACGAGCAGGCGGCTCTCCTCGTCGACGTCGCCGACCAGGAAGGTTGCGTTGGTGTCGCCGTGCACACCGTCGAGGAATGCGGTGATGTCGACGTTGAGGATGTCGCCGTCCTCGAGCGGGCGGTCGTCGGGGATGCCGTGGCAGATGACCTCGTTGACCGACGTGCACAACGACTTCGGGTAGCCGCGGTAGCCGAGCGTCGACGGGTACGCACCGCGCTCGACCAGGTAGTCGTGACCGACCGCGTCGAGCTCGTCGCTCGTCACCCCCGGCTTCGCGGCGGCACCGACCGCCTGCAGCGCCTGCGCGGCGAGTTTGCTCGCCACCCGCATCTTCTCGATCAGCTCCGGCGAGGTGACGTAGGAGCCGTCGTACGGCGTCGGGGCCGGCTTGCCGACGTATTCAGGGCGCGGAATGGCGGCAGGAACTTCGCGGCGCGGCGAGATGGTGCCGGGAGTAAGGATCGACATGGTGGGAACATCTTAGTAACGAGCGCCAAGAGTTCCGGGAGGTGGTCATGTCCAAGAGCGACGATCACAGCAACGAGTGGTACTACAACACCAAGACCGGCCAGGTCGAGCCGTACCAGGGCGCGAAGTCCGGGGACCGGCTGGGACCCTACAGTTCGCCGGAAGAAGCAGCTCGAGCACTGGAGATAGTCCAGGAACGCAACGAGGCCTGGAAGAACGGCAACCGGGACGACGAAGAAGACTGAGAAACACCAAAGGGCGCCACCAGATCAGATCTGGTGGCGCCCTTTCTTGGTGCTGAAATCAGCGGGCAGCGGCCTTACGGGCCGGTGCCTTCCGCGCAGGTGCCTTGCGGGCCGGGGCCTTGCGAGCCACGGTCTTCTTGGCGGCGACCTTCTTGGCCGGAGCCTTCTTCGCCGCGACCTTGCGCGCCGGAGCCTTCTTCGCCACGGTCTTGGCCGGCGCCTTCTTGGCAGCGACCTTCTTGGCGACCGTCTTCTTCGCTACGGCCTTCTTCGCCGGCGCCTTCTTGGCCACGACCTTCTTGGCCGGAGCCTTCTTCGCAACCGTCTTCTTCGCGGCGACCTTCTTGGCCGGAGCCTTCTTCGCCACGGTCTTCTTCGCTACGACCTTCTTCGCCGCAACCTTGGCCGGAGCCTTCTTGGCAACGACCTTCTTCGCTACGACCTTCTTCGCCGCGACCTTCTTGGCCGGAGCCTTCTTCGCGACAGTCTTCTTCGCGGTGGTGGCCTTCTTCGCCGGGGCCTTCTTCGCCACCGTCTTCTTGGCGGCGGTCGACTTTGCCGCACTCACCTTCGTGGCGACTGTCTTCTTCGCTACCACCTTCCGCGCGGTCGTCGTCTTCGCGGCGGTGGACTTCTTCGCGACAGTCTTCTTGGCGGGAGAAGCCTTTTTGGCTGTCGCCTTCCCTGCGGCTGCCTTCTTGGCTGGCACTTCTGCCTCCTTGTGCGGCTGAGGAAAACCACGGTGGATTCCTCGTCGTCACCGATGATGACAACACTTTGCGCCTTCGTAAAGCACCCGAAACGCCTTTGGGTCAAGGCGACCGGCGGACAAACCGGCAACGAATTTCCAAAAAGCGTTGTACAGAAGGGTTTCCAACACACCGCCAAGACACCGGAAGGCTTCCAGAATTTCTTCACGACACGCGCACAAAGTTCGTGTCGAACGGCCGTTTGGCACAGTGTTGTCGTTGGCAACGGAGTTGAAACGGAGTGGTGAAGCGATGCGCGTGGTCAGTCTTGTGCCCTCGTTGACGGAGTCGATCGCAGTGACACACGCACAACTTCTGGTCGGCGCAACGGACTGGTGCACGCATCCGCCCACGCTCGATGTGGTGCGTGTACGCGGCACCAAAAACCCCGATCTCGAACGCATCGAAGCACTCGCTCCGGACGTCGTGATCGCGAACGCCGAAGAGAACCGCGCCGTCGATCTCGACGCGTTGCGCACTCGCGGCATCACTGTCTGGATGACCTCACCGGCGACTGTCGACGAAGCGCTCGATCAACTCGACGAACTGCTGATCGCGATCGTCGGCGACGTCCCGTCGTGGCTGCGCGAAGCACGTTCGGTGTGGAGCACGCCGTACTCCGGTCCGCGCCGCAGTGCCGTCGTACCGATCTGGCGGCGGCCGTGGATGGCATTGGGACGGGACACGTTCGCGGGTGATCTGCTGCGCCGGATCGGGGTCGATAACGTGTTCGCGAAATCGGCCGAACGATATCCCCGGTTCGACCCCGAAACATTGCCGCCGTACGACGTCGCGGTGTTGCCGGACGAGCCTTATGCGTTTGCACCCACCGATGGTCCGGAAGCATTTCGGGAGCCCGCAAAGTGCGTCTCCGGGCGTCATCTGACCTGGTACGGACCGTCACTGGTCGAGGCACGCGCACTGCTCAGCGAACAACTGGCGTGACCTGCGACACGGTTCCTGCCGGTTCAACTAGACAGTTAGGTTTGCCTCACCTACGCTCGGCGGGTGCCTGAAATGACCGCGAAGAAAAAGTGCTGCAAGGACAAGCCGAGGTGCAAGAAGTGCCCGGTCGTCCTGAAGCGGCTGGCTGATGCCGGCTGCGCGGAGCGGCTTGACCGGGTGACCTACAAGGTCGACAAGAAGGTCCCGAAGAAGGTCCTGAAAGAAGCCCGCTCCCGCTGACCGGGTGTTTATGAGGCGCGGCGCAGCGTAATCGCGTCGGCGGCCAGCCGGAGGATTCCGGGGATCGTGACGTGGGCGGCCTGGCCGGTCGCCTCGAGGTCGTCGCCCCACCACCAGCCGTGCGCGCTGATCGTCTGCAGCTCCAGCTCCTCCTGGTTCGCGAACGTGACGTCGACCGTGTCGACCGCGACCGCGAAGAACGTCTGCGCCTGAATCATCCGCGCGCCGCCCCACTCGAACTCGACCGTGTTCGTCGCCACCGGCGTCCCGAGTGCGTCCTTGGGCAGCACGATGCCGACCTCCTCGCGCAGCTCACGGCAGGCTGCGTCCAGCACGGTCTCGCCCGCTTCGACGCCACCGCCGATCGTGAACCAGTACGGAACGGCAGGTTTAAGCGGATCCCAGCCGTGCAGCAACAGCACTTTGCCGTCCGGGCGCACCGGCAGCACACGAGCCGTCGTCCGGCGGACGACGGTACCTGGAGGTGGCAACCGAGATTCACTCACACCACAAAACGCTAGACGACTGTGCGCACCTCATGTCGTGCAATACGGCGCGTCTCCCGAGTTGTTGCCTAAGACATCTACGATCGAACGTATGACAGCGCGTATCGGTCTAGGTCTTGCCGCACTCGGTCGCCCCGGGTACATCAACCTCGGTCACGACGACGATCTTCCGGCTGGTCGAGCCGTTGAAGACCTGCGCCAACGCACGCACGAACTCCTCGAGCAGGCGTGGCAGGCGGGTGTTCGCTACTTCGACGCCGCGCGTTCCTACGGGCTTGCCGAAGAGTTCCTCGGCCAGTGGCTGACTCCGGAACGTCGCGCCCAACTGACCGTCGGTTCCAAGTGGGGCTACACCTACGTCGCCGACTGGCAGCACAACGCCGAGACCCACGAGGTGAAGGACCACGCCCTCGCAACCTTCGAGCGGCAGTGGCCCGAGACCTTGCAGGCCTTGGGCGGTACGCCGGACTTCTACCTCGTGCACAGTTTGACGACCGACAGTCCGGCACTCGGCGACGCAAAGCTGCTGGACCGGTTACGGGAGCTCGCAGAGACCGGCGTACGGATTGGTCTGTCGACGAGCGGGCCGCATCAGGCGGCCGCGTTGCGGAAGGCACTCGAGCTTGACGGTCCTTTCACAGCGGTCCAGTCCACCTGGAACGTCCTGGAGACCTCAGCCGGTGCTGCCCTCGCCGAAGCGCACGACGCCGGCTGGTTCGTCGTCGTCAAGGAAGCCGTTGCCAACGGCCGGCTGACGGCGAAGGCGGGCGAGACGCCGTTCAACGTCTTCGCCCGCAAGCACGGCATCGCCCCTGACTCCCTGGCCATCGGCGCCGCTGCTGCCCAGCCCTGGGCCGACGTAGTCCTCAGCGGCGCGACCACCGCCGAGCAACTCGAAAGCAACCTCGCTTTCCGCACCGACAGCCCACTAGCCGAGTTCGTTCAGCAACCCGAGGAGTACTGGACCGAACGCTCCGCACTCCCCTGGATCTAGATCCGGCTCCGCATCTCGACGGCGAACGTCTCTTGCGCGATCTGCATCTTCGCCGCCTCCTCGGGGTCTGCGAAGCCTGCGGGGTCGAAGTCGCGCAGGTGCGTCTGCAACCACCAGATGTTGCCGACCGGATCCTTCACCCGGCAACCCCGGTCGCCGGTGATCCGCGACTCCATCAGTTCGGTGACGACCACGCCGCCCGCCTCGACCGCACGAGCCAGCGTCGCGTCGACATCATCGACGTACACGCTGAGGAAGCTCGGCGTCACCGGCCAGTCCGGTTGCGCGTCAAACGTCATCAGCACCGACTCCCCCACGGTGATCTCGGCATGACCGATCGTCCCGTCCGGGTTGGGCCAGCGCCCGGACGCTGTCACCTCGAAGGTGTGCTCCACGAAGGTGAGAAACTGCTCGGCGCCGCGGACGACGACGTACGGTGTGACGGTCGACTTACCACCCGGATTCTTGGTCATGTCCACCATGCTCGCCGAGGTAGCGGTCAAGGCGTGTCCTCTTATGGAAGGCTGAGGGTATGGCTCGGCGGGGATTGCGGAAAGCGCGGAACGGCATCGTGATTCTGGTGCTGTTGGTGGTTGTCGGTGCCGGCGGGTCCGTGGGGTGGGTGTTGGTGCAGCGGTCGACGCCGGTGTCGTTGCCTATGCCCACTGGCCAACTGCAGGTCGGTCGGCAGGTGTTCGACTGGACCGACACAGCACGCAAGGATCCGTACGTCGCTGGGCCGCGGAAGCTGGCCGTCTTTGTCTGGTACCCGGTGGCGAAGGGGGTTACCGGGCGGAAGGCGGCGTATGCGCCCGGGCAGTGGAGTGGGCAGCAGCTGAAGGGCCCGTGGTCGATCTTCGAGGGACCGATCGACGAGGTCCGCGACCACGCGATCGATCATGCCGCGGTCGCGCCGGGACGATTCCCCGTGGTGGTGTTGTTGCCGGGGATGGGGCTGTCGGCACCGATGTATGCAGCGCTGGCCGAAGACCTTGCGAGTCACGGATATCTGGTGGCTGGGGTCACGCCGACGTACAGCACCAAGCTCAGTGTGATTGGCGGACAGACGATCGCGAGCATGCCGGCCGCCGTGCCGCCGGCTCCTGAGGACAACTCGCCGGGTGGATTGAAGACCGGCGATCATCTCGTGGGCGTTTGGGCCGCTGATGCGCGATTCGCGGCCAAGCAGTTGGCGGCCGAGTTGCCGGACAGCGTTGACCCGGCCTTCGGTCCGTCGTACGTCGGGCATTCGTTCGGCGGCGCGGCTGCGTTGGAAGCGTGCCGGACCGACGCGCGGTGTGGAGCGGCCGTTGACATCGACGGACGTCAGTTCGGGGATGCGGTGAAAAAGGGTGTGCAGGCACCGATCATGCTGCTCGGCGCCGACGACTCGTGCATCACCAGCGTCTGCGGCCCGGACGCCAAGGGCGACACCGATCGAGCCCGCGCACTATCGTTGCTCAAGGCAAGCACCAATACGTCGTGGTGCGCGACCGTCGAGGACACTCGGCACCTCAACTTCACCGACTACGGCGCCTACTACCTGGCCTGGCCGCTGCGCAAACACCTCGACCTGGGCTCCGCCGACAGCCGCCGCGCCCTCGCCGTACAGAACGGGTATGTGCGCACGTTCTTATCGCATGCACTCCGCAATACGCCGGCGCCGGGTGCGCCGGCGTGTGCTTCTTAGAGGTCGAGTTCGTAGGTTTGACCGTGGAGGCTGTCGCCCCAATCACTGTGGGGAATCGTACTGGTGAGGCGGAAGCCACGGGCCAGGTAGATGTGGCGGGCGGCGACGAGTGGGTCGTTGGTCCAGAGGACCATGCGCTTGTAGCCGGCCTCGCGGGCGAAGGCGAGGCAGGTGTCGACGAGCTTCGCGCCGAGACCGCGCCCGCGCGCGGCTGGGGTCAGCAGCAGGAGGCGTAGCTTCGCGGTCGACTCGTCGGGGCCGCGCACGCAGAAGATGCTCCCGACGCGCTCGCCGTCAACCTCGGCGATCCAGGCAGCCTCACGCGTGGCGTCGTGGTCGGTGGCATACGCGGCGACGATCTGCGCGATCAGCGTCTCGTACGCGAACCCCCACCCGTATTCGGCCGCATACGTCTCCGCATGCGACTGCACCACCCACCCCAGGTCC
>NZ_SMKX01000132.1 GCF_004349055.1 Kribbella antibiotica
GCGCGGGGCGGCGGGGTCGGGCGGGAGTCTCAGTGGAGTAGTGGCTGTGGGAAGAGTGGCGGGCGGGGTCTGGGTTGCCAGTTCTTCTTCGCGCTGCATGCGGTCGCGTTCGGCGCGGAGGAGGCCGAGCATCCCGAGGTCGAGGAGCATTCCGCCGGCTGCGGCGAACTGGGTCAGGGCGAACTGGAAGACCTGGGTCATCAGGAGGGAGACCAGGACGGCCAGCTCGAAGAGGCGAACTGCTCGAGCGCGGTTTCCGTTGCGTAGTTGCAGGGCGCCGCGGACAGTGAAGGTTGCTGACAGCAGGCTGCCCACGATCACGCCGGTCACGGAGAGCTGGCCGAGGCCTCGGCCGGCGATGGCTGCGATGGTGATTGCACCGACTGCCTGGAGAGCCAGTACGACGATGGCTACGGTCGGCGCCTTCGGATGGGTGGCCAACCGCTCAAACCCACGCTGGAGCGCCCGCCAGGCGGCGTCCACGGGTGCGGCCAGTTCGACCTCGTCAGGCGGGCAGGCCGCGAGCAGCGCCTCGGTCTCGCTGCGGCCCTGGACGTCGGGCCCGACCGTATGGAGCAGCTCGGAGGCCTGGGCCCGTCGCTGCCGGGACAAGCCTCCCGCGACTCCCTCGACCGCGTGATCGATCACGTTGGCCAACTCCTCGCGCGGGTCGATCGGCCGCCGGGTCGACAGGAAACGACTGGCGAGCACGATCAGCACGAAGACGACGTACACGATGGCGGCAGTGGGCTTGTAGAAGTAGTTGTTGTCCGAGGTGACGAACTTGCCGACCTCGTCGATGAACAGCCCGAACCCGACCCCGCCGACCAGCGCAGCGGCCGGGCGGACGACCGGACCGACGTACCCGAGGAGCAGGGAGATCGCGATCAGCATCAGGATGCCGCCGGGCAGGACATGCGCGATGTGCAGGCCCTTGCCGCCGATCTGCGGGTAGCCGCTCAGGCTCAGGAACAGCCGGGTGATCAGCACCGTGGCGACGCCGGACACCACGAAAGTGGTCAGATGCTCGCCCGAACGGACGTTGCGGACCAGACCCGCCCGCATGAGGTACGACGACCGCGTGGTGGTGGGGGTCATGCGGAGGAAGGTTAGTTCACTTCACGAGAGCTGCCACGATCACCATGGCGACGAGCGCCACCAGAACGAGCGATACCACGACGCGGCGTGAGCGGGGATCCACCGGCTCAGGCTAGTGGACCCCCACTTCGCGCTCAGCAGGGCAGGGGGTAGTTGCCGGTCAGAGTGCCCTGGGGGTCGACCCGTTGCTTGATCTCCCGGAGGCGTGCCAGGTCGGGTCCGCGGAAGGATTCGTCGAGCGAGCCCTTGGTGGACAGAGCGGTCGGCGGCAGGTCGCCGGCCCGCCACGGAGACACCGCCTCCTTCAACGCGGCGAGGGCCTGCTCGGCCGAGCCGACCAGCTCTGGCACCGGGAGGATCGACGCCGCCAGGAGCATGTACTGCGCTGCTGGGTCGGCCGCCGCGATCCCGGGGTGAATGACGTCGTCGCTGGCCCGGAGATGCCGGAGCTGGACCTGGAAGATGAGCGACGGCTGACCGGCGTACTCGAGCAGCGTGTCGATCAGTTCCGGGGTGACCTCGTCGAACGTACTGGTGGTCAGTGCGATCGCTGCCGGGGTCACCGGCTCCTGCGTGATCCGGACGACTCCACTGGCTTCGAGCGGGCCGATCGTGTCGACCAGCACCGTCCCCGCAGCCCGGATCGGCGCCAGCGCCACCTCAAGCGCCTCCGGGTCGTACGGCGCTGCTCCGTCGATCATGCAGAACGACTTCCCCCGAACCGTCTCCGGCAGTTGCATTGCCGGCGGGTAGTGGGTCAGGTACGCCCACAGCGTGACGTGCTCCGGCGCCTCCAGCGTGGCCTTCCCGTACGCCGCCAACACCGCCGGTGCCTGGTCGATCGGGAACATCAACCGCCCGCCCACGATCGCCGGAGCCGGATGCAGTTCCACCTCGACCGAGGTGACCACTGCGAAGTTGCCACCCCCACCGCGCAGTGCCCACATCAAGTCCGGGTCGGTGGAGTCGTCGATCCATCGGCGGGCCCCAGCCCCGTCGACGATCTCGGCAGCACGCAGGCTGCCCGCTCCGGACCCGTACGGGCGGGCGAACCAGGACAACCCGCCACCGGTGCAGTACCCGACGACGGAGATGTCCCCGTTCGACCCCGGCAGACCGGTCAGCCCCGTCCCGTCCAGAGCGGTCTGCAACGTCCCCCACCGGACTCCAGCCCCCACGCGAGCGATCCGGGCCTGCGAATCCACCCAGACCTCGTCGAGCGCGTTGGTGCGCACGACGATCGTGTTGTCGAGCGCCCGGGTGGCGCCGTGTCCCCCTGCCTGCGCAGCGACCTTCAGGCCGTGCGCCGCGGCGAACACCACGGTGTGCTCGACATCGCTCGGCCCGGCGGCCTCGACCACGGCCAGCGGTTGCTGGTCGACGGTCAGGTTCCAGGCGGGCCGCACCAGTGCCCAGGCCGGGTCGGCCCGTGTCACCAGCCGCCCAGTCAGTACCTCTCGAAGCTCCTCGATCATGAGTAGAACCTTCGGACAAGCGGTCGCCGAGCGGTATCCCAGTTTTCTGGGTACCTCACAGCGTGCGGTAGGCACCGGCGGTCACCGCGGCCGGGCAGATCGGATTCCTCATGGTTCCAGCGTGGCCCGATCGGGCAGGCTCCGGTATCCCAGCAGTCTGGGGTCTTCCACTCCCAGCGTTCTGGGATACCGGACGGCCCGGATTGAGGTCAGACTGAATCTGTGCAGACCTACCACGCCGAGTCCGCGCGCACGGGGCTCCAGGCGGCCGCTGCGGCCGGCCTGGGCTGGGAGGACTTCTGCCTGACAGCCGCCGAGCTCCTGGAGCGGGCCATCCCGAACGACGGGATCTGCCTGGGCCCGGCCGACCCGGCAACGAGTTTGCTGGTCGGGCGGGTGAAGACGCAGATGGAAGGTGCCGACGAGCAGGCATTTCTGGCGCACGAGTACGGCGCCGACGACATCAACCGCTTCTCCGATCTGGCGCAGCGAGATGTCGGGGTCAGCATCCTGGCCGAGGCCACCCACGGCAGGCCGGAGCTCAGTCCGCGGCACCAACTGATGATGTCCGAGGCCGGACTTGAGCATGAGATGCGGGGGACGCTGCGGTCCGAGGCCCGGATGTGGGGCTTCTACACGATCTACCGGCATTCGGGCCGGAGTGGTTTCTCCCCGGCCGAGGCCGAGTTCATGCACCGCCTCGAGCCGATCATGGCGGCCGGGCTACGGCGCGGGCTGATCAGTTCGGACCTTCAAACCAAGCAGCGCTCGTACGGCGCGGCTGTTGTCATCGTGAATGCCGCGGACCAGGTCATCTGGGCAACCGAGGCCGCCGAGGAGCGCGTGACCGACCTGGGTGGCGAGATGTGGTCGCGGCTGCCGGTTGCGGTGCAGGTCGTGGTGAGCGCGGCTCGTGGGATCCCCGGACAGCCGCCGCAGCTACCGCATGTCCGGCTGCGCACGCGCTCCGGTCAATGGGTGTCGGTGCACGCCGCACCAGTTCGTGGCCCGGACGGCGTCACGCCCGATATCGCAGTGACCATCGAGAACGCCGGTGCGGCCGCAATCATCCCGCTGGTCGTCGCGGCGTACGGACTGACCGAGCGGGAGCGCAGCGTCGTCCAGCAGGTGCTGGGCGGCGCCAGTACCCAGGAGATCGCCGGGCGGCTGATCATGTCGCCGTACACGGTGCAGGACCACCTGAAGGCGGTCTTCGGGAAGACCGGTGTGTCCAGCCGACGTGAACTGCAGTCCCGCATCTTCTTCGAGCACTACACCGGCCGCATGGAGAACGGGGTCGACGTCAACGGCTGGCTCGCCGAATGAAGACCTATCGCGCGGAGACGGCGTATGCCGGGCTTGAGGCGGCGGCGGATGCCGGGTTGCGGTGGGACGACTTTTGCCGGGCGGCGACCGAGTTGCTCGCGCAGGCGATTCCGTTCGACTCGTTGTGTATGGGGACGTCGGATCCGGCGACCAATCTGTTGTGTGGGGCGGTGCTCCACGATCTCGACCAGTTGTCGACGGAGGAGTTCGTGGAGGCCGAGTACGGCGACCCTGACTACAACCACTTCGTTGATCTGGCTCGGCGGACTGTCGGTGTGAGCATTCTGGATGAGGCGACCGACGGCAATCCGCAGCTGAGCCGCAGGTATCGGGAGTTCCTCACCAGGATCGACATCCCGCACGAGATGCGCAGTGCGTTGCGGTCCACGGGGCGGATGTGGGGTGTGGTGACGCTGTACCGCAGTACTGGGCGCAGTGGGTTCTCGCCGGGTGAGGCGGCCTTCATGCACCGGATCGAGCCGGTACTGGCGCGTGGGTTGCGACGGGGGTTGATCGTCGGTGATGTGCAGCGTGCGGAGCGGTCAGCGGCGAATGCGGTAGTGATTCTGAACGCGGCGGACCAGGTGGTGTCGGCGACCGATGCGGCCGAGCAGCGGTTCCTGGATCTCGGGGGCGACCTGTGGTCGCTGCTGCCGGTTGCAGTGAAGAGTGTCGTGGCGGCCGCACGCGGAGTGGCTGGGCAGTGGGTGCCGGAGATGCAGGTCCGCACCCAGGCGGGCGAGTGGCTGACGCTGCATGCTGCTCGGGTACGTGGGCCGGAGGGGACCACGGATGACGTCGCGGTGACGATCGCACCGGCGGGACCAGCCGAGATCATTCCGCTGGTGGTTGCGGCACATGGGCTGACTAAGCGGGAGCAGCAGGTTGTGCAGCAGGTGCTGGCTGGTGCCAGTACGGCGGAGATCGCGCGACGGCTGCACATGTCGCCGTACACGGTTCAGGATCATTTGAAGGTGGTGTTCGAGAAGGTCGGGGTGTCGAGCCGGCGGGAGCTGACATCGCGGGTGTTCTTCGACCACTACGTCGGGCGGTTCGGTCAGAGCCCTACTGCCACGGGCTGGTTCGCGGGGGGATGAGCGGCTCCGGGCGGTGGACGCCGCGCGGGCGGTAGCCGAGGGCATCGGAGTGGCCTAGGTAGTCGGCGAGAAGCCAGACGACCGACAGCCACATCTCGGTGCCTTGCAGGCCTGGGATCGCACGATCATCGGTGCCGTTGGGGGCGAACGCGAAACCTTCACCGTCGACCCAGCGATCGAGGACGCGGTCCAGTTGCTGCTCGGCCCAGTTGCGGGCGTCCTGTTCGCCGTACGACGTCTGCTTGCGGGCCAGCCAGAGTGGGTGGATCACGTCGAGGACGTTGCAGGCGTTGTCGTTGTCGCCGGTGAACATTCGCCGGTCGTTGCTGTGGGCAAGAATGGTGGCGACGGCTTGTTCGGGGTACGGGAGCGGGAGGCCGAACTGGGCATAGGTGCCGCGGGTGAGGCGGTAGAAACCGTTGACCACTTGGAGCCAGCCGTCGTCGGGATACGGGCTCCCCCAGGCGCCGCTGGCGCGATCGGCATTGATGGTGAGCCAGCCGATGAGCTTTTCGAGGTTGTCGTCACCGTTGTGGTCGTGGTGATTGCGGGCGATGGCGGTACCGAGGGCATCTATTGCCGCGCCGGCGGACCAGGAGTTTCTTGCCCAGGGCAAATTGTCGAGTTCGGCGGTGCTGAAGGTGGTGTCGATGCGGTGTTCGAAGCTGCCGCCGAGGACTTGGAGGGCGTAACCGACGCAGAGGACATGGTACGGCGCTTCGCCTTGCAGGACTGAGAGTTTGGCATCGGACGGGAGGTTGAGACCAGCGTCGGAAAGGTCGCCCGGGGCAACTAGTCCGGTGGTCGGGTCCTGGCGGGCACGGAGGCGGCGGACGAGGTCGTCGCGGGTGTGGCCGGTGGGCGTGCGTCGGACGAGGAGGTCTGCGATTTCGATGGCGTCGCACCACGGGCGGATTGCAGGTGCGTGATCGAGCCCTGGCCGGTCGACGAACCGCTCACCGTCCCAGGAACGGGCCAGTACGGCGTCCACCTGGTCGCGGGCGCGAGCCGCGAAGGAGGTGAGCCGGGAAGGCAGTCCGGCAAGGAAAGTGGGAGTGGCGGGCGCAGATCCAGCGGGGATGGCTTCGTCGGGGTGGCGGGAGCGGATCACCCGGGCGGGATTGCCGACTGCAATGGAGTGGGCAGGGATGTCTTTCGTGACTACTGCGCCGGCGCCGATGATGGTGTGGGCGCCGATGGTGACGCCGTCGAGAATGGTGACCGATGAGCCGATCCAGACGTCGTCGGCAATGGTGATGCCGCGGCTGGTGTGGGGTTGGCGGAAGATCGGCTCGCCCGGGGCGGTGCCGTGATTGAAGGCGAGGATCGAGCTGTGGGCGCCGATGCGGACACCGTCTCCGATCGTCACCTCCCCGCGGACTGCAGTGAAGGGGTTGATCGTGGTGTCGGAGCCCACGGCGATGCGGCCGGTGAGATAGGCATGGGCGGCGACATAGGAGCGCTCCCCCAGCTGCAGCGAAGCGCAGTAAACGGCGGCGGACTCGGCGACGTACACGTCGGGGGCAAGCGCCACCTCGCCGGTGAGGCGCGCCTGGCGGTCCTCCTGCCGGGATCGCTCGGCGGGCGTGGCGGTCTTGGCGTACTCCCAGGGCAGGAAATCCAGGCGCAACGGCTCGGCAGAGGTCATGGGATAACGCTATCCAACACTCGTGAATCGTGCGTGGCCGAAAACGGCGCTGCTACTCTCCCGTCCATGCGGGCAGGTAGTGCATGACGACAACCGGATCCTTGGCCAACGGTGAGGCCGACGGTACGGCGGGCTCGGCTGCCCCGGACAAGCGTGGTCATCGCGTCACGATCAGCGACCTGGCCCGGCAGTTGCAGATTTCCAAGGCCTCCGTCTCCTACGCGCTGAACGGTCGCGCCGGGGTCAGCGACGAGACTCGGCAGCGGGTGCTCGACCTGGCGGAGGAGCTCGGCTTCCATCCGAACTCGGCCGCCGTCGCGCTGTCCGCGAGCCGGACCCGCACGATCGGCATCGTGATCGCTCGCGACCCGACGCTGATCTCGACCGAGGCGTTCTACATGCGCACTCTGGTCGGCATCGAGCAGTACCTGAACGAGGTCGATTCGTCGCTCCTGCTGCGCCTCACCGGCGAGAACGGCGAAGACCTCGACGTACTGCGGCGCTGGTCGCGCCAGGGCCGGGTCGACGGGTTCGTGCTGTTCGACGAGCACCAGAACGACCCGCGAATCCCGCTGCTCAAGGAGCTCGGCGTGCCGTGCGTCGTGGTCAGCTCGAACGCCCCCGACGACGGGGTCGGCCGCCTGATCAGCCAGCCCGAAGAGACTGTCACGCTCCTGCTCGATCACCTCGCCGAGCTCGGTCACCGCGACATCGCCCACGTCAGCGGCCCGTTCCACTTCATCCACGAACAGCTCCGCGTCCAGCTCCTGCGCGAACACGCGGCAGCCCGCGGCATCACCGTCCGCCACATCGAAGGCAACTACCGGTACGACGACGGCGCCGACCACACCCGGCGGTTGCTGACCGGGCCGGATCGCCCGACTGCCGTCGTACTGGGGAATGATCTGATGGCTGTGGCTGCGCTGCGCGTGACGGCCGAGCTAGGCATCGACGTACCGGGTGAGGTTTCGATTCTCGCGTGGGACGACTCGCCGCTGTGCGAACTGGCCGGACCCGGGATCACCGCGGTCGACCAGCAGACGATGGAGCGCGGCCGCGCGGCCGCCGACCTGTTGCTGCGCCTGGCCGGCGGTCAGCAGCAGCTCCACCTGGAGGCCCCGCCCGGGCTTCTCCGGATTCGCACCTCGTCCGGACCGGTGATCTGACTACTCTGGGCGAGTGATCGCTTGCGCACCGTGGACAGCACGTCACGAGGCAGTAACGAAGATCACGTGGCTTAACCGGTTAGGGTTTCCAAACTTAACCGGTTAGGCCATATTGGGCCCACATCATCACCGCACGAGGACGAGGAGTCCGACGTGAGACTGCGTTCGTTTGTAGCCGCGGTAGCGGCGACCGCCCTAGGGGTCAGCCTGGCAGCCTGTGGAGGGTCCGATTCGGGCTCCGACGGGGGCACGGGTGGCGACCAGACGCTGACCTACTGGGCCAGCAACCAGGGCACCAGCCTGGACAACGACAAGCAGGTCCTGACCCCGGTCCTTGAGCAGTTCACCAAGGACACCGGTATCAAGGTCAACCTCGAGGTGATCGGCTGGAACGACCTGCAGACGCGGATC
This sequence comes from Kribbella antibiotica, assembly GCF_004349055.1. GTDB lineage: Bacteria > Actinomycetota > Actinomycetes > Propionibacteriales > Kribbellaceae > Kribbella > Kribbella antibiotica. The sequence continues at coordinate 8,222 of NZ_SMKX01000132.1, forward strand.
CAGACCGCGATCACCTCCGGCCAGGCGCCGGACGTGGTCAACATCGGCAACACCTGGGCCGCCTCGCTGCAGGCGACCGGGGCCTTCCTGCCGTTCGACAACGACGCACTGACCGCGATCGGGGGCAAGGACAAGTTCGTGCCGACGGCTCTGGCGACCGGCGGCAAGGCAGGCGAGGACATCACCTCGGTCCCGCTCTACGGTCTGGCCTACGGCCTGTACTACAACAAGGCGATGTTCGCGGCCGCCAAGGTGGAGCCGCCGAAGACCTGGGAAGAGATGGTCACCGCCGCGCAGAAGCTGACCAACCCCGCGAAGAACCAGTGGGGCATGGCGCTGGCCGCCGGCAGCTACACCGAGAACGTGCACTTCGCGTTCATCAACGGCGCCCAGAACAAGTCCGAGTGGTTCGGCGCCGACGGCAAGCCGACCTTCACCAGCGACGGCAACGTCCAGGGTGTGCTGCGGTACCTCGACCTGATGCAGAAGGACAAGGTCGCGAACCCGTCCAACGCGCAGTACGACAACGGCACCAAGTCGGTCAACGACTTCGCGACCAAGAAGGTCGCGATGGTGATCAACCAGAACAACGCCGACTCCTCGATCGTTGCCAACGGCATGAAGGCCGGCGAGTACGGCGTCGTACCGTTCCCGGCGCCCGCCGGTGGTGAGCAGGTGGCCAGCCACGTGGCCGGGATCAACCTGTCGGTGTTCAAGAACACCAAGCACAAGGACGCGGCGCTGAAGTTCGTCAAGTACATGACGGACGCCACCACGCAGACCACGCTGGGCAAGCCGTTCTCCTCGCTGCCGGTGCTCAAGGACGCCAAGCCGGTGTTCACCACCGACGCTGCCGAGGCGGCGATCTTCTCCGACATCTACAACACCAAGTCCAAGCCGCTGCCGCTGGTGCCGGCCGAGGACCAGTTCGAAAGCACCGTCGGTAAGGCGATGAACGGCCTGTTCGCCAAGATCGCCACCGGTGGAACGGTCAGCGCCGACGAGGTGAAGGCCGCACTCCAGACCGCCCAGGACCAAGTGGCCGCGAGCAGCTGATGTCGGTCGCCACCCACGAAGCGACGCCGGCGGCCACCAAGCCGCCGGCTCGCAAGTCCAAGCCCGGCATCGAGCACCGCCCCGGCCTGCGACGGTGGTTGCCCTACGCACTGGTCGCCCCGGCCGTCCTGATGGAGCTGGTCATCCACATCCTCCCGATGCTGGTCGGGATCTGGATGAGCTTCGTCAAGCTGACCAAGTTCTTCATCGCGAACTGGTCGGCCGCCCCGAGCGCCGGGATCAACAACTACAAGGTCGCGCTGGATTTCGACAACGCGGTCGGCGAGGGGCTGCTGAAGTCCTTCGGCGTCACGGTGGTGTTCTCACTCGTCACCGTCGCACTCTCCTGGGTGCTCGGTATGGCGGCAGCTGTCGCGCTGCAACCGGCGTTCAAGGGCCGGGCCATCGTCCGCACGCTGTTCCTGGTCCCCTACGCGCTTCCGGCGTACGCGGGGATCCTGACCTGGAACTTCATGCTGCAACGCGATACCGGCGCTGTGAATCACGTGCTCACGCAGCTGCACCTGGGCGATGGCAAGCCGTTCTGGCTGATCGGCAGCAACGCACTGATCTCGCTGATCACGGTCGCGACCTGGAAGCTGTGGACGTTCGCGTTCCTCACCTTGATGGCCGGCCTGACCAGCATTCCGCGCGATCTCTACGAGGCCGCCTCGGTCGACGGCGCCGGCAACCTGCGGCAGTGGCGCAACATCACGCTGCCGTCGCTGCGCCCGGTCAACCTGGTGCTGGTACTCGTGCTGTTCCTGTGGACGTTCAGCGACTTCAACACGCCGTACGTGCTGTTCGGTACGGCGCAGCCGCCGGCCGGTGACCTGATCGCCTTCCACATCTACAACGCGTCGTTCCTGACCTGGAACTTCGGTTCGGGTGCGGCGATGTCCGTGCTGCTGCTGATCTTCCTGATGATTGTCACCGGCATCTATCTGATCGTCACGGGAAGGAAGAGTCGACGTGGTTGAGACCAAAGGCTTCAAGGCCTACCGGGCCGTCGTACTGATCGTGCTCGGTCTGTTCGTGACGATCCCGCTGTACGTGATGGTCACGTCATCGCTGAAACCGCTCAAGGACGTCCAGGGCGCGTTCACCTGGTGGCCGACGAACCTCACCATCGCGCCGTTCATCGACATGTGGAAAACGGTGCCGTTGGCAAGGTATTTCGTGAACTCCACGATCGTGTCGGTCGTCGCCACGCTGTTCTCGGTGGCGCTGGCGATCCTGGCGGCGTTCGCAGTGTCCCGGTTCAAGTTCCGCGGGCGGACGGTCTTCACCACCACGGTGCTGTCGACGCAGATGTTCCCCGGCGTGCTGTTCCTGCTGCCGTTGTTCCTGATCTTCGTGAACATCAACAACCAGTTCGGGGTGCAGCTGGTCGGGACGCGGCTCGGCCTGATCATCACGTACCTGACGTTCAGTCTGCCGTTCTCGATCTGGATGCTGGCCGGCTATTTCGACAGCATCCCGCGGGAGCTGGACGAGGCGGCGCTGGTCGACGGCTGTGGCCCGATGGGTGCACTGTGGCGAGTCGTCCTGCCGGCGGCGCGCCCGGGCGTGATCGCGGTCGCGATCTACTCGTTCATGACCGCGTGGGGTGAGGTTCTGTTCGCCTCGGTGATGACGACCGAAGCCAACCGGACACTCTCGGTAGGGCTGCGGCAGTACTCCACGCAGACCAATATCTACTGGAACCAGATCATGGCGGCGGCGCTGATCGTGAGCATCCCGGTCGTGATCGGATTTTTGCTTGCCCAGCGCCACTTTGTGGCAGGTGTGACCGCGGGAGCAGTCAAATAGTTGTTTGATCAGTATCTTGGAAGGTATGTACTTCGAGGACTACGTGGTGGGGACCCGTACCGAGCACCCGGGACGGGTCGTCGTCGGGCAGGGTGAGATCGTCGAATTCGCCCAGCGGTTCGACCCGCAGTACTTCCATCTGGACCCTGATGCCGCAGCGCACGGGCCCTACCACGGCCTGATCGCCAGCGGCTGGCACACCGCGGGCCTGATGATGCGCCTGTACGCCGACCAGTACCTGACGAAGGTGGCCAGCCTGGGCGGCCCCGGGGTCGACGAACTGCGGTGGCACCTCCCGGTCCGCCCCGGCGACATCCTCCGCCTCACCACCGAGATCCTCGAAGCCACCCGCTCCCGCTCCAAGCCGGACCGCGGCCTGGTCCGGACCCGGACCGAGCTCTACAACCAGGAGAACACGCTGGTCTTCTCCTGCATCGTCCTGAACCTGATCGGCGCCCGCACCCAGCCGGCTCGGGCCTAGGACCAGCCGTCCACGTAGAGCGACGTCGAGTAGGACGACGCGTACCTGCCGTCCTTGCCGACCGTCGCACCGCTGTACCCGTGAGTCGAAGCGCGGTAGCTCCCCTCGAGACTGAAGTCCCTGACCGCGCTCGGGCCGCTGGCCGGAACGCCGGATCCCTGCGCGGCGAAGGAGATCAACTGGCGGCGGATCGACGCGTCTGCGACGAACAGCGGCAGCACAGTCGGCAGACCCTGCTTCAGCGCGGCGACCGCACCGGTGATGCACTCCGGGCAGTTCTGCTTCCGCGCGCTGGACGAGCCGCTGATGTTGATCCGCTCGACGTAGGCCTTGTTCGTGTAGTCGGGGTGGACCGTGACGTCGAGGTTGCCCTTCGCGCACCTGATCCCCAGCACACCGTCGTTCTTACAGGTGTACCCCTTGGCCTTGAGCGCCTTCAGGCTCCCGTTGACCGTGATCCCCGGCATGCAGCCGCGGCACGGCTGGGTCGCGGCAGGCGGCGTACTGGCTGGTGCACTCGGGCTTCCGCCGGTGGATGGCGTCGTCCCCGGTGAGCGGGGGGCGTCATCCGTCGGCTGGGACTGGACCGGTGTGCTCGGGCCGGCGGCGGTGCCACCGTCGTCGCCACCGCCGGCGAAGCGGCTGACGATGAACACGCCCGCGCCGAGGACGACGACCGCGACCAGCACGCTGAACACGATCAGGATAGTCTTGTTGCTCCCCTGCGGCGGCGGGGGCGGCGGATAGCCGCCGTACTGCGGCTGCTGTCCGTACGGGTGCTGTGGCTGGCCGTAAGGCTGGCCGTAGGGAGGCTGCTGCTGATTGCTCACCCGCGACAATGTAGTGAAAAGGTGGCTCAGGCGAAGAGCTTCTCGCCCCAGTACGAGCCAGGTGTGACACCACCGGGACATGCGAAGATCCCGGAGCCCACGTGGTGGATGTACTCGTTCAGGGTGTCGGAGCGCGCCAGCTGCTTCTGGATCGGGATGAACTGCTTGCGCGGGTCACGCTGGTAGGCCAAGAAGAACAGCCCGGCGTCCAAGCGGCCCAGTCCGTCGGAGCCGTCGACGAAGTTGTAGCCACGCCGCAGCAACTCCGCACCGCTGTTGAACTGCGGATGCGCGAGCCGGACATGCGAGTCCAGCGGGACCTTCGCTGCACCGTCGGAGCCCTTGGCCTCGAAGTCGATCGCGTCGAACTCCTCCGCCTTACCGAGCGGGGCGCCGGTGCCCTTGCCCCGACCGATGATGGTCTCTTGCTCACCGAGCGACGTACGGTCCCAGATCTCGATGTTCATCCGGATCCGGCGTGACACCAGGTACGAACCGCCCGCCATCCAGTCGGCGCCGTCGTCGGGCTGAACCCAGACGTGCTGCTCGAGCTTCGCCGGGTCCTCGGATTTGAGGTTGTTCGTACCGTCCTTGAAGCCGAACAGGTTCCGCGGGGTCGTCTGCGCGCGCGACGTCGACGACGTGCGGCCGAAGCCCAGCTGGGAGTAGCGAATCGCGACCCGGCCGAAGCCGATCCGGGCCAGGTTGCGGATCGCGTGCACCGCCACCTGCGGATCATCAGAACAAGCCTGTACGGCGATGTCGCCGCCGGAACGAGCTGGGTCGATGTCGTCACCGATGAAGTGCGGAAGGTCGACCAGCGCGGCCGGCCGTTTCCCGGCCAGCCCGAACCGCTTGTCGAACAGCGATGCGCCGAACCCGATCGTCAACGTGAGCCGGGCCGGCGGCAGACCGACTGCCTCCCCCGTGTCCTCCGGAGGAGCCTCGCCGGGACCGTTCACAGCGCCATACTGGCCGATGTCGCGGCCGGCCGTGAGCAGCGCGGCCGCAGCCGTCCACTCCTTCAGCAACGCGATCAGGTCATCGCGCTTGGTCGTCGTCACATCGAACGATGCGAAGTGCAACCGATCCTGTACGGCGGTAGTGATGCCTGCCTGGTGCGGTCCGTGGAACTCGACCGGGCCGTTGGTGTCGGCCGCCTGCGACTCCTCGCCGGCCAGCGCGGAGTGGGCGACGTACCCGGCGACTCCGGTCGCGACTGCTGCACCCGCCGCGCCGATCAGGCCGCGGCGGGAGATGCCTTTGCGCTCTGCGTTGCCTGAAGTCACTTCTTCTTCGCAATCACGCCGGCGACCTTGGAGACCGGCTCGGCCAGACCGTCGACGACCCGGCCCAGCTCCTTCTTCTCCGCCTCGGTCACGTTGTAGGGCTTGAAACCGTCACCCTCGCGGTACTTGTCGACCGCCGCGAAGACCGCCTTGAAGTTCGTGTCCAGCGACGCGACGAGGGCTGCATCCCTTGCCTGCAAGGCCGGCCGGAGCGCCTGGATCGCGGCCTGCGCGCCCTCGACGTTGGCTTGGAAGTCCCACAGGTCGGTGTGCGAGTAGCGGTCCTCCTCGCCGGTGATCTTGGTGGTGGCGACCTCGTCGAGCAACTCCTTGGCGCCGTTCGCGAGCTGCAGCGGGTTCAGCTTCACCACCTTGGCCTTGGCGACCACAGTCTTCACGTCGACGAGCAGCTGGTCGGCGTACTTCGCCATACCGGCCGTGGTGTTCTTCTCCCACAGTGCCTGCTCGATCCGGTGGTACCCGGTCCACTCGGTGCCGGGCTCGACATCGTTGACCCGGGCATCGATCTTCGGGTCGAGGTCACCGAACGACTCGGCGACCGGCTCGATCCGCTCCCAGTAGGTGCGCGAGATCGGGAACAGCGCCTTCGCCTTGGCGACATCGCCGGCCTTCACCGCGTCGACGAACTCGGTCGTCTTCTGCTCAAGCGCGACCGCCTGCGAGTTCACGTAGCGCTGGTAGCTCTCGGTGGCCTGCTTGAGCAGGGTGTCCTCGTCGACCTGCGCGGGCGCGTCACCGGCCACGTTCAGGTCGCCGCGGATGCCGTCGCCGACCATGCCCGGCTTGCAGACCGCCTGGTACTTCCCGGTCGGCAGCTCCACGATCAGGTCGCGCTTGAGGCCCGGGCCGATGTTCTCGACCTCACCCATCACGCGGTCACCATCGGCGTACACGTAGAACTCGGTGACCTTGCTGCCACCGTTGGAGACCGAGAAGGTGCTCGTCCCAGACTTCACATCACGACGGCTGAGGTCACAGCCCGAGTCGGACGCCTTGACGGTGACCGGGCCGGTGCCGTCATCGGCCACCGGGGTGGCGTCCTTGGCGCAAGCGGTGAGAGCGGCGAGCCCCAGTACGGCGACTGTGGCCTTACGAGCCTTGGACGGGAACATGCTTCTCCTGAACAGGTGATGAGGAAACCGGACGGAAGTAGAGCACCAGCACAGGCACCAGGTAGACCACCCAGGCGATCGACTCGACCACGGTCGGCGCCGGGTTGAAATTGAAGACGCCCTTGAGCAGAACGCCGTACCAGCTGTCTGGCGGGATGACGTGCGAGATGTCGAACGCCAGATGGTGCAGGCCGGGCAGGATGTTGGCCTCCTGCAGGTCGTGGAAGCCGTAGGCGAAGATGCCGGCCGCGACCAGGATCAGGACTGCGCCCGTCCACTTGAAGAAGACCGCCAGGTTGATCTTCACCGCGCCCTTGTAGATTCCGAAGCCCAGTACGACGGCCGTTGCCAACCCGAGGATGACGCCGGCGAACGGCGCCGCGGTCGTCGCGGTGGCGGCCGAGGCGTAGATAATGAAGGCGGTCTCGATGCTCTCGCGGAACACCGCGAGGAAGGCCAGGGCCACGACGGCCTGCGGGCCGATCGCGAGCGCCTTCTCCATCCCGTCACGCAGCTCTTTGGCGATACTGCGCGCCGCCTTGCGCATCCAGAAGATCATCCAGGTGACGAAGCCGACCGCGACGATCGACATCACCCCGCCGACCGTCTCCTGGGTCGTGAAGGACTTGGCGGTCAGCGCGGTCACGAACTGCAGCAACCCCCACGCGGCGGCTGCCACGGCCAGTGCCGCGCCGACTCCGATCCAGACCAGTTTCAGCTGGTCCTTCCGCTGCGACCTGACGAGAAAGGTGGCGAGGATGCTGACGACCAGCGAGGCCTCAAGACCCTCACGGAGTCCGATCAAGTAGTTCGCGAGCATGACCGAAAGGATTCCCTACCTTAGGAGTGGCTAACCTTCCTGAGGTTAACCTAAGAATTCCCATTCGCCCACTGTGGCGTACGACGCAGAACCCGTCCCGAGATGGGACTCGATCAGCTGCAGACTGCCGGCTGTCCACTCGCCGCCACTGTACGTATCGAAGACCCGCACCCAGCGTGTCGCGTCCATCTCCTGACGGAACCGCGCCAGCGTCAGATGCGGCACGAACTTCCGCCCGTCCGGGGCGACCCCGGCCTTGCTCGCCGCAGCCCGAGCCGTCTTCGACAGGTGCTGCAGTGCCTCGGTTTCGTCCCGGACTCCCGTATACAGAACCCGCGCATCCGGTACGCCAGGAAATGCGCCGGCTCCCCGAAGACTCAGCGGAAACGGCTTCTGCCGCTGCGCGATCGCCTCCAGCCGCTCCGACAGCTCATCGGTCTTCCAGTCCGGCACTTCACCCAGAAACGCCAAGGTGATGTGCCAGTGCTCGCCCGCGGACCATCGGATGTCGTCATCCGGATGTTCCCGCCGCGGTGCGACGAACTCGCTCAGATCCTCCACAACTTCAAGGGGTGGCACAACGGCCACGAACAATCGCATCCGCCTAGCTTAGGGCGTGCTGCGGCTGGGGCTTTCTGTGTACCGATGAACGGGTAGTGGTCGCCACCGAGGCTCAACGCCAGGCGCGGCGGGGGCCGGCGAGGCGGGGGTCTACCCGTTGATCGGTACGCACGGTGCGTTCTTGCGCCGACCAGTCGCTTGTGCTCCATGCGAGGCCGGGCCCGCACCCCATTGGCCGCGTGCACGCGGGGACGGACCGTCGGCACTCATCAACTGGCCTTGGGCGATTGCCACGCCTGGGCTCGCTGTACGAACTGGAGTTGGTGAGTGTTGCGCATCCGGCACACGACGTCGGCTCAGCGCGGCTGATTTCGCGACGCTAGCGACTGGGGGTGTGCGACGCTTCCTGCGCGTTGCACGCTCAGCAGGTCATCCGGAAGGTCCGCTGGGTCGACTACTACCAGTCCTTGATGTCGCGTACCCGGCCAAACGAGGTCACCGCGCCACCAAAGCGAGTTCAGCAAACCCAAGCTCGCGGCGAAATGCGTGTGCCCGGAGCGGTGGTGCTCGACATGTGCACCATCTCGAACCGCCAGCCCGGCCCGGCCCCACCCGCGCCCTCAGCCCTGGCCCTGGCCCTGGCCCACAACGCAATTGCTTCGGTGCGCCCACATCACCACAACCACCTTGCCGCTAGCCGCCAGTTCGCGACGAAGGAATGGGCGGAAGCGGCGGCAGCCGTGTGAACGGGCGGGTGGGGCGCACGGGCGAAGCACGCGACGGAGGAGCGCGCGTGGCCGGAGCGAGGGTGCTCACCACGTGCACCGCCCAGGCTGATCCCGCGGGAGCGCGCGACGCTAGCGACTGGAGGTGTGTGGCCCGTCCGGCGCATCGCAAGCTCAGTAGGTCACCCGGACGGCGGGCGCGGGCGACTACTACCTGTCCTTCGTGTCGTCCGCCCCACACAATCCGGTGCCGCTAGCCGCGCGGGCTTACTCCTGGGGTTTGAGGGGGAGGTTGAGGAGGGCGTTTTCGATGAGTTCGGGCATGGCGGGGTGGATCCAGTATTGGCCGCGGGCCATGTCGTGGGCGTTCAGGCCGAAGCTCATGGCTTGGATGAGGGGCTGGATCACGGTGGAGGCTTGAGGGCCCATGATGTGGGCGCCGAGGAGTTGGCCTGTCTCGGGGTCGGCGAGGAGTTTGGCGAAGCCGGTGGTGTCTTCCATGGCCCAGCCGTAGGCGATGTCGGCGTACTTCTGGCGGCTGACGACGAAGTTGACGCCTTGGGCTTCGGCCTCGGCTTCGGTGAGACCGACCGACGCGATCTGGGGGGAGGTGAAGACGGCGTGCGGGACGAAGCGGTGGTCGGACTTGATGCGGTGGTCCGGCTCCAGGAGGTTGTGTTTGACGACGCGGGCTTCGTGGTTGGCGACGTGCTTGAGCTGGTACGGCGAGGTCAGGTCGCCGAGCGCGTAGATACCGTCGACCGCGGTCTGCTGGTATTCGTCGACCACAACGCGACCCTCGCGGTCGACCTCGACACCGGTGGCTTGGGGGTTCAGTTGGTCGGCGTTCGGGGTGCGGCCGACGGCGACCAGGAGGTCGTCGACGATCAGCTCTTCCTTACCGTCGGGGCACAGCATCCACAGCCGGATCGAGCCGTCCTCAAGCCGGGTGGCCCGGATGGTTTCGTGCTCCAGCAGTACGTCGTACTTGCCGCGTGCGATCTCCGTGAACTGCGACGCGATCTCGGCGTCCTCACCGCGGAGCATGACCTTCGACCGGGCGATCAGCGTGACCTCGACACCGAACGACGAGAACACATGCGCGAACTCGGCCGCGACGAAACCGGACCCGAGGATCGCCAGGCGGCGAGGCAGTTCCTCGAGCCGCATGATCGTGTCGGAGGTGTGGTAGCCGGTCTCCTCGAGACCTACGATCGGCGGGATCACCGGGCGGCTGCCTGCGGCCAGGACGAAGCGGTCGGCGGTGATGACGCTGGTCACCCCGTCGTGATCCTCGACCGTCAGCTCCTTGACGCCGGTGAAGCGGCCAGTGCCGTCGTACACGGTGACGTTGGCGTTGTCGGGGTTGTGATGCCGGTACTCCGAACCTGCCGCGGCGATCGGGTCGATCCGGCCGAAGATGCGGTCGCGGATCTCGGGCCAGCGAATCCCGAGCAGTTCCTCGTCGACGCCGTACCGGCTGCTGCCGGCGGGGGTCGCGGCGACATCGGCGGTGTGGACGAACATCTTGGTCGGGATGCAGCCCTTGTTCAGGCAGGTGCCGCCGAAGACACCTCGCTCGACGATCGCCACCTTCCAGTCCGCGAACCGATGGTTCACGATCGAGTTGCCGGAGCCGGTACCGATGACGACGAGATCGTAGTGGGTCACGCTCCATTATGTGTCTGACCCCAAGGAGCGACAGGATGGTCGCTCGTGGAGGGGTTGAGCGGCGACGAACTGCGCGGGCGGAACGCGACCATGGTGTGGGACGGGCTGGGCACGGTCCAGCTGCAGTATCCGGGTCCCTGGCTCAAGCAGAAAAGCAGCTCGACGTACCATCTGCTGAAGCGGCTGGGTCGCCGGACGATCCCCGTCGAGGCGCTGGCCGGGGTTGAGGTCGTGATGCCGGGCGGCAAAGAGGACGCGACGATCCGCCTCGTGCTCCGTGAGCGCGCCGACCCGCTGCTGACGGTTGCCGGTGGTCGGCTCAGCGAGATCCTCGACCCGTACCGGTTGGACTTCGACGCCAAGCAGTGGCTGCTCGCCGACTACTACGCGCAAGAGATCCGTACGGCGATCGCCCTGCACCAACCGCCGTCCGGGCCGGCCGAGCGCTGGCTGATCGAGCCGCCGCCGGCACCGGACAAGGTCAAGTACCAGGGCGTCAAGGCCGAGCTCGACGGCACCGACCTGGTCCTCGACTACGGCTTCGGCGCGACCCAGCCAAAGAAGTCGTACGGCGATCCGTGGCGGTTGCCGCTCGCGGAGTTGCGGAACGTCGAGTGGGCGCCGCAGTCGGTCGGCCGCGTCGGCTACTTGCGGCTGACCACGACGCGGACGCCCGCTGAACGCCCCAAGCCCATGGACGACCCGGAGACGCTGCAGACCTCGGCCGTGTTCGAGACAGACGGCCTGTTCTTCGCCGCCAAGTTGCTATCCCTGATCAACTGGTGAGTATGCGACTGCAGACCAACCACGGCACGCTCGAGTGGGATGGCGCCGGCACGATCAGAGTCCAGTACGACGGACCGCTGGGCGAGCGCGTCATCCCGGTCGAGGCGTTGAGCGCCGTACGGGTTTCGGCCGTGCTCGAGTTCGAGCTGCGGGAGCATGCCGATCCGTTGTTGAGTGTGAGCGGCGGGGCGTACCAGTCGATCTACCAGTTCGAGGTCGCGGATCTGGCGGCGGCCGAGCGGCTTGCGTCCGAGATTCGGATCGCCCGCGCGCGTCGCGCCGTACCGGAGACTGCCGCGCCGACGTGGCTGGTCGCGCCGCCGTTGGCCGCCGATGCATTGGAGGGGAAGGACGCGACGGTCGCGGTGGCGAACGGGCTGCTGATGTTCGCGTACCCGTGGTCGGCGTCGCGACGGAAGAAGGCCGACGGCAACCCGCGCTCGATCGCGTTGATCGACATCGTCGGGGTCGAGTGGCGGCCGTGCGTGGGCCGACGTTCGGGGTTCGTCCGGGTCAGCACAGCCCGTACGCCGATCGATCGCCCGCGGCCGAAACACGATCCGGCCGCGGTGCGGACTGCCGTCGAGGGCGAGACCGACGCTCTGTTCTTCGCCGCTCGACTGCTGACCCGCATCCAGCCTTAAGCCACGCGCGGGCCCGTTTCCTTCACCGGAACGTCGACTACGGCTTTGTCTGCGAGTAGTTCCGTCTGCGGGAGGATCTCCAGCCGCGGACGCGGGAGCAGGTGAGGGCGGATCGAGATGCCGCGGCGGTGTGAGAAGTAGAGGACCGAGGCGATGGCGCCGAGCGAGGTCAGGCCGCCGCCGACGATCAGGGACCAGCGGGCGCCGAGCTCCTGGCCGACGAAACCGATCAGGGGCGAGCCGATCGTCGTACCGCCCATCAGGACGGTCATGTAGAGCGCCATCACGCGGCCGCGCATGGTCGGCTCGATGCTGAGCTGCATGGTCGCGTTCGCGGTGGTCAGCATGGTCAGCGACGCGAGGCCGACCAGCGGGAGGATCAAGGCAAAGGTCAGGTACGACGGCATGATCGCGCTCACGACCTCGAGCAGACCGAACGCGATCGCGGCACCGATCACCATCCGAGCGCGGATCCGCACCCGGCGGGCCGCCAGTAGTGCGCCGGCCAGGGATCCGATCGCGAGGATCGAGCCGAGGATTCCGTACTCCCCCGCGCCCTTGTGGAAGGCCTCGACCGCCATCAGGGCCGACGTGAGCTGGAAATTCAGCCCGAACATGCCGGCGAAGGCGACCGTGACAAGGACCATCATCAGATCCGGCCGGCGCCAGAGATAGCGCATGCCGTCGCGGATCATGCCCTTGTCGCGGGCCGCAACCTTGGGGGTGTGCAGCTCGGCGGTCCGCATCAGGCGCAGCGACAGGATCACGGCGGCGTAGCTGAACCCGTTGATGATGATGACCGGGCCGGTGCCGATCCAGTGGATCAGAAGGCCGGCTAGACCAGGGCCGATCAGGCGGGCGGCGTTGAAGGAGGCCGAGTTCAGGCCGACTGCGTTCGACAGATCGTCACGGCCGACCATCTCGACCACGAACGACTGGCGCGCGGGGGCGTCGAACGCCGTACCGATGCCGAAGAGGAACGCGATTACGAAGACGTGCCACGGCTCAACCACACCGGTGACGGTCATGACGCCCAGGGTGAGCGCGGCGATTCCCATCCAGACCTGCGTGATCTGGAGCAGCTTGCGCTTGGGGAAACGGTCGGCGACCAGGCCGGCGTACGGGCCGATCAGGAGGGCCGGGGCGAACTGGAGACCGGTGACGATACCGAGCGCCGTACCGGAGTGGGTGAGCTCGAGGACCAGCCAGTCCTGGGCGACCCGCTGCATCCAGGTGCCGACGTTGGAGACGATGGCGCCGGTGGCATACAGCCGGAAGTTCCGGACTCGGAAAGCGTGGAACGTGGGGCTCACTTGGCCGCCAGCCGCTCGAGAACAGGTGCTGCCTTACGCAGGATGTCGCGCTCCTCAGGGGTCAGTTGTTTGAGCTTCGCGTGCAACCACTCGTCGCGGCGCTTGCGGTTGGCAAGGATCAGCTCGTCGGCCTTGCCGGTCAGCTCGACGGTCACCTGACGTTTGTCGGTCGGGTGCGGGCGGCGGAGCACCAGGCCCGCCTCCTCCATGTTCGAGATGATGCGCGTCATCGACGGCGGTTTGACCTGCTCGTGCGCGGCCAGCTCACCGATCGTCATCAGCTCGTGCTTGGACAGGGCGCCCAGGACACCTAGCTGGTTGGCGGTCAGATCGTGACCGGGCTCGCGCTGGCGCCGGATCTGCCGCGACAACCGCAACGTGGACGACCGCAGGGCGCTCACGAGCCCCACGTCACTCTTCACCTGCTGTGCTACGACTTCCGGCATATCTTTACCTTAACTCATTACCTTTGCTAACGATAACCTCGTTCCGCTCAGTGGTATTCCCGGTGCACTAGAGTGCGGAGGCATGGGGACGCCACGCGAACTGGTGCGGTACGAGCAGCGGTTCCGGCGGGCCGGGCTGCCGCTGTTCATCGAGGACTTCTCGCCGACGCACGACATCTTCAACCGGGCCGCGCCGCTGCTGACGCTGGTGTTCCTGGCCGAGATGCTCGGCGCCACATCGCTCAAATGGGACTGGTGGCAGAACCTGCTGGGCGCGGCCGGAGGCCTTCTTGTTCTCGTCGCCGCCTTCGGGTTGCTGAACGTACGGCGGAAGCGGCCGTTCTGGTCGTTGCCCTCGCGGTTCGGTCTGCCCGAGTTGGCCGTGTTCGTGTTCCTGCCGGCCCTGCTGCCGTTGGTGACCCAGGTCCAGTTGAAGCAATTCTTCGGGATTGCCGCCGGCAACTTGTTGCTCGTCGGAGCCGTGTACGTCGTGGTCGGCTACGGACTGATCGCGACGACGTACTGGAGTCTGCGGCGGATCGCCGGGGAGCTCGGGAACTCACTGACCAGTCTCGTGCGGGCGCTCCCGCTGCTGCTGGTTTTCTCGCTGGTGCTGTTCATCAACACCGAGATGTGGCAGGTGTTCGCCGGGATGCCGGTCGCGTTCATCGTGTTCTCGGTGCTCGCGTTCACGCTGCTCAGCACGCTGTTCCTGATGGTACGGCTGCCGAAAGAACTGGACGCGATCGAGGCGGACGTGCAGTCGGATCCGCCGTTGCGGCGGATCCAGCGGCTCAACCTGAGCATGAACCTAGTGATCCGGCAGTGGGTGCAGGCGTTCATCGTGAGCACCGGCGTCGGGCTGTTCTTCGTTGCCTTCGGCATGCTCGGGATCAACGCGTCGATCTACGAAGCCTGGGGAGTGCCGCGCGGCTCATGGTCCCGGGAGTTCGAAGTACTGGGCCACACGATGATTCTGGGCGCGAGCCTGGTGAAGGTTGCCATCGGCATCGCCAACTTCACCGGGCTCTACTACTCGATCGCGCTGCTCACCGATTCGTCGTACCGGGAAGAGTTTCTGGACAACGTCAGCGCCGAGCTGCGGGATCTCTTCACAGCCCGGGCTGACTATCTGGCGCTACGGGCTCAGTTGGTGAGCCAGTCCGACAGCGGGCCGATCGCGAAGTAGATCACGAACAGCGCGCTCACGACCCACATCAACGGGTGCACCTGACGGGCCTTGCCCCGGACCGCCTTCAGGATGACGAACGAGACGAAGCCGGCGCCGATACCGGCCGAGATCGAGTACGTGAACGGCATCAGGATAATGGTCAGGAACGCCGGGAACGCGACCTCGATGTCGTCGAAGTCGATCCCCTTCACCTGGGTCATCATCAGGAAGCCGACCAGGATCAGCGCGGGGGTCGCCGCTTCGTACGGGACCAGAGTCACGAGTGGCGCGACCACCATCGAGATCAGGAAGCAGATCCCGGTCACAACGCTGGCCAGGCCGGTACGGGCGCCTTCACCGACGCCGGAGGCCGACTCGATGTACGACGTGTTGCTGGAGACCGATGCGGCGCCACCGGCCGCGGCCGCGACGCTGTCGACGATGAGGATGCGCTGCGAGTTCGGCGGGTTGCCGTCCTTGTCGAGCAGACCGGCCTCGGCGCCGATCGCGGTCATCGTGCCCATCGTGTCGAAGAAGTCGGCGAGCATCAGGGTGAAGATCAGCAGCAGCGCAGAGATCAGGCCGACCCGCTCGAACGATCCGAACAGGTTGAATTCGCCGACCAGATCGAAGTTCGGTTTCGTGAACACCTTGTCCGGCAGAGCCGGCACGCTCAGGCCCCAGCCGCCCGGGTTGTCCGCCGTGCGGCCGCCGACCTTCGCGACCGCCTCGACCACGATCGCGAGGACCGTCGCGACGACGATGCCGATCAGGATCGCGCCCTTCACCTTGCGCGCATAGAGCGTGATGATCAGGATCAGGCCGACCACGAAGATCAGGACCGGCCAGCCCCGAAGGTTGCCGCCGACACCCAGTTCGACCGGCGGACCGCCGGCCGCGCTCGGCCGCCGTACGAAGCCTGCATCGACCACACCGATGAAGGCGATGAACAGGCCGATACCGACACTGATCGCGACCTTGAGCTGCACCGGCACGGCCTCGAACACCGCTTTTCGGAAGCCGGTGAGCACCAGGGCCAAGATGATCAGGCCCTCGATCACCACCAGGCCCATCGCGTCGGCCCACGTCATCTTGCTCGCGACGGAGAACGCGATGAAGGCGTTCAGCCCGAGGCCGGTCGCCAGCGCCAGTGGGAAGTTGGCCACCAGGCCCATCAGGATGGTCACGACGCCGGCCACCAGCGCGGTCGTCACGGCGACCTTCGCGATCGCGGCGCCCGAGTCGAGCCCACCACCGATGAGCTGACCGTCACCGTCCTTGGCCGAGCCGATGATCAGCGGGTTCAGCACGACGATGTAGGCCATCGTGAAGAACGTGACGAGGCCGCCACGCAGCTCCCGGCCGAGTGTTGATCCCCGTTCACTGATCTTGAAGAACGAGTCGAAGGGATTCGAACCCGAGCGGGTCGATGTGTCCTGAAGCGAGCTCATAAGCGGAATGGTGCCAGGTTCAACCGCTTCCGAGCGAGCACTAACCACAGGTCGTTGCCAAGGTGCGTCTATGGTGGTCCCGTGACGGAGGAGCAGCCCGCGCCCAAGAAGCGCACCGACCCCACCAGCCAGCTGGCCCGCGGTGAGCTGGTCCACGCCGAGGTGAAGCCCCTCGACCTGTCCGGGATCCCGACCGTCGTCGTCGGCATCGTGCTGTGGGCGGTCGCGTTCGTCGTCCTGCTGTTCTTCCGTACGACGCTGGAGCGCGACGGACTCGAATGGTGGATCTGGGCAGCCGCAGCCGGTTTCGGCCTCGGCTGGGTCGGCCTCTGGTACTGCACCCGCCGCTGGAACAAGATCAAGGCCGGCAAGCCCGTCCGCGACTGAGGTCGTTCGCCCTACTCGGGTCGCCGCGCCGACCCCACCCGCCCCATCTCATGGGTCCACCCATCAAATGGGGGACTTTGAGCACGGTTCAGTCATGTGCGGGCGTGATTTTTGGTTGGTGGGGACTCAAAGACCGGCGGGCTGCGGAGTCGGGGACAGCAGAACGCCCGGCCGAGGGCTCGGCCGGGCGTGGACGGTACGCCGACGGGCGGCGTACCGGGGGTCAGGCTTCGGCGACCTCGTCGTCGGAGGTGGGTTCGGCGGTGGCTTCGACCTCGGTCTGGACCGCGTCGGCCTCGACGGCTTCGTCGTCGGTGGCCAGCTCCAGGGAGTCGTAGCCGGTGGTGTCGAAGGCGTGGTCGGCGACCGGGGGCTCGGCGAGGTCGATGACGGCGTCGGAGTGGGCGCCGCAGCCGTAGTCGAAGGCGACGACGCGGCCTTCGCCGGGGGCCATCTCGTTGGCGCAGACGCCGAAGGAGCGGCCGAGGGAGTCGCCGAGGCGGATCCAGTAGCCGCAGCCGTTGCACTTGTACGGGACGGCCTGCGCGATGGCGGAGGCCGGACCGAAGTCACCGGCGGCCCAGCGCTCGGCGGCGTCGTCGCGACCGAGCACCGACAGGACGCGCTCACGGCCGAGGCCGAGCTCTTCGACGACCTCGAGGACATCTTCGGGAGCGCCGGTCTCGGTGTAGCCGGGCTCCAGGCGCGGGTCGTCGGCGGGCGTCGGGAACAGGTCGCCGGGGCGCAGGTCACCAGGCTGGACGCGGTCGGACCACGGCACCCACACGGGCGCGACGATCGCTGCGTCGCCGGGGAGCATGACGACCTCGTTGACGGTGACCGTCTTCGCGCGGGATGCGCGGGTGACCGTGACCGCCCAGCGCCAGCCCTTGTAACCGGGGTGCGCGGAGGCGAAATAGTGGGTGACCAGGCGCTCGCCCTCGACCAGATGACCGAGGTGCGCACCGATCTGCGCGGCGCCGGCCTCGACGATCGCGGCCTCGCGGGCAGGTTCGACCGCTGCGACACAGACCGTGTCGGCCTTGGCGCGCGCAAGTTCCGGAGTTCTGAGGGCAGTCACGATCGCCAATTCTTGCATGCCCGGAGCGCTCTCACGAACGCGCCGTGACTGCTGGTTGTCCCCCGCAGGGGGCAGGATGGAGGCATGCAG